>NZ_JBFAXC010000003.1:0-1022700 GCF_040680615.1 Nocardia sp. NPDC052001 | reverse complement strand
CTCATCGTCGAATCCAACTGCCGCACCACAGCATCCAACGCACGCGTCGTCGACTCCGGCACCGAGAAACTTCGCGACAACCGCTCGGACGACACGCGCTCGGCCACGGCGTCGGCCCCGAGTGGATCGATGACCGTGGGTGTCTCGAAACCCGCGAACTTGTTCCGCCACACCATCTTCGAAGCGTCCGTGTCCTGATCGGAAAGCAATGCCAGATAGTTCCGATACGGCACCGGGGCGGCCATGCTTGCCCCGCGATACGCAAGCAGTATCTCCGCCAAGAGAATCGGCAGAGACCATCCATCGACAACAATGTGATGCATCGTGACGACGAAGCGATGTCGGCCGGGTGCCACTCGTACCAGGGAGGCCCGGAATGGGGGCTCCCGATCCAGATCACCGCAGGCGGCCCGATCCTCCCCCGCCAGTTCCCGTAACCGCGGCTCCCGCTCCGACTCCGGCACACCGACCATGTCCGCAAACCGCCACGGCACCTCGGGAACTCGCGACACAACCTGGACCGGCCGCGCGAACTGCCGGTAGACGAACCGCGCACTCAAGTGCGGATGCCGATGAACCACGGACCGCACCGCGGCACGAAAGCGGTCCACATCCAGCTCACCCGCGAGAATCAAATCCAACTGGGTGACATACAGATCCGCGCTGTCCTCGTACGCGACATGGAAGAGCAACCCTTCCTGAAGCGGAGCCAACGGCAGGATATCGGCGATATCGAACACCGACTCGAGCTCATCGATCTGCGATTGATCGAGCTCCCGCACCAGCAGATCAGCGGGAACCAGCGCGCTTCCCCCTGTCCGCGCGTATCGGCAAATCCCCCCGATCGCCTCGAGCCACAGTCGGGTGATGGACTCGATCTCGCTACGATCCAGCTTCGACGCCGCGTAGGTCATCGCGGCATGCAACTGGGGGCCTGCTCCGGTATCCACCATCGCGGCGTTGATCTCGATGGTGTGCAGCAACGCCATCTCCGGGGCCGCCGACAACTCCGAAGGCAACCGCGTCATGTGCCATGGGGTGGCGATTTCCGCCGAATGCGCGCCGTCACCCGTGCGACCGAGATAGTTGAACCCGACCTGCGGGTCGTCGACATTCAGCAGCGGTTCGTTTCGCACATAACGGAGCAAGCCGTACGTCACGCCGTCGGGTGTAACGCGCAGTTGTTGCTTCATATCCTTGATGACAGCACCCAGCGCTGCACCCGATCCCGTGACCTCATTCCAGCCGCACTTCGGAACACACAGCGACACAGGATATTTCGCCGTGAACCAGCCCACCGTCCGCGACAGATCCGCATCACCTCCGAATCGCTCCTCCCGGCCGTGCGACTCCACATCGATACCCACCGCGGACTCACATCCGGTGTGTTCGGCGAGCGCCAAAGCCAAAGCGGTCAGCAAGATCTCGTTCACACGCATACCCAGGCGAGCCGACGTGTCACCCAGCAGCGTCGCCGTCGTGTCGGCCTCGAGCGTAGCCACGTGGTGCTCGGCGGTGCGCACCACATCGACACCCGACTCAACCGGCGGCAAAATCGCAGGGGCCGAGGCGATTTCGCTCCACGCGGACAACTGAGCCGATACCTCATCCGAGAAGGCCGAGTCGTGCAGCCGCATCGACCATGTCCGGAACGACGTACCCGCCGAGGGCAGACGCACTTTCCGCCCGGAACGCAGCGCCTCCCAGGCCAGATTGAGGTCGTCACCGATAATCCGCCACGACACCACATCCACAGCCAGGTGATGAATGATCAACCCCAGTCTGCGCTCGACCGGCTCCCACACCGCCCGCAACACAGAACCACCGGCGATATCCAACATCCCGCGCGCGGCGATCAGATCCTCGACCGTGAACTCGGAAACCGTTGTCACACAATCCTGCGCACGCACCGAACCCGGCAACCCGACAGACAGCGACCAAGCACGCTCAAACTCGCCATGCCCATCGACCCGCAACCGCAACATCGGATGCGCATCCAACAACGCCTGCACAATCGCAAGCACATCCCGGAACCCCACACCCTCAGGACCGGTGAACATCAACGCCTGATTGAACTCACCAACCGGACCCCCAACACCCTCCAACCACGACACAATCGGCGTCGACAACACCCCACCCACTCCATCGTCGATCTCACCCACCGGTCCGGTGTGCCGAATCGCGACCCGCGCCACCGCGGCAACGGTCTTGTGGACCAGAATCTCCCGCGGCTTCACCAACACCCCGGCAGCACGGGCACGCGCCACCACCTGAATCGAAGAGATACTGTCGCCACCGATATTGAAGAACGAATCATCAACACCCACCCGCTCCAAACCCAACACCTGGCCGTATACCGCCGCCAGTACCTCCTCAACCGGCGTCGACGGCGCCCGATACCCCACACCCGCGTAGTCAGGTGCGGGCAGAGACCGCTTGTCCAACTTGCCATTCACCGTCAACGGCAAGCAGTCCAGGACCACCACCGCGGCGGGGACCATGTACTCCGGCAACCGCGTACGCACCGATTCCCGCACCACCGCGGGGTCAACTACACCGGTTACATACCCCACAAGCTGTCTACTGCCCGGCTGATCCTCGCGCACGACCACCACGGCCTGCTCGACCCCGGATACCGCGGACAACGCCGCACCGACCTCACCGAGCTCGATCCGGAAACCCCGAATCTTCACCTGATCATCACTACGACCCACATACTCCAACTCGCCCTCGGCATTCCACCGCACCAAATCACCCGTGCGATACATCCGAGAACCCGACAACCCGAACGGGCACGCCACAAACCGCGAGGCGGTCAGCCCCGGACGACGCAGATAACCGCGCGCCAAACCCCTTCCAGCGATATACAACTCGCCCACCACCCCGACCGGAACCTCGGACAAACCCGCATCCAAGACGAAGAACGCGAGATTGCTCAGCGGAACGCCGATCGGGCTGGCACCGCCGTTCGCATCCGCCTCATCGAGCTCGCGGAACGAGGCGTGCACCGTCGTCTCGGTCGTGCCGTACATATTGATCAACCGCGGTGCGTCCGAATACCGGCTCCACCATGAAGACAGCCGGTAGGGTTCCAGCGCCTCACCGGCAAAGACAACCGTGTCGAGCCGCAACAGTCGCCGGTCCGATTGCATCTCCTCGACCGCCTGCAGGGCATGGAACGCCGACGGCGTCTGACTCAATACCGTGACCTGCTCATCGACCAAGAGCGCGTGTAGATCCGTCGGCGATCGCACCACCGATTCCGGAACCACCACCAGCCGACCGCCATGCAGCAGCGCGCCCCACATCTCCCACACCGAGACGTCGAACGCGTAGGAATGGAACTGTGACCACACCTGCGGTGCCGCCGGGACAAACCCCGAACCGCGCACCGCCACGAACAACTGAGTCACGTTCTCATGCGTGACAGCGACACCCTTGGGAGTACCGGTCGTGCCGGATGTGTAGATGACGTATGCCAACGCCGAGGCCGGCGGAACCACCAGAGCCGTGTCGGATCGGCCGACAGGGGTATCGGATCGATCGGCCGGTACATGGTCGGCGACGTCGATCACGGCGAGGCAATGTCCGGTCACCCGGGACGCGTACTCATCGGTCGTGATCACCGCCCGCGGGGACGCGTCGGCGAGCATGAAACCGAGCCGCTCATGGGGATGACGCACATCGATCGGCAGGTACGCCGCCCCGGTCTGCAAAACCGCCACGATCGATATGACCGCCTCGGCCGATCGCGGTAGCAGCAGGGCAACAATGTCGCCGGCACCGATACCCCGCTCGATCAACACGCGCGCGAAGTATGAAGAGGCGTCATCGAGTTCGCGATAGGTCCACGACCGTCCTTCGAACACCATTGCCACCGCATCGGGCGTGCGCGTCACCTGCGCGGCGAATAGTGCCGGAATCGACACTGCCACAGTGTCTTCGGCCAGCGCGGCACGATTGGAGTAGCTCGCCAGCTGAGTCAGTTCCCGCTCATCGAACACCTCGATCGAGGACACCAGCCGCTCCGGGTCAGCGATGACCGCGACCAACACCCGCCGCAACCTGGCCACGAAATCAGCGAAGTCGCGGTTGTGGCAATACTCGAATGCGCTGGTCTGCCGAAGTGTTATATCGCCGGTGCCGTCGATAATCGCAAGACTGAAGGAATCTAGATCTCCGATATTCAGATAGTCGAATGTCCATTGCCCCCGCGCGCCAGTCAATGGCGGGAAACTCGGCATGACGTTGACAATCATGTCCAGCTTTGCGGACCCCAGGGTACGAACCGGGAATCGCTGATGGCGGGCACACTCCCGAATTCGATCGCTCACACCCTTGACGAATTCCGCGAAACCGAGATCGCTGTCCACGGTGATCCGCAAAGGTGCGACACCCGAGCACATTCCCGGAATGGCCTTCAATTCCGGAAGGGTCCTCCTGCCGACAGGTATACCCAGAATAATGTCGCGCCTACCCAGGTCGCGAGAAGAACACAAAGCCGACGAAGCAACCAGAATCGTGGTCCATCGCACACCGCATATCTCGGCAATGCGTTTGATGTCCTGAACAATCGATTCCGCCAACTTCATCGGCTGCGAATCGACGGGATCGGCGGGTGTCCGAATCGGTCGAGGAGTGGATGCATGGTCGGATTCCAGCAGTGCGAGTTCATTCAGCCAGAACTCGCGATCCCGGACGTACTCCTCCGATTTCTCGTACTCTTCTTCCAGACGAATCAAATCAGCGAGACCCAGGAAAGAACTCGGCGTCGGCTCGAGCCCCGCGAGGAATCGTTCATAGAGTTCGAATACTCGATATGTGAATATCGTGGCACCGAACCCGTCCAGAACAAGATGGTGCGAAGAAAAGAGAACGTATGTTTGATCGTCCCGCGTTCTGAAGTAGGCGAACCGATACAGCGGCCCAGCCAGCGGCATCGGCTTGTTCAACTCCGCATGAGCCAGTTCGAGCGCCTCGGCCTGCGGATTGTCGCTGAACCGAAGATCTACCAGCGGCCAACCCAGATCCTCGTCCACATCGCCCACCTGCTGACAGACGACACCATCCGATTCGAAGATGGATACACGCAGCGGATCCGACTCGAGCACCACCTGCCGAAGTGCACGATCCATCACCTGCGGGCTGAATTCGCCATCGACAATTACGAGCTGCCCGATAATCCATCCAGACCCCTCGCCTCCGACTATTTGTTGCCCCAGCCATACATCCAGCTGGGATCCGGTCAAGGGAAAAAGCTGAGATTGAATTGACATGTTAGACCCATAATCTACGCGGGACAGCACAATAGGCGGCAAGCCAGCAGCGCCCAGCAAGTCCTAATTCTTCATGACTGGCTACTCGACGAATAACCTGCGGTTTTCCTCAACCGTCGCCGAACACACCTCGGCTCATATAGATCCTCCCCAGCGGAGGCGTCAGCTCGACAGCAGCGATTCAAGGCGATGCTGCCGATGAATGCATCGCTTTTATGGACCAACCCAATGTTGATCCACGTACGCAATTCCATCCACCCTGGACAGGCCTTCGGCCTGAACGGTCCAGCCTTCCGGGACTGCCGAAAAATCGGGCCACAGCGAGTACTCGCCGAGATCATTACGGAGGACCTTGAAGATGCCATCTTCGTTATCGAACGGATTGGACACAATTTACCTTTCGAATTATTCGGATACGTGGGTTCAGGTCCCGACAACTCCCCGTCGATGGGACCGACCCAACCGCGAAAGACCATGGCACTGAGCCAATCGAATTTCGCTGCCCGAAGCAACTACCGTGAGGTTCTAACCGATACGCAGGACATCGAACCACCACAGATTGACCCATGCACAGGATCACCCCGCGCCGACCCGCTCCACAATGGTGAGTGCCGGTGCGTCGCTACATCGAGTCGTCGACTCGGCAATCGAACCGACTCATTGCCGCCATGGCGTCGGATAGCGCCGAACCAGGGCGAATGTTGTTGCCGCGGAGCTCAGTCCAGTCGAACTCAGGTCCGGGTCGCAAATATGGAACGTGCTGCGGGCACTCTACGATCGAGACACTCGCATGAACGGCTACTCAGCCTGCGCGGTCGCCCCGCGCGGTGTGTGTCGAACAACCACCCGCAACAGTTGATTTGAAATTACGGAACCCGCAAGCCCCGCCCCGGCGACAGTAACGTCGCAATCCATGTGGTCTCCCTTCCACCTGAGGAGAACTGTAACACGTTCTCGTTTCTCATGCTGGTCGAAGTCCACTGCGGCACAACAACTTCAGCTGAAGGATAGCGATACACTGCGCAATCCCAGCGTGGCTACGACCGGTCACAGCCGCCCGGCGCGTCATTCGACGTGGACCCGGGCGTACGCCGGGGCTGATTGCCCCGAATGCCCTGTGGCCCGGTCCTTCTCATGAAGGACCGGGCCACAGTCGTTGCTGCCGGATAATGGCTGTTCTTTTGTACCGCTCAGCCGAAACACGCTGTGCGGCAGCGTCAGACGGGTGTAACGGCTGTTGCGAGCCAGTGGCCGTCGTGCTTGACGAGCTCGACCCGCACGCGCGAGCTGGTGAGCGTGCCCTTGGGCAGGTCCGCACTGGTGGTCAGCTGGTTCGCGTAGACCAGCACGGTGGCGTGATCACGGGAGGCGTCGATCACGCCGGCCGCCTGCGAGGTGGCCTGTACGGTGATCCGCTTCTCCTTGGCGGCCGGGATCACCGATTTCGAGATCAGCGCCAGATAGGTGTTCCGGAAATCGCCGCTCAGATTGTCCGCGGCCTTGGGCAGTTCCTTGTCGACGGTGTTGTAGTCGTACGAGAACAACGACTCCACGGTGTGCTGCGCCGCGGCCACCGACTGGGCGCGCGCCTGCTCGCCCTGCCGGTCCGACCAGAACCGATATCCGGTCAACGAGGTCACGACAACGGCCGCGACGAAGAGCACGCCCGCGGCGGCGAACAGGATGGAACGCTTGTCGATCTTCTTCATGCCACGAACTCCAGTCCGGAGGCGGTCACGGTGTCGCCGTCCCGCTTGAGGGTGACCCGGAAGCGGTAGTCCTTCTGCTGCGGCTGATCGGTGCCCGCGTTCGACACGGTCTGCTGGGCCAGCACCAGGACGGTCGCCGAGTCGGCGTTATCGCTCTCGATCGCGGTCGCGAGCACCGTTCCGGTGGACTGCACCTTGATCTGCTCGAAGACCTTCTTGTACAGGTCCTTGTTCTGGGCGTACTCGGCCTTCAGCTCACCGGAGGCCACCGAGAGAATGCGGTCGATATCGGCGTCGACCGAACCGTCCTTCATCGTGGACAGATTGATGACGGCCTGCTTGGCGACCTGAACGTATTCCGCTCGCCGCTCCTGCAGCGCGTCGGCCCGATGCTGGTGGTAGAAGAACACACCGCCCGAGCCGATCAGCGCCAGGGTGGACACCAATGCGACCACCGCGGCCGCCCAGCCCAGCCGGTCGAGCGATCCGAAACGCTTGCGGGACTTGGGCTCGGCCTCGTCCTCGACATCCGATTCCGATGCCGCGGCGGCTGCGGGCCCCACGGTCTCGGTCTCGGCGATCGATTCCGCCGCTGCGGTCGCGTCCGACTTGGTCAGTGCGACGACCACGGCATCCTCGACCCGCGGCACTTCGACCGGCGCCGCCGCGGGCTCCGCGACGGCGGCCGGCTCATCGGCCTCGATCGGAGTTGATACCACGCTCGCGGCAGCCGCCGGTGCGGACGTGCGCACCTCGATGCCCGAGTGCTCGTCCTCGACGGGCGGACCCGCCTGTCGCAGAGCCCGCCGCCTGGGGCGGCCGCCGTTTGCTGTGGTATCGCTCATCGTTGTTGCTCCTCGAGCATTTCCTGCCAGGTTGACGGCACTGTACTGGACCCGTTGGCGTCGATATCCCCTCGCCGATAGGTGCGACCGTCAGGTCCGAGGAACGTGCCACTGCTCGGATCGTAATGACCTATGACGGCCGCCGGTTGGTTGCCCATCAGATTGCTGGTGGGCTTGCCGGTGTTGTCGATGGCGTTCGGCGCACCGAACGGCGGGTTATCACCCAGGGGGTAGTACCCGTTCGGATCGCGGCACAGCTCCGGGCTGGGAGCCCGCTTGCCCGGCACTTCCGCGCAGGGGGTGTTGCGGATACCGCGCACGGCTTCCTTGGCGTTCTGCGCCACCTTGCAGTACATATCGTCCGGGGTTTCGATCGGCGAGAGATCGGCCGGCGAGCGGCGCTGGTCCGCGGGCAGGAAGCCGGTGGTGCAGCCGGGCGGATCATTGAGCCCGAGCATGAAGTCCACCATGGCGCCGTAATCGGACGGCCCGCGAATGGCGGTGAGCAGCGCCGAGAGCAGCGGCGGGTAGACGACCAGAATCTGTTCCAGCCCAGCGTGATACGTGACGCCGACCTGTCCCACGCTGACCATGTTGGCGAGCAGGATCGGCAGCGTCGGCTTCAGGTCCTGGAAGGTCTGGTTCACCTTCTGCACGGCGGAGGGCGTGTGCTGCAACAGATTCCGCAGCGCCGGATCATGTTGGCGCAGTTGGTCGGTCAGCGTGGCCAGATCCTGGGTCCAGCTGCGGATGGAGTCCGCGGACTGGTTCTGGGTGTCCAGCAACGGGCCGATCTTGTCCAGCAGGTCCTTGGTCTGGTCGGTATTGGCCTTGGCCTCCTGCACCAGCAGTGACGCGGAGTCGATGAACCGCTGCAGATCCGGTCCCGCGCCGTTGAAGGCTACGAAGGCCGCGTTGATGACCTCGGCCAGTTTGGTGTCGGCCACGCTGGAGAGCAGCCGGTCGGCCTGGTTGAGCATATCGCCGACATCCTGCGGCAGCTTGCTTCGCTCCACCGGGATCACCGAACCGTCGTGCAGATTCCCGCCTTTGGGATCCTGGACCGGGACCAGATCGACGTACTGCTCGCCGATGGCGGAGACACTTTTGACGTAGGCGTCGACATCCGCCGGGATCTTGAAATCACTGTTGATGGAGAGTTTGGCGTCGACACCGTCCGGGGTCAGCGTGACCTCTTCGACCTTGCCGACATTGGTGCCTCGATAGGCCACATTGGCAGTCTGGTAGAGGCCGCCCGTGGCCGCCAATTTGACTGTGACGTCATACCTTCCGATACCGAACATGGCCGGGATCTTCACGTAGTTGCCGCCCATGACCGTCAGGCCGATCACCGTCAGGACCGAGAAGATGGCCAACTGCGCCTTGACGAACCTGGTGAGTTTCACTTGTCCGCACCCCCCTGCTGCGTATTGGGCACGGTGAGTCCCGGGATGGCGGGCAGGCCCGGAATCGGCGGCAGCCCAGCGATACTCGGTACCGGCGCGGTCGGCGGATTGATCGGATCCATCATTGGATCGCCCTTGCCGACAGCGGTCGGCGGCACCCCGGTGCCCAGGGTGGCCTGGGTGCCGCCGAGGCTGCCGCCCAGCGGTGTTCCCGTGAGGAAGTTCGAATCCAGCCGGGCCCCGGTGATATCCACCGTCATGAGCAGATTCATGTAGTCGCCCTTGATAACCCGGTCGATGTTCTTGATCGGGAAGGGGAAGGTCAGCAGCCATTGCAGCGAGTCGGCGAGCTTGCCGCCGGTATCGGCCAGGGTCTTGAGTACGGGCTGCAGATTGGCCAGATCGGCCTTCAGATTATCGCCGCCCTGATCGATGATGCGTTGCACGATATCGCTCAAACCACCGAGGGAGGTAATGGCTTTGGTGATGTTCTCGCGCCGATCGGCCAGCACCGTAAGCGCGGGATGGATATTGGTGATGGCGTTGGTGAGGTCGTCCTTCTGCCGGACGAGCGTTCCGCCGAGGCGGTCCAGCCCGCCCATCGCGGCGATGATGTCGCCGGTTTGCTGATCCAGGGTGGTGGTCAATTGGTTCAGCTGCGGCAACAGATCTCGGATGGCGTCAGTGCGGCCGTTGAAGGTGGCGTCGAGTTCCCGGGTGATGGTCTCCACCTGAGACATACCGCCGCCGTTGAGCACTACGGACAGCGAGGACAGCGTCTGTTCGGTAGTCGGGTACGCACCGGCCCGCTCCAGCGGAATGACGTCCCCGTCCTTCAGCGTTCCCTGTGCCGGTTGATCTTTCGGTACTGACAGTTCCAAATGATTACTGCCGAGCAGACTCGTCTGCCCGATTCTGGCGACGGCGTTGGCAGGCAGTTCCAGTCCCTTTTCGAGACCGACGGTCACCAGCGCATGCCAGCCCTCGACCTGGATATTGGTGACCGTACCGACGGATACGTCATTCACCTTGACAGGCGAATTACGGGTCAGCATGGTCACATTCGGCATCTGGATGCGCACTTGCCAGGAGCCGGCCCCAGTACCGATCGAATTGGGCATGGGCACCGAGTTCAGTCCGTCCCATTCGCAGCCACTCGCGCCGAGCAGCGCGACCAGCCCGACGGCGACACCGGCGAGACGAATGCGTCTGCGGCTCATCATCGTCCACCTCCGGGGATGGCCAGGTCGGTGAGGGACTTGGGCGCGGCGATCTGCTCGGGACCACCACCGGGCATCTGGTTGGCCAGATCCGGAGTGCTGTAGGTCAACTGGTTGGGGAAGGCGTTCTGCTGAGTCGCCGGGTTCACCAGCAGCGGCGGGTAATTCATCATCAGCGATTGAATGACCGGTGCCAGGTACTGCTTGCACAGGTCCGCGCTGTGGTCGGACTGGTTGTCCCCCTCGGCTTCGACCGCACCGCACAGGAAAGCGAACGGGTTAGCGAAGTTCGGCGCGACGACCGCACCGGTGAGGGTGCCCTGCGCGGGCTTGTACAGCTGGTAGAAATTCACCAGCGCGGTTGGACCGGAATGCATGATCTTCTCCAATTCCGGCCGCTTGTCGGCCAGAACTTGGGTGGCGTCGGCCAGTCGTTGCACGCTCTCGGTGAGCGCGCCGCCGCGGGAGTCCAGGAAGCGCTTCACATCGGTGACGGCACTGTCGAGGTTGTCCAGGCCGCTCCCGAGATCGTTGGAAACCCCGGCGAGTACGGAGGCCACCGAAGCCAACCGCCCACCGAACTGCACAATCTGATCATTGGACTTGGACAGCACATCGACGAACTGCTGCAGGTTACGAATGGTGCCGAATAGGTCGGTGCGACCGTCGGAGAGGGTGCCGATCGTGCTGGAGAGTTCCTTGAGCGTGTCCCGGAACGCCTGGGCATTGCCGTTTCCGAGATTCGCGTCCGCGGTGTCGATCACACGGCCGAACGAACCTTGCTTGTCCTCGCCGACCGGACCGAGCGCCTTCGAGAGCTTGGTCAGTTCGGCCTTGATGTCATCCCACTCCACCGGAATCGCGGTGCGCTCCAAAGGAATCGATGCACCGTCGCCCATTTTGGGCCCGCCCGTGTACGCGGGCGCGAGCTGGATGAACCGTGCCGACACGAGCGACGGCGAAATGATGACGGCCTTGGCGTCGGAAGGCAGATCGATACCCCGATCGACGGTCAGTTTCACCGTGGCCCGGTCCTTGCCTGGTTCGATCGAATCGATCCGGCCGATCTTCACTCCGAGCACCCGCACGTCGTCACCGGCGTAGAGACCCGTTGTCGACGGGAAGTACGCGGTGATGTGCTTCTTACCGATATCGGCGACCAATCCGTAGACCAGCCAACCGGCGAGTGCGACCACCGCCACTGCGGCGATGATCCGTGCCAGCCTGGGCACTCTGCGAATCGCGTTCATCGCGGCGGCTCCTGGATAGCGGGTCCGATTGACGGCGGTGCCGGGTTGAGGAACATGTTCTGCAGCGAGTCGGGGAGGTGATTCGGCCACACCATCGCGTCGACCAGAAGTTGCAAACCCTTACTCGTCGCGTTCGACACGTAGGCCTGGAAGTACGGACCACTGCCGACCTGCTCACCGAGCGCTGCCTCGAACGGCCCGAGCTCATCGAGCGCCTTGCCGATGTTGTCCTTGTTGTTCTGCAGCAACTGGAGCACCGAGTTCAGTTTGTCCAATGTCGGTTTCAGCTGCGCCTCATTGTCATTGACGAAGCCGGAAAGCTGCTTGGCCAACCCGTTGACGTAGACGATCAGCTGGCTCAGCGCCGTGCGACGGGCATCGAGCTCACCGAGCAGACTGTTGCCGTCCAACAGCAGGGCGTTGATCTGCCCCGCACGATCGCCGAGCACCTTCGTGACACTCTGTGCGTGCGAAAGCAATTCGGTGAGCGATTTATCGCGTGCGTTCAGGCTGCGCGACAGACCGGTGAGCCCGTCGAGCGCCGACCGCAGCGGGCCCGGGGTATCGGCGAACGCCTCGGACAGGGTGTCGAGGCTCTTGTTGAGCTGGTCGGTGTCGAGTCCCTGCACCGTGCTGGCCAGATCGCTGAGGGCGTCATTGAGCGAGTACGGAGAGATGGTGCGCTCGAGCGGGATCGACCCACCGGCACGGATCGTGCCGTCACCGGTCGGGGTCACCTCGAGCGACTTGCGACCGAGCATGGTGTTGGTCTTGATAGCGGCGGTTGTCTTGCCGCCCAGCACGATCGACTCGTTCAGGGAGAAGCGCACTCGCACTTTGGCGCCGTCCAACTTCACCTGTTCGACCTTGCCCGAACGCACGCCGGCGACCTGTACCGGATCTCCGGGCAGCAGACCACCCGCATCCGCGAAGTAGGCATTGAATTCGGCCCCGGACCGCATGAACGGCAACCGGTCCAGCTGCACGGTGGTCAAGCAGATCGCCACCACCAGCACGATGCCGACAATGCCCGCGTTGATAAGAGGAGAGCGTTGCTCTTTCATCAGTTGGCGCACCTTCCCGCGGT
The DNA here is from genome assembly GCF_040680615.1 of Nocardia sp. NPDC052001. Taxonomy (NCBI): domain Bacteria; kingdom Bacillati; phylum Actinomycetota; class Actinomycetes; order Mycobacteriales; family Nocardiaceae; genus Nocardia; species Nocardia sp. NPDC052001. The sequence continues at coordinate 1,009,907 of NZ_JBFAXC010000003.1, read as the reverse complement.
CTGCAGGCCGGGCAGTTTGACGAGCTGCTGCTTGCCGTCGGGTCCGTCTGTGAGGAAGTTCGTCCCACAGATGTACATATTGAGGAACGACCCGTACGAGCCGATGCGGATCAGCTTCTTGTAGGTCTCGGGCAGCAGGTTCATCACGTACTGCAGGTCGTCTTGGCGCTCATCCAGATTCTGCGAAAGCCGACCCAGATGTTCGATATCGCCCTTCAGGTCCGGGCGGGCCTCCTGCAGCAGCGAGGTGAGATCGCCGGTCACCCCGGCCAATCGGGGCAGCGCGTCACCGAGTGGATCTTTGTCTGCGGCCAGCCCGCTGACCAGACGTTGCAATTCGTTCAGCGTGGTCGCGAAGTCCGCGTCCTTCTGATCGATGGTCCCGAGCACGGTCTTCAGGTTCTCGATCACGCTGCCGATCAATGCATCCCGATCGGCGAGGGTCTTGGTGAAGGAGCCGCCGCTGTTCAGCAGCGAGACAAGCGTGCCGCCCTGCCCTTGGAACACCTGCAGCAGGGCTCCGGTCAGATCGTTCACCTGCTCCGGATTCAGGCCCCGCAGTAGCGGTTTGAATCCACCGAGCAGCATGTCCAGGTCGAGCGCGGGCTTGGTCTTGTCGACGCCGATGGTGGCGTTCTTCTTCAGCTCCTGCGCCGTGCCCGGTCCCTCCAGCAGCTCCATATAGCGGTCACCGACGAGGTTCTCGTATCGGATGGCCGCCTGGGTGCTCGCGTAAACGTGATACTGACGGTCGATGTCGAAGTCGACGTGGGCCATCCGGTCCTTGCCGACGGTCACCCGGCTGACCGAGCCAACCGGTACACCGGCGATGCGCACCTTCGCCCCGGGCAGGATCCCCGAGGAGCTGGTGAAGATGGCGTGATACCCGGTCGAGCGCGAGAAGCGCATCTCGCTGAAGATCACTCCAAGCCCGGCCAGGACCAGCACCATGACAAGCGCGAAGATCGAAAGCTTCACGGTGCTCGCGTGCGGTTTCATCCTCATGGGTTGGGCACCCCCGGCAATCCGGCGAACAACAGTTGGAATACCTTGGGCCCGTTGAGATGTGTGCTCAACGGTGGCGTCCACACCTCGCCCTCCGAGGTGTCGGTGACAAGGTAGTTGGAGTGGCTGCCCGGCACCCGGTCGAGAATGTTCTCGCAGTGCGGGCCACCCGTGGCGTTCACCTTCGGCAGATCCTTCGGATACTCGTAGGGGGTGCCGCCGGGCATGAAACTCGCGTTCAGTGTCACGTACGGTCCGTCGCCACCGAAGATGCGGTTGCCCAGCGGGAGCGCGTCGGCCGCTCCGACGACCAGGCAGTACAGGCCCGAACTGTATTCATTGAGCAGCTGGGTGGTGGGGCGCAACAGGTCCAGCGCGGTCACCAGCTGATGCTCGTTATCGCCGAGCACGCCACCGGTGGTGTCTGCCAGACCGATGAGATTGAGCAGCACACTGTCGAGGTTGTTCTTCTCGTCGACCAAAGTGTTTCCGGTAACCACGACATTGTCGGTAGTACGCAATAGATCCGGCACCGCGTCGGCATACAGATTGGTGACACCGACCGAGGTCTGTAGATCACGGCGCAGATCGGGCAGGCTCGGATTGATGTCCTTCAGGTACTGATCACTGTCGGTCAGCAGTTGTCCGAGCTTCTCGCCCCGCCCATCCAGCGCGGTACCCAGCGCGGTCAGCGTGGCGTTGAGCTTCGCCGGCTCGATTTTGTCGAGAACCTGATTGAGATGTTGGAACAGCGTATTGAACTCCACGGTGACTGCGTCGGCGTGCACGGTGGAGCCGGGCTTCAGCGACTGCGCCGAAGACTGTTGCGGCGCAACGAAGTTGATGTATTTCGCGCCGAACACGGTCGTGGAGCGAATATCCACGGTGGCATTGGCGGGAACCAGCTTCAGTTTCTCCGGATCGATCGCGAGCTCGATATTCGCACCATCCGCGGTATTCGTAATGCCTTTGACGACACCGATCTCCACACCGCGAATCTTTACTTTGGCGTCGTTGTCGAGCACCAGGCCGCTGCGCGGAGCGGAGACCGTCACCTTCACGGTGTTCTGGAAGCCGCCCGCGAAGCTGATCATGCAGATCGCGACCACGGCAACGATGCTCAGCACCAGTCCCGCCCCGCACAGGCGGATAACCCAGCCCTCTTCAAGATATCGCTTGGCTGTTGGTTTCTCGACGATGGGCGAGCCGATCGGGCCCGTCACCATCTCACGTGTTTGCGCCATGTCCGCCCTACCCGGAGAGATGGAAGTTGCCGGTGGTGCCGTAGATGGCGAGGGAGATCAGCAGCGTCACCATAACCACCGCGATCAGGGAGGCCCGCACCGCATTACCCACCGCGACACCGACGCCGACCGGACCGCCCGCGGCGTGATAGCCGTAGTAGGTGTGGATCAGCATGACGGCCATGGCCATGAAGATCGCCTGCGCGAACGACCAGAGGATGTCACTGGGAATCAGGAAGGTCGAGAAGTAGTGGTCGTATACACCGGCCGACTGCCCGTAGATCACCACTGTCGCAAAGCGGCTCGCGATGAACGAGGCGATGACCGCGAGCGAGTACAACGGAATGATCGCGATGATGCCCGCGAGAATCCTGGTACCCACCAGGAAGGGAACCGGCCGGATGGCCATCACCTCCAGGGCATCGATCTCCTCCGAGACGCGCATCGCTCCCAACTGCGCGGTGGTGCCCGCACCCAGCGTCGCCGCCAAACCGATACCCGAGATCACCGGCGCGGCGATACGCACATTGATGAAGGCGGAGAAGAAGCCGGTCAAGGCCTCGACACCGATATTGCCGAGCGAGTTGAAACCCTGCACGGCAATGGTGAAGCCGGCCGACAGGGTAAGGAACCCGACGATCACGACGGTACCGCCGATCACGGCCAAGGCACCTGTTCCCATGGAGATCTCGGCGATCAGGCGGATGGTTTCAGTGCGATAGTGAATCAGCGCCTTGGGGACCGAGCCGATGGACCGCCCATAGAACACCGCATGCTTACCGACCGAATCGAGGCTCTCGGTGAAGCGCCGAAAGCGATTGAACACCTTCGGAAAACGAGATTGGATCACGAACGCCATCTGATCACCGCGCCGTGAACTTGATGCCGGCGGCGGTTACAACCACGTTGATAACGAACAACGCCATGAAGGCGAAGACGACGGTCTGGTTCACGGCATCGCCGACGCTCTTGGGTCCGCCCTTGACATTCAGGCCCAGGTAGCAGGCGACCAGTCCGGCGACGAGCCCGAACAGCGCGGCCTTTATTTCGGAGAGCACGAGTTCCGGGAGGTGGGTCAGCAGGGTCAGCCCGTTGACGAACGCGCCCGGGTTCGCACCCTGCAGGTACACCGAGAACAGGAAGCCGCCCAGGATGCCGATCGTGGAGACCAGGCCGTTGAGCAGGAAGGCCACGAACATCGAGGCGAGCACGCGCGGTACGACCAGGCGCTGGATCGGGTCGATACCGAGCACCTTCATGGCGTCGATCTCTTCGCGAATGGTGCGCGCGCCGAGGTCCGCGCAGATGGCGGTCGCACCGGCCCCGGCCACGATGAGCACGGTGCACATGGGGCCGACCTGGGTGATCGTGCCGAACGCCGCGCCCGCGCCGGAAAGGTCCGCGGCGCCGATCTCGCGGAGCAGAATGTTGAGGGTGAAGCTGACGAGCACGGTGAACGGAATTGCCACCAATAGCGTCGGGATGATGGAAACCCTGGCGATGAACCAGGACTGGTCGATGAATTCCCGTCGTTGAAACGGTGGCCGCACCACGGCGCGGGCGACAGCGCCGGCGAGTTCGAAGAACCCTCCGACCGCCCGTAACGGTACGGCGAGGACATCATTCATTCCCGCGATTCCTCCTGCCCCTGCCTAGCTATAGCTTCCGAGATCTGAATGTGATCTCGGTCCCGTCCGAAGATTAGAACACGTTCCAGTACGGCTTCGGAAGGTTTCGATGGTTTTGAACTGGGAGTCTTTCTGAACTGATGTCCAGTTCCGAGAACATGTTCACCCCAGGTCTACCATCATGAACGTGGAACCTTTGTGAGGCGCCACACATAGTTGATTCCCATTCCTACCAACGATCGATCGCGTGATCAACCTGGAAACGGGGGAAGAAACCCCCCGCTACCGGTACAAAGGGTGGACTAACCGAGATCCATCAGCGCCGACGCGGAAAACGTGGCGCCCGAGGGGCGTTCGGCGAAATAGCCGCCGAGCGTGGCCGCCAGACCCTCGCGGGTCCACTCGCCTTCGGCATCGAAACGCCGCTCGACGATGGGGGCCGCCATCAGGGCCACCATCGGGCCGTAGACGACGAACAGCTGACCGCTGATCGCGGCGGCCGCGGGCGAGGCCAGGTAGGCCACCAGGCGGGCCACATGATCGGGCGAGAGCGGATCCGGACCCTCTTCGGGAGCGGCCGAGAAGACGTTCTCCGTCATGGAGGTACGCGCGCGCGGGGCGATGGCGTTGGCGCGCACACCGAAATTGGCGAGCGCGCGCGAGGCCGACAGGGTCAGCGCGGTGATACCCGCTTTGGCCGCACCGTAATTGGCCTGTCCGGCCGGGCCGAGCAGACCCGCCTCGGACGAGGTGTTGATGATGCTGCCGTAGACCGGCGCACCCGCTTCCTTGGACTTGGCCCGCCAGTACGCGCCCGCATTACGGGTCAAAAGGAAATGCCCGCGCAGATGAACCGCGACGACCGCGTCGAAATCCGCGTCGGACATGTTGAAAAGCATCTTGTCCCGGGTGATCCCGGCATTGTTCACCACGATGTCCAGGCCGCCGAAGGTCTCCTCGGCGGTGCTGATCAGGGCATCGGCGGTGGCCGATTCGGCGATGCTGCCGGCCACGAATTCGGCCTTGGCGCCGAGCGCGCGAATGTCCGCGAGGGTTGCGCTGACCGCGTCGTTTTCGGCAAGGTCGTTCACTATGACCGACGCGCCGGCCCGGGCCAGCTCCAAGGCTTCGGCCCGGCCCAGCCCGGCGCCCGCGCCGGTGACGATGGCCACTCGGCCGGCAAGACTCACATCAGTTTCGCTCACCGGGCCGACTCTAGAACGTGTTACACCCGGCGAGCAAGGCTGGGTTCAGAGCAGCTTCAGCGCGGCCTTGGGGCACTGCGCGACCGCGGTGCGCACATCTTCCTCATCACCGGCCGGAACCTCCGCGCCGACGATGTGCAGAACGTCGTCATCATCGAGTTCAAAGACGTCGGGGGCGATTCCGACACAGATACCGTTCGCCTCGCACTGGTCGAGATCAACAGTGACCTTCATAGCCAACTCCTTTGCCAAAACAGTGCGCCGAGCCTAACAACCCCTACCCCGGCCGGGGTAGGAAGTGCGTCCTTACACGACCTAATACTGGAACATGTTTCACCTGCTGTGCAATGATCGGCTCAACCCGGAAACGAAGCTAGAGGTATCGCTATGCGGATCGCATACACGCCGCAACAGGAACAGCTGCGCGCTGAACTGCGTGAGTATTTCGCCCGTCTGATCACTCCCGAACGCCGGGAGGCGCTCTCGGCCACGACCGGTGAGTACGGCGAGGGCAATGTCTACCGCGAGGTCGTCGAGGAGATGGGCCGCGACGGCTGGCTCGCCCTGGGCTGGCCCAAGCAGTACGGCGGCCAGGACCGCTCCACCATGGATCAGCTGATCTTCACCGATGAGGCCGCCATCGCGGGCGCCCCGGTGCCGTTCCTGACCATCAACTCCGTCGCGCCGACCATCATGCATTACGGCACCGAGGAGCAGAAGAAGTTCTTCCTGCCCAAGATCGCCGCCGGACAGCTGCACTTCGCCATCGGCTACTCCGAGCCCGGCGCGGGCACCGACCTGGCCTCGCTGCGCACCTCCGCCGTGCGCGACGGCGACGAGTGGATCGTCAACGGGCAGAAGATGTGGACCTCGCTCATCGCGTACGCCGACTACGTCTGGCTCGCGGCGCGCACCGATCCGAATGCCAAGAAGCACAAGGGCATTTCGATGTTCATCATGCCGACCACGGCCGAGGGCTTCTCCTGGACGCCGGTGCACACCATGGCCGGACCGGACACCTCCGCCACCTACTACCAGGATGTGCGGATCAAGCACTCCGATATGGTCGGCCCGGAGAACGGCGGCTGGTCGCTGGTCACCAATCAGCTCAATCACGAGCGCGTCGCGCTGACCTCCGCCGCGCCGCTGGCGCTCGCGGTCGCGCAGACCCTGGAATGGGCTCGGAACACCAAGACCGCCAACGGTTCCCGCGTCATCGACCAGGAGTGGGTGCAGATCGCGCTCGCCCGCATCCACTCCAAGGTGGAATACCTCAAGCTCACCAACTGGGAAATCGCCTCGCGCGCCGATCAGGGCGGCGATGCCGCGCCGCGGCCGTGGGACGCTTCCGCGACCAAGGTGTACGGCACCGAACTGGCCACCGAGGCCTACCGCGCGCTGATGGAGATCCTCGGCCCGCAGGCCTACCTGCGCCAGGACTCCGCCGGTTCGCAGCTGCGCGGCCGCCTGGAGCGCATGCACCGCGCCTGCCTGATCCTGACCTTCGGCGGCGGCACCAACGAGGTGCAGCGTGACATCATCGCCATGACCGCCCTCAAGCAGCCCGCCGCCGCGCGCTAATCGAAACCTAGGTAACCATCATGGATTTCACCCTTACCGAGGCGCAGCAGGATCTGGCCCGCCTCACCGCCGAGGTCACCGGCAAGCTCGTCACCGCCGACCGGCTGCGCGAGCTCGACAAGAACACCGACGCCGCCGGAAATCCGGTCGTGCGCTTCGATGACACGCTGTGGAGCTCACTCGCCGAGACCGGTGTGCTGGCCGCGGCGCTCCCGGAAACGGTGGGCGGCAGCGATTTCGGCGTACTGGAGCAGACCGCCATCCTGCGCGAGATCGGCAAATCCGTCGCGCCGGTGCCGTACCTGTGGTCGATCGTGCTGGGCGCGGGCGCGCTCGCCGCATTCGGCTCGGATGACCAGCGCGCGCTGGCCGCGCAGGCCGCGAGCGGCGAGGTCATCCTCACCGCCGCGCTGAGCGAAGAGCGCAACTGGGAACTGGCCAAGCCGGTCACCACGGCGGCCGACAATGACGGCTGGCAGCTCACCGGCTTCAAGACCACGGTGCCGTTCGCGCGCCAGGCGGCGCGAATCCTGGTGTCCGCCAGTGTCGACGGCTCCCCCGCCGTATTCCTGGTCGATCCCTCGCACGCCTCGGTGCGCATCGAGGATCAGATCGTCACCGACCGCTCCCCCGAGGCCGAGGTCGAATTCACCGCCACCCCGGCGGAATTGGTCGGCACCCTCGAGCAGGGCGCGGACATTCTGAACTGGCTGCTCGAGCGCGCCTGGCTCGGCCTGGCCGCCACCCAGCTCGGCGTCGTCGAGAAGGGCCTCGAGCTGGTCGCCGACTACGCCCGCGAGCGGGAGCAGTTCAACCGCAAGATCGGCAGCTTCCAGGCGGTGGCACAACGACTTTCCGATGCCTACATCGACATCCAGGGCGTGCGCCTCGCGGTCCAGCAGGCCGCTTGGCTGCTCGCCGAGGGCCTGCCCGCCACCGCCGAGATCCACACCGCCAAGTTCTGGGCCGCCGATGCGGGCCACCGCGTCGCCCACACCGTGGTGCACGTACACGGCGGCGTCGGCATCGACCGCGACCACATCGTGAACCAGTACTTCACCGCCGCCAAGCACAATGAATTCGCCCTCGGCGGCGCCACCGATCACCTGCGCGCCCTCGGCGGCATCCTCGCCGCACCGGCCAGCTGAGCAACCCGCGGTCCCACCCGCCCGCACCGAAACATCAAGTGCGGCGGCACCTTCCGGTGCCGCCGCACTTTTCTGTGAGCACCCCCGCTACACGGGTCAGGGCACGAGCGGTCCCGCGAGCACACGCTCGCCCGCGATGCGGTCGCCGCCCCAGGTCAGGGCCGGGTCGGACGCGGGCAGGCGCTGCCACAGCGAGAGCAGCAGATCCGAAGCGGGAGCGGCGATTTCGGCGACCGGTTCGCCCGGGCCGTAGATCCAGCTCTCGGCGATATCCGTCGCGCGCAGGCGCAGCGCCACTTCGGGTTCGGTGGCCAGGCCGCGCTGGATCATGCGCGGGGCGAAGAGTTCGAAGACCTCGTTGATGCCGTCCACGGCCAGATCGGTGTCGAAGGGAACCGCTTTGCCGAAGGCGTTCTGACCGTCCCACAGGTGCATCAGGGTTTCCAGGGCGCGGCGGCGACGCCAGAAGCCGACGGTGCGGGGCATGGAGCGGGTGAAGGTCCAGGCTTCGTTGTCCGGATCGGCGGCGAGCGACGCGGCGATGGCGTCGGCCGTTTCGTCATACCATTCGCGCAGCGCGACAGCGTCTTTCGGAGCCGGATCACCCTGGTGGTCACCGCGCAGTTCGGTCACGGCGGTCACCACCCAGAGATTGCCCTGGCCCAGATGATCGGCGAGGTCGTAGAACGTCCAGTCACCGCAGCTCGGCACCGGGGTGGCGAGGTCGGTGTCCGGCGTGATGAGATCGCCGAATTCGGTGAGCTTCGCGCAGAGCAGGGCCAGGTAATCCATGCCGATCACCGTAAACCGGATCAACCGCACATACCCGCCGGAAAACGCTCAGGATTCGAGTTCGTGGTTGGAGTCGGGGTGCCAGTGACCCGCCCGGGTGGACGCGCTCGCGGCGAAGATCGGGTCGGGGTGATCGGCCGCGGGTTCGAGTTCGTTCATCAGCAGATCGCTCATGGCGTCGCGGCGCAGCACCCGGCCGAGTTCGGCGGCGGCCCGATAGTGCGCCGGCGTGCGCAGCGCCTTGCGGACGGCGGTGGCGATCTGCTGCGCGGTCGCGGTGCGCGGCAACGTGATTCCGGCATGATGCGAGCGCACCCGGGCGGCATTGTCGGCGTGATCGCGGCCGTGCGGGAGCAGCACCACGGGTAGATCGGCGGCGAACGATTTGAGCAGCGTGCCGTGCCCGCCGTGTGTGATCACCAGGCTCGCGTGCCGCATGAGTTCGTGATGCGGGGCGCAGCCCAGCACGGTCACATTCGGCGGCGGGCTGATCGCGGTGACGGGGACGGCCGGGCCGACGGTCATGACACCGCGCACCGGCAGCTTCCCGAGCGCGTCGGCAATCCGCTGCAGACATTCGGTCTGCCCCTGATCGGTGCTGGACAGCGAGACCAGCACCAGCGGCTCACTGCCTTCGGGCACCGTCCATTCGGCGTCCCGCGCCCAGATCGGATCATCCAGAATGGCGCCGACATAGCGCACCGTATCCGGCCGCTGCGCCGCGAAATCGAATACCTCACTGGACAATACGAGCTGCCGATGCGCCAGCTGCACCTGATCCTGATAGTGCGCGAGCCGCTCCAGCCCGAAATCCGCGCGCAACGCATTCAATTGCGGCAGCAGTTCCTGATCCCAGCGCCGCTGCACCATGGATCCGACCAGTCGATCGCGCCAGCGCCCCACCGGTCCCCCGGCGCGGCCGAATCCGGTGCCGGGCGGCGGCCCGCCTTCCACCGGGAGCGGATAAATGCCCGGTATGAGTGCCATGAACGGTAATTCCCGCGCCTGCGCGGCCACCATGGCACCGAACGCGAAATAGGAGGCGAGTACCAGATCCGGTCGCTCGGAATCGATTTCGGCGGCGGTGTCGCGGGCGAATCCGCTGCCCGCGCGCGATCGCAGCCGCGCACCGGTGGCCGTCACCTCCGCGGCCAGCGATTCCTCGGCGAGCACGGTGACCCGATGCCCGCGCTCGACCAGCCTGCGCACCACGCCGAGCTCCGGCGGTACGGTTCCGCCGCTGCCGGTGAGGGCAACCAGGTAGCTGTGCTTCATCAGGCACCTCCTGTCCGCCACTCTGTCACGCTGGGCGGGTCGCCGACTTCCCGATCGACAAATGATGTGTCACAGACCACAGTGCCACCGCACCGATGAGTTTTCCACCCGCGTCTCGTCCTCACCAATGACCCCATTGGACCCGCAAGGCGTTTGCGGATGAGAGGACGAATCACCATGGCCAGCAAGATGATCTTCATCAATCTCCCCGTAGCCGACCTGGAGCGGTCCAAGAACTTCTACGAGGCGCTGGGCTGGAAGGTCAATCAGGACTTCACCGACGAGAACGCCGCCTGCATCGTCATCGACGACAATATCTGCGCCATGCTGCTGACCCGGGACTTCTTCACCACCTTCAGCACCCGGCCCGTCGGCGATCCCGGTGCCACCGTGAATGCCCTTTACGCCATCTCGCTCAACAGTCCGGAGGAAGTCGACACCCTGGTGGAGGCCGCCCTCGCCTCCGGCGGCACCGAAGAGGTCAATGCGGATAAGCGCGCCCAGGAAGCCCAGGTCGGCATGCACGGCCGCACCTTCCTCGATCCGGATGGCCACCAGTGGGAGCCCTTCCACATGGCCTACCCCGGCGCGCACTGATCTGCTCATTCCGAATGCGAACGGCCCGCCGGGATTTCTCCCAGCGGGCCGTTCACGCATGTCGTCGCGTTCACGCCGGACCACCCCGGCGCATCCACCTACGCGGCGACGGAGAACAGTTCTACCGCAGTTCCGGCGCAAGTCCGAAAAGCGGGAACAGGCGGTCGGTATCCAAGAAGAAGTTGAGCCCCGCGATGCGATCGCCGTCCAGTTCCAGGACCGTGATGGACCACGGCACCCAGACGCCAGGTTCGTCGGCACTGGGCTTGTAGTGCCCGAAGGCGGGCATGCCATTGGCCCCGAGCGGGATCATGCGGGAATCGCGGCACGCCGAACCGGTGGTGAGCATGAACTGCGCGACATTCTCGGGACCGGAGATCCACAGCGAGAACGGCGGCATGGACAGTGCCACATCGGCTTTGAGCAATTCGGTGAGCGCGGCCATGTCGTAGGACTCGAACGCGGCCACGAAATCGTCGACGAGTTTGCGCTGCCGTTCATCGGATTCGTCGAAGACGTCCGAGACGGTGGACACCTCCTGCGCCTTGGTCATGGTGGCGCGGGCGCGCTGCAGTGCGCTGTTCACCGAGGCCGGGGAGACATTGAGCATGTCCGCGGTTTCATTGGCGGAGAAGCGCAATACCTCGCGCATGATCAGAATCGCGCGCTGGGTGGCGGGCAGATGCTGCACCGCGGCCACGAACGCCAGGCGCAGCGTGTCCTTGGCGCTGGCGGCCTCGGCCGGGTCCGCGCCGAAGGCGAGACCGTTCGGAATCGGTTCCACCCAAACGTAATCCGGCTCCGGCGGGGGCAGCGGGGTGTCGGGGGTGCTGGCGCCGGTGAGGTCCATCGGCCGGGCGCGGCGCTGCGGACCGTCGAGCATGTCCAGACAGACATTGGTGGTGATCTTGTAGAGCCAGGAGCGCACGCTCGAACGACCCTCGAACGAGTCGTACGACTTCCACGCCCTGGTGAAGGTTTCCTGTACCGCGTCCTCGGCCTCGAACGACGACCCGAGCATTCGATAGGCGTAGGCGCACAACTCACGCCGATGACCTTCGAAGGACCGCAGTACATCGTCGGTGATCGTGGTGGATCCGCCGCCTGTCTCGCTCATGACCATCACTCTGGCACAGGGCACCGACAAGAAGAACACCCCGAAATTGCCTGCGCCCGCCTGTTTCGCAACAGGCGGGCGCAGGAACCTCAGCAGTAACTCACGGTTACCGCGGCGGCGCGATTACTTGGTGCTCGGGGCGTGCGAGTGGTTATCCGCCTCGCGGGCCTCGGTCTGCGCCTGCGCCCACTTGTAATCGGGCTTGCCCGCGGGCGAGCGCTTGATCTCGTCCACGTACCACAGGCTGCGCGGCATCTTGTAGGAGGAGATCTCCTGCGTCAGCACCGGGCGCAGATCCTCCAGGGTGGGCCGATTCTCGCCGCGGCACTGCACGACCGCCACGACGCGCTGTCCCCAGCGCTCATCCGGCACGCCGACCACGAGCGCGTCGAAGATCTCCGGATGCGCCTTGAGCGCGCCCTCGACCTCTTCGGGGTAGATCTTCTCGCCGCCGGAGTTGATGCTGACCGACCCGCGGCCGAGCATGGTGACGCTGCCGTCCTCCTCCACGCGGGCGAAGTCGCCCGGGATGGAGTAGCGAATCCCGTTGAACTCCTTGAACGTGGCCGCGGTCTTGACCGGATCGTTGTAGTAGCCGAGCGGGATGTGCCCGGTGCGCGCGATCAGGCCGGTCTTACCCGAACCCGCCTCGATCTCATTGCCCTCTTCGTCGATGACCTTGGTGGAGGCGTCGATCTTCACGCGCGGGCCGCCGGTGTGGGTGGCGCCCTTGGTGGCCACCGACAGACCGCCGAAACCGGTCTCCGAGGAGCCGATGGAGTCGGTGATCATGGTGGTGGTGAGCAGTTCGATGTACTCGTCCTTGAGCGCGGGCGAGAACAGCGCGGCACTGGAGGCCATCGCCCACAGGGCCGAATGCTTGTACGGCTCACCGGTTTCCGGGTTGCCGGCCTTCAACGCGTCCAGCATCGGGCGCGCCATGGCGTCACCGGTGATGAAGATCAGGTTGATGGTGTGCTTGTCGATGGCCTGCCACACGCCATGCCCGCTGAACTCGGGCAGCATGATGGCCTTGCCGCCGTCGAACAGACTGTGGAACACCGCGGTCTGCGAGCCGCCGTGGATCAGCGGCGGGATCGGGAAGCGCACCAGCTGGCCGTTGCCCGCGCCGACCTTGGCCTGCTGCCATTCGTCCTCGATGCGGTCGCCGGTGACGAAGTTGATGCCGCCGCCGAGCACGCGCCACCAGTCCTCGTGCCGCCACATGACGCCCTTGGGCAGGCCGGTGGTGCCGCCGGTGTAGAGCATGAAGATGTCATCGGCCGAGCGATCGCCGAAGTCGCGCACATCCGAGCTGCCCGCCAGGGCCGTCTCGTATTCGACCGCACCCGCGGGGGCGGGCAGATCGGTGCCGTCCTCGATGGTCAGCACGGTCTTGATGGCCGGAACCTTGGGCAGCACATTGCCGATGCGCTCGCTGTAGCGGCGTTCGGCGATGAGCGCGACCATGTCCGAGTTCTCGAAGATGTACTGCAACTCGTTCTCGACGTACCGGTAGTTCACGTTGATGACCACCGCGCGGATCTTGAAGATCGCCACCATGGCCTCGACGGCCTCAATGGTGTTACGCGCGTAGATGCCTACCTTGTCACCGGGCTGCACGCCCTGTTCCTGCAGGTAATGGCCCAGCTGGTTGCAACGCTTCTCGAACTCGGCGTAGGTGAATTCCCTATCGTTGTCGACCAGAGCTACTCGCTCCGGCATCAGATCGATGGCGTGCTCGACAAGGTCCGCTATGTTGTAGCTCACAGGATGAAAATAGAACGTGTTCTCGCGAGTTGCAAGGTGCGATTTCCCGCTGACTGGACAAATGCCCTGTGGCCCCCGCCACAGCCTACCGACCTGGGATGCCTAAAAGGAATAGGACAAAAGGGAACCCGCCCGCCGATGCCCCGCGAGATGCCGCGACGAGCGGGCGGCCGATCTAGAACGCGTTCTACGACTCGATGAACGGCTTCAGACGCTCGAACTGCGCCACGCTCTGCACGCCGACGAGCAGCATGGTGACGCCCGCCTTCTCCCACACCTTCAGCTGTTCGCGCACATGCGCCTCATCGCCGATGATCGTGGTGTCCAGGATCAGCTCGTCCGGAACCGCCGCCGCCGCTTCGTCTTTGCGGCCGGTGCGGAACAGCCGGGTGATCTCCTCGACCTGTTCGCCGTAGCCCATGCGGCGGTACACCTCGGCGTGGAAGTTCATATCCTCCGCGCCCATACCACCGATGTACAGCGCCAGGAACGGCCGCAGCCGATCCAGTTCCGCCTTGGTGTCATCGGTCAGGATGACCTGCGCGGTCGCGGCGATCTCGAAGTCCTCCCGCGAACGCCGGGCACCCGCGCGCGCGAAACCCTCGTCCAGCCACTCGTTGTACATATCGGCCAGCCGCGGGGTGTAGTAGATGGCCAGCCAGCCGTCCGCGATCTCGGCGGTCAGCGCGACGTTCTTCGGACCTTCCGCACCCAGCCAGATGGGCAGATCCTTGCGCAGCGGATGCGTGATCGACTTGAGCGGTTTGCCGAAGCCGGTGGCGTTCGCGCCGTTGTACGGCAGCGGGTAGCTCGGACCGTCATTGGTCACCTTGCCCTCGCGCTCGAGCACCCGGCGGATCACCGAGACGTATTCGCGGGTGCGCTGCAATGGCTTGGCAAACGACTGCCCGTACCAGCCCTCGACGACCTGCGGACCGGAGACGCCGAGCCCGAGGATGTGCCGTCCGCCGCTGAGGTGGTCCAGGGTCAGCGCGGCCATGGCGGTCGCGGTCGGGGTGCGCGCGGACATCTGCACGACCGAGGTGCCCAGGCGGACGCGGCTGGTGCTCGGGCCGAGCCAGGCGAGCGGGGTGTAGGCGTCCGAACCCCAGGATTCGGCGGTGAAGACGGCGTCGAATCCGGTCTCCTCGGCGGCCGCCACCAACTCCGCGGTATTGGCGGGCGGCTGCGCGCCCCAGTATCCGAGTTGCAACCCAAAGCGCATGTCCCGTTCCCTTCCCATGTGGGCTCTTGCCACCATCATTAGAACCTGTTCTACTCGATCGCGTGACTCTGGGGAACACCGAAGTACTCGCAGCACCGCTGGTGATGAAGTTCGACTACACCCGCTCCACCGGACCGACCATCGGACGCTTCCTCACCGGATTGCGTGCCGGACGGGTCGTCGGGGTGCGCGGTTCCGATGGGCGCGTCCTCGTGCCGCCCGCGGAATTCGATCCGATCACCGCGGATGCCCTGACCGAATTCGTCGACGTGGCCGATGTGGGCACCGTGCAGTCGTGGAGCTGGGTGGCCGAACCGCTGCCCGGTCAGCCCTTCGACCGCCCGTTCGCCTACGCGCTCATCAAGCTGGACGGCGCGGACACCGCCCTGCTGCACGCCGTGGACGTGGCCTCGCCGGCCGATATCTCCACCGGCCTGCGGGTGCGGGCGCGCTGGGCCGCCGAGCGCACCGGCGACATCCACGACATCGTGGCCTTCGAGCCGGGTGAAACCTCCACCGCGCCTGCGGATTCCGAGGACTCCGCCGAGCCGGTGACCGGCATCATCACGCCGATCGACCTGTCGTTCAAGCACACCGCCGCACCGCAGGAAGCGGTCTTCCTGAAAGCGCTCACCGAGGGCAAGCTGATCGGCGCGCGCGCCAAGATGGACGGCAAGGTGTACTTCCCGCCGCGCGGCGCGGACCCGCGCACCGGTGAGCCGACCGACGATTATGTCGAGGTGTCCGATAAGGGCATCGTCACCACGTTCTGCATCGTGAACGTGCCGTTCATGGGCCAGCGCCTCAAGCCCCCGTATGTGGCCGCGTACGTGCTGCTCGACGGCACCGATATCCCGTTCCTGCACCTGGTGCTGGGCGTGGACGCGAGCGAGGTCCGGATGGGCATGAAGGTCGAGGCCGTGTGGAAGCCGCGCGAGGAGTGGGGCCTGTCGATGGCCAATATCGATCACTTCCGGCCCACCGGCGAACCCGACGCCGAATACGACTCGTTCGCGCACCACCTGTAGAGAGGCGCTGAATTACTTTGAGCGGCAACGTTACTGACATCGCGGTGGTGGGGTTCGCCCACGCGCCGCACGTGCCGGAGACCTTCGGCACCACCAATGGCGTGGAAATGCTCGCGCCGTGCTTCACCGAGCTGTACGCCCAGCTCGGCATCACCAAGTCCGATATCGATTTCTGGTGCTCGGGCTCCTCGGATTACCTTGCGGGACGGGCCTTCTCGTTCATCTCCGCGATCGACTCCATCGGCGCGGTGCCGCCGATCAACGAATCGCACGTCGAGATGGACGCGGCCTGGGCGCTGTACGAGGCATGGGTGAAACTGCGCACCGGACAGGCCGAGACCGCCCTGGTGTACGGCTTCGGCAAGGCGTCGGCGGGCACGCTGCGCCAGGTGCTGACGCTGCAGACCGATCCGTACCTGGTCGCGCCGCTGGGCCCGGACGCGGTATCGATGGCCGGTTTGCAGGCCCGCGCCGGTATCGACGCCGGTCGCTGGTCCGAGCGCGATATGGCCGAGGTCGCCGCCCGTAGCGCCGTGCACGCGGCCGCCAAGGGCGGCAGCGCCACCGCGCGCACCGAATCCGACGTCGAAAAGCTTTTGGCCGCCGAGTATGTGGCGAATCCGTTCCGCGCCCACGACATCGCGCCCATCACCGATGGCGCGGCCGCGGTGGTGCTGGCCGTCGGTGACAAGGCACGGGAACTGCGGGAGCGTCCGGCCTGGCTCACCGGTATCGCGCATTACATCGACACCCCCATCCTGGGTGCGCGCGATCTTACTGTCTCGCAATCGACTTCGCGTGCCGCCAAGGCCGCGATCGGCAGCGGCTCCGCCGACTTCGATATCGCCGAACTGCACGCGCAGTTCAGCCACGAGGAGCTCATCCTCGCGCAGGCGCTGGGCCTGAACGGCAATACCCGGATCAATCCGTCCGGCGGCCCGCTGTCCGGCAATCCGATGTTCGCGGCCGGGCTGGAGCGCATCGGTTTCGCCGCCACCGAAATCTTCAACGGCAACGCGAATCGCGCACTGGCGCATGCCAGTAGCGGTCCCGCGCTGCAGCAGAACCTCGTCGCCACCCTGGAGGCACGCTCATGACGAACCCCGCTGCCGTACTCGGCACCGGCCAGACGCATCACGTGACCAAGCGTTCGGATGTGTCCATGGCGGGCATGCTGCGCGAGGCCATCGACCGCGCGCTGATCGACTCCGATCTGACCATGGCCGATATCGACGCCGTCGTCATCGGTAAGGCCCCCGACTTCTTCGAGGGCTCCATGATGCCGGAGCTGTTCCTCTCCGATGCCTTGGGCGCCACCGGAAAACCGCTGCTGCGCGTGCACACCGCCGGTTCGGTCGGCGGCTCCACCGGCGTCGTGGCGGCCAGCCACGTGCAGGCGGGCGTGCACGGCAAGGTGCTCGCGCTGTCGTGGGAGAAGCAGTCCGAATCCAATGCCATGTGGGCGCTGTCGAATCCGGTTCCGTTCACCATGCCGGTCGGCGCGGGCGCGGGCGGCTACTTCGCACCGCACGTGCGCGCCTACATCCGCCGCGCCAACGCGCCGCTGCACATCGGCGCCATGGTCGCGGTGAAGGATCGCCGCAATGGCGCGAAGAATCCGTTCGCGCATCTCAAGCAGGCCGATATCACCATGGAATCGGTGATGGCGTCCCAAATGCTTTGGGACCCCATCCGTTTCGACGAGACCTGCCCGTCCTCGGACGGCGCGTGCGCCATCGTCATCGGTGACGAGGCCTCGGCCAAGGCCGTCGAAGCCCGCGGCAAGAAGGTCGCCTGGATTCACGGCACCGCCATGCGCACCGAACCGCTCGCCTACGCCGGGCGCGATCAGGTGAATCCGAAGGCCGGTCAGGCCGCGGCCGCCGCGCTGTGGAAGCAGGCCGGAATCACCAACCCGCTCGAGGAGATCGACGCGGCCGAAATCTACGTCCCCTTCTCATGGTTCGAGCCCATGTGGCTGGAGAACCTGGGCTTCATGCCCGAGGGCGAGGGTTGGAAGCTCACCGATGCGGGCGAAACCGCCATCGGCGGAAAGCTTCCGGTGAATCCGTCCGGCGGCGTGCTGTCCTCCAACCCGATCGGTGCGTCCGGCATGATCCGCTTCGCCGAGGCCGCCAAGCAGGTCATGGGCCGGGCCGGGGACTACCAGGTGGAGAATGCCCGCAAGGCCTTCGGCCACGCGTACGGCGGTGGCTCGCAGTACTTCTCGATGTGGGTGGTCGGAAGTGAGCAGCCGTGACCGATGAGGATCATCCCGCCCGGGTAGCCGGGCGGGCATCGCAGGCCGCGGTGCGCGCCAAGGACAAGGACGCCTGGGTCGCGCTGTTCGCGCCCGACGGCATCGTGGAGGATCCGGTCGGACCGTCCTTCTTCGATCCCGAGGGCAAGGGCCATCGCGGACCGGAAGCCATCGCGGCGTTCTGGGACAAGGCGATCGCGCAGACCGACTCCATCGAATTCCTCTTCGATGATTCGTTCGCCTGCGGCAGCGAGGTGGTCTACACCGGCCGCATCCGCACCACGCTGGGCGGCCAGACCATCGATGCCGAAGGCGTTTTCACCTATCGGGTGGAGCCGGACGGCAAGATCGCCGCGCTGCGCGCGTTCTGGGAGACCGAGCGCGCCATGCAGACCATGAAACCCGTTTAGGGACAACAGGCCCCGTCAGAAATCACAAAGGAGCGGGAGACTGGATTCCAGTCTCCCGCTCCTTTCCTTACTACCCTGAGTTGTGAGAGGCAGGGCAGGTCAGCGTTTTTCGCGCTAGTGCGCTACCGGGCAACCGCCGCCGGGCTTGGTGCCGTAGTCGACCTGGAATTCCTTGACACCGTTCAGCCAGCCCGAGCGCAGGCGCTGCGGATCGCCGAGGCGGGAGATGTCCGGCATATAGTCGGCGATGGCGTTGAAGATGATCTCGATCTCCAGCCGCGCCAGGTTCGCGCCGACGCAGTAGTGCGCGCCGGTGCCACCGAAGGACAGGTGCGGGTTCGGATCACGCAGGATATTGAAGGTGTTCGGATCGTCGAACACCTCCTCGTCGAAGTTGGCCGAGCGGTAGGACAGCACCACGCGCTGCCCCTTCTTGATCTGCACGCCACCGACTTCCACATCCTCGAGCGCGGTGCGCTGGAAGCTGCTGACCGGGGTGGCCCAGCGGATGATCTCGTCGACGGCGGTGCGCGGGCGCTCCTTCTTGAAGAGTTCCCACTGCTCCGGGTTCTCCAGGAACGCGATCATCCCGTGCGTGGTGGCATTGCGGGTGGTCTCGTTGCCGGCCACGGCCAGCACCATGACGAAGAAGCCGAATTCCTCGGGCAGCAGCGCGTCACCGTCGACATCGGCGTTGATGAGTTCGGTGACGATATCGTCGGCCGGGCAGGCCCGGCGGGCTTCGGCCATTTGGTACGAGTAGCCCAGGATCTCGGTGGAGGCGACCACCGGATCGGCATCGCTGTCCGGATCGTCGTAGCTGGTCATATCGTTGGACCACTTGAAGAGCTTCATGCGGTCTTCCTGTGGCACGCCGATCAATTCGGCGATGGCCTGCAGCGGCAGTTCGGCCGCCACCTGCTCCACGAAGTCACCGGCGCCGGTCGCCACCGCGGCCTGCACGATGGATTCGGCGCGCGCGGTCAGCTCGGCGCGCAGGCCGTTGATGACGCGCGGGGTGAAGCCCTTGGAGATGATCTTGCGGAGCTTGGTGTGCTCTGGGGCGTCCTTGTTCAGCAGGACGAAGCGCTGCAGTTCGATCTGCTCGCGGGTGATGCTGTCCTGGAAGCGCGGGATGGCGGTGTTCTCGAAGGTGGAGAACACGTCATCACGCCGCGAGACGGTTTTCACGTCGGCATGCTTGCTGATCACCCAGAAGCCGTCGTCCTGGAAGCCGCCGGTCTCGGGAGACTTGGGATTCCACCAGATCGGCGCGGCCTCGCGGAGTTCGGCGAGTTCCTCCGCCGGGACTCGCTGCTGCCACATCTCCGGGTCGGTGATGTCGAACCCGTCCGGCACGTTGGGCCGGGCTTGGGCGTCTGCGGTATTGGCTGCCACCACCAGCTGTCTCCTTTGACTAACTGAAACACGTTCTACCGATATTCAAGCACAGGCGGTAAGACTAGGGAAGGAACCGAAACTGACTTACATTACTTGTAGAGAACTTGTTCCAGTTCTGATCCGGAAGGAAGACCATCGTGGGTACACCCGTCATCGTCGAAGCCGCGCGCACACCCATCGGCAAGCGCAACGGCTGGCTGGCCGGACTGCATGCCGCCGAACTCCTGGGAGCGGCGCAGAAGGGCCTGCTGGAGCGGGCCGAGCTGGATCCGGCTCTGGTGGAGCAGGTCATCGGCGGCTGCGTGATGCAGGTGGGCGAACAGTCCAACAATGTCACCAGAACCGCTTGGCTGCACGCCGGATTGCCCTGGCAGTCCGGTGCGGTCACCATCGACAATCAGTGCGGCTCCGCACAGCAGGCCACCGGCCTGGTCGCGGGCCTGATCGCCACCGGCGCGATCGATGTCGGCATGGCCTGCGGCCTGGAGTCCATGAGCCATGTTCCGTTGGGCGCCAACGTCGGAACGCACGCGGGCCCGCGCCGTCCGGCGTCGTGGGATATCGATATGCCGGACCAGTTCACCGCCGCGGAGCGAATTGCCAAGCGGCGCGGCATCACTCGCGACGACACCGACGAATGGGGCGAGCGCTCACAGCGTCTGGCCGCGCAGGCGTGGGAGCAGGGCCGGTTCGACCGCGAGGTGCTCACCATTGTCGGTGCGCCGCAGGTCGATAAGGAAGGCAACCTCACCGGCGAGACCGCCGATATCAGCCGCGATCAGGGTCTGCGCGCCACCACCCGCGAGGGCCTGGCGAAGCTGAAGCCGGTGCTGGAGGGCGGAATTCACACCGCGGGCTCCTCCTCGCAGATCTCCGACGGCGCCTCCGCGGTGCTGCTGATGGACGAAAAGGCCGCTGAGCGAGCGGGTTTGCGCCCCCGCGCGCGGATCATTTCGCAGTGTCTGGTGGGCGGCGAGCCCGAATTCCACCTGGACGGACCGGTTCAGGCGTGCGAGCGCCTGCTGGAGCGCAGCGGGATGAGCATCGGCGATATCGATCTGTTCGAAATCAACGAGGCGTTCGCGTCCGTGGTGCTGTCGTGGGCCTCGGTGCACAAGCCGGATCTGGATCGGGTGAACGTCAACGGTGGCGCGATCGCCATCGGACATCCGGTCGGCAGCACCGGAACCCGGCTCATCACAACGGCTTTGCACGAGTTGGAACGGTCCGACAAGCAGACCGCGATGATCCTCATGTGCTGCGGTGGCGCGCTCGCGACGGGCACGATCATCGAGCGGATCTAGTCACTTAGTCGTCACTTCAATCATTTTCGGGCGAGGTTGAACGTTCATCCCACTTGTCGTGAAACGTGGCGTACGCCACACAAACTCGGGTACAGACAAGAAGATGAGACGTCAGCTATCTTAGGGTTACCGACGGCCCGTCGTGGAAGACCTTCGCGACGGGCCAGAACCGGGACTCTTAAGCCCTCCGCAAGAACGGTGGCGCTGGCCCGCAAACACCCAAGCCACAGCCGGTTCACCGGATCACCGCCTAGAAGCTTCAAGGAAATCGCGGATCAGGCGTAGGTTTTCAGTTACTGAGCCGCTAATATCAATGATACGTATCCGAGATAACGACTGTTAGTACAGCGAAGGGAATTGGGCGGCTCACAATGGCTGATTTCGCGGCGCGGCTGAACAAGCTGTTCGAAACCGTGCATCCCCCGGGGCGTAAGCCGCACACCAATGCAGAGGTGGCGGCGGCGCTCACGGCCTCCGGCCATCCGATCTCGAAACCGTATCTCTCGCAGTTGCGGTCGGGACAGCGGACCAACCCCTCAGATGAGACGGTGGCCGCGCTGGCGAAGTTCTTCAAGGTGAAACCGGACTACTTCTTCAACGACATCTACGCGGCCAAGATCGATCACGATCTCGAACTGCTGTCCCAGCTGCAGGGCTATGGACTTCGTCGTTTGTCGAGTAGGGCGTTCGACCTCTCCGAAGAATCTCAGAACCTCCTCACCTCCATGGCGGAGAAGTTGCGGGCCAGCGAAGGGCTGCCCGAAATTCCTCCGGACGGTACGGAATAGGTTCTCTACCGGGGCAACTCGGCGCGGCCGTCTCGGAGGTCGCACCGGGGTGGCCCGGTAGGGAACTGCTCCGCGCCCGATCAGGTACTGCAGGGTGCCTGAACACGGTGTGATGACGGCGCTGCTTGCAGGGCAGCGCCGTTCATCGTGGAGCCATTCGGCCGGCTGAAGAGTGTTGCACCGGTCCCATTGCGCTTGGGGCCAAGTGGCGTAGGTCTCTGCGCTGGTGCGTTATGCACAATCCTGGCATTTCCCTGCCCACATCACGGGGGCCGAGATAGTGCCGAGCGACTTGTGCAGTATGTCGTTTTGTGTGATGTGAGCGTTTCGCCCCCAATGCACCAACTGCGACAAGCGCCCTATTGTGCTGTGTGCATAAATTCTTATGTGCTGATGCACAAACTCTTTGTGCTCTGTGCACAGAAAAGCGACAATTCGGTCGCCCCCCAACCCCGCCCCGCAGCAATTCCATGACGCCGATATGACATTGGCGCAACTAAGACAACAGACAACACAGAACGGCCTCCCGCGCATGGCACGGGGGGCCGTTTCTATTCGGAAGGATTACGGAAGTCCGGCGGTCCGGGAGAACGGTCGATCGAACTCAGCGCTTGGCGGCGGCCCGGCTCACCGTCGACGTGGTGGCGCCCGCCTCATAGGCGCGAGCAATCGCCTGCACCCAGCCGCGCGGACCGACGCCCTCCGGCGGTGCGATCCAGCGACCGTCGATCAGTACGTCGCCGAAGGGGTTTCGGGCCCACTCCGCCACCCGGGCCGCGCGTTCGGTGACCTCTTCGGGCGGAATGCCCGCCGCGGGCAGCTCCATACCGCCGCCGGATTGCAGGTACAGCGCGTCCATCACCTGCGCGACCTGGTCCGATGCCTTCAACTGGGTGGCCGAACCGGTCTGATCCTTGGCGACCACCTCGGGGAAGCGCGCGATCAGCACCCGATGCAGGGTGCGAATCTGCTTCAGCAGCAGGCGCGCTCGCGCCCACAGCTCGATCACGATCCAGACCGCACCGACCGCGATGAGCAGGCTCGCCAGCTGCCACACCGGCCAGAACCAGTCGCCCGCCGCCGGTTTGGCCATCGGCTGATGCATGAGTTCGCGCCGCACCGCCAGCGCGGCCAGCACGCCGACCACCAGGGTGCCCACGCAGTAGAGCGCGATACCGCGGCCGAGCGCGGTCCAATCCAGATTGCGCACACCGGTGATCACGATGAACAGGCATTCCAGCGCCACGATCACCCAGCCGAAGGTGATCGACCACAGCAGTGTCAGCGTCATGGCCAGCACGCCGCCCGCGTAGATGATCCAGGCGATCTGCCGCAGATTCACCCGCGACACCACCGGCCACGCGGCGGCCGCCACCACCGAGGTGGCGGTGCCGAACAGAATCCAGGCCGCGGTGGTGAGCCGATCGGAGAACCAGCTGCCGTGCACGCCATTGGGCAGCAGATGATCAACCGCCACACCGATTTCCGGGACGGAGACGGTCGCCGCCAGCGCCACCGAGGCCACCGCGATGATGATGGCCACCCGCGCCGTGGTGGCGGGTTTGACGAGCACCCGCCCAACTCTCGCGCCCGCCGCCATCCAAATGAGGAGCGCTGTCAACCAGAAGGTCATCCGAGTGCCTCATCGAATCGAAGGACCGAGACGCCTGCGCCTCGGCTGTTGAACACGCGCAGGCGAGTCATGAGCATGGAGGCGAAGGTCTCGGCCTCCCATTCGCACTGCTCGTCCTCGCCGAGTTCCACGATCTTCTGATGTGCGCGCTGGCTGAGCATGTACGCGATGAGATCGTCGCTCGCCTCCAGCACCACCTCGGTGGCCGCCTCGCCGGGATGGTCGAAGACGATATGCCCGAGTTCATGCGCGAGGGTGTGCTCGCGGCTGGGCAGCGCCTCGGCCAGCACGATCACATCCTTGTCCGGATAGCTGCGGCGCTGACCGCAGACGCCCGGACCCAGTTGGGCACTGGCGATTTCGATCATGCGGCGGCGTTCGGCGGAGATGGCCAGCACCACCTCGTCCAGATTGGTGGCGTCGAAATCGGCGGCCACCGCGCACACCGCGTCCACCGCCGCCGCCACCCGGCGGTAGGACCCGATGCTATGCGCCCGGCTCTCGGTCATGCCCTCACACCCTCGGTCCGAAGAACGCGGCCCGCGCGGCATCGACCCGCGCCTGTGCCGCCGAAGCGCTCTGGAAACTCACCGCACCCGAACCCGCGCCCGCCAAACCGAGCGCGATCAGGCCGCCGATCACCGACAGCAGTTTCACCGGCGGCAGCGGTGCGTTCGCCGACGTCGGCTTCACGTCCGGATTCGGTTGCGCCAGTACGGGAGCCGGGGCCGGAGCCGGTGGGGGTGGTGGTGGCGCCGGTGCGGGCGCGGCCTCCGGTGCGGGGAGGGCGGGCGCGAGCACCGGTGCGACGAGCTGCGGCGCGGGCACGCTCGGCGCGGACGGAATCTCCAGTGGCACAGCCGGAGCCGCCGGAGCGGGCGGCGGCGGGAGCAGCAACAACAACAGCGGCGAGGCGCAGACGGCCGCCGAACCCACCGCGGCGGAACCCAATGCGGCAGAACCGGCACCGGCCGAACCCGCTCCGACGGCGGCCGAACCGACACCCGAACCCGCGGCGGCGGAACCGACACCCGCCGAACCGACGCCCGAACCACCACCGGCCGCCGAACCCACTGCGGCGGAACCGATTCCGGCGGAACCCACCGCCGCCGAACCGGTGCAGAGCGCACCGATACCGGCGGAGCCGACGGCCGCCGAGCCCACCGCCGCCGAGCCGACCGCGGCGGAACCGGTGCCGAGCAGCGTCGCGAGCAGGCCCGCGCCCGCGGAGCCCACCGCGGCGGAGCCGAGACCGAGTGCGGAACCGGTGCCGACACCGGCGGAACCCACTGCGGCAGAACCTGTTCCAGCGGCGGCGGAACCCGAGGCGCCGAGGCCCAGAGCGGCCGAACCGGTGCCGGCGGCCGCCGAACCGACCGCCGCCGAACCCGTTGCTCCGAGCCCGAGAGCGGCCGAACCCGTACCCGCACCGGCGGAGCCGACCGCCGCCGAACCGGTGCCGCCCAGCGCCGATCCGGTGCCGCCGAGCAGCACGCCCAATCCGGTGGATCCGGTGCCCGCCGAGCCGACCGCGGCCGAACCGGCCCCCGCGGAGCCCAGCGCGGCGGAACCGGTTCCGAGGCCGAGTATTACGGCGAGCAAATCCTGCGGTCCGGCAACCGGATTGGCCGGAACCGCGACATTCTGGGGATCGGAGCCGCCGCCCGCGACCGGGCCATTGCCCGCCCCCGGCGCGGGCTCCAGGTCGATGCCCGGTTGCGCTCCTGCGGGCACCGGCCCGAGCAGCGCGGACCCGGCGACAGCGGCGATCACTGCCACCAAGCGCAATGCACGACCAATGATCATGCGAGAGCCATCCCCTCATCAATACTGCGCAGTCGGCTTGCTCCAGTACTGCGGAGCGGTGCACCTCTGTCCGGCTAACCCCGATTGCCGGACCTTTGCGGAACGCGGCCATCGTACAAGCCGGCGCGCTTCCCCGCACAACTCCCGGACCCATTAGGGGCCCGTCCAAACCGTACGCCTGCCTTTGCCCCGATGTCCCGAATATCAGCAAGCGCCCCAGCACAATTGGCTGGTAACACGGTCCTCAGGTCTGCTCTCACACCCCACCGACACCGCTGGAAGCGCAGTTACCGATGGCAGACAAGGACATTCCAGACCAACCCGACAGCAACTGTTCCGATACCGCAACCAGCGATAACGGGGCGGATGATGCCTCCCCGCCCGGTTGAGAGACATGTCACAGTGGCTCATTCCGAACCCTCTGAAAACGGCCATCGCCGGTACCCCATTCGGGGCACCGGCGATGAAAGCTGGTGGAGCTGTACGCGACTACGCGCCGTAGACGGGCTCCGGGGTGGTGGCCTTGGAGAGCAGATCACGGACGGCGGGCCCGAGCTCGGCGGGCTCCCAGCGCGCGCCACGATCGACCGAGACGCCGTGCCGCCAGCCGTCGGCGACGGTCACCTTGCCCGCCTCGACCTCGAACATGCGGCCGGTGACACCGGCGGAATCGGCACTGCCCAGCCAAACCACCAGCGGGGAAACGTTTTCCGGGGCCATGGCGTCGAAACCGCCGTCCTCGGGCGCGGCCATGGTCTCGGCGAAAACGGTCTCGGTCATGCGGGTACGCGCGGCCGGGGCGATCGCGTTCACGGTGATGCCGTAGCGCGCGAATTCGGCGGCGGCGGTGATGGTCAGACCGGCGATGCCCGCCTTGGCAGCGGAATAGTTGCCCTGGCCGACCGAGCCGAGCAGACCCGCACCGGAACTGGTGTTGATCACGCGGGCCTCGGGCTGACGACCGGCCTTGGACTCATTGCGCCAGTACTCCGCGGCATGCCGCATCGGGGCGAAATGGCCCTTGAGGTGCACCTTGATGACGGCGTCCCATTCGTCCTCGCCGAGGTTGACCAGCATGCGGTCGCGCACGATACCGGCATTGTTGACCAGTACGTCCAGGCCGCCGAAGGTTTCGATGGCGGTGGCGACCAGGCGGCGCGCGCCCTCCCAATCGGAGACGTCGTCACCGTTCACCACGGCCTCGCCGCCGAGCGCCTTGATCTCCTCGACCACCTTGGCCGCACCGGAATCCGGCTTGGGGGTGCCGTCGAGCTCCGCGCCCAGATCGTTCACCACGACCTTGGCTCCGGCGGCGGCGAACGCCAGCGCGTGCGCCCGGCCGATGCCCTGGCCCGCACCGGTCACGATGACGACGCGGCCGTCGCAGATTTTGTCGGTCATATCGAAATACCTCGCTGAGAGTGGAAGGGGTCAGTGACCGGAGACGGCAGGGACGTCTGCGGTGGATGCGGTCAGGAAGGCGGGCTTCTCGCCGCCGCCGTGTACGAGCAGGGCGCTGCCGGTGACGTAGCCGGCCAGCGGGGAGGCCAGGAAGGCGGCGGTGCGGCCGATGTCCTCGGGGCTTGCCATGCGCTGCATGGGGACCGTGCCGCTGACCGCGGCGATACCGTCCTCATCGCCGTAGTGCAGATGCGAGGATTCGGTATTGACCAGGCCGCAGACGACCGAGTTCATCCGCACCTTCGGAGCCCATTCCACCGCGAGCGAGGAAACCAGGCTGTCCACACCGGCTTTGGCGGCGCCGTAGGCGGCGGTGCCGGGTGATGGGCGGTGGCCGGAGACGCTGGAGATCATGACGATGGAGCCGCCGGTCTGCTGCCGCTGCATCACATCATTGGCGACCTGCGAGACCAGTAGCGGCGCAAGCAGATTCAGCTGAATGATCTTGGAGTGGAAATTCGGGCTGGCATCGGCGGCCAGGGCGAACGGCGCACCGCCCGCGTTATTGACCACGGTGTCCAGCCGCCCGTATTTCGCCACGATCGCGTCGACGAGTTCGCGCACCGAATCCGGATCGCGCACATCGCAGGGCAGGAAGTCGATGCCCCGCCCATTGCTCTCGACGGGGATGTCGGCGGGCCGCCGCGCACAGGCCACCACGGTCGCGCCGGCGTCCAGGAATACCCGGCTGATGCCGGCCCCGACTCCTCGCACGCCGCCGGTGACCAAGACGACGGAGCCGGAGAGGTTCACTTCGATTGCCACCGTGCTAACCTACCAAGCACTTGCTTGTTTTGCCAACGATGGGACTTGCGATGGGGATCATCCGTCACACCGAAACCGAAGGCGTCGAGGTCGTCACTGTCGACTACGCCCCGGTCAACGCCCTGCCTTCCGACGGCTGGTTCGCACTTGCCGACGCCGTCCGCGAGGCGGGCCGCAACCCGGAAACCCGGGTCGTGGTGCTGCGCGCCGAGGGCCGCGGCTTCAACGCGGGCGTCGATATCAAGGAGATGAACGCGGACACCGGGCATACCGCCCTCATCCGCGCCAACCACGGCTGCTTCGCCGCGTTCGCCGCCATCTACGACTGTGAAGTTCCGGTCGTCACCGCGGTCAACGGCTTCTGCCTCGGCGGCGGCATCGGCCTGGTCGGCAATTCCGATGTCATCATCGCCTCCGACGACGCGACCTTCGGCCTCCCCGAGGTCGACCGCGGCGCGCTCGGTGCGGCCACCCACCTCTCGCGCCTGGTCCCCCAGCACCTGATGCGCACCATGTTCTACACCGCGGGCACGCTCACCGCGCAGCAGCTGCACCACTACGGTTCGGTGTTCAAGGTGGTGCCGCGCGCCGAACTCGACGCCGCCGCAATGGAAGTCGCCAAGAACATCGCCAATAAGGACGGCCGCGTCATTCGCGCCGCCAAGAAGGCGCTGAACGGTATCGACGTACAGGACGTGCACAAGTCCTACCGGTTCGAGCAGGGCTTCACCATGGAGCTCAACCTCGCCGGTGTCGCCGATGAGATTCGTGCCCGGTTCGACGACGACCTGGCCGCCCAAAAGAATTCAGCACAGAAGAAGGGGGCGTAAGAACCCATGCGCGACAAGAGGATGAGCCTCGACGAGGTCGTGGGCGAGCTCCGCAGCGGGATGACCATCGGCATCGGCGGCTGGGGTTCCCGGCGCAAGCCGCTGGCCTTCGTCCGCGCGATTCTGCGTTCGGACATAACGGATTTGACGGTCGTCACCTACGGCGGACCGGATCTGGGCCTGCTCTGCTCGGCCGGAAAGGTCCGAAAGGCGTACTACGGCTTCGTATCTCTCGACTCCGCGCCCTTCTACGATCCGTGGTTCGCCAAGGCACGCACCGGTGGCGAGATCACCGTCCGTGAAATGGACGAGGGCATGGTCAAGTGCGGCCTGCAAGCTGCCGCCGCGCGCCTGCCGTTCCTGCCGATTCGCGCCGGACTCGGTTCGGCCGTCGTCGACTTCTGGGAGGGCGAGCTGAAGACCGTGCAGTCCCCCTACGCCGATGCCGACGGACGCAGCGAAACCCTCATCGCCATGCCCGCTTTGAACCTGGATGCCTCTTTCGTGCACCTGGATCTGGGCGATAAGCACGGCAATGCCGCGTACACCGGCGTCGACCCGTACTTCGACGATCTGTACTCCCTCGCGGCCGAGCGTCGCTACCTGTCGGTGGATCGCCTCGTCGAGACCGATGAACTGGTGAAAGCCGTTCCGCAGCAGTCGATCATCCTCAACCGCATGATGGTCGACGGCGTGGTCGAGGCCCCCGGTGGCGCGCACTTCACCTTCTCCGGCAGCTACGGCCGCGATGAGAAGTTCCAGCGTCACTATGTCGAG
This sequence comes from Nocardia sp. NPDC052001, assembly GCF_040680615.1. NCBI lineage: Bacteria > Bacillati > Actinomycetota > Actinomycetes > Mycobacteriales > Nocardiaceae > Nocardia > Nocardia sp. NPDC052001. Next base: position 980,857 of record NZ_JBFAXC010000003.1, on the reverse strand, counting down.
GCCGCCAAGACGCCCGAATCGTGGGCGGAGTTCAAGGCGACCTACCTGGATGTGTCCGAGGACGAATACCAGGCCGCCGTCCGTGCTTTCGCCGAGGAGCAGAAGTAATGAGCGAGAACATCACTGCATCGCGTAGCGATTCCACCGGGGGCGGTGGTCGGGAGACGGGTGGGCCCATCACTCGGGCCGAGGTCTGCGTCGTCGCCTCCGCCGAAATCTTCCGCGGCGCGGGCGAGATCATGGCCAGCCCGATGTCCACCGTCACCACCATCGGCGCGCGGCTGGCGCGGCTCACCTTCGAGCCGGATCTGCTGCTGTCCGACGGTGAGGCGCTGTTCTTCGCCGAGGTTCCGGCCATCGGCGGCAAGGCCCCGATCGAGGGCTGGATTCCGTTCTCGAAGGTCTTCGACGTCGTCGCCTCCGGCCGTCGTCACGTGGTGATGGGCGCGAACCAGATCGACAGGCACGGCAATCAGAACCTGTCGGCTTTCGGTCCGCTGCAACAGCCTTCGCGGCAGATGTTCGGTGTGCGCGGCGCGCCGGGCAACACCATCAACCACGCCACCAGCTATTTCGTGCCCAAGCACAATAAGCGGGTGTTCGTGGACGCCGTCGACATCGTCTCCGGAATCGGTTACGACAAGATCGATCCCGAGAATCCGGCCTACCGGTTCCACCACCTGCACCGCGTGGTCTCGAACCTGGGCGTCTTCGATTTCAACGGTCCGGACCACACCCTGCGCGCGCTCTCGCTGCACCCCGGCGTCACCGCCGACGAGGTCGCCGAGAACACCTCGTTCGAGATCGCGGGCCTGGCCGAGGCGGGCGAAACCCGCCTGCCCACCGAGGAAGAGCTGCGGATCATCCGAACCGTGCTGGACCCCAAGGGCTTCCGCGAGAAGGAAGTGACGGCATGACCGCTCGGTTGAAGACGCCGCTGACCGAGTTGGTCGGCATCGAGCATCCGATCGTGCAGACCGGTATGGGCTGGGTCGCCGGACCCAGCCTGGTCTCGGCCACCGCCAACGCGGGCGGCCTGGGCATTCTGGCCTCGGCCACCATGACCTTCGAAGAACTCGAAGTGGCCATCGCCAAGACCAAATCGCAGACCGATAAACCGTTCGGCGTGAACATCCGCGCCGACGGCTTCGACGCCGCCGAGCGCTGCGAGCTGATGATCCGCGAGGGCGTGAAGGTCGCCTCCTTCGCGCTCGCGCCCAAGAAGGAACTCATCGCGCGGCTGAAAGACAATGGCGTGGTGGTGGTTCCGTCCATCGGCGCGGCCAAGCACGCGGTGAAGGTCGCCTCCTGGGGCGCGGACGCGGTGATCGTGCAGGGCGGTGAGGGCGGTGGCCACACCGGCTCCGTCGCGACCACGCTGCTGCTGCCGTCCGTGCTGGACGCGGTGGACATCCCGGTCATCGCCGGTGGCGGTTTCTTCGACGGCCGCGGTCTGGCCGCCGCGCTGTCCTACGGAGCCGCCGGTGTCGCCATGGGCACCCGCTTCCTGCTCACCCAGGAGAGCAGCGTGCCGGAGGCGGTCAAGCGCGAGTACCTGACCCGCGGCCTCCAGGACACCGTCGTCTCCACCAAGGTCGACGGCATGCCGCACCGCGTGCTGAACACCGAGCTGGTGCAGAAGCTGGAGCACTCCGGCAAGGCCCGCGGTTTCGCCGCCGCCGCGTCGAACGCGCTCAAGTTCAAGGGTATGACCGGCATGAAGTGGTCGACCATCGTCAAGGACGGTCTGGCCATGCGCAAGCACAAGGACCTCACCTGGTCCCAGGTGATCATGGCCGCCAATACCCCCATGCTGCTCAAAGCCGGTCTGGTGGAAGGCAATACCCAGGCGGGCGTGCTGGCCTCCGGTCAGGTGGCGGGCATCATCGAGGATCTGCCCACGGTCCAGGAGCTGATCGATCGCATCGTCGCCGACGCGATCACCCGGATCGACGCCCTCTCCGCCTACCGCGTCACCGAGGCGGAAACCCCCGCCTGATCCCACTCCCCCGATCAGCGCCGCGGACTCTCACCCGCGGCGCCCCATACTGCGCGGCCCGACACGATCGGCCGCGCATCTCGCGGATCCGATCGACCTCGGATCCGTAGCGCGGTCTTCCCACCGCGCGCACGGGCCGTCCCTGGAACCTCTCGCCCAGGGGCGGCCTCGTTGCGTTCGGGCGGCGCGCGGGGAAATGGGAGTGCCGGAAGCGGGGTGGGCTGGGACCATGGGGCGATGGGGAACGTCCTGATTGTCGGCGATTTACACGGGAATACGGCGCATGCGCTGACGGTGGTGCGGGTTGCGGTGGAGCTCGGGTGCTCGCGGGTGTTCGGGGTCGGGGATTTCGGGGCCTGGGAGCATATGCCGTCGGGGCGGCGGTATTTCGATGTGGTGAACAAGGCCGCCAAGCGGGCGGGGGTGACCGTCTATTTCCTCGACGGGAATCACGACAAGTCGTCGCTGGTACTGGAGTTGTACGGGGACAAGCGGGATGAGGAGGGGTTCCTGGAGTGCCGCAGACATGTGCGGTTCGCACCCCGGGGGCACCGATGGGTGTGGGAGGACACCGTTTTCGCGGCGTTCGGCGGGGCCCGATCCACCGATAAGGGGTGGCGGCTGGCCCGGGAGGGGCGCAAGGAGGAACAGGCGGCCAAACGACGGGCCTACGGGTCGAGCCGGCGGCCGCTCACGGCCGGATCGCTGTGGTTCCCGGAGGAGGAGATGACCGATGACGAATTGGAAGCGCTTCTCGCCGAACATGATTCACCCGTGGATGTACTGCTGACGCACGATAAGCCGCGGGCGACGCAGCCGAAGTTCAATCGCAAGAACAAGCCGGAGTGCTTTCCCAATCAGGACCGGATTCAGCAGGTGGTGGAGCGGTTGCGGCCCGCCGTGCACTATCACGGTCATCTGCACTACCGGTACACCGAGATCATTCCGGCCGGGTCCGGACAGCTGACCCGGGTCGAGGGGCTGGCCGCCGATCCGGAGGCCTCGCACCATCCCGCCTACACCCCGGACGATTCCTGGAGTGTGCTGCGGCTGCCGCAGGCCGCCGCGCGACTGCTGCCCGAGTCCGCCGCCGGATAATCCGGTCCCCGAATACACCTGATGACGGCGGGTATCGCCGAAGTTGGAGATCGTTAACCTTGCATACATAGCGATGCGTGCATATGATCGCCTGCGGTCAGGATGAAAGGGAGATCGACATGGGTGCAGGGCACGACCACGGGCACGGCCATTCCCATGGCGCCGGGCATACCCACGGAGCCACCGCGGACAGTGACAAACGCTGGCTCGCGGGCGCGCTCGCGCTGATCGTCGCCTATATGGCCGGTGAGGTCGTGGTCGGCGTGATCTCCGGATCGCTGGCCCTGCTCTCGGACGCGGCGCATATGCTCACCGATGCCGCCGCGATCGTGCTGGCGCTCTGGGCGATTCAACTCGCCGCCCGGCCCGCCGCCGGGCGCATGACCTTCGGCTGGAAACGGGTCGAGATCCTGTCCGCCATGGCCAATGGCGCGACGCTGCTGGTGCTGGCGGCCTGGCTCACCTTCGAGGCGATCCGGCGACTGCTCGATCCGCCCGAGGTCACCGGCGGGCTGGTGCTGGTCACCGCGCTCATCGGTGTGGTGGTGAATCTGATCGCGACGGTCATGATCAGCCGCGCCAATCGGACCAGCCTCAATGTCGAAGGCGCGTTCCAGCACCTGCTCACCGATCTCTACGGGTTCATCGCCACGGCCATCGCGGGCGCGATCATCATGTTCACCGGCTGGGTGCAGGCCGACGTGATCGCCACCCTGATCGTGGTCGTGCTCATGGTGAAGGCCGGTATCAGCCTGGTCCGCGCCTCCAGCCGCATCTTCCTCGAGGCGGCCCCGGAGAACCTGGATCCCACCGTGATCGGCGCGGCCATGGCCGGCCGCGATCACGTGGTCGAGGTGCACGATCTGCACATCTGGGAGATCACCTCCGGCTCCCCCGCGCTGTCCGCGCACGTCCTGGTCGAACCCGGCTACGACTGCCACGCCGTCCGAGAAGACCTCGCCCACTTCCTCTCCCACGAGCACCACATCGACCACGCCACCCTCCAGGTCGACCACGCCCAATCGGACCTGCTCACCCTGGGCCGCGACACCGAATCGCACTGCGAACAGTCACACGGCGAAACCCACAAGACCCTGCGCTGAGGCTTTCCGTCGCCCGAGGCGACGACTGATCTCGCACCGTTCGGGTAACTCGCCGGGGACGGGCGAACTCGCCCACACACCCAACCGGAGACGGCCGACGCGACGAGCGCGGCACCTGAGTCGGGCTCGATGGCGCGGAGAGGCGGAAGAGCATACTGGCGGTCGTGTTTGGTATCGATACACCGTTGACCGTTGGTTCGCTGCTGACGTCGTGGCGGTGGGATACCTCGACCGTGGTGATCACCGCGGTCATCGGGGCCGGGTATCTGCTGGCCTGGACGGCGGCGCGGCGTAAGGGCGTAGAGCTTCCGGTTCGCGGGCGGGCCATCTGTTTCGGTGTCGTCGGGCTCGCGCTGTGGCTTTATACCGGGGTCGGGGCGCTCGGGGTGTACTCGGACACCCTGTTCTGGGTTCGGGCGTTGCAGACGCTGCTGCTGCTCTATCTGGTGTCGTTCGGGTTGGCGGCGGGGACGCCGTTGACGGTGCTGCGCGGTGCGCTCGGGGACACCGGTCGGGCGCGGATGGATCGAATCCTGAACAGCCGCTTGGTGACCGGGCTGACCTTCCCGCTGGTCCCGTCCGCCGCGATGCTGCTGACGCCGTGGCTGCTGTATTTCTCGCCCTGGTACGAAGCGGTGCTGCGCAATGGCGTGATCGACGCGGTGACGCGAATTGCCCTGGTGGGCATCGGATTCCTGTATTTCTATTCGCGCCTGCAGGCGGATCCGGTGCCGCGCCGGTACTCGCAGGCGGTATCACTGCTGATCACGGTGGTCGAATCGCTGGCGGACGGCATTCTCGGCATCGTGGTGTGGCTGGGCCCGATTCTGGCGGCCGGGTATTACGCGGAGGTCGGCCGCACCTGGGGGCCGAGCCAGCGCATGGATCAAACCGCGGGCGCGGGCATTCTGTGGCTGCTCGGCGATGTGCTCGGAATTCCATTCGCGCTCATGCTCATGCGCGCCTGGTCCGATGACGAGAAGCGCAAGGCCGCGCAGGTCGACGCCGAACTCGACGCCGTCGCCGCACAGGCCCAAGCACCCGCGAACCGCACCGATGCGCCCGCGCATACGGCGGACGCCCCGCCGAGCACCGGCCTGTGGTGGGAGAACGATCCGCAATTGAGTCAGCGGTTCCGCCGCCGCTGAACGCGCAACCCCGTTCTGTGCCATCGTTGTTCGGGTGTTCGGCACGCGGGTGACAAGAATTCGATGGCGTCCCGAGGCAGGCCGGTTGGTCACCGTGATGGCCGTCTGCTTCGGCGTGACCGTGGTGATCACGCGCCTGTATCTGATGGCGGCGGGCTATCCGAAGATCGGTGGCAGCACCTATCGCATCGCGCACGCGCTGTTCGGTGGGTTGCTGCTGGTCATCGCCTGTCTGATGCTGCTGCTCACCTCCTCCCGATCATCCCTGACCACCGCGGCGGCGCTGGCGGGCGTCGGGCTGGGCCTGTTCATCGACGAGGTCGGCAAATTCATCACCGCCGACAACAATTACTTCTTCCCGCTCGCCGCCCCGATCATCTACCTGGCGTTTCTGCTGATCACCGCGGTAGCCCTGTTCGCCGCACGACACCGGCATCGCCCGCCGCTGCTGGTGCTCGGTGAAGTGACGGTCGCGATCGGCCAGCTGACCGGCGACCGCATGAGCGCCGATGAGCGCACCACCCTGCTCACCGAGCTGAAGTCGGTGGACCGCACCGGTTTCAGTCCCGATCTGTGCAAGCTCACGGACGCGCTGACCAGCTATCTGAACACCGCGCATCCGGATACGCGGCCCGAACCGCAAATTCGCCGGGAGGCCAGGCTGGAATGGCTGGAACGCCATCTGCTCCCGCTGCCGCTGCTCCGCATCGTTTTGATCATCGTGCTGCTCGGTCACGCGGTGTGGACGCTGGTGCACCTGGTGCTCGCGGTCGTCATCATCTCCGGCCGCCATATGCCGTGGACCGAACTCGATCATCTGCTGGACGTTTCGCAGCATCGCGGCTGGAAGTCGCTGTCCGGCCTGGGTATTGCCGCGGTGGCCGAAATACTGGTCGGTGTCGGCTGCGCGGTGGGCGCGGTGCTGTGGCTGCGCGGACGCGAGGAACTCGGTGTGCGCCTGGGCATCTGGTCCAGTGTCATCTCGCTGACCGTGGTCAATGTGATGGCCAGTTATTTCAGTCAATTCCTGACCGTATTCACCGCGCTGGCGGAGGCGCTGCTGCTCTGGTTGCTCATCCGCTACCGCACCCGCGCCGGAGTCGGCGCGGTCGCCGACCGGAACGACCTACTCGCTGCGCGCACCTGACCGACCGCGTTACTGTTGGGCGTGAACAGGTTTCGGCAGAGTTCGCATGCGGCCGGCTCGCGCGGGCGCGCCTTCCGAGGCGCGGAAGCGGCGCTCTGCGCCGGTGCGGTGGCCATTACCGCACTCGCGGCACTGATCCTGTCGGCCTCGGCCGGAAGCGGTGCGACCACCATCAGCACCCTCGGCATATTCGCCGGGCTCACCCTCGCCGCGCATCTGGCGGTGCGCCGGTGGGCGCCCAGCGCGGATCCGGTGCTGCTGCCGTGCGTGGTGCTGCTGAACGGGCTGGGGCTGGTGCTCATCGACCGGCTCGATCATGAGAATCCGCTGGAGAACGGTGCGCAATCCAGCGATGCCGCGCACCAATTGATCTGGACCGGAATCGGAATCGTGCTCTTCGCGGGAGTGCTGCTGGTGGTGCGCGATCACACCCGGCCCGCCGAATACGGTTACACCTGCGGGCTCGCGGGCCTGGGCGCACTGCTCATCCCGGCGCTGCTGCCCGCGCAGTACAGCGAGGTAAACGGCGGTAAGAGCTGGATTCTGCTGCACGGCTTCTCGATTCAGCCCGGTGAGTTCGCCAAGGTGCTGCTGCTCATCTTCGTCGCCTCGTTCCTGGTGGCGAATCGGGAGCTGTTCACCACGGCGGGACATCAATTCCTGGGTATGACCTTCCCGCGACTGCGCGATCTGGGCCCGCTGCTGCTGGTGACGGCCATGTCGCTGCTGGTGCTCATGTACGAGAAGAATCTGGGCTTCTCACTGCTGGTGTTCGGGACCGTGCTGGCGATGATCTATATCGCCACCGATCGGGTGTCCTGGCTGGTCATCGGTTTCAGCATGTTCGCGGTGGGCGCGACCATCGCGTATATGGCGTTCCCGCACGTGCGGGTGCGCGTGGAGGTGTGGCAGGACCCGTTCGCCACGTATTACACCTCCGGATACCAGATTTCGCAGGCGCTGTTCGGCATGGCGACCGGCGGGCTGCTCGGCACCGGAATCGGCGCGGGGCGGCCGCAGGAGGTGCCGTTCGCCAAGACCGACTTCATCATCTCGACCATCGGCGAGGAACTCGGGCTGATCGGATTGGCCGCGGTGATCTCGGTTTTCGCGATCCTCACCGTGCGCGGTTTCGTGGCGGCTCTCGCCACGAGGGACGCGTTCGGCAAACTACTCGGCGGCGGACTGGCGTTCTCCATCGGCTGGCAGCTGTTCGTGGTGGTGGGCGGAGTGACCAAGTTGATTCCGCTGACCGGTCTGACCACGCCGTTCATGTCGTACGGCGGTTCGTCGCTGCTGGCGAACTACATCATCGTGGCGCTGCTGATCCGGATCTCGCACGATGCGCGCACGGCTCCCCCGCCGCCCGCGCCCCGGCCGCCGGTGGCGATCGCCGAGGCGCAGACCCAGCATGTCTCGCGGCGGTGGCTGGGGAAGGCGCAGTGAGTTATTCGCCGGAGGGTTCGTCGTAGGACGAGGTGCCCTCGTCCAGTAGTGGCTCCTGCTTGTAATGCGCGGGGGCGAGCAGGCGCAGCACGTGGTACCCGGTGATCACCACGAGCGTGCCCAGCGCGATACCGCTGAGTGTGAAGGTATCGGTGAATTTCATGCTCACATTGCCGATGCCGATGATCAGCCCGGCGGCCGCGGGCACCAGATTGAGTGGATTGCGAAGGTCCACACCGGCATTGGTCCAGATCTGCGCGCCCAGCAGGCCGATCATGCCGTACAGGATGACGGTGATACCGCCGAGCACACCGCCCGGAATGGCCGCGACCACCGCACCGAATTTCGGGCACAGGCCGAACAGCAGCGCGAAACCGGCTGCGGCCCAATAGGCCGCGGTCGAATAGACGCGGGTGGCGGCCATGACGCCGATATTCTCCGAATAGGTGGTGTTGGGCGGACCGCCCACCGCGGTGGACAGCATCGAGGCCGCACCGTCGGCGGCGATGGCGGTGCCCAGCTTGCCGTCCAGATTGTCGCCGGTCATCTCGCCGACGGCCTTCACATGTCCGGCGTTCTCGGCGACCAGTGCGATCACCACGGGTAGCGCGACCAGGACCGCCGACCATTCGAACGAGGGCGCGTGCAGTTGCGGCAGGCCGATCCAATCCGCGTGCGCGACACCGGACAGGTCCAGCCGCCAGTGATCGGTGATCGCACCGGTGCCATCGGCGGAGTGGATCTTGCCGAATATCCGGTCCAGCAGCCAGGAGAAGACGTAGCCGAACACCAGGCCCAGGAAGATCGCGATGCGCGAGAAGAATCCGCGCAGTGCGACGACCGCCAGCCCGGTGAACAGCATGACCAGCAATGCCGTCCACTGATCCTGCGGCCAGTAGGTGGACGCGGTCACCGGTGCGAGATTGAAACCGATGAGCATGACCACGGCGCCGGTCACCACCGGCGGCATGGCCGCGTGAATGATGCGCGCCCCGAACCGCTGCACCGCCAGGCCGATGAGAAACAGCACCGCACCGACCGCGAGGCAGGCTCCGGTAACCGTCGCGCTATCGCCGCCCTGTGCCCGAATGACCGCCGCGACACCCACGAACGACAGCGAGCACCCGAGATAACTCGGCACCCGGCCCTTGGTCGCGAGCAGGAAGATGGCCGTGGCCACCCCGGACATCATGATCGCGAGATTCGGGTCCAGGCCCATCAGGATCGGGGCCACGAAACTGGCCCCGAACATGGCCACCACATGCTGTGCGCCCAGCCCCAATGTCCGAGGCCAGGACAAACGCTCATCGGGCCGGACCACCGCACCCGGTGCGGGCGTGCGCCCGTCCCCGTGCACGCGCCAGCGGACACCCAAATCCATGAACAGCCCGCTTTCTACCTAGGCCGGAAACCAATTCGGGCAAATAGTAATCCGAGCAAACCCCCAGCTGACACCACACGCGCCCGCGCGGCCCTACCTCAGCCCGTACCGCCGCGCCACCGCCCGAGGCAGGGCATAGGGATTGGCGTCCGGCCGCTCATCGGCCGGACGACCGGCGTCCACCGATCGCGGGGATGCGGCGGCGGCATCGGAGGGCGCGGCAATGAGGGTGCGGCGCAGCAGGTCGGCCACGGCCGGATCCTGGATCAGTTCGCGGCGTTGTTCGGCCGCCCGCGCCAGAGCCTTCCGGTGCGCTAGATCGTGAGTGGTCGAAATGGCTTGGGCCAGGGCTTGATCGGCTAGGTGCAGGGCGGTGATGCGGCCGTCGGCGGTGACCTCGATGCGCACGTCCGGTGCGGATGCGGTGGCGCGGATGAGTTCGACGGACTGCTGTACGCGCCGGGCCTTGCGCGCTATCTCCTCGAACCGGCCCTCCCCTGACCTGGACATGATCACCACGGTAGGCGCGGAAACAGGGCAGCGCATCGGCTCAGCCGACTTCGCACCCCAACACGCCGTAGGGTTTTTCGGATGCGAATCAGCGTGGCATTGAGTGGGGAGCGGCTGGACTCGCGGCTGGCGGGGAAGTTCGCCGGGGTGGGTTTGGTGCGCGGGGAGTATGTGTTCCGGCGGGCGGGTCGGTATCCGGGGGCGGAATCGGTGCGCGAGCTGTTGACGCCGTATCTGCGCGAGGTGGTGGCTCAGGCTGCGGGGCAACCGGTTTGGTATCGGTTCACCGAGGTCACCACCATCGAGGCGAATGTACTCGCGGGGGTGGAGGAGGTCGTCGACGATGAGACTTTCCCGCTGCTCGGCATGCGCGGCATCCGGCGGGCGCGGCGGTTTCCGGAGCACTTCCGCGCGGAGATCACCGGGGTGGCCGCGGCGAACGATGGGCTCGGGGTGCTGCTGCCCTTCGTGACCGATCCCGAAGAGGTCGACTGGGCGGTGGCGGAGATCCGCGAACGCGCGGCCGGATTGCGCATCGGCTCCATGATCGAAACCCCTTCGGCGCTCTTGCAATTGGATCGCCTCATCGACGCGGGCGTACAGCACGCGCTGATCGGGGTGAACGATCTGTCCTCGCTCGTCGACGCTCGGCTGCGCGCCCGGGGCGTCGCGCCCACCGGCGGCCTGATGTCGGCGATAACGCTGGCGCGCAAGGTAACCGAGCAGCGCGGCGTGGAACTGTCGGTGGCCGGATACCTGTCGGCCGAGCTGATCGACGGCTGCCGCGCGGCCGGTGTGGACGAATGCGTGGTGCACTATCACGATCTGCCGCGCCTGTTCGGCGCGGAGTGGGCGGACCTGCCCGAGCTCGAATTGCTCACGGAGATAAAGGCGAAGACGCAGCGCGATATCGCCGAGCGGCCGCGCACCGTCACGGCATGACGCGAATGCGCTGCATCATGTCGTGATCGGCGTGGTCGAGATTGTGGCAGTGCCAGACGTAGCCGCGAATCTCGCCCGCGCCCGAACCATGGTCCATACCGGCCATTTCCGCGGGCGCGATGGCTTCGGCCCCCGGCGGGACGGTCAGTGCGACGTCCGGGTCGAAGCCCAGCTCATCGACCGCGGGCCAGTGCACCAGCACCCGGGTAATGGTGTCGGTGGGGCATTCGACGGTGTCCTTCCAGCCGAATTCCCAAGGCGGCGGCGCCTGTTGCGGTCCGATGGCGTACGCATCGGCCGACGGGGCCCACCGGATGCCGAACGTGGGCGGCAGATTGGCGAACCAGTAGGCCGAGGTCAGGATGGGCTGGCGGCCGATCACCCGCATTCGCGCCAGATGCAGGTGAATGGGGTGGTCGAACGGAGTCGTATTGACGATGTCCCACTGCTCGACCGCACCCGCCGCCGCCATATCGACATCGTCGCTCAGGAACGCGAGATTGTTGAGCGACATGAGGGTCGGGAACACCGCCGCCGCCCGCGAATCGTCATTGAGCCCGATGAGCGTCACCGTGCGCACCGATTCCGGCGGCCCGAGCGGGGGCAGCGCGTCGGGCAGTCCCGCGCCACCGCGCAGCCGCGCCGGAATCGCGGCGGCCGGTCCGTCCCCCGCCACCGTGAACCGCATGATGGGCCGCAGCTCCGGCACCATGAAAACGGTGTTGCCCAAATCATTTCGGGCGGTATTGATCAGATCGACGGTCGTCCCGTCACCGAAGGCACTGAAGTCGACCAGCAGATCCACCCGCTCCCCCGGGCTCACCCGAATGGACGGTGTGGGCACGGGGGCGTCCAGCAGCCCCAGATCGGTCCCGATGGCCCAGCACGGCATGCCATTGGAGAACTCGAAAATGTATGGGCGCGAATTGGATCCGTTCAACAGCCGGAACCGATAGAGCGTCCGCCGCACCTGGAGCCGGGGCCAAGCCATACCGTTCACGCAGCCCACATCCCCGACCTGCCCGGACTGATTGAACCCCTGCGGAATATAGGTGCCGACCATGGGTTGCAGACTGCCGTCGGCATTGAAGGTCCGGTCCTGCACGATCAGCGGTAGCTCGAACTCGCCGCTGGGCAACCCGAGCGGGTTGTCCGCGCGACCGGTATCGAATTCGTCCCGCAGGTAATACATTCCGGCCAGTCCGGCCTGAATGTTCAACCGCGTGATGCCCATCGCATGGTCGTGGTACCAGAGTGTCGCGGCCTCTTGCCGATTGGCGTAACTAAATGTGGGCCCGCCCCCATTGCGCCAGGCGATGAGCGGATGCCCGTCGTCATCGGGCGCGTTCGCCCCGCCGTGCAGGTGCACGGTGAATCGCGGATCGGTGCGATCCAGTTCGGTCACCCCGTGCATGGTCAGATCGACGTGCGGGGCGAGCACATGGGTGCCGAGTTCATTGCGGAACGCGATGCGCGCCACCCGATCCCGTCGCGCCTCCAGATTCGGTCCGAGCACCGGCCGACCGAAACCCCAACTGCGCGTTTCCGGTAGATCCCGGTGATAACGATGCACACCGGAAACGGCCGCCAATTCCCCTGCGGCCGCACGCGTCTCGGGTATCGGCAGCTCGTCCACGAACGGCTGCAACGCGGGCGAGTGATAGTTGAGCGGTGTGACGACCGGTGCGGGCAGCGGTGGAATCGGGACGGGCGGCGGTGGCAGCGGCGACGGAGCGGCCGCCGCCTTCGCCATCAGGCCGAAGCCCACCGCACCGAGAGTCCCGAGTAGGAACCCCCGTCTCGGCAGGTTCTCGTTCATATCCTCGTCGATCCGCCCGGCCCGGCGGGTGCGCCGGGCTCGTTTTCGACTATCCCGATTCTTCGGCGTGAATCCTCGAGATTGCCGCGTCCGCGTCGCTTTCGTTACGCAACGGGACTATCGGCCGGATCGGAGCGGGTATTAGCCCAGCCGCTCGATAATGGTGACGTTGGCGGTGCCACCACCCTCGCAGATGGTGAGCAGGCCGTAGCGCCCGTTCACCCGCTCCAGCTCATTGAGCAGCGAGGCGAACAGCTTCGCGCCGGTCGCGCCGAGCGGATGGCCCAGCGCGATCGCGCCGCCGTTGACATTGACCTTGTCCGGGTTGGCGCCGGTCTCCTTGATCCAGGCCAGCACCACCGAGGCGAAGGCCTCGTTGATCTCGATGACATCCATATCGTCGATGGTCAGACCGGTCTTCTCCAGCGCCCACTTGGTGGCCGGAATCGGTGCGGTGAGCATGTAGATCGGATCCGCGCCGCGCGCGCTGACATGGTGGATGCGGGCGCGCGGGGTGAGCCCGTACTCCTGCACCGCCCAATCCGAGGCGAGCAGCGTGGCGGCCGCGCCGTCGGAGATCTGGCTGGCGAGCGCGGCGGTGACGCGGCTGCCCTCGGCGAGCGGCTTGAGCCCGGCCATCTTCTCCATGGTGGTCTCGCGCGGGCACTCGTCGATCCAGAAATCGCCGACCGGCACGATCTCGCGATCGAAGCGGCCGTCGACGATGGCCTTGCGGGCGCGCTCATTGCTGCGCAGCGCCCACTCCTCCATGTCCACCCGGGAGATATCCCACTTCTCGGCGATCATGTGGGCCGAATTGAACTGCGACACTTCACCGGTGCCGTAGCGGTGATCCCAGCCCTGCGCACCGACGAACGGGGAGTCGAACCCGTACGCCTGGCCCGCGAGCATGGCCGCCGAGATCGGGATGGCGCTCATATTCTGAATGCCGCCCGCCACAATGATTTCCGAGGTGCCGGACATGATGGCCTGCGCGCCGAAGGTGATGGCCTGCTGCGAGGAACCGCACTGCCGGTCCACGGTCACACCGGGCACCGATTCGGGGTAGCCCGCCGCCAACCATGAAGTGCGAGCGATATTTCCGGCCTGCGGTCCGATGGTGTCGCAGCAGCCGAACACCACATCGTCCACGGCCACCGGATCGAGATCGGTGCGGCCCATCAGCCCGCGCAGCGCCGCCGCGCCCAGATCGGCCGGGTGCACGGCGGCGAGCGAACCGCCCCGCTTACCCACCGGGGTGCGCACGGAATCGATCACATACGCCTCACGCATGGGCGAATACTGGCGGCGGGACGGTGCTGACATGATCTGCTCCTACTGCTGACTGCGGGCTGTGCTGTGGCTCGGGAGAGCCTGTGGCGGTGGGACTAGCGCGCGTCGGGGCTGGTGAGCCCGTCGAGCACGATGGTCAGGTATTGCTTGGCGAGGTTGTCGACGGTGATCCGGCCGCCGGGCTGGTACCAGCGCACCGAGACCCATACGGTGTCGCGCAGGAACCGGTAGGCCAGTTCGATATCCATTTCCGGGCGGAAACTGCCGTCGGCCACGCCATTGGTGAGCACCTGGTACCAGAGTTCGCGGAACTCACGGTTGTACTCGTCGATATATTCGAATCGTGGTGTGCCGCTGAGCCGTTTGGCCTCGGCCTGGTAAATGGCGACGGCGGCGTGCCACTGGTCGAACGATTCGTAGGACGCGATCACCAGGGCTTCGAGGGTGTCGCGGGCGCTCAGGCCGGAGCCGACGATCTCGCGGTAGCGGCCGAAGAGGTCGTCGAGGAAACCGCGCAGAATTTCGTCCACCATCGCTTCTTTGGAATCGAAGTGGTGGTAGAGACTCCCGGATAGAATCCCCGCGGCGTCGGCGATATCGCGAACCGTGGTGGCGCGCAGACCTCGTTCGGCGAACAGGCTGGCGGCCAGGCCGAGCAGCTCGCTACGACGTGCCGACTTCGAAGGCTCCTGGGGTGGGGTCACGAAGCCCAATATACAACCAAGCATTTGCTTGGTCGAGTCCGGGTTTATCTGACGGAGTACCGCAGTGGTGAGGAGACGGAGAGGTCCGCCAATAATCGGTCGCAGATGATTATCGGGGAGATTCCGGCGCGGGCCATGCGGGCTACGAGGGCCAATCTTCGTTCGGGGCTGTCCCATTCGACGGTGAGGGGTTCGAGGCCGGGGCCGGCGTCGACGGTGGCCATGACGCGGGCCGGGGTGTCGTCGTGGGCGGGTTCCTCGGTGATTTTCAGGACCATTCCCCGCTGCCATGCCTGATATGTCTCCATATCTGCGCCTTCCACCAGCTTGTCGGTGGCGGCGCACAGGCCCTTGGCTATGCCGTCGGCGAAGGTGGTGCGGTCGTAATGCACGCGGCCGCAGGTGCGCACCACCTCGAGGAGGTCGGAGCGCACTTCGCGCAGGAGCTCGGTCTGTTTTCGGCGGTGCTGTTCGGCCTCGGACAGCGGATGCCAGGATTCGCGGGCCAATCCGATGCGACGGGCTCGCTCCCGATCGCGGATCAGGTCCCGGCGCAGGGCGGCTCGCGGATCCCGCAGAATCTCGCCCTCGTCGACGGCATGCTGTTCGAGTATCTGCGCCGCGCGCATGGCGGTGGCGCGTTCGGAATCGTGGTCGAGTAATTCCGCGCCCAGGGTGAGCGCGGCCATAACGACATTGTCGAGTCGGCGGCGCGCGAGAACCACCTCGCGCACCAACTCGAGTTCCTCGGGATTGGGTTCTTCTGTGGCTTGTTGTTGTCGGCGATCCGGACCCATGGGTCGCGCCCTTCGACTATGCGGAACCGGCCTAAACCAGGATTGCACAACGGGCCGATCCGCGCCCCAGCCATTTTGCGCCGCCGATAATTCAGGCAGCGTTCAGACCCCGAAAAACGCACCGGCACGCCCATATCTGGCGTGCCGGTGAAAAATACCGCAACCGGGTGACACGGCTTTCCACATCACCGCGGATATCCGAATTGGTTGCGTTCAACCGAAATCGGAAGCACCGCGCCTAATCAGGCACGCTGACTGGAAATGGAAACCACTTCACCCGTCAGGTAGGTGGTGTAATCGCTGGCCAGCATGGCGATGGTGGCGGCCACCTCCCACGGTTCGGCGGCCCGGCCGAAGGCCTCACCGGCGGCCAGGCGATCCAGCAGATCACCCGAGGTGACCTTGTCCAGGAACGCGTGCCGGGCGATGCTCGGCGCGACCGCATTGATGCGCACGCCGTATTCGGCGGCCTCGACGGCCGAGCAGCGGGTCAGCGCCATCACGCCCGCCTTGGCGGCGGCATAGTGCGCCTGCCCGTGCTGCGCGCGCCAGCCGAGCACGCTGGCGTTATTGACGATGACGCCGCCGTGGCCCGCCTCGCGGAAGTACTTGAGCGCGGCCCGAGTAGCGCGGAACGTGCCGTTCAGCGTGATGTCGATGACCTTGTCCCACTGCTCGTCGGTCATATCGACGACGGGGGTCTCACCACCGAGCCCGGCATTGTTGACCATCACGTCGATCCGCCCGAACGCGGCGACCGCACCGGTGATGAGCTGATCGACCTGTTCGGTCGAGCTGACATCGCAGGGCACGGAAGCGACTCTGCGGTCCGGGAATTCGGCCTGGAGCGCTTCCTCGGTCTCCTTCAGACGACGCTCGTGCCAGTCGGAGACGACGACGTCCGCGCCCTCGGACAGCAGGCGGCGCGCGGTGGCCGAGCCGATACCGGTTCCGGCGGCGGCGGTCACCACGGCGACCTTCCCGGCCAGCAGGTTGTGGCCCGGGGTGATTTCAGGAGCGATGGACAGGTCGGTCACGGACGAGCCTCTCGGGGAAGTCCGAGCACACGCTCGGAGATGATGTTGCGCTGCACCTCGTTCGAACCGCCGTAAATGGTGTCCGCGCGGGTGAAGAGGAAGAGCCGCTGCCAGGCATTGAGGTCATCGCCCTCGGCATCGGCGATCAGGCCGGGCGCACCGAGTACGTCCATGGCGAGTTCGCCGAGATCGCGATGCCAATTGGCCCACAGCAGTTTGGTCACCGAGGCCGAACCGGCGGCGGTGCGGGCATCGACGGTCGCACCGTCGTGACCGGACTCCAGGGTGCGCAGCACGTGTGCGCGCAGCACCCGCAGTCCGACCCACGCCTTGTCGAAACGGTCTGCGATGACGGCGTTTTCGAGTGCGCCGTTCTTGCGGGCGACGGCCTCGAGGTCGGCGAGTTCGCGGGCGTACCGGATCTGCTGGCCGACGGTGGAGATGCCGCGCTCGAAGGTCAGCGTGCCCATGGCGACCTTCCAGCCGTCGCCGGGCGCGCCGACCACCAGATCGGCGGCGGTGCGGGCATTGTCGAAGTAGACCTCGTTGAATTCCGCGGTCCCGGTGAGCTGGATGATCGGCCGCACCTCGACGCCCGGCTGCTTCATCGGCACCAGGAGGTAGGACAGGCCGTGATGGCGGGTCGAACCCTTCTCGGTGCGCGCGACCACGAAGCACCAGTCGGACAGGTGCGCGAGCGAGGTCCACACCTTCTGTCCGGTGATGGACCATTCGTCGCCATCGAGGTACGCCGAGGTGCTCACCGCGGCGAGATCGGAGCCCGCGCCGGGTTCGGAGTAGCCCTGGCACCAGAGTTCGGTGACATTGCGGATACCGGGCAGGAAGCGGCGCTTCTGCTCCTCGGTGCCGAAGGCCAGCACGGTCGGGCCGAGCAGTTCCTCGCCGAGGTGCGAGACGCGGCTGGGTGCGTCGGCCTTGGCGTATTCCTCGTGGAAGATGACCTGCTGCGCGAGGGTGGCGTCGCGGCCGCCCCATTCCTTGGGCCAGCCCAGGCAGGTCAGTCCGGCGGCGGCGAGGGCGCGGTCCCATTCGAGACGCTCCTCGAAAGCCTCGTGCTCGCGCCCGGGACCACCCAGACCGCGCAGTTCGCGGAACTGTCCGTTCAGGTTCTCGGCCAGCCATTCCCGCACTTCGGTGCGGAATGCGGCGTCCTCGTGAGAGGTGTTCCCACTGGCCGGTTCGGGGGTCTGGATCATGCTCACCTCCGTAGAGTAACCTACCAAGCACTTGCTTTGTTAGACCCATTCCCGGACGCTCGGAGACGCCGTGACATCCCCACCGCAGACCACTCCGCTCGCGCTGCACGCCGCCGCGAACGCATACGGTTCCGCACCCGCCGTGTCCGACGGTGCCGTGCGATTGAGCTGGGCACAACTGCTCGACTCGGTCCGCGAGACCGCACGCGTGCTGATCGCGCGCGGTGTGCAACGCGGCGACAAGATCGGCATCTGGGCTCCGAACACGCACCACTGGGTGACCGCGGTGCTGGCCACCCACTACGTGGGCGCGGTGATCGTGCCGTTGAACACGCGTTACGTGGCCGATGAGGCCGCCGATGTGCTCGGCCGGGTGGAGGCCAAGGCGCTGTTCATCGCCGGCACCTTCCTGGGCCGCGACCGCCTCGCCGAACTGCGCGCGGACGCACCGGAATTGGTCATCGACACCGTCATCGTGATTCCCGCTGAGCGGGAAGAGACCGTCGAGAACGCCATCGCGTGGTCCGAACTGCCGAAGCTGGCCGCGGCGGTCAGCCTCGAGGATGCCATCGCGCGCGCGGAATCGATTCGGGCGGAAGATCTTTCGGACATCCTGTTCACCTCCGGCACCACCGGGCGCAGCAAGGGCGTGCTGATCTCGCACGGTAAGGCGCTCACCAGCGCCCGCGCCTGGGCCGACTGCGCCACCCTGAGCAGCGATGACCGCTATCTGGTGGTGCCGCCGTTCTTCCACAGCTTCGGATACAAGGCGGGCATTCTCGCCGCGCTGGTCACCGGCGCGCACATCATTCCGCAGGCCACCTTCGATGTGCCCGAGACCATGCGACTGATCCACGATGAGCGGATCAGCGTGCTGACCGGACCGCCGACGATTTTCCAGACCATTCTCGAACATCCGGCGCGCGCCGAGGCGGACCTGTCCACGCTGCGGGTCGCGGTCACCGGCGCGGCCACCGTACCGGTCGTGCTGATCGAGAGAATGCGCAGCGAGCTGAAATTCGATGTGGTGCTGACCGCGTACGGGCAGACCGAATCCGGCGGCTTCGGGCTCATGTGCCGTCCCGAGGATTCGGCCGAGACCATCGCCAATACCTGCGGTCGCGCCATCGACGGTTTCGAGGTGAACCTGGCCGACAATGGTGAACTGCTGCTGCGCAGTTCACAGATCATGGTCGGCTACCTCGATGACGCGCAGGCCACCGCCGACACCATCGATCGGGACGGCTGGCTGCACACCGGCGATGTCGCGGTGATCGACGACCGCGGCTATGTGAAGATCACCGACCGGCTCAAGGACATGTACATCTCCGGCGGCTTCAATGTGTATCCCGCCGAGGTGGAGCAGGCCATGGCGCGGTTGAACGGGGTCGCCGAGACCGCCGTCATCGGTGTGCCGGACGAGCGCATGGGCGAGGTCGGCAAGGTGTTCGTGGTGCGCAAGCCCGGCGCCGAACTGACCGCCGAAGACGTACTGGCGCATGCCAAGACGCTGCTCGCCAATTTCAAGGTTCCGCGGTTCGTCGAGTTCCGCGATCAGCTGCCCTACAGCGCCGCGGGCAAGGTCCTCAAGCGGCAACTACGTGAGGAGAAGGCGTGAGCGCACACGACAGTGTGGATCCGGGGCCCATTCCCGATGAGGGCGAGGTCGTCCTCTACGAGAAGCGGGGGCCGGTCGCGGTCGTCACGCTGAATCGGCCGGACTACCGCAACGCGCAGAACTCGGTCATGACCTACGCGCTGGACGCCGCCTTCGTGCGCGCGGTCGAGGACGCCGAGGTCAAGGTGATCGTATTGGCCGGGGCCGGAAAGCATTTCAGCGCCGGGCACGATATCGGGACGCCGGGGCGCGATCACCACATCAAGTACGAGAACCAGGCGGCGCTGTGGTGGGACCACACCGATCGGCCCGGCGGTGATCAGCGGTTCGCGCGCGAGTCCGAGGTGTACCTGGGCATGTGCCGGCGCTGGCGGGAGATCCCCAAGCCGACCATCGCCATGGTGCAGGGCGCGTGCATCGCGGGCGCGCTCATGCTGGCCTGGTCGTGCGACATGATCGTCGCCTCCGAGGACGCGTTCTTCTCCGATCCGGTGGTGCGCATGGGTATTCCGGGTGTCGAGTACTTCGCGCACCCGTGGGTGCTCGGCCCGCGCCGCGCCAAGGAGATCCTGTTCACCGGTGACCGCTTCACCGCCGCACAGGCTTACGAGTGGGGCATGGTGAATCGCGTTGTCGCACGCGAGGATCTGGAGACCGAGACCTTCGCGCTGGCCGAGAAGATCTCGGCCATGCCGCAATTCGGCCTGGCGCTGACCAAGAAGGCCGTCAACCAGTGCGAGGACCTGATGGGTATGCGCGCGGGCATGGATTCGGTGTTCGGGCTGCACCACTTCGCGCACGCGCACAATGCCGAGGTCGGCGCGGACTCGCTGGGCGGGATGAACGCCAAGTCCATGAAGGCCACCGCCACAACCACAGATGCCGCAGGAAAGAACGGGGCGAAGTAAGTGGATCTCGAATTCGACGCCAAGACAGAGGAATTCCGCACCGAGGTGCGCGAGTTCCTGGCCGCCAACGTGCCCGCGACGCCACTGCCGTCGATGGACACCGAGGAGGGCTTCGAGGCGCACCGGGCGTGGGAGGCCAAGCTGGCCGAGGCTCGGTTGTCCTGTGTCGCCTGGCCCGCCGAATACGGCGGCCGGGACGCGTCACTGACCGAATGGGTGGTCTTCGAGGAGGAGTACTACGCCTCCGGAGCGCCCGGCCGGGTATCGCAGAACGGCATCTTCCTGCTCGCGCCGACGCTGTTCGAGCACGGTTCGCCGGAGCAGCTGGCCCGGATTCTGCCGAGAATGGCTCGCGCGGATGACATCTGGGCGCAGGCCTGGTCGGAGCCGGAGGCCGGTAGCGATCTCGCCGGTATCCGCTCCAGCGCCAAGCGCACCGAGGGCGGCTGGATTCTCAACGGCCAGAAGACCTGGAGCTCGCGGGCCTCGTTCGCGGACTGGGGTTTCGGGCTGTTCCGCTCCGATCCGGAAGCGCAGCGGCATAAGGGACTCACCTACCTGATGTTCCCGCTGACCGCCGAAGGCATTACGGTGCGGCCGATTCCGCAGCTGGACGGCGAGCCCGGATTCGCGGAGATCTTCCTCGACAATGTGTTCGTGCCGGACGCCGATGTCATCGGTGAGGCCAATAACGGCTGGAAGGTCGCCATGGCGACCTCCAGCAATGAGCGCGGGCTCTCACTGCGCTCCCCCGGCCGGTTCAATGCCACCGCCGATAAGCTGATCGACCTGTGGCGCACCGTCGCCGACGAATCCGATACCGCGCTGCGCGATCAGGTCGTCGACGCCTGGGTCGGCGCGGAGGCGTACCGCCTGAATACCTGGGCCACCGTCACCCGGCTCGCCGACGGCGGTCAGCTGGGCGCGGAATCGTCGGTGAACAAGGTCTTCTGGTCCGACCTCGATATCGCCATGCACGAGACCGCACTGGATCTGCACGGTGCCGCGGCCGAACAGGAATCGGCCTGGACCGACGGTTTCCTGTTCTCGCTGGCGGGTCCGATCTACGCCGGTACCAATGAGATCCAGCGCAATATCATCGCCGAACGCCTGCTCGGGCTGCCGCGCTAGTCACCCGGAGGACGACATGCGATTCGCACTTACCGCCGAACAAATCGATTTCGCCGCCAGCCTGCGCAAAATGGGCGAGGCGGCCAAGACGCCCGGCGTCGTACGCGCCTGGGGCGCGGGCGATTCCGCGTCCGGCCGGGCACTGCTGAGCCAGCTCGCCGAGGCCGGTGCGCTGGGCCTGACCATCACCGAGGACAACGGCGGCTTCGGCGCGGGCCCGGTCGAGTTGATCGTGGCCTTCACCGAAATCGGCCGGGCCGCCGTGCCGGGACCGCTGGTGGAGACCGCCGCCGCGATTCCCGCACTGCTGCAGGCACTTCCGGATGCGGCCGCAGCGGCGGAATGGCTGCCGCAGTTCGCCGAGGGCGCGAAGCTGGGCACCATCGCCATCGGTCCAGACGCGGGTGGCTCGGCCGCCGCGACGGCCGGAGCCAGCGCGCTCGCCGCCTCCGGCACGCCGGTCGCACTGGACGCCGATATCGCCGACCTGGTGCTGCTCGCCGCGGGTGATCGGGTTTCCCTCGCCACCGCCGGTGCGCAGGCCAAGTCTGTCGACGCGGCCCGCCGCCTGTTCCCAGTGACCGCCGAGTCGGTGCTCGCCGAGGGCGAAGGCGTCGGCGCCGCAATCGATCTCGCTTTCGATTCCGCCGCCCTGGCCGCCGCCGCGCAGCTGCTCGGCGCGGGCCGCGCGCTGCTCGACACCAGCGTCGACTACGTCAAGCAGCGCCAGCAGTTCGGCAAGCCGATCGGCCAGTACCAGGCCATCAAGCATCACCTGGCCAATGTCTCCATCGCCCTGGAGATGGCGCAGCCGCTGCTCTACCGCGCCGCCCTCACCCTCGAGGCCGGAGCGGACGCCGGCACTCGCGCCCGCGATATCTCCGCGGCCAAACTGGCCTGCGGTGAGGCGGCGTACCAGGCGGCGCGCATCGGCTTGCAGGTGCACGGCGCGATCGGCTACACCGCCGAATTCGATCTGTCGCTGTGGCTGACCAAGGTCACCGCGCTCCGTTCCGCCTGGGGCACACCGGCTTTCCACCGCGCCCGCATCGCCGCCGCCCTGCGCGCGGGTGCGGCGGCGTGAACCACCTTCAGCTACGGCACGACACGATGGGAGCCGACGCATGAGCATTACGGCTGAGCAGCAGGAACTCGCCGGGACCGTGCGCGCGGTGCTGGCCAAGCACGGCGACAGCGCGGCCATGCGGCGCGGGCTGGAGGCCGAGCGCGGCTATGACGAACAACTGTGGAAGCTGCTGTGCGAGCAGGTGGGCGTCGCGGCGCTCGCCATTCCGGAGGAGTTCGGCGGCGTCGGCGTCGGCCTGGTCGAATCCCTGCTGGTGGTAGAGGAATTGGGCCGCACGCTGGCCGCGCCGCCCATGCTCGGCTCGGCCGTGCTCGGCGTGCAGGCGCTACTGCTCGCGGGTGACGCCGAAGCCAATGAGCGGCTGCTGCCCGAGGTCGCCGAGGGTGTGCGCACGCTGGCGCTGTGCTGGGCCGGTCCGTCCGGCTGGGATTCCTTCGGCGTCCGCGCCGAGGGCGAAACCGTCTCCGGCACCGCCCATTACGTCCTGGACGGTGCGTACGCGGACACCCTGCTGGTGCTCACCGCCGATGGCCTCTTCGAGGTCGACGGTGCGGCCCTGGGTGTGACCCGCACGGTCGTGCCCACCATGGATCCGACCCGTCGCCTGACGACCATCGAGTTCGCTTCGGCTCCGGCGCGTGCGCTGGGCGCGGTCGACCTGCCGCGCCTACGCGAAATCGCCTGGGCCGCAGTGACCGCCGAGCAGCTCGGCGCGGCCGAGCGCTGCCTGGACATGACGGTCGAGTACAGCAAGTCCCGCGTGCAGTTCGGCCGTCCGATCGGCAGCTTCCAGGCCCTCAAGCACCGCATGGCGGATATGTACGCTCTGGTGGAGTCCACCCGCTCGGTCGCCTACCTGGCCATCGCCGGGCTGGCGAACGGCACCGCCGAAGCCGTCGATGTGGCCTCGGCCCGCATCCACGCCACCGCCACGCTCAATTCGGTGGTCTCGGAGACCGTGCAGCTGCACGGCGGCATCGCCATCACGTGGGAGCATGACGCGCACCTGTTCTTCAAGCGCGCGCACGGTGACGCCCAGCTCTTCGGCACCCCGGCCCGTCCGCTGGCCCGTCCGGCGTAGGCGGAGAACCCCTCGGCTCAGGCCGGGATCGGCGCAAAGGCGCTGGTCCCGGCCTTGTGCGTTATTTCACTCGAAAATATCCTTAGCCTTGTTAACTATTTAGTTAGCTTGTGCAACAATCTAGGGAGCAGCTGCGACACAACCGCACTCCTAGATGAGGAACTGGCCTTGAGCACAATGTCGGTTACGCGGCCCGCCATCGACGGACCTGCCAACACCAGAGAAACCAAACAACCCAAATCCGTTTGGGCCGTGGCCTTCGCCTCGGTCATCGCGTTCATGGGGATCGGCCTGGTCGATCCCATTCTCAAGCCGATCGGCGAACAACTGCACGCTTCGCCGTCCCAGGTGACGCTGCTGTTCACCAGCTACATGCTGGTCACGGGCTTGGCCATGCTGATCACCGGTGTCATCTCCAGCCGCTTCGGCGCGAAGAAGACCCTGCTCGCGGGCCTGGCCATCATTGTCGTATTCGCCGCTCTCGCAGGCGGTTCCGGCACCGTGAGCCAGATCGTCGGCTTCCGCGCGGGCTGGGGGCTCGGCAATGCCCTGTTCATCGCGACCGCGCTCGCCACCATTGTCGGCGCTGCCAGCGGGGGCACCGCCCGCGCCATCATCCTGTACGAGGCGGCGCTCGGCATCGGCATCGCGACCGGACCGCTGGTCGGCGGATTCCTCGGCCACTTCAGTTGGCGCGCACCGTTCTTCGGCGTCTCGGTGTTGATGGCCATCGCCTTCATCGCCCTGGTGGCGCTGCTGCCCGAGGCCCCGAAACCCGCCAGGCCGACCTCCATCACGGCACCGTTCAAGGCCCTCGCCTACCCCGGTCTGCTGCTGGTCAGCGTCACCGCGCTGCTCTACAACTACGGCTTCTTCACCCTGCTGGCCTACACCCCGTTCCCGCTGAATATGGGCACCTATTCCATCGGCTTCATCTTCTTCGGCTGGGGTCTGCTGCTCGCGTTCTCCTCGGTCTTCCTGGCTCCGAAACTGCAGCGCGCCTTCGGAACCGTGCGCATGATGGCGCTATCGCTGGCGCTGTTCGCGGTGGATCTGGGTGTCATGGCCGCGTTCGCCGACCATAAGCCGGTCCTGGTGATCGGCACCGTGATCTCGGGCCTGTTCCTCGGGGTGAACAACACCCTGATCACCGAGGCCGTCATGGAATCGGCCCCCGTGGAGCGCGCCACCGCCTCGGCCGCCTACAGCTTCGTCCGCTTCGCGGGCGGTGCGGCCGCTCCCTACCTGGCGGGCAAGCTCGGCGAACACCATATGGCGCTGCCCTTCTGGGTCGGCGCGGCCTGCACCGCCGCCGCAGTTGTCGTCCTGGTCTCGGGCCGGAGTCTGCTGGCGCACATGGACACTCGCGCACCCGGCGCGCACACCCCCGCCGAGGCCCAGGCCATCACCCTCGGCGAGGACTGAACCGCTCTCAGTGCCGCAGCACTTCCACCTCGTGGACGGGCGGCTTCCTACCGAAGCGTTTGCGCAGC
This sequence comes from Nocardia sp. NPDC052001, assembly GCF_040680615.1. Taxonomy (NCBI): domain Bacteria; kingdom Bacillati; phylum Actinomycetota; class Actinomycetes; order Mycobacteriales; family Nocardiaceae; genus Nocardia; species Nocardia sp. NPDC052001. Next base: position 955,898 of record NZ_JBFAXC010000003.1, on the reverse strand, counting down.
GGATAGAGGGCGGCCACGACCAGGAGGCTGATTGTGGAGGCCAGCAATTGGTTTCGCTGATCGGGGTTGGCCGCCATGGCCACGAAGACCGCCAGGATGGCGATGATCACGGCCCAGGAGATGTAGGGGTAGCCCCACATGCGATAGGTGAGCGCGGAGGGGTCCTCGCGGCGGAGGCGGGCGCGTAAACGCAACTGGGAGAGCATGATCGCCACGTAGATGAAGGCCAGGACGACGCCGATGGAGTTCACCAGGAAGGTGAAGACCTGGTCGGGCGAGACGTAGGAGGCGATGACCGCGCCCCAGGCCGCGACCGTGCCGAGCAGTACCGCGCGGGCCGGGACACCGCGCTTGTTCACGGTGACCAGGGCGGCGGGGGCGTCACCGTCACGGGTGAGGACGTAGAGCATGCGGGAGGAGACGTAGATGGCCGAATTCAGCACGGAGAGAACGGCTGTCAGGATGACGACCTGCATGATGGTGCCCGCGGCGGGGATGCCCATACGGTCCAGGGCGCTGACGAACGGGCTCTGTAGTACGTGGGCGTCATTCCACGGCAGGATGGTCACCACCAGGAAGATCGAGGCCACGTAGAACAGGCCGACCCGCCACAGCACGTTATTGGTGGCCCGGGCCACGGCCTGGCCGGGCTCCTTCGATTCCGCGGCCGCGACCGTCACGATCTCGGTGCCGCCGAAGGCGAACATGACGATCACGATGGCGGAGAAGATGCCGGTGATGCCGTTGGGTGCGAAACCGCCGAATGCGGTGAGGTTGCCGAAACCGCTCTCGGCATCCGGCCACAGGCCGAAGACCCAGGCCGCGCCGATCACCAGGAACAGCACGATGGCCACGACCTTGATCGAGGCGAACCAGAATTCGAACTCGCCGAACGATTTCACCGACACCAGATTGACCGCGGTCATCAGGGTGAGCAGTGCGGCCGAGAGCACCCACTGCGGCAGCTCGATCCAATTCGACAGGATGGCCGCGCCCGCGACGGCTTCCGCGCCGACCAGGATGACGTAGAGGTACCAGTACAGCCAGCCGATGGTGAAGCCGGCGAACGGACCCATCGACATGCGCGCGTATTCGGCGAGTGAGCCCGCGACCGGGCGAGCGACCACCATTTCGCCGAGCGCCCGCATGACACAGAGCACCAGCAGTCCCGCGGCCGCGTAGGAGAGGATGGCGGCGGGTCCGGCGGTGCCGATCACCGAACCGCTGCCGACGAAAAGTCCCGCGCCGATCGCGCCGCCGATGGCGAGCATGGTCATATGGCGGCGGCGCAGCCCGGTCCGCAGTCCCTGCTGCTCGGTGCTGAGCGTTTCCGACATCTGGCCGCCTTCATGTTGTTGCTCGGTTGTTGCCCGAACACCATAGCGGGCCTGCTCCTTCCACTTCGGAGTACCTTCGGGAGGTATGTCCGAAACGAAGACGGATCAGGTGCGCGTGCTGCCGTGCGCCAAACGAGTACGCGTCTATCTGGGCGGTCAACTGGCCGTCGACACCATCAAATCCAGGCTGGTGTGGGAGCACGCCTACTTCCCCACCTACTACTTCCCGGCCGATGAACTGCGGGTCAAACTCGAGCCGACCGGCGATACCCGCACCGCGAATCACCTCGGCACCCCCGTCGGCTTCGATGTCATCGCCGACGGCCATACCGCGCCGGGTGCGGCCGTGCGCTACCTCGACTCCCCCACGCCCGAACTACAGGATCTGGTCCGTCTCGAGCCCAAGGCCATGGACGCCTGGTTCGAGGAGGACGAGCCGATCTACGGTCATCCCCGCGACCCCTTCCATCGGGTCGACATCCTCTCCAGTTCCCGGCATATCCGCGTCGAGATCGCCGGGCAGACCGTGGCCGAATCCCGCAACCCGCGCATTCTGTTCGAGACCGGGCTGCCCGCGCGCTACTACCTGCCGCTCACCGATATCCGCCTGGACCTGCTCGAGGACTCCGACACCACGACGCTCTGCCCGTACAAGGGCAACGCCGAATACTGGAGCGTGCAGCTCGGCGAGGACATCTACCGCGATATCGTCTGGATCTACCGCACACCCACCGCGGAGAGTCAGAAGATCGCGGGCTTCGCCAGCTTCTACAACGAGAAGGTCGACATCTGGGTGGACGGCGTGCGTGAGGAACGACCCGACTCCCCGTTCAGCTGACCGGAAATCGGCGTGACCGAGACAACCGCCGCCCGGCAGCCGCTCGGTGCCCGGCAACGGCAGCTCAATGCCCGGCAACGGTCACGCCCGCGAGCAGCGACCGGGTGGCCGCGTGCGCGGGTTCCGCGAAAACCGTTGCGGTGCGGCCGGATTCCACGACCCGACCGGCGTCCAGCACGGTGACCGTATCGGTGCGATCGGCTATCAGCTCCAGATCGTGCGCGATGAGCACCAGCGCCACCCCATGCTCATCGCGCAACCCGCACAGCAAATCCATGATCGCGTCGGCGGTCCGGCGGTCCAGTGCGGAGGTGATCTCATCGCAGATCAGCACCTCCGGCTCGGCCGCCAGCGCCCGCGCGATGGATACCCGCTGCCGCTGACCACCGGACAGTTCGTGCGGATAGCGTTGCGCGAAGCCGGATTCCAGCTCGACCTGCTCCAGTAATTCGGCTACCCGCGCCGCCACCGCACTCGACCGCCGATGCAACCGCAGCGGCCGCGCCAGCGTCGCCCCCACGGTGCGACTCGGATTCAACGCACCCAGCGGATTCTGCGGCACCAGCTGAATCCGCCTGCGCTGCTCCCGATTCCGCCGCTGCCACTGCCCCCGCAGCGCGATCCCGTCCAGGGCAATGCTCCCCGCACTCACCCCGTGCAACCCCACCACGGCCCGCGCCAGACTCGTCTTCCCCGATCCGGATGGACCCACGACACCGACCGCGGACCCGGCCGCCACCAGGAGATCGACATCGTGCAGCACCCGCGTGCCACCGGAGAACTCGACGGCCAGGCCACGCACCGAAAGCAGCGGATCTCGTTCCACCACAACGGGTTCCGAATCACTGGCGGATAGTGAGGTGAGGTGCGCGGTTTCCGAAACCGGCGAGGTCGGCTCGGGCGGGGATGCACCCGGGTTCAGGTCGACGACATCGTCGGCGATACGGGCCACCAGCTCCGGATCGTGGCAGGCGAAAACGATGGTGAGCCCACGGGTCCGGGCGAGGCGGACGAGCAGGTCGCCTATCTCGTCGCGGAGGGCCGGGTGCAGTCCCGCCGTAGGTTCGTCCAGCAGGAGCAGCTCCGGGTGCCGGGCCAGGGCTCGGGCGAGCGCGACGCGGCGCTGCTGGCCTCCGGAGAGCGCACCGGGACGACGCGTGGTGAAGGCGGGCGCGGTGGGGAGCTGAACCTCGGCGAGCAAGGCCGGGAGTTCGGCGGGGTCCACCGCGAGCTCGCGAATGAGGGTGCGGACCTTCATACGCGGATTCAGCCCCGAGCCCGGGTCCTGCCCCACGAAAGCCATTCGCGTACGCCGCAATTCCCGCAGATCTCGATCGGCAGCGGCGAAGATGTCATAGCCCAGCACCTCGACGCTGCCCGCTACGCGCGCTGAACCAGGCGGCAGCAGACCGGTCAGACCACGCAGCAAGGTGGTCTTGCCCGCCCCGGACGCTCCGGTGAGCGCGACCAATCGACCGGCCCGCGCTTCGAAACTCGCCTCGCGCAGCAGGAATCGCCCATCGGCCGCCACCGACAAGCCGTCGACCCGCACCACGGCCCGCTGCGGATCCACTTCGGAAGTCGTCATGGGCGCACCGCTTTTCGGCCGTGTTGGGGTGTGAGAGCGGCGGCGGCCAGATTCACGCTCATGGTGAGCAGGCCGATCAGGAGGCCGGGGGCGACCACCGGCCAGGGATTGAGCATGATGCCGGGGCCGTTCTCGCGGATCATCAGGGCCCAGTCGGCGGCGGGTGGGTGTGGGCCGATTTGGAGGAATCCGGCGGTTGCCACCAGGTAGGTGGCGGCGACGAAGCGCAGGCCGAACAGGGCCAGCAGGGTGGCGCGAAGATTCGGCAGCACCTCGCGGAAGATCAGGTGGCCCAGGCGTTCACCGCCCGCCGCCGCGGCTTCCACGTAGCCGGACGCGGCGATGGGGGCGGCCGCACCGGCGACCAGACGCACCGCGTACGGCACGCCGAGCAGGACCGCGGCCAGCACGATCGTGTAGCGGCCACCGTCTCGCCAGGCCAGCGCGATGAGCAGCAGGCCGAGCACCGCGGGCAACAGCATGAGCAGATCGGCGGTGCGGTCGATCACCCGTCCGATCCCGGGTCGGAGCGCACCCAGCGCACCGAGCACCGCCGAGATCGCGGTCACCAGGGCCGCCGCCACCAGCGCGGACACCACCAGTTCGCGCCCGCCACCGAGCAATCGGCTGAGCACATCGCGCCCCAGCAGATCCCCGCCCAGCGGTGCGCCCGCACCCGGTTCCGCATACGGTCTCGTTACCGGCGTATCGATGGCATGCGGGGCCAGCACGGGTCCCACCAGCGCGAGCCCGATCAGCAGCAGCGCGGGCAACAGTCGAATCGCTGTGCCGGAGAGCAGTCTTCGTCTCATGGCCGGCACCTCTCGCCGATGCCCGGCTGATTTCTGCCGTACCGGGCCGATGCCCGTGGCCCGCCGCTCATCGACGGCCTCCCGCCAGAACATCGCGGGTGATGTCCGCGATCAGCAATACAACGGTGATGACCGCGCCGGTCAGTGCGGTGACACCGGCGACCAGGGGTGCGTCGCGATCGGTCGCGGCGGAAGCCAGGACCGTGCCGATGCCCGGATAGTTGAAGACAACCTCGACGGCGACCGCGCCGCCCAGCAGCATGCCGGTCGAGGTGGCGAGACCGGCCACGATGGCGGGCAGCGCCCCCGGCAGCACATGCCGCAGCAGCACCCGCTCGGGTGAGAGCCCTTCCAGGACAGCGGCTTCCACGTGTGGTTCGCGAGCCTCATCGGCGAGTGCGGCCCGCGCGATCCGTACATTCCAGCCGGTCTGCGGAATGGCGAGCGCGAGCACCGGCAGCACCAGCATGTCCCATGCCGCGGGCGCGCCGTCGGCTCCCGCCAGCGTGACGGCGGGCAGCCACCCCGTCCACAGTGACAGCACCGCGACCAGCGCGATCGCCACCACGAATTCGGGCAGCGCCAAAACCGCTGTCGCCGTGCCGGATACCACCCGATCCACCCAGCCCCCGGGTCGCAGGGCCGCCCATCCCGCGAGCGCCAGCGAGCACAGCGCCGTCAACGCCAATGCCAGCCCGCCCAGCAACAGGGTGTTCGGAAACGCCCCCGACACCAGTTCTCGCACCGGCACCCCTCGCGCCGAAATCCCGAGATCCCCGCGCGGCAACCCGCTCATCCAATCCCAGAACCGTTCCAGCACCGGCCGATCCAGCCCCAACTCGGCCCGCCGCCGCGCCACATCGGCGGCGCTCTCCCCCCGCTCCGCCGTCGCCCGAGCCGCATCCCCGGGCAACAGGTCCACCGCCACGAACACCACGGCGAGCAGGATCCACAGCAGCACAGCCCGTTTCGCCACCACCATCACGAAACCCGACACCGGCCGCCAGGTGGTCGCCAGCCACGACCGCCCGATTGGGACGAGCGGCCGCCGACTCCCGTCGCCCTCGTCCACCGCGCTCCTACCGCGCGGCTTCGAGTAGCCGACGGCGACCGGCAGCGGGCCGAATCGAACCGTCCGCCGCGCCGAGAATCGCTTCGACTGCCGTTCGCCCGGCCCCTCGGCGTCCGGCGTCACTTCGCCGCTCGCGCTCGCTCGCGACGACTGCCCGTCGATGTGGTCGTACTCGGACTCCGATCGGTCACGGCCTGTCGGTCGATCGGACGCCGAGTCGCCCGGTCCCTGTGCCGGAACCACGGCGTGCGACGAGTCACCGCTCAAGGTGGTCGGGGCATCGAACGACGCCGTCCCGCCGGGTATCTCGGCAGCGGGTGTGACCGGCGGTGTGCGCGCCGACTGGGCGGCGGCACTCGGCCCGGTGGAGTTCAGCTCGCCAGCCATGTGCGTTCGAGTTGGACTCGGCCGTAGCCGGGGAGGGTGGGCAGACCTTGGACGGGGGTGCGGGCCAGGTCGATGCCGTCGGCCATGCCCCAGAGCAGATAGCCGGAGCGGTCGTATTCGATCTGCTGCAGGGTGCGCAGCAGGGTGGTGCGGGCGGCGGGGTCGGCGGTGGCCACGGCGCGCTGGTAGGCGGCGTCGAATTCGGGCTCGCTCCAGGCGGTTTCGTTCTGTCCGCTGCCGGTGATCATGGTCTTGCTGGCGAAGAACAGGACGGAGTCGTTGGTGCCCCAGTAGCCGGTGTAGAGGTCGCCGTGCAGCCAGGTGGAATCCCAGAACGCGCCGGATTCCTGTTTCACCACATCGATCTTGACGCCCGCCTCGCGGACCTGGGTGGCGAACAGCGCCGCGGATTCGGCCAGGCCGGAGATGTCCTCGGTGGTGTACAGCTGATAGGTCTTACCGGTGTCGAAACCTGCTTGGGCGAGCAGTGATTTCGCCCGGTCCAGGTCGCGGGCACGCTGCGGGATATCGCGGGCGTAATCGGGATCGCCGGTGCCGAGGATATCGTTGGCGATGCTGCCGTATCCCGAAAGTGACTGCGCTACAAGCGCTTTACGATCCACGGCCAGGCGCAGCGCCTCCCGGACCCGGGAATCGGCGTAGGGACTGCCCGCCGCGGTGCGCATGACGATCGGCATGGCCATATCGTTCGCCCGGCGCTGGATGCGAATATCCTTGCGCCCCTGTGCGGTGCGCGCGGCGACCGCGCCCGCATTGGAGGCCAGGTCGATCTGCCCGGCGAGCAGCGCCGTGGACATGGCCTGCGGGCTCTCGAAAATACTCACCTCGATGGCGTCGAGGTACACCTCGCCGCCGTACCAGTCGGGGTTGCGGACCAGCCGGGCGTTGCCGCCGCGGAACCAGTCCAGCTTGAAAGGCCCGGTGCCGGGCGCGTTCTCGATATCGAGGGTTCCATTGGGCACCACGAAGGTGGTGAGCCGGGTCAGCAGCGGCAGGTCCGCGTTCGGATAGTCCGAGACGAGCACGACGGTGCCCGGCCCGTCGGCCGTGATGCTCTCCGCGCGCACACCCGGCAGCCGGGAGGCTCCGGCGGGCGTATTGCGCAGTCGCCGTAGCGAATACACCACGTCATCGGCCGTAACAGGTCTGCCGTCATGGAATGTCGCCCCGGGCGCGAGCGTGAAGCGCCAGGTCTTCAGGTCCGCCGAGGACTGCCAGGACGCGGCCAGCCGCGGTGTGGTGACGGGCTTGTCCCCGGGCACGGTGAGCGTGTCGTAGCGCAGGCTGAGAATCAGGTAGTCGCTCTCATTGGCCTGCGACCCGTGCGGATCGCGCGTGATCGCTCCGGTTCGCCCGAGCGCACCGACCCGCAACGTGCCGCCGCGCCGGGGCGGACCCGACACCTCGCCGGACCCGGTGGAGTCATTGCCCCCGCAGGCCGCGAGCAGTGCGATGAGGCCGAGTCCGCCACCGGCCTGGAACATCTGACGCCTGGACAGGTGCAACGTCGTCCTCGATTCAACACGGCTACTCGGAGGCTAAGGTTTGCCTACCCTTTCACCTAATCGAGGATAAAATCAACCACCCCGGTCGCGCAGCCGGACCGCGATAACCGTCGGACCTACTGTGGATGCCATGAGCATCGAAAGGCCGAAGCTGGCAGCGGAATTGGATATGGCCCCGCACCCCGAGGGCGGCTGGTACCGGGAAACCTGGCGCAGTGCGGTCGAATTCGAGCCCGAAGGCTATGACGGCCCGCGCTCCAGCGCGACGGCCATCTATTTCCTGCTGCTGCCGGGTGAGAAATCCGCGCCGCACACGGTGCGCTCGGATGAGATCTGGTTCTGGCATCGGGGCGGCCCGCTACTGCTGAACATCGGGGGCGAGGAGATCGTCCTCGGACCCGATGTCGAGCAGGGGCAGCGGCCCCAGGCGGTGATTCCCGGCGGTGTGAGCCAGGCCGCCCGTCCGGCGGGCGACGACTACGTGCTGGTGAGTTGTGTCGTCGCACCGGGTTTCGACTTCGCCGACTTCCGTCTGGACTAGTCGTCTATTTCGAGCAGGCCCTCGGCCACGGCGTGGTCGATGGTCTTCTCGAGGTTCGGGCAGGAATCCGGTTTGCCGAAGGTCGGCCCGGCCTCGGCCATCTTGCGGAACACCGGGCAGTGTTCGGCCGGATTGACCGTCCACTGCACGGTTTTCTGGTTGCTGCTGTGCTTGCGCACCAGCACCTCGGTGCCGCAGGACGCACACGCGATCGGTGTCATCCCGGATTCCATGTAATGCTCTTTGTCCAGCACCGTCTGGGCGCGCACCTGCGCCCGCCGCTCCGGACGGTCCGCGAAATCGGGTGCTTTCGCCCAGGCGGTCATCAGACGTTCGCCTCCTCGGAAGCCGCGGCGGCTTCGGCGGCTTCGCGCTTGCGGCGCATGTTCTCTTCGACCTCGACGCCCCAGGCCTCATTGGCCTTGGTGGTGTCGACCTCGAATTCGAAGCGCTGCTGCGACTTAGGATCGATATCGGCGACGTCCACGTAGAACTGGTCGTACCAGCGGCGCAGCTGATAGACCGGGCCGTCCTCCTCGGTGAGGAGCGGATTGTCGATCTTGGACTTGTGCTTCCAGATCTCGACGTCCTGCAGGAAGCCCTCGGAGACGCCGTCGGTCATCTTGCGAGCGAAGCTCTCGGCCTGCTCATCGGGGAGGCCCTTGGGCTTCTCCAGCGTGACACCCCACTGCAGCACGAACGAATCCTGCGTGACCGGGTAGTGGCAGTTGATCAGGACCGTCTTGACCTCGAAACCGCTGTAGCTGTTCAGCAGCGGATTGATCATGTAGGACGGACCGAAGTAGGACGCCTCGGACTTGAGCAGCGAATCGATCCCGGCCTCGGCGGCGGCGCCGATATCGGGACGGCCCTTGGTCTCCAGGAACTGCGTTGCGACGTGACCCTCGAGAACGTTCTTGAAGTACGTCGGGAAGGCGTAGTGGATATAGAAGAAGTGCGCCATATCCACGACGTTGTCGATGATCTCGCGGCAGTTGGCGCCCTCGATGAGCAGCGAATGCCAGGTCCACGGGGTCCAGTCGCCGGACAGCTCCTCGAGCGGATTGCCGTCCTTGTCCTGGAAGGGCCCGTCGATGTACGGAATCGTGACCGCGTCGGTGGGCGCGCTGCCCTCGTGGTCGTGCCAGACGAACAACTGACCGTTGCGCTCGAGCGTGTGCCACGAGCGGGTGCGAGCCAGCGGCGGTACGCGCCGGGCATAGGGAATGCCCGTGCACTTGCCGTCGCCGCCCCAGCGCCAATCGTGGAACGGGCAGGCGATGGAATCGCCCTTGACCTCACCCATGGACAGGTCGCCGCCGAGGTGCCGGCAGTAGCCGTCGAGGATCTTCAGATCGCCCTTGCTGTCCATGAAGACGACCAGCTTGGTACCGAAGGCCTGAACCGAGTGCGGCTTGCCGTCGCGGAAGGTGCTGGCGAGTCCCAGGCAATGCCAGCCCCGGGCGTAGCGGGTGGGCATCGCACCCACATCGATCTCGCGAACCTTCCCACGGGGCCCCGGTGGGGTTGTTGACATCGTGATCCTCCTCTGGAAGTACTAGAACACGTTACAAAAATGCGGCGCTTCACGCCAGTTGTTCGTCCAATCAATGGACAAAATGCCTCGTGAGGCGAACGACGCGTGCGCGTGGCATATAGCGGCCACCTGTTCTCGACAGAAATAAGAACGTGTTCTAGTCTCAGAGACAAACGAGAACCGCCCGATTCACCAGGCAGGAGCAACTGGCGCGATGACGCAAGAAGTAGTTGAGCGGGTCGAAGCCCTGCTGCCCACTCTCCGCGAGCGGGCCCAGCAGGCCGAGGATCTCCGGCAGATCCCCGAGGAGTCCATCAAGGACCTGCAGACCGCCGGATTCTTCAAGCTGCTGCAGCCCAAGCAGTGGGGCGGATACGCCGCCGACCCCGTCGTCTTCTACGACACCGTCCGCAAGATCGCCAGCGCCTGCGGCTCCACCGGCTGGGTCGCGGGCATCATCGGCGTGCACAACTGGCACCTGGCGCTGTTCGATCAGCGTGCGCAGGAAGAGGTCTGGGGCGAGAACACCGACGTCCGCATCTCCTCCTCCTATGCGCCCATGGGTGCGGGCGTGGTGACCGAGGACGCCTCGGGCTACACCGTGAACGGTTCCTGGGCTTGGTCTTCCGGCTCCGGCCACGCGGACTGGGTGGTCGTCGGCGGCCCGGTGATCAAGAACGGCAAGCCGGTCGACTTCGGCAGCTTCCTGATCCCGCGCAGTGAATACGACATCAAGGATGTCTGGCACGTGGTCGGCCTGCGCGGCACCGGCTCCAACACCGTCGTGGTGGAGAATGTGTTCGTACCCAAGCACCGGTTCCTCAGCTTCCGCGCCATGGGCGAGCTGAAATCGCCTGGCCTGGAGCAGAATACCGATCCGGTGTACAAGATGCCGTGGGGCACCATCCACCCCACCACCATCTCCACCCCGATCGTCGGCATGGCCTACGGCGCGTACGAGGCGCACGTCGAGCATCAGGGCAAGCGCGTGCGCGCGGCCTACGCCGGTGAGAACGCCAAGGACGATCCGTTCGGCAAGGTGCGCATCGCCGAGGCCGCCAGCGATATCGACGCCGCCTGGCGTCAGCTGTCCGGCAATGTCGCGGACGAATACGCGTATCTGCTTCGCGGCGAAGACGTTCCGTTCGATGTGCGGGCTCGCGCCCGCCGCGATCAGGTGCGCGCCACCGGCCGGGCCGTCGCCTCCATCGACAAGCTGTTCGAGGCCTCGGGCGCCACCGCGCTCGCCAATGGCACTCCGCTGCAGCGCTTCTGGCGCGATGCGCACGCCGGGCGGGTGCACGCGGCCAATGACGCCGAGCGCGCCTACGTCATGTACGGCACGCACGCTTTCGGGCTGCCGATCACCGACACGATGGTGTAGTCCATGACCACTGTTGAGGACATCACCTTCGAGTCCACTTCGAAGTACGCGCAGGTCCGCCCGGATCTGAAGCTGCACTATCACGAGGCGGGCGTCGGCAACGGCCCCACCATCGTGCTGCTGCACGGTGGCGGGCCCGGTGCGTCGTCATGGTCGAACTTCGCCAAGAACATTCCGGTGCTGGCGCGGGACTTCCACGTGCTCGCCGTCGATCAGCCCGGCTTCGGGCTGTCCGATAAGCCGACCGAGCATCCGCAGTACTTCGTGCACTCGTCCTCGGCGCTGAAGGATCTGCTCGATACCCTTGGCATCACCGAACGCGTGCACCTGCTGGGCAATTCGCTCGGCGGCGGCGCGGCCACCCGATTCGCGCTCGACTATCCCGATCGCGCGGGCAAACTGGTGCTGATGGGTCCGGGTGGGTTGTCCACCAACCTGTTCGCGCCGGACCCCACCGAGGGCGTCAAGCTGCTGTCGAAGTTCAATTACGAGCCGACGCGCGAGAACCTCGAGGCGTTCCTGCGGATCATGGTCTTCGACCAGAAGCTGATCACGCCGGAACTCATCGACGCGCGCTTCGAATCCGCCAGCAAGCCCGAATCATTGGAAGCCACCCGCGCGATGGGACGCTCCTTCGCCGGGGCCGACTTCGCCAAGGGCATGATCTGGCGCGACGCGTTCAAACTGCGGCAGCCGGTGCTGATGATCTGGGGCCGCGAGGATCGGGTGAACCCGATCGACGGCGCGCTCGTAGCTCTGAAGATGGTGCCGCGCGTGCAATTGCACGTATTCGGCGGCTGCGGGCATTGGGCGCAGCTGGAGAAGTTCGACGAATTCAACCGCCTGGCAACCGACTTCCTGCTCGGCGTCAAGGAGAAGTGAGCATGAGCATTCGAGCACTCGGATACATGCGCATCGGGGCCACCGATATGGCGGCCTGGCGTGAGTACGGGCTCAAGGTGCTCGGCATGATGGAGGGCACCGGACCCGATCCGGATGCCCTCTACCTGCGCATGGATGATTTCCCGGCGCGCCTGGTGATCGTGCCGAGCGACGTTGACCGGCTTCAGGTTTCCGGCTGGGAGGTGACCGACGGCCCCGCGCTGCAGGTCCTTCGGGAGAAGCTCTCCAAGGCCGGCGTGGCGTTCCGCGAGGGCACCAGGGAAGAGGTCGCCGACCGTCGCGTCGAGGCGCTGATCTCGTTCCAGGATCCGTCCGGCAATGTGCTGGAGGCGTTCCACGGCTCGCAGTACCTGGCGCGGCGTTTCATCAGCCCGTACGGGCACAAGTTCGTCACCGCCGAACAGGGTCTCGGGCACGTCGTGCTCACCTGCGACGACGATGCCGCGGCACAGGCGTTCTATCAGGACATCCTGGGCTTCCGGCTGCGCGACTCGATGAAGCTGCATCCGCAGATGCTCGGCCGCCCCGCCGACGGCGATCCGGCCTGGCTGCGGTTCTACGGCTGCAACCCGCGCCATCACGCGCTGGCGTTCCTGCCCATGCCGAATCCGACCGGCATCGTGCACCTGATGGTCGAGGTGGAGAGTTCCGACGATGTCGGCATGTGCCTGGACCGCGCCATGCGCCGCAAGGTGAAGATGTCGGCCAGCCTCGGACGGCATATCAACGATAAAATGCTGTCGTTCTATATGAAGACGCCGGGCGGATTCGATATCGAATTCGGCTGCGAGGGTTTGGAAGTCGAGGACGAGTCCTGGATCGCGCGGGAATCCACCGCGGTGAGCCTGTGGGGTCACGACTTCACCGTCGGATTCAAGTAAGCGAAGAGGCGGCCATGACAACGACGGACGATCAGCCCGAGATCGACGCACGGCAATTCCGGAATGTGCTGGGGCAGTTCTGCACCGGCATCACCGTCATCACCACCTTCGACGGGGAGGGCGCGCCGATCGGGTTCGCCTGCCAGTCGTTCGCCGCACTGTCCCTCGACCCGCCCCTGATCGTGTTCTGCCCCACCAAGGCATCCAAATCGTGGGCGGCCATCGAGGCCAACGGCAAGTTCTGCGTCAATATCCTCGCCGAGGAACAGCAATCGGTGTGCGCGCGTTTCGGCTCGCGCGAACCGGACAAGTTCGCCGGAGTTCCCTGGAACACTTCAGCTTTGGAGCTTCCGGTGCTGGACGACGCCCTGGCCACGATCCAGTGCACTGTGGATCAGGTCGTCGACGGCGGTGATCACTACATCGTGATCGGCCGCGTGCAGGCCCTGTCGGAATCCACCGATTCCGGCAGGCCCCTGCTGTTCTATCGCGGGCAGTACACGGCCATCGAGCCGGATAAGACGGTGCCCGCGCCGTGGCGTGCGGATCTGGAGCATTTCCTCACCACCACCACGCTCGATACCTGGTTGTGAGCTGATCGAGCCGACTGCGCCAGCGCCCCTGTGGAATTCATCCACAGGGGCGCTGTGCATTGTGGACAACTTGTGCACACCTGTGGAATTCAGGCCGCAGTACGTGCTTGACGGCGGTATTGCCCAGGGGCGAGGCCGTATTCGCGCTTGAATGCTTTGCCGAAGGCGAATTCCGAGCTGTAGCCCGCGCGGGCGGCGACGCGATCCATCGGCAGATCGTCCTCGCGGAGCAGGCGGGCGGCGGTGGTGAGCCGCCAGCGGGTCAGATACGCCAGCGGGGGTTCGCCGACCATGGTGTTGAATTTGCGGGCGAACGCGGCGCGGGACAGGCCGGACGCATCGGCCAGCGATTGCACGGTCCAGGCGGCGGCCGGATCGTCGTGCATGGCGGCCAGTGCCGGGGCGACCGCCGGATCACGCAGTGCCGCAGCCCATCCCACCGCTTCCGAGCGCGGCCGCTCTTCCACCCAGGCGCGCAGGATGTACAGCAGCAGCGAATCGATGAGTGCGGGCACGATACCGTGCGAGCCGATCCGCGGATTATCCAGCTCGGCGCGCAAAAGCGTGATGGCGGCGGCCAATTCGGGGTGACGGCCGTCCCGGGCGGGTAGATGGATGAACTCGGGCAGCTGCCGCAGCAGTGGATGCGGGCGCTGCCCGTCCAGGTGATAGTTGCCGCAGAGCAGGCTGGTCGCCGGACCGTCCCCGCCGATCCGCACCGCGCCGATCGGCGGCCGACCGGAGTACTGGTCGGGACGCGATACCGCGGCCGGGGTATCCGGATGGTCGGCGAGCACATGCCCGGAACCGTCCCGCACGAACACCACATCGCCGGTGCCGAGCGCGATCGGTTCGGTGCTGTGCGCGGTGGGGTAGATCCAGCACGAACCGTGCAGCACCACATGGAATCCCGCGCCCGCGGTCTCCGGCAGGGCCAGCCCCCAGGGGGCGCGGCCCTCGGTGCGCACCGAATTCGGCGCACCGGTTCGCATGGAGGCCAGCGCCTCGCTCAGCACATCCATGCCGTTCTCCTTCGGTTCGGAGCCCGATTCCGCGTCGAGCTCCGGTTTCATTATTGGACGACGATAAGTCCGGGGCATCCTCAGTCGACCGTGAGCACGATCTTGCCCACCGTGCGAGCTTCGGCGACGATCTCGTGCGCCTTGCCCACCTCCGCCAGCGGCAGGGTTTCGGCGATGGTCGGGCGCAGCTTGCCCGCGTCGACGAGTTCTGCGATCGCTTCCAGCGCAGCGTAATCCGGCTCCACCGAGACGCCCGCGAAGCGCCGCCCCGCCGCCTTGACCGTCTCGGCCAGCTCGGCGTTCGGGTGCTCGAGAATGCTCACCAGCACCCCGCCCGGCTTCAACACCGTCAGCGATCGCGCGCCATCGGCGACCGAATCGAACACCACATCGACATCGTGCACCGCTTCGGTGAAATCGGTTGTGCGGTAATCGATTACCTCATCCGCGCCGAGCCCGGTTACATATTCGTGCTTCTCGGCACTGGCCAGCGCGATCACATACGCACCGTGTGCCTTGGCGATCTGCACCGCCAGATGTCCGACGCCACCGGCGGCCCGGTGAATCAGCACCCGATCCCCCGCCTTGACGCCCGCCCGATCCACCAACCCCTGCCACGCGGTCAGCGCGGCCAACGGCAGCGCGGCCGCCTCAACATGACTGAGCGACTTGGGCTTACGAGCAACCTGCCGCGAAGGCGTGGCCACATACTCGGCATACCCGGTCGCGGCACGCGGGAAGAACGGCATCCCGTACACCTCGTCACCGACCTCATACCGCGCCCCCGGCCCCGCGGCCTCGACCACCCCCGAAATATCCCACCCCACCCCGAACGGCGGCTGCCCCAACAACGGGAACGCCCCCGACCGCACCGCCACATCCACCGGATTCACCGCACTGGCGCGCACCCGAACCAGCACCTCACCCGACAGCAACTCCGGCTTCGCGACCTCGACCACCTTCAGCACCTCGGGCCCACCGAAGCTCTCCTGAATAACCGCACGCATCGTCTTCTCCTCTACCGCTGGTCTCCGGCCATTCCGGCGAACCGAACGAGGACTACGTTATGCGGATCGAACAAGACGATGAATAGCTGAAAATCTCGACTATTTATCCGCAAGTCTCACCCTAGTCCAGGGAGATCAGCCCCAGCTGAGCCGCCCGCACCCCCACCTGAAAGCGCGTACCGACCTCGAGCCGCACCATCAGATCCGCGACGACGCGCCGATAGGTCCGCAGCGAAACCCCCAATTCCCGAGCCGCCACCTCATCCTTGACCCCATGCGCGAGCGCATCCAGCACCGCCAGCGACCTCTCATCGAAGCTCGGCTGCCCGACGTCCTTGCGGCCCTCCACCCGGGCCGCCGCCTCCCACGTCATGGTCGCGAACTGATGAATGGTCCCGATCAACACCGGATCCCGCACCAGCACCACATACGGATCCACCGCCCCCACCCCGCTCCACAGCACCGCCGCCCGCCGATCGATGATCAGCGCATTGCGAAACCCGGTGCTGGACACCCGAATAACCGGCCCCACCGCCGAATCCGCCAGCAACGGCAACCGATCCCGAGACTCCAGGAAGTCCGGCGAATACAAAACCCGAACCCGCTTCCCAGCCCCCGTCAACTGCCGAACAGCACTGTGCCCCAACACATAATGCCGCTCCCCCCGCAACGACCCCGACACCGCCACCACAGCCTCACTCCGCACCCCGCGCAACAACCGCCGCACGTCCCCACCCAAATCCCCACTGGGCCGAACCCGGACAACCCCCGGCACATTCACACTCTGCTGCCGCATCCCCCCATCATCGGCCCCGAAACACCCGTTGGCCAGCATTGGCACTTTCCTGCCAATGGCCGCTACCAGCCGCGACGCTAATCCGCGAGGGCCGCGGCGAGGTCGGCGTTGGTGGGTTCTATGAGGACTGTGCCGTTGGGGAAAACCACTACCGGGATGTTCTTGCGGCCGTTGGCGAGGGCGATGGCCTTTTCGCGGGCCGTGTCGTCGTGTTCGACGTCTACCTCGGTGAAGGGGATGTGGTTTTCGCGCAGCCAGGTTTTCGCTCGGCGGCAGTCGCCGCACCAGTCGGCTCCGTAGAGGACGATGTCGGTCATGGGTTGACAGTAGAGGACAAGTCATAGGGTGGGATCACCGCAACCACAGAGTTCGGTTAGGGTGCGACCCTAGAATTCGGGGCATGTCCTATCAGGAGCGGATTACCTTCGATCCGGCCGTCTGCGGTGGCAGGGCGGTGATTCGAGGGATGCGCTATCCCGTGGAGCTGGTGCTCGAGCTGCTCGCGGCGGGGGTTTCGGTCGAGGAGATTCTCGGCGATCATCCCGATTTGGAAGCCGATGACGTGTTCGCGGCGCTCGGATACGCGACGCTGGCTGTCGCCGTTCCTTGACTGCGCGGTTGAGCGGTGCGTGACGACGAACTGGGCCGCAACCGAAAGTGGTTGCGGCCCAGTTCGTTATGCCAGCGGATCAGGCGGTGACCGCCGCCTGCTCGCGCTGGAGTTCCAGGGCGATATCGATGAGCTGATCTTCCTGGCCGCCGACCAGCTTGCGCTTGCCCGCGCGCACCAGCATCTCCGCGGCGGAGACGCCGTAGCGCTCGGCCTGACGCTCCGCGTGCCGCAGGAACGAGGAGTAGACGCCCGCGTAACCCATCATCAGGGCCTGGCGGTCCAGCAGGCATTCGCTCGGCATCGCCGGGCGCACAACGTCTTCCGCGGCATCGGTGATGGCGAAGAAGTCGACGCCGGTCTTGACGCCGAGCTTGTCGCAGACGCCGATGAACGCCTCGACGGGCAGGTTGCCCGCGCCCGCGCCGAAGCGGCGAGCCGAACCGTCGATCTGGGTCGCACCCGCGCGCACCGCGTACACCGAGTTGGCGACAGCCAGACCCAGGTTCTCGTGGCCGTGGAAACCGACCTGCGCGTCATCGCCGAGTTCGGCGACCAGCGCGGAGACGCGATCCGAAACCTGTTCCAGCACAAGGGCACCGGCGGAGTCGACGACGTAGACGCACTGGCAGCCCGCATCGGCCATGATGCGCGCCTGCTTGGCGAGCAGCTCCGGGGTGGTGGAGTGCGCCATCATGAGGAAGCCGACGGTCTCGAGACCCAGATCCCGTGCGTAACCGAAGTGCTGGATGGAGACATCCGCTTCGGTGCAGTGGGTGGCGATGCGGCAGATGGACGCACCATTGTCCTGCGAGATCTTGATGTCTTCCTTCACGCCCACGCCGGGCAGCATGAGGAAGGCGATCTTGGCCTGCTTGGCGGTCTCCGCGGCGGCCTTGATCAGTTCCTGCTCAGGGGTTTTGGAGAAACCGTAGTTGAACGAGGAACCGGCGAGGCCGTCGCCGTGGGTGACCTCGATGACCGGCACGCCGGAGGCATCGAGGGCGCCGACGATATCGCGGACCTCGGTGACGGTGAACTGGTGGCGCTTGTGATGCGAGCCGTCGCGGAGCGAGGTGTCCGTGACACGCACATCGAGTTCGCCCGAGAAGGGCTTCAGCACATTGCTCATGGTTGAGTTCTCCCTTACACCCGAGCCGAGAGGATCTGATCGGCCAGCACGTCGCCGACCTTGGTGGCCGCAGCCGTCATGATGTCGAGGTTGCCCGCGTACGGCGGCAGGAAGTCGCCCGCGCCCTCGACCTCGACGAAGATCGAAACCTTCGCCAGGCCACCGGAGACCAGCGAGGGGTCGTCGAACTGCGGGTCGTTGAGCAGGCGATAACCGGGCACGTACTCCTGGATGGACTTCTCCATGCGGAAGATCGACTCGCTGATCGCATCGCGGTCCGCGTCCTCGGGAATCGCGCAGAAGATGGTGTCGCGCATGATCATCGGCGGCTCGGCCGGGTTCAGGATGATGATCGCCTTGCCACGCTCGGCGCCACCGATGCTCACCACGCCGTTGGAGGTGGTCTTGGTGAACTCGTCGATATTCGCGCGGGTGCCGGGACCGGCCGACACCGAGGAGACCGAGGCCACGATCTCGGCATAGGACACCGGAACGACCCGAGAGACCGCGTTGACCATCGGAATCGTCGCCTGGCCACCACAGGTGATCATGTTGACGTTCATGGCGTCGCGCAGCGAATCCAGGTTCACCGGCGGGATGACGGCGGGGCCGACGGCCGCGGGGGTGAGGTCGACCGCGCGAATGCCTGCGGCCTCGTATTTCGGCGCGTACGCGCGGTGCACGTAGGCCGAGGTGGCCTCGAACAGCAAATCGGGCTTCTCATCGAGGGCGAGCAGCCAATCCGCGCCCTCGGGGGAGGTTTCGAGTCCCAGGCCGCGAGCGCGCTTGAGGCCCTCGGACTCCGGGTCGATGCCGACCATCCAGCGCGGCTCGATCTTGTCCGAACGCAGCAGCTTGTACAGCAGATCGGTGCTGATGTTGCCGGACCCGACGATCGCGGCGGTGACTTTGCTTGCGGTCACGGCTTTCTCCTACTTCGGTGAGCTCAGCTGAAAGACAGGTGGACGGAGCCGAGTCCGGTGAACTCGGCGATGAACTCGTCACCCGGACGGGCGTCGATGGCGCGGGTGCAGGACCCCGGCAGGATGATGTCTCCGGCCTTGAGGCGCACGCCGAACTGGGCGACCTTGCGGGCCAGCCATGCCACCGCGATGGTGGGGTCGCCGAGCACGGCATCGGAGCGGCCCTCGGCGATGACCTCGCCATTGCGGGTCAGCACGGCGTCGATTGCCTTGATATCCAACTGATCCGGGGCCACGCGCTGCTTGCCGAGGACGAATCCGGCCGAGGAGGCGTTATCGGCGATGGTGTCGCACAGGCCGATCTTCCAGTCCTTGATGCGGGTATCGATCAACTCGATGGAGGGCGCGTAGGCGACGGTGGCCTTCAGCACGTCTTCCTCGGTGCAGTCCGCGCCGGGCAGATCCGCGCCCAGAATGAAGCCGACCTCGACCTCGACGCGCGGGTACAGGAATTTGGCGGTGTCGACCGGAACGTCTTCGAAGACCTCCATCTCCGCGAGGAGATGTCCGTAGTCGGGTTCGTCCACGCCCATCATCTGCTGCATGGCCTTGGAGGACAGGCCCACCTTGTGGCCCACCACCTTGGCTCCGCCCGCGAACCGCCGACGCATATTGATCAGTTGGATCTCGTAGGCATCGACCACGTCGATGTCGGGATGCCGCGCGACCAGGGGGTCGAGCGCGATACGGTCCCGTTCTGCTACGGCGAGTTCGTCCGCCAGTTCCTTACGAAGCGCGTCGGTCAGCACGCTGTTTCCTTCCGTACAAGGGGCTGGCCGGTGGCCAAGCAGTTACGAGACTAGAAACTGAAACGAGTTTTTGTGAAGTAAATCGCCTCAGCGGTCCCACCTGCCAGACCAACATAGACCAAACCAGGATTGATTCTATAACGTGTTCTACATGACTGATCGGGATTACGACGTGGTGGTGGTCGGCAGCGGTGCCGCCGGTATGACCGCCGCCCTCACCGCCGCACACCGCGGTCTGCGCGTGGTGCTCATCGAGAAAGCCGCGCATTACGGCGGATCCACCGCCCGCTCGGGTGGTGGTGTCTGGATTCCGGGCAATAAGGCGCTCAAGGCTTCGGGACGTCCCGACGACCGCGAGGAAGCCCGCACCTACCTGCGCAGCATCATCGGCGATGTGGTGCCCGCCGACAAGATCGATACCTACATCGACCGCGGCGCGGAGGCTTTCGACTTCGTGCTGGACCACTCCGCACTGAAGATGAAGTGGGTGCCGGGCTACTCCGACTACTACCCGGAGGCACCGGGCGGCAAGGCGGACGGCCGCTCCTGCGAACCCAAACCGCTGAACCTCAAGATCCTCGGCGCCGAACGCTTCAACCTGGAACCGCCCTACTCCAAGGCTCCGCTGAATGTGGTTATCCTGCAGGCGGATTACAAGAAGCTGAACCTGCTGCGCCGCCACCCCATCGGCTTCGCCACGGTGCTGCGCGTCGGAACCCGCTGGGCCTGGGGCAAAGTCACCGGTAAGGCGCTCGTGGGCATGGGCCAGGCGATCATCGCAGGTATGCGCAAGGGCCTGCTGGACGCGAATGTGCCTGTGCTGCTGAACACTCCGCTCACCGGACTGGTCATCGAGAACGGCGTCGTCACCGGCGTCGAGGCCGAGCAGAACGGCGAGACCGTCCGCTTCAACGCCAAATACGGCGTGATCCTGGGCGCGGGCGGCTTCGAGCACAACGCCGATATGCGGCACAAGTACCAGCGTGAACCCATCACCACCGAATGGACCACCGGTGCGGCCGCCAATACCGGCGACGCCATCCGCGCGGGCCTGGATGCCGGTGCGGCCGTTGACTTCATGGAAGACGCCTGGTGGGGTCCCACCACGCTCAAGGGCCAGGGCAAGCCGTGGTTCGCGCTCGCCGAGCGCAATCTGCCGGGATGCATCATCGTCAACGACGAAGGCAAGCGATTCGGTAATGAGTCCGCTCCTTACGTCGAGGCTGTGCACACCATGTACGGCGGCGAATACGGGCAGGGTGATGGTCCGGGCGAGAACGTGCCCTCGTGGCTGGTGTTCGACCAGCGCTACCGGAGTCGCTACATCTTCGCTGGTCTGCAGCCCGGTCAGCGTTTTCCGTCCCGCTGGATGGAAAACGACAACATCGTCGTGGCGCCGACCTTGGCCGAACTCGCCGAGAAGCTGGGCGTGCCCGCCGATAGCCTGACCGCGACCGTGGAGCGCTTCAACGGCTTCGTGGACAGTGGCGTGGACGAGGACTTCGGCCGCGGCAATAGCGCCTATGACCGCTACTACGGCGATCCGACCATCAAGCCGAACCCGTGCCTGAACAAGCTCGAGGTGGGCCCGTTCTACGGTGTCCGCATGTACCCGGGCGATCTCGGCACCAAGGGCGGTCTGGTCACCGATAACGACGGCCGCGTGCTCCGCGAGGACGGCACGGTCATCGACGGCCTCTACGCCGCGGGCAACACCTCCTCCCCCGTCATGGGCCACACCTACGCGGGTCCCGGCGCGACCATCGGACCCGCGATCACCTTCGGCTACCTCGCCGCGCTCGATATCGCCGCCAAGGCGAAGAACGGCGCGGCCGTGACGGCCGACCAGAACTCCTGAACTGTCCCAACCCAGTTCAGGACGGGTTGGGCGCGAGTCGGGTCACGTCGTGCTCGCGCCCAGCCCACCCCCTGCCCGCCGCACCGCCGGAACCCCCTGCCCGGTGGCGCGGCGGGCATCAAAACTCCAAGACCTACGGCCGCCCGGTGGGGATGGGCAGGTGCGATCGCCTTCGGGTGAGCCCGCGCCGAAAGTCCCGGCGAGCGGGCGCGGTGCTTGCTCGCGGGCCGAACGGGCCGCAGGATCGGACCCGATGGGTCCGCGGACGGTCGCGGCAGCATGGCCCTTCGCGGGTGAGCGCCCCACTTATTCACGAGGAGAACTTCATGCCCATCGATCCGAATATCGCGCTCGGCGCGGTGCTGCCGTCCGTCGACTTCAGTTGGACGCCGTCGGATGTGCAGCTGTACAACCTGGCGCTGGGCGCGGGTGCGCGCTGGACGGAACCGGCCGAACTTCGGTACCTGGATGACCGCAATCCGCAGGTTCTGCCCTCTTTCGCAACCGTCGCACCGTTTTTCCACGAAACGGAGCCACCCAAGGTGCAGTTCCCGGGTGTCGACATCGACCTCGCGAAGGTGGTGCACGGCAGCCAGGAGATCGTGGTGCACCGGCCGATTCCGGCGGCGGGCAAGGCGGTTTTCGAGCGCCG
The DNA here is from genome assembly GCF_040680615.1 of Nocardia sp. NPDC052001. Lineage (NCBI taxonomy): Bacteria > Bacillati > Actinomycetota > Actinomycetes > Mycobacteriales > Nocardiaceae > Nocardia > Nocardia sp. NPDC052001. The sequence continues at coordinate 933,690 of NZ_JBFAXC010000003.1, read as the reverse complement.
GATCAGTGAGATCTGGGATAAGGGCTCGGCCGCGGTGATCTGGCAGGAGCACACCGCCACCAGCTCGGACGGCGAATTGCTGTGGACCGCGCGCTCTTCCATCTTCGCCAAGGGCGAGGGCGGTTTCGGCGGCGATCGCGGACCGTCGGCCAAGGCCGAACTCCCGGACCGCGCACCGGATTTCGATGTGCTGACCCCGACCCTGCCGCAGCAGGCGCTGCTGTACCGCATGTGCGGTGACCGCAATCCGCTGCACTCGGATCCGGAATTCGCCCGTAATGCCGGATTCCCCAACCCGATTCTGCACGGCCTGTGCACGTACGGCCTGGTCCTCAAGGCCGCCACCGATACCGCGCTGGGCTCGAATGCCGCCCGCGTCACCGGATTCCGCGCCCGGTTCGCCGGAGTTCTCTACCCGGGTGAGACGCTGCGCACCCGCATCTGGGAGACCGAGGGCGAACTGCTCATCGCCGCGACCGTGGTGGAGCGCGATGACGCGCCGGTACTGGCCGATGTGGTGCTGACCCACACCGTGTAAATCCCCCGAAACAGCCGGGCCGCTACCGATTTTCGGTCGCGGCCCTTGCTGATTCGGGCCACCGTAAGAATTCCGGGAGATCGGAATATTTCAATCGCCATAGTGCATTCGACGGTCCGGGAGTGCGACCTTCGCCCGATTCGCACCCGTGCGAGCCGTAGCGTTCAGCTGGACCCTGACACAGCGTTCGGCTGGCGCGACGCAGCGTTCAGCTGGCGCGCGACACCCGTCCGCGGTTCTCGCGCGCGAACTGCCCGGGCGACTGCCCCTTCCAGGCGCGGAAGGCCGAGGTGAACGCGGACACGCTGGCGTAGCCGAGCCGAATCGCGGCCTGCTCCACCGTCATTCCGGTGATGAGCAGCTCCTCGGCGAGCAATCCGATGGTCTCGGTGGTCAGTTCGCGGAAGGTGGTGCCCTCATCGGCGAGCCGGCGGCGCAGGGTGCGCACGCTCAGATCGAGTTCCGCCGCGATCCGGGATTGATCGGCGATACCGCCCCGGCTGATGAGCAATTGGCGCACCCGCCCGCTGATGCCGACCCGGCTGCGGCGGCGCTGCATGAGATCGGCGCACTGCTGTTCGTAGAACCGCGCCGTGGCCGAATTCGCCTGCGGCAGTTGCAGACTCTGAATGTCGGCGGGACCGGTCACCACCGAGCGGGCGGTGTTGAAGGTCACCTCCTCGACCCCCAGCATGGCCCCGAACATCTCGTAGACCGGATGCGGCGGAAAGGCCACCGCGACCCGCGTGATGGGCGGCCGCATGGGCAGCACATCCTGCTGAATCGTCCAGATGGCCGCCACATCGCGTTCCACCGCGAAGCGCCGCACCTCGCGCGGAACACCGCTGTCGTCCCGGACAATTGAGACATCCTGCCCGTCGATGACCAGATGATGCCGGGCGACGGTGAAGGACAGATCCGCGTAGCGCAACGCCAGACCGACCGCGTCACGCACGGTCGGACAGCTCATCAGCGCGAAGCCGAGCACGCCCAAGCTGGGCGGATGGCACAGCAATCCGGCCATCAGACCCATGCCGGGTTCGTCGCCGACCTCGGCCACCACATTGCGCATCAGCGCCAATTCCTGCCCGAGGGTGATCTCGGCGGTGGAGTCGAGCAGATCGCCTTCGCGAATTCCGGTGCCGCGCAACAGCGCAGGCGTGGGTATCCCCCGTCCCGACGCGAATTCGACCAGCAGTGCCGCACTGGTTATGGAACGCAACTGCGCCTGGCCGTCGGTCACAGGAAAATCTTCGCAAACTCTCGGCGTACTTCGGGCCGGAACCGGCCGGTAAGTTGCTGTTATAGGCCGAAATTCGGCTGTTTCTGACCTATGAAGTACTGGAACAAGTAACGCTCGCGGCCTTATGGTGAATATCTAGCGAACTACCCCCGATTCAACCGATAGACATGGAGAAGGTGAACCAATGGCCGGCTGGCAGGTGTTCACAGCCACCCTGGCAATGCTCACGATCATGGCCGTCACGTTCGTGAGCCTGCATCAACCGCATCGTGATCCGGACAGACTGTCGGTGGACCGGATCCGCGAGCGAATCAGCAATGAGCACACCGCATCCGCCGATCCCATCCTGTCCACTTCCGTCTGGTCGCACGGCGCACCCGATCACGAACTCGATGTGACCGAGGCGCACCGCACCATGCAGCAGCACCGCCGCTGCGTGGTCGGCGAGTGCGATCGCAAGGGTGCGGCATTCCGCGCCCTCGTCGACGCCGGGCGCATCAAGCCGACGCGGATGCCGCCGGCCCTGCAGTAACCCGGGTCGGCCCCGCGGTAACTCCGAAAGTCCTCACCCGCCGGAACGTTCGTCCACCAGTCCTCGAATGATCAAGGCGTACAGCAGAATCACCGCGATCGGCGCCACGATCGGAATCCAGGACAAGCCCGCAGGCAATAACGTCGCCGTTCCGGCGGCCACCGTGAAGATCAGGGCGCCCGCCACCGAGGGGATGGTGGTGGGCACCACCCCGATCGGAGCCGACACCGTCGCGGTATTGAGCAGGTAGGTGGTGGCCACCAGGCCGATCGCCCCGGCGACCAGCGCGCCGGTCTCGACGAAGGCGAGTACGGCCAGTGCGGCCAGCACCGCGCCGACCGCGCTCACCCGCCACCGCCAGCCCGCGATCGCGAGCACGACCGTCGGAATGGCCGCCCACGGCAACACCAGGGCGACACCGAGCGCGAGTAGCAGACCGGAGAGCACCGCGAGGAATCTGGTCATCGGCGCACCCGCACGGTCCGGCGCTGCTGGGGCAGCAGGCGCATGATCTGATCCAGGCGCGCGTCCTCGGGCCACGGCACGATATCCACGCCGACCGTGCTCATATCGCGGTACATGGAGGTGCGCTCCAGCTGCCACATGCGCGCCAGCGTGGAATCCAGGCCGTCGGAGAACGGCGGGCCGCGCAGCACGTCCACCACCACCACGACGTGCCCGCGCTTGCGCAGATCGATGAGCGCCAGCGCGAATTGGGTGTCCAGCAGCGTGGAGAAGGCGACCACCACCGCGCCGATCGGCACGCCCGCGTGCGGGGCCAGCGAGCCCTGGGTGGCGATATGTTCATCGCCCACGTCCAGCACGGTGTCGACGATGCGATAGAACTGGCGGCGGCCGATATCCGGGCGCAGCCAGCGCGGCGAACGACCCAGGCAGACAACGGCTGTCCGGTCACCGGCCTGCAGCGCCGACTGCGCCACCTGCGCCGCGCCGCGCACCGAGAGCTCCAGCGAGTCCGAGGCCGGGCCCGGGGCCTGCAGCGAGGTGTCTACCAGCACAACCACATCCGCCGCGCGATTGGTGAAGCGCTCGGTCACGAACAGGCGTCCGCGCCGTGCGCTCACCGCCCAGTTCACCGTGCGCAGCTGATCGCCCGGCGCGTACGCGCGCACATCGGCGAACTCCACGCCCGGACCGTGCCTGCGGGTGAGATGCGTGCCGATCCGCTCGGGAAGTTCGGTGCGCGGCAAGCGCATTCGCTGCGGATCGGTGATCGGGTACACGTATACGTCACCCGCGGGCAGCTGCACCGAGGCCACCGCCAGCCCCGCCGGACTCAACGCCGTCACCCGCACCGGAATCGGATACCGGCCCCAGCGCGGCGCGGACAGCGCGATGCGCATCCCGGCGGGCGCTGCCCCGGAATCGAACGCCTCCTCCACCTGGGTGTCCATCCCGGCCACCCGCTGAGAATGCATGCGCAGCAACGCATGTCCGCTCTCCACGAAGGCGGCCGCGGTCAACACCACTTCCTCGGTCTCGAAACAGCGCAGCACCCCGACCCCGTCCACCTGAATCCTGGTGCGCGACAACTGCAACGGCGCGGTCGCCAGCACCCCGAGCATGGGCGCGGCGAACACCACCAACTGCCACTGCCCCAACACGATCGCCGCCACCAGCGCGGCCACCGACACCACCGCCAGCATGAACACCAACGGCGCGGGCCGCCAGCGCAATTCGGTCGAGGAGGCCGCACTCTCATCGCGATGCTTCACAAGCGCCCCGCAGACCGCTCGGGTCGCCGCGCCGTCTCGATGCCCTCGCGACGCAGCCTCATTCCGGCGCGCTCAGCAGAACTCGCAGGGGCGGGTCCCACCCGGGCGGCAGTGGGACACGCGGTGTGCGGCGGGTTGGGTAATGCGGGGTGGGAGTTCATGTTCGGCCTACGCGATCCCTCTCATGCCTGGTTGGCGCGGGGTACCGGGAGGCGGCGCAGGAGTTCGGCGATGACGTCCTCGCCGCGGATGCGGCGGACCCACATTTCGGGGCGCAGCGTGATGCGGTGCGCCATGGCGGGGATGGCCAGGGCCTTGACGTCCTCGGGTACCACGTAGTCGCGGCCATTGAGAAGGGCTCGGGCGCGGGCCATTTGGACCAGGTCGAGTTCGGCTCGGGGGCTGGCGCCGACCTCGACCTGTGGGTGGCTGCGGGTGGCGGCGGCCAGGGAGACGACGTAGCCGACCACATCGGGGTGCACGGTCACGAACTCCACCGATTGGCGCATTTCCATCAGGCCCTCGGCATCGACCACCTGGCCGATCTGAGCGGGCTGCGAACCGCGCTCCAGCCTGCGGCGGATCATCTGCATCTCATCGGTCTCGGAGAGATAGCCGAGCCGCAATTGCAGTGCGAAGCGGTCCAATTGGGCTTCGGGCAGCGGATAGGTGCCCTCGTACTCGATCGGGTTATCGGTCGCCATGACCACGAAAGGCTGTGGCAGCGGGAAGGTTTCCCCGTCGATCGATACCTGGCCCTCGGCCATCGCCTCCAACAGCGCGGCCTGGGTCTTGGGCGGGGTGCGGTTGATCTCGTCGGCCAGCAGCATATTGGTGAAGACCGGGCCGCGCCGGAAGGTGAACCGGCCCGAATGCATGTCGTAGATGGTGGAGCCGATGAGGTCCGCGGGCAGCAGGTCCGGGGTGAACTGCACGCGGGTGAAGTTCAACCCCAGCGCCGTCGCGAACGAGCGGGCGATGAGCGTTTTGCCCAGACCGGGCAGATCCTCGATGAGGATGTGCCCGCCGGACAGTACGGCGATCATGATCAGCTGCAGTTCATCCCGCTTGCCCACCACCACCCGGGACATCTCCCGCAGCACGGCATCGGTGCGCTTGACGGTCACGTCCATCGGTGAGGTCATATCAGTACTCGCATATCGAAAAACCCGTTCACATGTTCTGGAGGCGGCGCAGGATCTCGTCCAGCGCCGGTCGGCCGGGTGCCGGATTCGTCTGGTCACGCAGCGCCGAATTGGCGGGATCCACCCAGCGCCACAGTTCGGGTCCGAACTGCAGTTGCCCGGCGGTCTCGGTGGCGCGCCGGTTCTTGGCCATCCGATGGCCGCTGGTCAGTTCGAACTCCTTCGCGAGCAGCGGCCGCAGATGCCGGTCCCAGTCCGCGCGGCTGCCCTCGGACCGATCCGCCAGCATCTGTGCCCGAGCCTGCCAGCGATTGAGCATTTCCGCTGGGCCATTGTCGATCTCGTGATCTTCCGGACTCGCGGGCTGATACCGGCGGGCACGGTCCAGCAGCGACCAGACCAGCAATCCCAGCACCCCGGCGACCGGAATGGCGGCCACCGGGAGCACGGTGGTGCGGTCATTGTGCAGTGCGAACATCTCGAACAGACCCGCCAGCAGCAGGCCGCCGACCACTATCGCTATCCGGCTCATGCGGTTTCCGCCTGTCCCTGTAGATCGGCCAAGACGATGCGCAGCAGCTGTTCGGCTCGCATGCGCTGCCACTCCAGCATGGAGTGCGGGCTGAACCGGGCTTCCTCGAAGAGCGCCACCAACTCTCGCGCCGAGGCATCGTGCAGGAAGCCGCGATCGAAGGCGCGCGCCAGCACCTCCGAGGGGGTGTCCGAGGCCAGCGGAGCCACCTCCCGCGCCTGCGCCAGACCGCGTTCCATGGCGACATAGCAGGCGATGATGGCGGTGCGCGGATCCTGACCCGGCGCGATCATGGCCGCCAGGCCCATCTCCGCGACCTTGGCCAGTGACACCGCTTCGGTGGGCGAACTGGGCACGATACCGGCGATTTTCGGTTCCGGGCGGCGCGTGGAGCCGACCGCGACCACCACCAGTCCGGTCATGGCCACCAGTACCAGCGCGATCGCACCGACGGCCACCAGGACCAGCACGGTACCGCTGAGCGGTGGATCGGGCAGCGATTCCGGTGGCGGGGCCAGGGTGTCCACCGGCTGGGTGCCGCCGGTGGTCGGCGACGGGGTCGAAAACGTCTGATCCGCGGGTTCTTTGCGGCCGGGACCGACCAGGTAGATCGACAGTACCGCGGTCGCGACCAGCGCGATGGCGGCCAGCGCGATCAGCACCAGCAGTCCGAGCCGGGGCAGTCCGGTGCGCTCGCGCTCGCGATCCGGATCGGGTTCGGGCATCGAAAGTGGCAGCCGGTGTTGGCTATTGATCACGCCCGCGGCCAGGATCACCACCGAGACCAGCAGCAATACCGGCATGAGCGCCAGCGTCACCGCCGACGGCGCACCCGGCGCGGAGGGTCCGCCGGTGCCGGGGATGTAGCCGCGCAGCGCGAAAACGGCGAGCATCAGCAGGGCGATCAAGCCGATCACCCGCGATGCCAGCGTCCCCACCCCAGTCACGTGTACCCCTAACCAGAGTCCTGCAAATCAGGCACATAGTTACATGCCGGTAGGTCCGGTTGGGGGGAATTGCGAAACACCGATTACATGCGAATCCTGAATATATTCGCGCTCGAGGTTCGGTGACCGCATCGCACGTCCCGTGGTAGTGGGCCGGACAATTCACGTGTTCCGCTCATAACCAACCGCACTGAATAGATCCGATCGGAAGGACCGGACCGCATCCGAGCAGCGGCGGCTCGGCCACCCGGGGCGGCCGAGCCGAGACGTCCGCATCGGGCTACGCGGAGCGGCGCACCCGGGCCCGCAGTCGGGTCAGCGCCGAATCAGCCAGTGTGGCAGGTGCTTCCACACCCCGTCGGGAGCCCCGCAGCATGCCCGGACGCAGTGCCTCCGGCGCGCTGACGGCCGCGGACTCACGGGATTCCGCGCGCGCCACCGGATTCCGGGACTCGACCAGGCGGCCCAGCGCCCGGAAATCCCATCCCGCAGCCAGCCACGGCTCCGGATCGAGGGCATTGCGGGCATCGATGAGGGTGCGACCGCGCGCCACCGTGCGCAGGAAGACCGGATCAAGGTCCCTGAACTCACTCCACTCGGTGAGGTGCAGCACCACATCGGCCTCGTGCAGCGCGGCCGCCGCGGTGGCCGCGTAGATCAGCTGCGGGGCGACCGCGCGCGCCGGGACCGTGGCCGCCGGATCGAACGCGGTGACCTGCACGCCCGCGGCCTGCAAGCGCACCGCCACATCGAGCGCGGGCGAATCGCGCACATCGTCCGACAGCGGTTTGAAGGCGATGCCGAGAATGCCGACCCGATGGGAACCGCTGGCGTGCAGCAGATCCAGGGTCTCGCGCACCACCCGTTCGCGGCGGCGCAGATTGATGGTGTCGATATCGCGCAGGAAGTCCACGGTCTCGGCCGCGCCCAGTTCACCGGCGCGGGCGATGAGCGCGCGCACATCCTTGGGCAGACAGCCGCCGCCGTAACCCAGTCCGGCACCGAGGAATTTGCGGCCGATCCGATCGTCATGCCCGAGCGCGTCCGCCAGCAGCGTCACATCCGCGCCGGTGAGCTCGCACAGTTCGGCCATCGCGTTGATGAACGAGATCTTGGTCGCCAGAAAGGCATTCGCGGAGACCTTGATCAACTCCGCGGTCGGCAGATTGGTGATCACCACCGGCGATCCACCCCCGATCGGGGTCGAATACACCTGGCGCAGCGCCCATTCCGCATCCGGCGTGGTCACGCCGAACACCAGCCGATTGGGGCTGAGCGTGTCGTGCACCGCATGACCCTCGCGCAGGAATTCCGGATTCCAGGCCAGATCCACCGAGATCCCGGCCGGGGTCAGCTCGGCGATACGGGCGGTGAGCGCCTCGGCGGTGCCGACCGGCACCGTCGACTTGCCCACGATCAGGCAATTGCGGGTCAGATGCGGCACCAGGCCCTCGATGGCCCCGTACAGCTGGGACAGATCCGCCGCGCCATTGGTTCCGGGCGGCGTTCCGACACAGAGGAAATGGACATCGGCGAACCGGGCGGCCGCCACCAGCGAGGTGCCGAACCGCAACCGGCCGGATTCCACGTGCCCGGCCAGCAGTTCGGGCAGTCCGGGCTCGTGGAAGGGCACCCGCCCCGCCGAGAGCGCGGCCGCCTTGGCCGGATTGTTGTCCACCCCGAGCACTTCGAAGCCGAGTTCGGCCATGCCCGCGGCGTGCGTGGCACCGAGATAACCGGTGCCGATGACGGAGATGCGCAGCATCAGGATGCCTCCTTGGAGAGCGGGCTGCGGAGGTCGCCATCGCCTGGCAGTCGGCGGCGTTCCGCGATCACTTCGCGGTAGTGGCGAATCAGCAGATCGTTCACGGCCGCCCAGGAGCGGTCGCGCACGCTGCGCTGAGCGTTCTGCGCGGTCTGCGCGCGCAACTCGGCATCGTCGACGAGACGGCGAACCAGGGCTGTCAAAGCCTCGGCATCGCCCGGGGGATAAAGGAATCCGGCGCCGGGCGCGACCACGTCGATGGGGCCGCCGGAGCGCGGCGCGACCACCGGCACGGCGGAGGCGAGGGCCTCCTGCGCTGCCTGGCAATAGGTTTCGTGACGTCCGGTGTGCACGAACACATCCAGCGAGGCGTAGGCCGCGCCGAGTTCCTCGCCGTGCAGCACACCCAGGAAAGCCGCGCCCGGCAACAACTTTCGCAGCCGCTTCTCCTCCGGGCCGCCGCCGACGATGACCAGGCGCACATTCGGCAGCGGCAGCAGGTGCGCGAGCAGCTCGAGCTCCTTCTCCGGGGCCAGGCGGCCGATATAGCCGATCAGCAGTTCACCGTTGGGGGCCAGCCGCTTTCGCAGATCCGCCGAGCGCCGGAACGGGCCGAACTGCTCCAGATCGACCCCGCGCGGCCAGCGCGCCAGGCCCGGCACACCCATCAGCTCGAGTTGCCGCAGGCTTGCGGTGGAAGGCGCGAGCGTGCGATCGACCTGCAGATGAATGCGCCGGGTCAGCGCCGTCATGGTGCGCACACCGCCGGGCAGGTCATAGCGTTCGGCGAAACCCACAAGATCGGTCTGATAGATGGCGACCGTCGGCACGCCGAGCTCGCCGGCCACCCGGGCCGCCTGATATCCCAGTGTCGCGGGCGAGGCGATGTGCACGACATCGGGCTCGAATTCCCGCATGACCTTGCGCAATCGGCGGCGCGTCTCCAGGCCGATCCGGAAGTCGCGATAGAACGGCAGGCGCGCCCCGCGCACCACGTGCACCCGGAATCCGGCGTACACGGCCGGACCCGTCGGGGCCATCAGAACTGCTTCGTGCCCCCTGGCGGCGAGGTGATCGAGCACCCGCCGCACCGAGTTGGTGACGCCGTTGACCTGGGGAAGGAAGGATTCGGCGACCACCAGCACGCGCAATCGGCCGCCGGGGATGCTCGGGTGGCGAGGCGCTGTGCCCTTGGCCTGCTCGCGGATTCGCATCGGTCCCCTCCGGTTCGGTGCTGCCTCCTGAATGCACGGTAGGAAGTCACTTGCAACGCACGCACCCTTCCGCGTAGACGGCACATGAACCGTTCCCGTCGATCAAGTCGACGTGTTCACCCGAGCGTCGCCACCGCGTCGCGCGCCGGTACCGAGAGCTCGCCGAGGCGGCTCAGCGTCCGGTACAGATCGGGGACCCGGGCCACGTCAGCACCCATATCCGCGAGCGGAACCCGCGCGTACACGGACAGTTCCAGATCGGCGTCGTAGAGCACGTCGACCAGATTCACCAGCCGCATCACCCAGTCCGGCGGCACCGAATCCAGCGGCGGCACCTCGCACAGGGTCCACGTCCGGAACCGCCGCGTCAGTTCCAGGAAATCGGCCGCCGACACCGGGATTCCGCACAGCTCGGCGAAATCGACCGTCAGCGCCCCGTTTTCGGCGGCGCGCGCGTGCATCAGGCGATGGGCGACGGGAACCTCCGCGCGCCCGGTCGCCGGGCACTCCCCCACGAGGTACCGCCCGGCCGCGAATCCGGTGTGCCTGCCACCGAGCCGCCGGTAATCCTGGGGACCGTTCACCGAGAGCACATCGAGGTGTTCCAGGATCCGATCGATGGTCGGCACGAACATGGGATGCCACAGCGGATTCGGCATCAGCTCCCGCGGCGGGTAGTTCGAGGTGACCACGAGCGTGATGTGCCGGGCGAACAGCAGATCCAGCAGCCGTGCCACCAGCCGGGCATCACCCGCGTCGTGCACGTGGAATTCGTCGAAGCAGATCAGCCGGGCGTCACCGAGCAGGGCCGCGGCGGCGGCATCGATGCCGCCGTGCTCGTGGATGCCCGCGTTGAGCTGTGCGAAGAAGCTGTGGAAGTGGAAGCGCCGCTTGCGTTCCGAGGGCAGGGCGGCGAAGAACCGGTCCATCAGCATGGTCTTGCCGCGCCCCGGGCCGCCGTACAGGTACAGCCCGCGCGGCCGATGCCACCGCTTCCCCACCCGCGCGGCGATCTCGTCGAGTCGATCGGCGGCCACCCGCTGATCGTGGTCGAGAACGATATCGCTGATCTGCACGGCAACCTCCTGCGCCCGAATCACCTTCCTCTATATCTATAGAGGCATTCGCGGCCGCACAGAAGGGAAGGTGACCACTTACACAGACGAGGTCAGAGTTGCTGCGTGATACGCATATCCGGCCACGGCGGACGCTTGAACACCGCCGCCGTCGCGAACGCCGCCGCCACGAATCCGGTCAGCACCGCGATCAGCGCGATCCGCCCATCATCCTCGACCGGCTCCCACTTGACCTCACCCCCGTGCACCACGAACACCCCCAGCGGCCGCGGACGCGGCCGGAAGAGCCCCCCGGTTCCGGTCACGGTGATGATCGTGGCCCCGTCCACGGTCTGATACGGCTCGCCGTAAACCAGCGAATGATCCACCGCCGGAAGCTCTTTCATCCGATCCTGCAACATGACCGATCCCCTTCCCGAACATACGTCCCCCCAACGTACGCCCGGGCCGGGGCTCGGCGACTACGGAATTCGCACCAATCCACACGGGGCGCCAGTATCGAATTCATATGCGGAGTATTGCTGCAATAGTTGCTGGAGACATATCGTGGTACATATGAAAACAATGATCGATCTGAACGACGAAGCCCTCGCCATGGCAGCCAAGGAACTAGGGACGACCACCAAGAAGGACACGGTCAACGCGGCCCTCGAATTCGTGGCACAACGCCGCCGCCGAATCGAACAGGTACTCAACGATCCGTACGGCTTCGGGGTCGGACCGGACATCGATGATCCGGAAGTCATGGGTAAGGCGCGCCGTTGATCGATACCACGCCACTGCGCCTACATCTGATCGATACCTCGGCAGCGGCCCGCCTTCGGCATGAGGCCGTCCGGACAGTCCTGACCGGGCTCATTGCCGACCGAGCGGCCGCGACATGCGTAACAGTGGACCTCGAGGCCGGCTATTCGGGCCGCAACCTTGCCGACGTTCAAAACATCGCCCAGCGCCGCCGAGCCCTCTATGTGAACTTGCCCATCAACGAGGCCATCGCGGACCGCGCCCGCGAGGTACAACAACTCATGGCCCGTCCGGGATTGCACCGCGCCGCAGGCATTGTCGACCTCCTGACCGCAGCGGTCGCCGAATACCACGGCGCAGTCCTAGTCCACTACGACGCCGACTTCGAACATATCGCCACCGTCACCCGGCAGCCTCACGTTTGGGTGGTCCCATCCGGGAGCGTCGACTGACTATGCCGGATATCTAACGCCAAGACGCGACAACACCTGCGACAGAACAACCTTCGACACACTACTCATTCGGGCGACATGGAGACGCCGGTCATTCCCGAGTCATGCTTTCACCGGTGACCGGATCCTGTTTGGGATGTGCCGTCATGGCGGTGGTGAGCTTGCCGCCGAAATCGTAGGGGCCCACCGTATCCAGCTCGGGGGTCATCTCAGGCGTGCTTGACTACCGCGCGGGCAGCAGTACGACTTTGCCGGTGACGGTGCGGGATTCGGCGAGGGTCAGGGCCTGGGCGGCCTGGGTCAGGGGGAAGCGGGCGGCGATCTGGGGGCGCAGGTCACCCTTGGCGGCGAGCGCGAAGACGGCGGAGAGGTCGGTGGCGAGCTTGCGGCGGAACGTGCTCGCGCGGCGCTGTCCGGCCCAGATGTTGTAGAAGTGCGCGCTGCGCTTGTTGGGCAGGGCGTTCCAGAGCATCAGGCGGGCGAAGAGTTTCAGGACCGGGAGGCGGGAGTTGCCGGTGTCGTCCTTGGTGGAGGCGGTGCCGTAGGCCATCAGGGTGCCGCCGGGGGCGAGCAGGGTGAAGGAGTCCACGATGCCGGGGCCGCCGACGTGGTCGAAGACCGCGTCGACGCCGTTCGGGGCCAGGGCGCGGACCTGGGCGACCACGTCGCCGCGGTAGTCGACCGGGGTCGCGCCGAGCGCGGTGACCTGGTCGGCATTGCGGGCCGAGGCGGTGCCGATCACCTTCACCCCCGCGGCCAGGGCCAGCTGCACCAGCGTGGAGCCGACGCCGCCGTTCGCGCCGTGTACCAGGATCGTCTGCCCCGCACGCACTTTCGCGTAGCGGTGCAGCATCTGCCAGGCGGTGATGCCGTTGACCACGAAGGTTTCGGCGGCGTCGGCCGGGAGTTCGGCCGGAACCTCGATCAGATCGGCGCTGTCCAGCAGCACATGACTGGCCCAGCCGCCGACCTTGGTCAGCGCGGCGACCCGCTTGCCGACCAGTCCGGCATCGGCGGGCGATCCGACCTCGACGACCGTGCCGACCAGGTCGTAGCCGGGCACGAACGGGAAGGCGGGCTGGTCGTAGTACTTGCCGCGGCGCATCTGCTGTTCGGCGAAGGAGACGCCGGTGGCCTCGACCTCGATCAGCGCCTGGCCCGGCGTCGGGGCGGCCAGTTCGCGGTGGGTGGTGAGCAGTTCCTCGGGCTCGACGGTGCCGGGCAGGACGATTTCGGTGGCGGTGATCGACATGATCTTCTTCTTCCTGACGTGTGAGTGACCACTCAGTCACTCAATGGGTAAATGAAAAGCCTCCCGCTCGGGAGGCCCGAAAATCAGCCCGGATGCCGAATACCGAGATTGAGGATCGCGGCCCAGCCGCCCTCGCTCCCGTCCAGCCCCAGCGTGGTGATGAGGTGGCACAGCTGCCCGTAGGCGATGAACTTCTGCACCTCGGGATCGGTTGCGCCCGAACGCGATTTGGCATAGTCGGTGACCCGGGCCAGGCCCCGCCGCAGCGCGTCGGCGATATCGGCGATATCGGTCGCGGACTGCGCGTGCACCTGGAGCATGAGCAGACTCTTGTTCGAGATGAGTTCGGCGTAGGCCCCGCCCATCTCGTAGAGGATCTGCTCCGGATCGCCCTCCCCCGCCCGGGCCGCACCCGTGGCGAGCGAACGCTCCACCAGTTCGAAGCACCGATCCAGTGCCGCGACGAACAGTTCGACCTTGCTCGGAAAGAGCTTGAACACGTAGGCCGTCGATATCCCGGCCGCCGTGGCGACGGTGGTGATCGGCGTGCCGTGATACCCGGTCCGGGCGAACTCCACGATGGCCGCGTCGAGAACGGCTTCCCGGCGAACGTCCGAGGTGGAGAGGGTAACTCCGCGCTTGGTCATGTGAGTGACTGTACACTCACTCTTTCGCGGCGCGCAACCCCCACCCTCGAAAATGGCCGTAACCTGGCCCTATGGGCGAGCCGCGCTTCCTCACCCCCAAGACCTACGGCTGGGGCTATGACTTCAACCTCAACCGGGGGTTCCACCGCAGGTAGCCCCGAACGCGAAAGGCCCGGGCGAGAAGGGATCTCACCCGGGCATTCGACGTGACGGATCAGTTGGAGCTGAGCACCAGACCCGAGGTCGGGACGCCGGTACCGGCCGTCACGACGATATTGCTCAGGCCCGCAACCTGATTCACCGAGGTGCCGCGAATCTGGCGCACGCCCTCGGCGATGCCGTTCATCCCGTGGATGTACGCCTCACCCAGCTGGCCGCCGTGGGTGTTCAGCGGCAGTCGCCCGCCCACCTCCAGCGCACCGTCCTTGATGAAGTCCTTGGCCTCACCGCGACCGCAGAAACCCAGTTCCTCGAGCTGCATGAGCACGAACGGGGTGAAGTGGTCGTAGAGGATCGCGGCCTGCATATCCTCCGGGCGCAAACCACTTTGGGCCCACAGCTGATCGCCGACCAGGCCCATTTCCGGCAGGCCGGTCATGGCATCGCGGTAGTAGCTGGTCATGACGTACTGATCGGCGCCGGAACCCTGTGCCGCGCCGACGATTACGGCGGGCTTGTTCGGAAGATCCCTGGCCCGTTCGGCACTGGTGACCACGATCGCCACACCGCCGTCGGTCTCCTGGCAGCAGTCGAGCAGATGCAGCGGCTCCGCGATCCAGCGGGAAGCCTGATGCTCCTCGAGGGTGATCGGCTTACCGTAGAAATGCGCGTTCGGATTCACCGCGGCGTGCTTGCGGTCGGTCACCGCGATGGTGCCGAAATCCGCACTGGTAGCGCCGTATACGTGCATATAGCGACGCGCGACCATGGCGACCTGCGCGGCCGGGGTGCCCAGGCCGTGCGTGTACGAGAACGCGTTGTCCACACCGGAGGAGGTGGCGTTGCCCGCCAGCTGGGTGGAGAACTGACCGAAGCGGTGACCCGAGCGCTCATTGAAAGCCCGGTACGCCACCACGACATCCGCGACTCCGGTCGCCACGGCCATGGCCGCCTGCTGCACGGTCGCCGCCGCCGCGCCGCCGCCGAACGGGATATTGCTGAAGAACTTCAGGCTCGGGATACCGGCGGCCCGGGCCACGGCGGCCTGGGTGTTGGTGTCCATGGTGAAGGTCGTAAGGCCGTCCACATCGGCGGGGGTGAGTCCGGCGTCGGCGAGCGCGGCGGTGACCGCCTCGGCGGCCAGGCGCAGTTCACTGCGGCCGGAATCCTTGGAGAAGTCGGTGGCGCCGATGCCTACGATGGCGGCGCGGCCACTCAGACCGGTCACGCGCGTGCCTCCTGAAGCGAGATAACGGCTTTCGCCGTGATGTGGTCGCCCAGGCTGTCCTTGCCGACCACGTCGATGGTGATTTCGGTGCCCTGCACGGCCGATACCGTGCCGGACAGCGTGAGGGTGTCACCCGAGTACAGCGGCACGCCCAGGCGCAGCGAGATCGACTTCACCCGCGCGGCCGGACCGGCCCAGTCGGTCACGAAGCGCTGCACCACACCGGTATCGGTGAGGATGTTCGCGAAGATGGTCTTGGAGCCGCGCTCCACCGCCAGTGCCGGATCGTGGTGCACGTCCTGGAAATCCCGGGTGGCCAGCGCCGAGGACACGATGAAGGTGGTGTCGGCGAGAATCACCAACTCCGGCAGGGTGGTTCCGACCTGCACTGCGGCAAGTTCCACGGTGGAGGTCATGACACAGCCTTCCAATAGGGCACGGTGTTGTCGTCATCGAGGGCCTCGAAACCGACCTCGACGGCCTGGCCGATGGCGACGCCGGCGGGATCGATACCGCGCAGCTCGCCGAGCATGCGCACACCCTCTTCCAGTTCGACCAGCGCGACCACGAACGGCAGCGCCCGGCCGGGCACCTTCGGGGCATGGTGCACCACGAAACTGAAGACGGTACCGCGCCCGGAGGCCACGACGTACTCGGTCTCCTTGGCCTTGTCCTGCCAGATCGCCGGAACCGGCGGATGCTGGAGCGTGCCGTCCGGCCGCCGCTGAATCCGCAGCTCGCCGAGTTTGGTTCCGTCCCAGAAGAATTGGGTGTCGTGCGAGATCACCGGCTTGACCCGCTTGGCGAGATCCGCCGCCGGATCGGCCTTCGGCGCGGCACCGGTGCCGGGCGCGAACTTCAGGATGCGGAAGAGCATCTCGGTGACGAGCTCTTCTCCCACATACCAATTCGTGCGATAGGTGGCGAACCAGCCCTCACCCAGACCCGTACGCTTCGGCCCGACCAGGGAATCCAGCGAGGAACGCACGGTGACCTGCTCGCCGACCTCGAGGTAGCGGTGGTACACCTGATCGCAATTGGTGCCGACCACCGAGGTGAATCCGGCGGCGTCGAGCAGCTCGTTGGTGACCGTCATCGGGTCGTCGGCGGGACGGGTCCCGTTGAGCCCCAGCATGGTCCACACCTGCGCCATGGCGGGCGGGGCCACGATGCCGGGGTGTCCGGCGGCGATGGCGGCGGCCTCGTCGACATAGATCGGGTTGTTGTCCCCGATGGCCTCCACCCAGTTGTTGATCATGGGCTGGTTCACCGGATCGCGGGCCAGACGCGGGGACGACTGCCCCGCTTCGGAGATCTTTTCCCCGGCCGCTCGGATCTCGTCGGCCGTGAAGCTTTGCGTCACTGTCGAATTCCTTCTTGCTAGCGCGGCACGCGGGGTAGCCGCAGGCCCATTTGGGCGATGAGCTCGCGCATGACTTCATTGACGCCGCCGCCGAAGGTGACCACCAGATTCTGCTTGGTGCGGCGGTCCAGCCACACCAGCAGTTCCGCGGTCGCCGGATCGGCGGGATCGCCGTAGCGGCCCACGATCTCCTCGGCCAGGCGTCCGGCCTCCTGCAGCGCCTCGGTGGAGTACACCTTGGTCGCCGACGCGTCGGCGATCACATCGGCCGGATCGGCGTCGGGGCGCTCCATATTGGAGGCCACCTGCCAGTTCAGCAGCTCGTTGAGCCGCACCATGGCGTGCAACCGGCCCAGCGACCGCCGCACCTCGATCTCACCCAGTACGCCCTGCTTATGCGCCCATTCGCGGACCCGGGTGTAGAGCTGTTCGATCTTGCCGGACGGGCCCAGGCCGACCCGCTCGTGATTGAGCTGGGTGGTGATGAGCTTCCAGCCCTTGTCCACCTCGCCGACAACCATGCTCGCGGGGACCCGCACATTGTCGAAGTAGGTGGCGTTGGTGTGGTGCGCGCCGTCGGCGGTGATGATCGGGGTCCAGGAGTAGCCCGGATCCTTGGTGTCCATGATCAGGATGGTGATGCCGCGGTGCCGCGATTCCACCGTGCCGGTGCGCACGGCCAGCCAGATGTAATCGGCCTCGTGCGCTCCGGTGGTGAAGATCTTCTGCCCGTTGACGATCCAGTCGCCATTGGCGTCCTGCACGGCGCTGGTGCGCAGCGCCGCCAGGTCGGTTCCGGCATCGGGTTCGGAGTAGCCGATGGCGAAATGGATGTCACCGGTGAGGATTCCGGGCAGGAACTTCCGCTTCTGCTCATCCGTGCCGAAGGACTGCAGCGCCGGGCCGACCGTCAGCAGCGTCACCAGCGGGACGGGTACGTCGGCGCGCACCGCCTCGTTGTAGAAGATCTGCTGTTCCAGCGGCCCGAAACCCTGCCCGCCGTACTCCTTCGGCCAGCCGACGCCCAGCTTGCCGTCCGCGCCCATGCGCTTCACGACCGTGCGGTAGGCGTCACCGTGCCGGTTCACCAGCATCTCGGCCTCCTCTTCGGGAGTGACGAGACCGGTGAAATACGAACGCAATTCGTCCCGCAGCCGGCGCTGCTCAGCGGTCAGTTCGATGAACATCTGGCTCCCAAACGGTCCAGCCGGAACGATTCGCCGCCCAGCCAGCGCGCGATGTCCTTGGCCTGTGAGTAGTAGCGGTGCAGTGGATGGGTGATATCGACGCCGAGACCACCGTGCAGGTGATGACACTGCTGCATGGCAGCGGGCAGCTCCGATGCCACCGTGTAGGCGAGTACATCCAGATCGTCTTCGGTGCGGTCCAGGTGTTCGGCGTTGTCCACCCCGTCCCGGGAGAGGGACACAGCCTGTGCGAGCGCCCAATTGGCCGATGCCGCCGCCGCGTGCAGGGTCCGCGAGACCACGTACACATCGGCGATCTGCTGTGCGACAGCCTGGAATTCGGCCAGCGGACGACCGAACTGCTCGCGGGTGCGCACATGTTCGGCGGTCAGCGCGAGAACGCCCTTGAGCAGACCGTCCGCGACCGAGCCGATCCCGGCCAGCGCGAAGCGGTGCAGTTCGGCGATACCGCCGGGCAGCAACTGCTCGGGTGGAATCTGCACACCGTCCAAGCGCAGCGAAAACTCCGGCACCCCATCGGAAGTCGGGCTCGCGGTCTTGGTGATGCCCGGCGCGTCACCGTCGACGATCGCGATGCCCGAGGTGGTCGGGACCAGAATCCAGCGCGCGGTGTCGGCGTACGGCACCGCCACCTTGGAACCGGTGACGCGCACGGTGTCACCGTCCGCGACCGCGGTGGTCTCGGGCTTCACGGTGAACGGCGCGCCCGGCTCGTGCAGCGCGGCGGTGAGCACCGCGCCGTCGGCGACGGCGGGAAACACCTTCTGCGCCACCGTATCCGGCACGCCGATGGCCAGCAGCGGCAGCACGCCGAAGGCGAGCGTGCTGAGCGCCGGAATCTGCACGGCGTCGGTGGCGAGTTCGGTCAGCATGGCGGAAACCTCCAGCAGACCCATATCGTCACCGCCGAACCGCTCGGGTAGGGGCACGGCGAGCAGTCCACTGCCCGCGAAAATCGGCCAGAGCGCGATATCGCGTGCGCTTTCACGCTCCAGCAAACTTACAACAACCTCGGCGACAGCATCCTGGCTCTCGTCCCGCGTGAAGTCCAATTCATTACTCCCGGTTGAGGTGTGGGCTAACCGTGCGATTCGCGCGGCAGTCCGAGAATTCGTTCACCGGCGACGGTCAACAGAATCTGCTCGGTACCGCCCGCAATGGACAAACAGCGTGTGAGCAGGAATTCTTTCACCACATCGGTTTCCAAAGCACCCGCCGCGCCAGCCACTTCCACGGCAAATTCGGCGACTGCCTGCCGGTGTCTGACACCGACCAGTTTGCGCACGCTGCTCTGCGGACCCGGGTCTCCACCGGATAGCAGTTTCTGCGCGGCGCGCGCGTCCAGCAATGTTCCAGCGATTGATTCGGAGACGAGTCCGCCGAGTCGATCCGCCACCAATTCCGCACCGGGTCCGGAGGTGGGCGCGGCGGCGATCAACGCCTCCAGCTCATCCCCGATTCCCTTGCCGCCCATGGCGACCCGCTCGGCCGACAGCGTCGAGCGGGCGATCTTCCAGCCGTTCTCCAGCGCACCGACCAGGCAGTCGTCCGGGACGAACACATCGTCCAGGAAGACCTCGTTGAAGCGCGCCTCACCGGTGATCTCGACCAGCGGGCGGATATCGATGCCCGCGCTCTTCATATCGACCAGGAAGTAGCTGATGCCCTTGTGCTTGGGCGCGGCCGGATCGGTACGCGCCAGGCAGATGCCCCAGGTCGCCTTGTCCGCCAGCGAGGTCCACACCTTCTGACCGCGCAGCTTCCAACCGCCCTCGACCCGCTCGGCCACCGTACGCAGCGCGGCCAGATCGGAACCGGCCTCCGGCTCGGAGAACAGCTGGCACCAGATGACCTCACCGGTCAGCGTCGGCAGCGCGTAGCGCTCGATCTGCTCGGGCGAACCCCATTGCAGCAGAGTCGGAATCGCCCAGTTGGCAATGGCCAGCTCGGGCAGCGTGATGCCCGCCTTGCGCACCTGGTCATCGATCCAGGTGCGCTGGATCGGACCCGCGCCGCGTCCGTACGGCACCGGCCAATGCGAGGCCAGCAGTCCGGACTCGGCGAGCGCGTTGCGCTGTTCGGCCTCGGGCAGGGCGGCGATCTTGGCCAGGTCCGCGGCCAGCACCGCGGCCTCGGCCGCGGTCAAACCGACCGCGTCCCAATTGGGTTCGCCCTCGGCCCCGCCGGAAGCGGTGCCGAGATCGAGACCGACCGTGCGGCGCACACCCTGCAATGTCAATTCGGTGACCCGGGCGCGCCAGCGCGCGGAACCGCCCAGCAACTGCCGCATGGCGGTGGCCCGGCGCAAATACAGGTGCGCGTCGTGCTCCCAGGTGAAACCGATTCCACCCAGCACCTGAATGCAGTCCTTGGCGGTTTCCACCGCGGCGTCCAGCGCGATGGACAGCGCCACCGCCGCCGCGAGCGGAAGTTCGTTCGTCTCAGCATCAACCGCGGCGGCCGCGTCGGCAGCCACCGCGCGAATCTGCTCGGCCCGGCACAGCATCCACGCGCAAATATGTTTGACCGCTTGGAATTCGCCGATCTTGCGCCCGAATTGTTCGCGCACCTTCGCGTATTCGGTCGCGGTTTCCAAACACCATCCGGCAATACCGGCGGCCTCGGCGGCAATCAGCGTGGCGGCGATATCGAGTACGGATTGCGTGGGTTCGAACAAATGGTCCGGCGCGACAGCAACTTCCGCGCAGACCACCCGGGCGAGCGGGACGGTCTGGTCGATGCTGGGCAGCGGCTCCACCCGCAGGCCCGCCGCATCGGCGTCGATCAGACCCCACAGGTGGCGCTCTCCGTCGACGACCGGCACCAGGACGGCGGTGCCCGGCGCGGCGCCGAGAACCGAGCCCCACTCACCGGACAGAATTGCCCCGGATTCGCCGACCGATATCGCGATTTCGCCACCGAGCGCGATACCGCACGGCGTATTCTCGTCGAGCATCTCTCCGGCAACGAGGCCGGCGAGGGCCGTCGAAAGTACGGGTCCGCCTACGAGGTCATGTGCCGCCTGCTCCACCAGCACGGCCAGATCTCCGACGGAACAACCCGCTCCGCCAGCCTCCTCCGGGACCGCGACCCGGAATATCCCGAGATCGGCGAGGCGCGACCAGTATTCGCGCCAGAAATCCGACCCACCGGAACGCATTGTTGCAATTGGGCGCACCGCTGCCGCCCACCCGCGCATGGACTCCTGGACGGCTTTATGCTCGTCAGTGGTGGCTATGGTCACACCACGTACCGCCTTTCCGGGGTGACTTCCACTCCTAGAACATGTTCTAATGTTCGAGCCGGGCGTAAGTCAAGCGCCGCCCAAACGCGGTACGAACTCGTAGCCGGGATGAATCGAACGATTCGTGCAGGAAAGGACTTTCAACCGATGGCCAGTCCCTCCCGATCGCAGTCCGCCGATGGCGCCGCTGCGGGCACCGCGCCTGTGGGCACCGGGCGCAGTGCGCCCGTCACCACCCTCAGCGAGGAGGATCTGAGCTCGGCTGCACAGCGCGACCGGCGCAAACGCATTCTCGACGCCACCCTCGCGCTGGCCTCCAAGGGCGGCTACGACGCCGTCCAGATGCGCGCGGTCGCCGAACGCGCCGATGTCGCCGTCGGCACCCTGTACCGGTACTTCCCGTCCAAGGTGCACCTGCTCGTCTCGGCCCTGGCCCGCGAATTCGAACAGCTGGAGAGCCGCCGCAAGCCGCTGCCCGGTGGCGATCCGCGCGAGCGCATGCACCTCATGCTCACCCAGATCACCCGTGCCATGCAGCGCGATCCGCTGCTCACCGAGGCCATGACGCGAGCGTTCATGTTCGCCGACGCCTCCGCGGCCGCCGAGGTGGATCGGGTCGGCAAGGTGATGGACCGATTCTTCGCCCGCGCGCTGTCCGACGAGGTGCCCGATGAGCGCCAGCTCGCCATCGCCCGCGTGATAAGCGATGTGTGGCTGTCGAATCTGGTCGCCTGGCTCACCCGCCGCGCATCGGCCACCGATGTCACCGAACGACTGGAGCTCACAGTGGATCTGCTGATCGGCGACAAGTGAGATTTCTCCGGGTTTACTCCCAGCGCCGGGGGTAGCACGCGGCAAACGCACTCCGGGCTTTCGCACGGATGCATCCGGGCCGGTCGTCTTTTCGGGACGATCCGGCCCTTTCGCGTTCAACCACAACGTCACAGGTCACAGGCACCGAAGCCGTACTGCCCGAGCGGAAATCGGACATATGGTGAACCGGAGGCAAGTGTCTTGTAAACGCTATGTATCACCGTCAGAACGAGCGGGCAATCAAGACCCAGTAGAGTCTGGCTCGCCCTGAAAAATCTCCTCCGATCACTAGGTTGGATGCGTGAGCGCACAGGATTTGCCACTGGAACTTCGCCGTGCGTTGGCGGCTGTCGCCCGAGTGCCACGGCTGCTGGTCGCTTCGGACTACGACGGGACGATCGCACCCATCGTTGACGACCCCGCGAAGGCCTATCCCCATAGGGAGTCGGTGAATGCGCTGCGCGCACTCTCCGGCCTGACCGGTACCACCGCCGCCGTCATTTCCGGACGAGCGCTGCGAGATCTCGCGGCTCTCTCCCGGCTGCCCGTCGAGGTGCAGTTGATCGGAAGCCACGGTTCCGAATTCGATGTCGGCTTCGTGCACGCCATCGATAACGACGCCAAACAGCTACTGCAGGAAGTGCAGTCGACACTGACCCAGATCGCGCAGGACAACCCCGGCGCGACCGTCGAGATCAAACCGGCCAGCGTCGCGCTGCACGTGCGCAACGCCAGCCCCGAAATAGGCCGCCGCGCAGTGGTTCAGGTCCGCCAGGGCCCGTCCAGCTGGGTCGGTGTGCAGACCACCGAGGGCAAGGAAGTCATCGAGCTCGCGGTCGTCGAAACCGATAAGGGCGCGGCGCTGGACATCGTCCGGCACCAGCAGGGCGCGTCCGCGGCGGTGTTCATCGGTGATGACGTCACCGATGAGAAAGCCTTCAAACGCCTGTCCGGACCGGACGTCGGCATCAAGGTCGGCGATGGTGAAAGCCTCGCCAAATTCCGGGTTTCCAGCACCGAGGACGTCTCCAAGGCCCTCGCATTCCTGCTCGAGGAGCGGCGCACCTGGCTGGCAGGAGCCTCCGCCCCTCGAATCGAACGGCTGACCATGCTGGCCAGCCCTCGATCCAAGGCCCTGGTCACCCCCGACGGCACCATCACCTGGTTGTGCCACCCCGAACCCGATTCGGCGGCGGTGTTCGCGCACCTGCTCGGCGGACCCGGCGCGGGGCATTTCACCATCCAGCCCGAACGGGCCGGACTGCCGCTGTCCCAGCGCTATATCGACGGCACCATGACCGTCGAAACCCGGTGGGCCAGTCTGCAAGTGGTGGACTACCTGCCGCACGACGTATCCGCGGTGCGGACCGACCTCACCCGTGTCATCACCGGTGACGCGAAGGCGGTCATCACCTTCGCACCGCGACCGGAATTCGGTCAGGTGCCGGTGCGCATCGTGCGCGATAACGCCGGACTGCGAGTGCAGGGCACCAACGATCCACTCGTCCTGCGCTCCCCGGGCGTGGAATGGGTGATCATCGACGAGGGCAATCACCACACCGCCCGCGCCGTCGTGGACCCGCGCCAGGGTCCGATCGTGCTCGAAATGCGCTGCGGCACCTCCGATCTCGCACCCTGCATGACACCCGAGGCGGACCGGCGGCGCGAAGCCGAACGGTACTGGTCGGAATGGGCAGGGGCGCTGGAACTTCCGCCGCTCAAGCCGGATCTCATGAAACGCTCCGCGCTCACCCTGCGCGGACTCGTGCACGCCCCCTCCGGATCGATCCTGGCGGCGGCCACCACCTCGCTGCCCGAGGACATCGGCGGCGTGCGCAACTGGGACTACCGGTACTGCTGGCTGCGCGACGCCTCACTCACCGCGTCCGCACTGGTATCGCTGGGCTCCGTCGGCGAAGCCGAGGAACTGCTCGCCTGGGTGCACCGGGTGCTGGAGACCATCCCCGGACCCGAACGGCTGCACCCGCTCTACACCCTCTACGGCGAAACCCTGCCGCCCGAGGCCGTCATCGACCAGCTGCCCGGCTACGCCGGATCCCGGCCGGTGCGAGTCGGCAACGCGGCGAACATGCAGGTGCAGCTCGACGTGTTCGGGCCGATCGTCGACCTCATCTCACAGCTCGCGCACGCCCGCGAACGCAAGGGCATCACCGATCCGGCCAAGGCCCTGCCGGACGCGGACTGGGATCTGGTGCACGCCATGGTCTCCGCCGTACAGCGGCGCTGGCGCGAACCCGACCACGGCATCTGGGAGATCCGCGGCAACCCGCGGCACCACGTGTACTCCAAGGTCATGGGGTGGCTCACCGCCGACCGGGCGATCACCCTCGCCCGCCAATTCGGCCGCACCGTCGAACCCGGCTGGGAGAACCTCCGCGACACCATCGCGGCAGAGGTCAAGGTCGAAGGCTGGAGTGAAGAGGTCCAGTCCTACACCGCGGCCTACGAGGGCACCGACCTCGACGCCGCCACCCTGCACATCGGCCTGAGCGGTCTGATCGACCCCTCCGACCCCCGGTTCGCCGCCACCGTCGTCGCGACCGAAGCCGAATTGCGCAGCGGCTCAACCGTCTACCGCTACCACCACGATGACGGCCTGCCCGGCGGGGAAGGTGGCTTCCACCTCTGCGCCGCCTGGCTCGTCGAGGCCTACCTCCTCATCGGCAAGCGCGAGGACGCCGAGGCGCTCTTCGCCCAGCTCGTCGACGTCGCGGGCCCCACCGGCCTGCTGTCGGAGGAGTACGACCCGGTCGCCGAACGCTCGCTCGGCAACCACCCCCAGGCCTACAGCCACCTCGGCCTGCTGCGCTGCGCCCAACTGCTGAGCCAGCCGGTAGCCGCACTGACCTAGTCCGCGATCCGGACGAAGGAATCCAGAACCCCGCGAACATGTTGTTCGCGGGGTTCTTCGCTGTTCACGGTGGTTTCGGATGGTGAGCGCCCGTGTGTCGCCTACCACACCTACCGGTCGGATTTAGGCAGCGCCGGGCACTTGCGCTACATTTTATTGGCAATCGTTTTCGTTTCAGATAAGCGTTTCAGGAGTACCCGCGTGACCAGAAGCTTTGCAAAAGGATTCGCCGTGTTCGCCGCGGGACTGGCCACCGTGGCCACCCTGACCGCCTGCGGATCCTCGAAAAATGATTCCGGGGTGACCGTCGTCGCCTCCACCAATGTCTGGGGCGATATCGCCAAGACCGTCGCCGGACCCGACGCCAAGGTCGAATCCCTGATCAGCGATCCGGCCGCCGACCCGCACTCGTACGAGGTCACCGCCGTGCAGGCCGCGCAGATCAGCGATGCCGACCTCATCGTCTACAACGGCGGCGGCTACGACGAATTCATCGACAAGGCCATCTCCGGCAAGAACAAGCGCACCGTGAACGCCGTCGACATCGCGGGCGAGGACTCGCACGGTGCGGCCGCACCCGCCAAGGAGACCGCGGGCCACGATCACGAGCACGGCAACGAACACGTCTTCTACGACGTGCACGCAGCGGGCCACGTCGCCGAGCACATCGCCGACAGCCTGGGCCAGATCGACCCCGCGCACAAGCAGGACTACACCGATCGCGCCGCCGCCTTCACCGCGAAACTGGCCGGGATCGAAGCCATTACGGCCAAGATCGCCGCCGAACATCCGAATCAGCCTGTGGTGCAGACCGAGCCGCTGGCCTACTACATGCTGCTCGCCGCCAAGGCCGACGACCGCACCCCGCACTCCTTCCAGGAAGCCATCGAACAGGGCACCGACCCCTCCCCCGCCGATGTGGCGGCGGTCCGGGACCTGCTGTCCGGCAAGAAGGTTCGCGCCCTGGTCTACAACATCCAGACCGAGGACAAGACCACCAAGGATATGCGCGCCACCGCACAATCCGCGGGCATCGCCGTCGTCGAGGTGACCGAAACCCTGCCGCAGGGCCTGGATTACCTCGGCTGGATGACCCGCAACGCCCAATCCCTGTCCACCGCACTGTCCTAGATCCGGAATCATGCCCGCCGCCAAAGCATTACCCCTGGGAACCCCGGCCGCAGCCGGCGACCGGGTCACCCAGCAAACCCCCGCCGCGCATCCCGCGCCCGGGGGTTCTCCCACCTCCGCAGCCGGGAGCGCCACCATGAAAACCGAACCCGCCTTCGAAACCCTCGGCACGGCACCGGGATCCGACTGCCTGATCCCGGGCGCGCACGCCGGGGACGGCACCGCCCCGGAACCGCGCGTGAGCGCCGTCCCCGCCGCCGCACCCGTACCCGCGGTGCGACTGGCGAACGCGCGGCTGGCGTACGGCGCGCGAACCCTGTGGCAGGGACTGGATCTGGAGGTCGCCCCCGGCGAATTCATCGCGGTGCTCGGCCCCAACGGCTCGGGCAAGACCTCACTGCTGAAAATGCTGCTGGGCCAGGTGGCGCTCTCCGACGGCACCGCCGAGATCGCGGGATCGCCCGCCCGGCTGGGCAATTCGGATATCGGCTACATCCCGCAGCAGAAGACCATGGATGCCGGGGTGCAGCTGCGCGGCGTCGACCTGGTCGGCCTCGGCGTCGACGGCCACCGCTGGGGCCTCGGCTTCCGCGGCCGCAAGGAACGCAAACGCAAAGTGGCACAGGCGATCGCGGACGTCGGCGCGGAGAAGTACGCCTACGCGCCGATCGACGCGCTCTCCGGCGGCGAACAGCAGCGACTACGCGTGGCCCAGGCCCTCGCGGGCGATCCGAGCGTCCTGCTCTGCGACGAACCGCTGCTGTCCCTGGACCTGGCCAACCAGCGCCTGGTCTCCGAACTCATCGATAAGCGCCGCCGCACCCACGACACCGCGGTCCTGTTCGTCACCCACGAGATCAATCCCATTCTTCCCCTGGTGGATCGGGTTCTCTACCTGGTCGACGGCAAATTCCGGATCGGCACCCCGGACGAGGTGATGACCTCCGAGGTCCTGTCCGAGCTCTACCGCACCCAGGTGGACGTGCTGCGCGTCCGCGGCCGCCTGGTGGTGGTCGGCACCGGTGACGTCATGGACGCCCTCGGTGAAGCGGGCGGCCACTGCCACGGCAGCGACGACAAGCACGGCAAGACGGACGGGGTATCCGCATGATCGACAAACTCTCCGGCGTCTTCTCGAAGATGTTCGACTTCTCCACCACCGCGCATCTGCTCGGCTACGACTTCGTGCAGCAGGCGGTGCTGGCGGCCGCGCTGCTCGGGCTGCTGGCGGGAGCCATCGGGCCGCTGATCATCAGCAGGCAGATGTCGTTCGCGGTGCACGGCACGAGCGAGCTGTCGCTCACCGGTGCGGCGGCCGCGCTGCTCGCGGGAGTCGGCGTGGGATTCGGCGCGATCGCCGGATCGGTGGTCGCCGCCGTGCTGTTCGGTGTGCTGGGTTCGCGTGCGCGGGAACGGGATTCGGTTATCGCGGTGGTGCTGTCCTTCGGGCTCGGCCTGTCGGTGCTGTTCCTGTGGCTCGGCCCGGAGCGCGCGGGATCCAAATTCTCACTGCTCACCGGACAGGTGGTGAGCGTCGGCTACAACGGGCTGACGCTGCTGGCGACCTGCACGGTCGGCGTGCTGATCGTGCTCTCGGCGGTCTACCGGCCGCTGCTGTTCGCCAGCTCCGATCCGGAAGTGGCGGTGGCGCGCGGGGTTCCGGTGCGGGCGCTGTCCATCGTGTTCGCCGTACTGCTCGGCATCACCGCCGCCTTCGGCGTGCAGATCGTCGGCGCACTGCTGGTACTGGCCCTGCTCATCACCCCGGCCGCGGCCGCCGCGCAGATCACCGCGAGCCCGGTGCGCGCCACCATCCTCGCGATCGTGTTCGCGGAAACCGCAGCGGTGGGCGGCATCCTGCTGTCCCTCGCACCCGGCGTCCCGGTATCCACGTTCGTCACCACGATCTCGTTCACCATCTACCTGGTGTGCCGAATCATCGGCTCCCGCACCAGAACTCGCCGCCGCGAACTCGTGGCCGCCTGATTCGGGCAACCATTCTCGATCTGCCACATGAGGGGTGGCAGATCGGGTCTCGTGCGCCTACGCGGCTCCGCCTTCGCCCGCCAGGGCGAACAGACCGTCGGCGGTCTGCTCGATGAGGCCGTCGATGAGCAGGGAATCCAGGGCGCGGTCGCGCTGGCCGATATCGCGAGTCCAGGCCATGTCCAAGCGGATTCGCTCCACCGGGCCGGTCGCGGCGCGCAGTACGTCCAGCAGGCGGCCGCGCGCTTGCCGGTCCGTGCCCTCGAATTTCTGTGTGCGCCGGACGATGTCGGAGGCGGGGCGGCCCGCCGTGACCCACGCGCAGGTGGGGAGCGGGCAGCGGGAGCAGTCCGGGGTGCGGGCCGTGCACACCGTCGCGCCCAATTCCATGAGAGCGGCGGAGAATACGGCCGCACGCGGTACGGAGGCGGGCAGCAGAGCTTCGGTCTCGCGCAGATCGCGGCTGGCCGGATTGCCCGCATCGGCGCGGCCGTGCACGGCGCGCGCCACGACGCGTCGAACATTGGTGTCCACCACGGGAACTCGCTGTCCGTAGGCGAAGCAGGCGATGGCGCGCGCGGTGTAATCACCGATACCGGGCAGGCTCAGCAGTACATCGACATCCGTCGGCACCTCATCGCCGTACTGCTCCGCGAGCACCCGTGAGCACTCGTGCAACCGCAGCGCCCGGCGCGGGTAGCCGAGTTTTCCCCAGGCGCGCAACACATCTCCCTGCGGTGCGGCGGCCATGGCGGAGGGCACCGGCCAGCGCGCCACCCATTCGCGCCAGATGGGTTCGACGCGCACGACCGGGGTCTGCTGCAGCATGATCTCGCTCATCAAGATCTGCCACGCCGTCACCTCGGGCCGCCGCCACGGCAGGTCCCGGGCGGTCTCCTCGTACCAGTCGATGAGGGTGTCGCTGTCTATCGTCATTCGTTCCCTTACCCCCGGCTCACAAGCTGAGCGGTCGACCGGTCGGTTGCTAGTTGCCGGACCGTAACGTTCCGGACTCGCCGGTAACCGCCTCCGTATGGAAAATGAGACACATGCCGCATAACAACCCGATCAGTGCCTGGAAGGCCCTCCGCGAAGGCAATGAACGCTTCGTCGACGGTACGTTGCAGCATCCTAGCCAGGGGGCGGCGGACCGGGCCAGACTCGTCGGCGGCCAGCAGCCCGGCGCGATCCTGTTCGGTTGCGGCGACTCCCGCGTGGCCGCCGAGATCATCTTCGATCAGGGCCTCGGTGATCTGTTCGTCGTGCGCACCGCCGGTCACGTGGTGGACTCCTCGGTGCTCGGCTCCATCGAATACGGCGTGGAGGTGCTGAAGGTTCCGCTCATCGTGGTGCTCGGCCACGACAGCTGCGGAGCGGTGCGCGCCACCATCGACGCCCTGGACCACGGCAATGTGCCCGGCGGCTTCATTCGCAGTGTGGTCGAACGCGTCACGCCGTCCATTCTGATCGGTCGGCGCGAAGGACTCGAATCGGTCGATGAGCTGGAGGCCAGGCATGTCGAGGAGACCGCCCGCCTGCTCATGCAGCGCTCGATGATCATCTCCCAGCGCGTGGCCACCGGTGAGTGCGCCATCGCCTGCGTCACCTACAACCTCGAAGAAGGCCAGATCAAACTGCATCGCGTGATCGGCAATATCGGCGAGGTGGTCTGAGCTGGTCGCCTGCCCGGGGCGGCGAAATGTACCTGCCCCGTAGGCTCTTTCACCTCCGACACGCCGAGACCCTGGCGCGGACACACCCGACGGTGCCCTTACCGTTGACAGCGTGCTGGAACCGAATGGACCACTGCCGCCGGAAATCTACTGGCGCCGTCGCCTGGTCGCCATAGGCGCGATCGCGATCGCGCTGCTACTGGTGCTCTGGGTGGGTTTCGCGCTATTGCGCGGTGGCAGCGGCGATGAGAAGAAAGCCGACGCCAAAGCCCCCACCTCCGCTCCCGGCGCGACCAACAAGGCCGCCGGGAGCAGCTCGGGTGCGGCCGATCCGAGTTCTGCCAAACCGTCCGCGGCTCCGGTCAGCGGCAGCGCCGCGCCGGTCGCCGGCGCCGGACAGTGCTCGGATCAGTCGCTGGCCGTGAAAGTCAATGTCGGACAACCCACCTACAAGACCGGTGAGCAGCCGGTGTTCGGCATCGTCATCACCAATATCTCGAGCACGGCGTGCGAGCGCGATATGGGCTCGGGCCTGCAATTGGTTTCGGTGCAATCGCTGGACGGTCAGCGCCGCCTGTGGGCCAGCACCGACTGCTATCCGGACGGCACCCCCGATATGCGCACCCTGATGCCCGGCCAGCAGGCGGCTTTCACCGTCACCTGGTCCGGGGCCAGCTCCCAGCCCGGCTGCGCCGGGGATCGCGTCCCGGTGCCCTCGGGGCCGTACACCGTTGTGGCCCAGCTGGGTTCGGTCCGCAGCTCACCGGAGCCGTTCAATATCGCCTGACAGCCGACGCAGTATCGCTTGACAGCTGACGCAATATCGCCTGACAGCCAGCGTTTTTCAGCACGAAGGCCGGACCTCCGAGGAGGTCCGGCCTTCGCTGTTGGAGTGGAACGGGATTCGGGTCAGTCCTCGTCGGCTCCCGCCTTGGCCCTGCGGCGCGGATGCCGCAGCCCGCAGGCGGCAAGTGCCGCACTGAGATCCGCGACCTCGTGCACCTTGATGGTGCGCCCCGCACGATCCACACCGGTCGGTACGAGAGCTTCGGTGAAGCCGAGCCGCTCCGCCTCCGCCAGCCGGCGCGTCACCCCTGTCACCTGCCGCACCTCCCCCGCCAGCCCGACCTCGCCGAGCACCACCATGCCCGGCCGCAACGCCTTGTCCTGACTGGCGCTCGCAATGGCAAGCGCGACAGCCAGATCCGCTGCGGGCTCGGTGAGCCGCATACCGCCTACGGTGGCCGCGTAGACGTCCTGCTTGCCCACATAGACCCCGCAGCGGCTCTGCAGGACAGCCAGGACCATGGAAACGCGGTTGTAGTCCAGCCCGCTCACCGCGCGGCGGGGTGCGGGCACCTGGGTGTCGACGGTGAGACCCTGCACCTCGCCGAGCATCGGCCGCTTCCCGTCCATGGCGACGGTGACCGCGGTACCCGGCACCGCCGACCCCCGGTGATGCAGGAACAGCCCGGAAGGATCGTCCACACAGACGATTCCGGCCTCGCGCATCTCGAAACAGCCGACCTCGTCGGTACTGCCGAACCGGTTCTTGATGCCGCGCACCATGCGCAGCGTCGAATGCTTGTCCCCCTCGAACTGCAGCACCACGTCCACCAGATGCTCGAGCGTGCGCGGGCCCGCCACCGAACCGTCCTTGGTGACGTGACCGACCAGCAGCACCGCGATACCGGTCGCCTTGGCCAGCGAGGTGAGCGCGGCCGTCACCGAGCGCACCTGGGTGACGCCGCCGATCACCCCGTCCACATCCGCGGCCAGCATGGTCTGCACCGAATCGACCACCAGCAGCGACGGCCGCACCTGCTCGACATGCCCCAGAATCGTGGCCAGATCGGATTCGGCCGCCAGATACACCTTCTCGTGCACCGCGCCCGTCCGGTCCGCGCGCAGGCGCACCTGGCCCGCCGATTCCTCGGCCGTCACGTACAGCGCGATCTCATCGCGCGCCCGCGCCCACCGATGCGCCACCTCGAGCAACAGCGTCGACTTGCCGACCCCGGGCTCACCGGACAGCAGCACCACCGACCCGGGCACGATCCCGCCGCCGAGCACCCGATCCAATTCCGACACACCGGTGGTGCGCGCGAATGTGGTCTTGGAATCGATACTCGAAATGGGCGTGGCCGCCGTACTCGGCAACATGGCCCGCCGCCCCGGCGCGACCGACGCCGCGGCGGCCGCCACCTCCTCGACCGTCCCCCAGGCTTCGCACGCCGGGCAGCGTCCCACCCATTTGGCGAGCTCATTCGCGCAATCAGCGCACCGATACACGGTTTTCACCTTGGCCACGCGCGCAGCCTAATAACCGCCCCCGACAGAAACCCGCGCCACGCGCAGCCGCTATCGCCGACACGCCCGGCGAACATCATGCCGAGTATTTCCTCGCCCGAAAACCAATTGCGCCCGCTCCGGAATTCCGAAGCGGGCGCAATTTAGATCGAATCTCCCACGCACCAAACGCATTTCGTAAGTCACTCGGCCCAAGTTCGCGGCCCGCCCCGTTTCTGGACTGAGTGGAGCGGAGGAGCGAAGCGGAGGAGCGGAGGGAGGGAAGAAACGGGGCTTACAGGGCCGCGAACCCGCCGGAGCGGAGCGGAGGCAGAAGGCTCAGTGACCGGACTTGGTCTCGTTGTTCACCGGCTCGGGGCGCGGGTTGTTCGGGCCGGCGTCGACCGGAACGTTCACCACGACGGTGCCCGCTTCCTTGAAGATGAAGGTGACCGGGTAGGTCAGGCCGGGGGTGACATCCTTGGTCAGCCCGGTGACCTCGACGAGCAGCGGATGCGCGTCCGGGTCGGTGGTGGCCTTGTTATCGCTCGCGGTCTCGGTACCGTGCGAATCGTGCCCGGCTGCCGGGGCGGCTTCCTTCTTGGCGAGGTCCGCGACCAGCGTGGTCTGCGGCTTGATCTCGGCCTTGCCGCCGATCTTCACGGTGCCCAGCTCGGTGGTCACGCTGACCAGCTCGTCCTGGTTCGCCTCGCTGAGGTTGGCGGCGCTGAACGCCAGCACGGCCTTGCCACCCTTGGCGTTGTCGTATTCCTCGGTCTGCGGCAGCAGGAAGCGCACATCGCGCAGCGCGACCTTGCCGACGTTGGCGCTGTTGCCGTTGACGGCCGCGACCTGGTGGGCGGTCTGCGAGATCTGACCGGCGCCGCAACCCGTCAGCGCGAGCACCGCGCCCGCGGCGAGTGCGGCAACCGTCATGGCACGCCGGCGCGTCTTGGACGCGGTGGTGGCTTTCAGGGCAGTCACGGGTTGTTCCTCCATGTCGACCGGGCTCACTCCACTATGCAGAGTAGTAGTCCAGAAGAGTAATGCGTGTGTTCCCACGCCCCCTCGAGGGGGCGGCTATACGGAAAGTCGCGTATGCGGAGAGCGGTCGCGCATTCGCCTTCCAACACAACTGAGCGGTATCCCGTTATGCCACAACAAGATGCACACACTTCGGCGGTTGTCAACCCCCACCGCCGGTTGGTTGTGGCTCTGACCTGCACCGTTGATCGCGCCGTTACCGAGTCGCATGTTAAACTGTGAACATCGAAAGGGGCACGGGACACATGATTTTTAAGGTCGGAGACACCGTCGTTTACCCCCACCACGGAGCGGCGCTGATCGAAGCAATCGAAACCCGCACCATCAAGGGTGTACAAAAGGAGTATCTGGTCCTGAAGGTCGCTCAAGGCGACCTGACCGTTCGGGTTCCCGCAGAGAACGCAGAGTATGTCGGCGTCCGCGACGTCGTCGGCCAGGAAGGTCTCGACAAGGTCTTCCAGGTGCTCCGCGCACCGCATACCGAAGAGCCCACCAACTGGTCTCGCCGTTACAAGGCCAACCTCGAGAAGCTCGCCTCCGGCGATGTGAACAAGGTGGCCGAGGTCGTCCGCGACCTGTGGCGTCGGGAACAGGACCGCGGCCTGTCCGCCGGTGAGAAGCGCATGCTGGCCAAGGCCCGGCAGATTCTCGTCGGTGAGCTCGCGCTCGCGGAGGGCACCGATGATGTACGTGCCGAGACCCTGCTCGACGAGGTTCTCGCCGCGGCTTCCTGATCGTGAACGCGTCACACGGTGCGAGCCGTGTCGTAGCGCTGGTCCCTGCCGCCGGTATGGGCGTGCGCCTGGGTGAGAACAAGCCCAAGGCGTTCGTTCCAGTCGGCGGCAGTCCCATGCTCGCACTCGCTGTAAGCGGCCTGATCGATTCCGGGTCCGTCGATGAAGTTGTGGTTATGGTGCCCGCCGAACTAGTCGACGAGACCCGCGCACTACTACCGGTGTCGCATATCCCGGTGCACGTCGTCATAGGCGGCGCCGAGCGCACCGATTCCGTCCGCGCGGGGCTCGACGCCGCGCCGGACGCCGATTTCGTGCTCGTGCACGACGCGGCGCGCGCCCTGACCCCGCATTCGCTCATCACCCGCGTGGTGGATGAGTTGCGCGCGGGCGCACAGGCCGTGATTCCCGCACTGCCGGTCACCGACACCATCAAGGCCGTGGACGCCACGGGCGCGGTGGTCGGGACGCCGGATCGAGCGGGCTTGCGCGCCATCCAGACTCCGCAGGGCTTCGAGGCACCGCTGTTGCGCGCGGCCTACGCCACCGGCACCCAGGCGACCGATGACGCGGGCCTGGTCGAATTGCTCGGCGCGACCGTGCGTACCGTGCCGGGCGATGCCCTGGCCTTCAAAATCACCACGCCCCTGGACCTGGTCCTGGCCAATACACTGGTGGCCCAGGACGGTACGACCGGAACGCGGGAGGCGGTGACAACTCGATGATCGATCCTGCTTCCATGCGCGTGGGCATCGGCAGCGATGTGCACCCCATCGCACCCGGCCGGGACTGCTGGATGGCCGGTCTGCTGTTCGAGGGCGATAGCGGTTGCGAAGGCCATTCCGATGGTGATGTCGCAGCTCACGCACTATGTGACGCACTGCTGTCCGCCGCCGGTCTCGGCGATGTCGGCGCGGTGTTCGGCACCGGTCGCCCGGAATGGGAAGGCGTTTCCGGGGCCGCCATGCTGAAGGAAGTGCGGCGGCTGTTGGATGAGGCCGGGTTCAGCATTGTCAATGCGGCTGTACAAGTAATCGGTAATCGTCCCAAGATCGGCCCGCGGCGCGCCGAGGCGCAAAAGGTGCTCGGGGAAATTCTGGGCGCACCGATTTCGGTTTCGGGCACGACCACCGACGGTTTGGGTCTGACCGGTCGCGGCGAAGGCGTGGCATCGGTCGCCACCGCGCTGCTGTGTTGTCGTTCCTGACAATCAGCAGCCGTATCCGCCGTAATTCCGCTCCATCCCAACAGCTAGGATGCTCTGTCGTGACTCTGCGCCTTTTCGACACCGAGACGCGGACCCTGCGTGAATTCACGCCGCTGGTCCCCGGCCACGCTTCGGTGTACCTGTGTGGCGCGACCGTTCAGGGCGAACCCCACATCGGACATCTGCGCAGCGGCGTCGCCTTCGACGTGCTGCGACGCTGGTTGAGCGCCAATGGTTTCGATGTCGCCTTCATTCGGAATGTCACCGATATCGACGACAAGATTCTGCACAAGGCCGCCGAACACGGCCGCCCATGGTGGGAATGGGCCGCCACCTACGAGCGCGCCTTCGATCGCGCCTACGCCACGCTCGGCGTACTGCCGCCGTCCGCGGAGCCGCGGGCTACCGGGCACATCACCCAGATGGTCACCATGATGGAACGCCTCATCGAGCGCGGGCACGCCTACCCGTCCGAGGGCAATGTCTATTTCGACGTGGTCAGCTATCCGGACTACGGAAAACTGTCCGGGCACAAGCTCGACGATGTGCACCAGGGCGAGAGCGCCGGCACCGGTAAGAAGGATCAGCGCGACTTCACGCTGTGGAAGGCCGCCAAACCCGGTGAGCCGAGCTGGCCGTCGCCGTGGGGTCCGGGCCGACCGGGCTGGCATCTGGAATGCTCCGCCATGGCCGAGTTCTATCTCGGACCCGAATTCGATATTCATTGCGGCGGAATGGATTTGGTTTTCCCGCACCATGAGAACGAAATCGCGCAGTCGCGCGCGGCCGGGGACGGGTTCGCCCGCTACTGGCTGCACAACGGCTGGGTGACCATGGGCGGCGAGAAAATGTCCAAATCCCTCGGCAATGTGCTGTCCGTGCCGAATGTGCTGGAGCGGGTCGGGGTGCGGCCGGTGGAGCTGCGCTACTACCTCGGCAGCGTGAGCTATCGGTCCATGGTCGAGTACTCCGATAAGGCGCTCACCGAGGCCGCCGCCGCGTATCAGCGCATCGAGGCGTTCGTGCAGCGGGTCGGCGAGCGCGCCGGAGCCGTGCCGATCGGGACCTGGACCCCCGGATTCGCCGAGGCCCTCGACGACGACCTCGGGGTTCCCAAGGCGCTGGCCGAGATTCACGGTGTGGTGAACGAGGGCAACAAGGCGCTCGATGCCAATGATCTGGACGGTGCGCGCGCGTACGCCGCACAGGTGCGGGCCATGCTCGGCATCCTCGGCGTCGATCCGCTCGACGAGCACTGGGCCGCACCGGCCGATTCGTCCGCGGCCATCGCGGCCCTGGATGTGCTCATCGGCGCGGAACTGGATCGGCGGCAACAGGCCCGGGCCGATAAGGATTGGGGAGCGGCCGATGCGGTCCGCGACCGGCTCAAGGCGGCGGGCGTGGAGGTCACCGACACCCCGCGCGGACCGGAATGGGCCTTGACCAAGGAATGACGGGTCTCGAGAAATTCGAGGCGAGACACAGGACGCGGCACAGCCGGGTCGCACACCGCTCTGGGGCGGCACATCGCTGCCCTCGGGCGGCACAGATATTGGGCGCAGCCGTTCGCTGCGCCGACCGGATGCAGGTATCCCGCATGATCGACCGAGAGCGGGTTCTCCCGTGACCGGCCGACCGCGGGTTCCCCGCGTAATACGGAAGGCGAAGTAATGGCAGGCAATTCGCAGCGGCGCGGTGCGATCCGCAAGACCGGCACCAAGAAGGGGCAGGTCGTCGGTTCGGGCGGTAAGCGCCGCCGGGGACTCGAGGGCAAGGGCGCGACCCCGCCCGCCGTGGAGCGCACCAAGCATCCAGCGGCCAAGCGCGCCAAGGCCGCGGCCAAGGCGGCGACGTCGGCCAGCAATGCCCGCGCCCGCAATGCCTCGCGGCCGATCGCCGGGCGCAAGGACAATGAGGGACCCGAGTTGGTGCTCGGCCGCAACCCCGTCGTGGAGTGCCTGCGCGCCGGCGTGCCCGCCACCGCGCTGTACGTCGCCGTCGGTACCGAGAACGACGAGCGCCTCACCGAGGCGGTGAAGATCGCCGCCGATACCGGCATCACCATTCTCGAACTGCCGCGCACCGACCTGGACAAGATGAGCCATAACGCCATGCACCAGGGGCTGGCGTTGCAGGTGCCGCCGTACCGCTATGCGCATCCGGACGATCTGGTGGACCGGGTCCGCGCGTCGGGCGAACCGGCCATGCTGGTGGCGCTGGACAACATCACCGATCCGCGCAACCTGGGCGCGGTCATCCGCTCGGTCGCCGCGTTCGGCGGTCAGGGCGTGGTGATCCCGCAGCGCCGCAGTGCCAGCGTCACCGCTGTCGCGTGGCGCACCAGTGCGGGCGCGGCCGCCCGGCTGCCCGTGGCCCGTGCCACCAATCTGACTCGCACACTGAAGGATTGGGCCGATCAGGGCTACCAGATCGTCGGCCTGGACGCGGGCGGCGACACCGATCTGGATGCCTTCGACGGCACCGCTCCCACGGTCATCGTCGTCGGCTCCGAGGGCAAGGGCCTGTCCCGCCTGGTCCGCGAAACCTGCGACGCCATCATCAGCATCCCCATGGCCGGACCGGTGGAATCGCTCAACGCCTCCGTCGCCGCGGGCGTGGTGCTCGCCGATCTGGCCCGCCAGCGCCGCGTCTGACCCGCGAGCCGAAAACACTGCGGTAAAACATGATTCGTGAACTCCCCGGTGCGCCCAGGACCGGGGAATTCGTGTCTTCGAGGGCGTGACCGGTGAAGTGGCGCAAGGGAAGTCCGCGCGTCAGCATGCTCAGGGGCGGGTGCTGAACGTAAAATCGGACGGGTGGTGATCCCTCAGCAGCCCATCGGCGCACCGACCGAGCACGAGCATGCGACGGCGGTGTTGCTATTGGGAGCGCTCAGCGTGTTCTGCTGTGGCGCACTGGGGCCGATCGCGTGGGCGCTGGGGCGGCGGGCGCTCAATGACATCGAGGCGTCCGGGGGTGCGTACGGCGGGCGCGTGCAGGTGGTCGTCGGCTATGTGCTCGGGATCATCGGGACCATTCTCATGGTCATCTTCGGCATTCTCTTCCTGCTGCTGGCCATCGGCGGAAGAGGTTGAGCCGCAAGCGGATCCGGGTCAGTCCAGGCCGGGGCGGGCTTCACCGCCGGTGACGGCGTCCCAGGCGGGCCATTCGGTGCTGACCGTGCCGGACCATTTGGGCGCGCGGCCGTTCTTGAGGGCGGCGACGCCCTCACCACCGTCGGCGCTCTTGGCGACGTAGTCGTTGAGTTCGGTTTCCAAGCGGCCCACGGCTTCCGGGCTCATGGTGGGGGCTTCCCAGAGCAGCCGCTTGGACAGCGCGACCGGCAGCGGCGCGGAACCGTGCGCGATATCGTGCGCGATCGCCAGGGCGGTCGGCAGTACCTCGGTGGCGGGCAGGCAGGAATTGGCGACACCCAGCGCACGGGCTTCGTCACCGTCGAAGGTGCGGCCGGTGAGCAGTAGGTCGGCGGCGTTCGCGCTGCCGATCAGGCGGGGCAGAGTCCAGTGCGCGTAACCGCCGGCGAGCGCGCCGCGGCGGACCTGGTTGAGCCCGTACACCGCATCGCGCGCCACATAGCGCAGATCGCATTGCAGCGCGAGCTCCAGGCCGATGCCGACCGCATGCCCGTTCACCGCGGCGATGACGGGCTTGCGAATCCGGAACGGCGGCGGGTCGATGAGCCCGTTCACCTCACCGGCCTTGAGCGAGAGGTCCGCGCCCGCGCAGAAGGCGGGCGGGGTGCCGGTGATGACGACCGCGCCGATGGCGTCCTCGCTATCGCAGCGGCGCAGTGCCGCGCCCAGAGCCGCGGCCATGCCGGGCGTGAGCGCGTTCTGCTGAGCGGGCCGATTGAGCGTGAGCACAGCGACCCCGTCGGACACGTCCACATGCAGTTCCGAGCTCATGCCCCGGAATCCTAATGCAACCCCCGCCCGCCACGGGCCATGTCCGAGCTGCCTTTACGTGCTCAGCCGCGCAGGATCTGGCGGCCGATGGCGTACTTGTGAACTTCGGTGGGGCCGTCGTAGAGGCGGAAGGCGCGCATATCGCGGAAGATCATCTCGACCACGGTCTCATCGCTGATGCCGATGCCGCCGAGCACCTGGACGCAGCGGTCGGTGACTTTGAACAGTTCCTCCGAGACGTACGACTTGGCGATGGAGCTCTCGTGCCGCGCCTTCTCGCCCTGATCCATCAGCCAGCAGGCGTGCCAGATGGTGAGGCGGCACTGGTGCAGTGCGATCTCGTTGTCCGCCAACATGAATGACACGCCCTGGTGTTCGCCGATCGGCTTGCCGAAGGCGGTGCGGGTCTTGGCGTAGTCGATGGCGATGGACTGCGCGCGCTCGGCCGCGCCCAGCCAGCGCATGCAGTGCGTGAGCCGCGCGGGGGCCAGTCGCAGCTGGGCGTAGCGCAGCGCCTGACCGGTCTCGCCGAGCACGGATTCCCTGGGCAGCACCAGGTTCTCGAAGCGCACCACCGCGTGGCCGCCGACGTAATTGCGGTCCATCGTGTTCATGATGCGTTCGATGACGATGCCCGGGGTGTCGCCGTCGCAGAGGAACAGGGTCGGCCCGGCGGGCAGGTGCGGGTTATCGGCCAGGCGCGCCATGATGATCCAGGTCTTCGCGCCGTCGGCGCCGGTGATCAGCCATTTGCGCCCGTTGATGGTGAAATTCTCACCGTCGAAGGTGGCGGCGGTGGTGAGCTGGTTGGGGTCCGAGCCCGCGCCGTCCGGTTCGGTCATGGCGAAGACCGAGCGCTGCTGTCCGTCGATGACCGGCTGCAGGAAGCGTTCGGTCTGCTCCTGATTCGCGACCTTGGAGAGCAGGAACATATTGCCCTCGTCGGGTGCGGCGCAGTTCATGGCGACGGGTCCGAGCGTGGACCAGCCCGCCGCCTCGTAGATGACCGCCTGCTCGATATGGCTGAGTCCGCGGCCGCCGAATTCGACGGGGGCCTGCACGGTGAGCAGTTTCTCCGCGCGCGCGAGTTCGACCAGCTCCTGGCGCAATTCGTCAGTGGGGCCGTGCGCGGTCAGGCGCGGATCGCGCTCGTACGGGACGATCTTGTCGATGACGAATTGCCGCACCCGATCGCGTTCGGCGGCGAGTTCGGCGGGAATCGTGAAGTCGATCATCGTTGGTCACCATTCATTCCGGGTTGCGTCGGAGCCGAGCATACGACGGGCCGCACCGGAGACTGAAGGCACCCGCCCTCAAACGATGACGCGGTGCAGGAAAGCCTCGACTTCGGCCCGGTAGGCGGCGGGTTGATCATCGTGCACGAGGTGCCCGGCATCCGCGATCACCACGTGCCGCGCGTCCGGATGCACCGCCGCCATCTCGGCCATCTGCCCGGGCGGGGTGATGGTGTACTCGCCCTCGATCAGCAGGGTGGGCACGGTGATCGACCTCCACTGGGTCCAGAAGTCGCGTGTCCCCCACTCCTCGGAGATATCGCGGAAGGTCGCCACCGCACCGTGCAGGCGGTACCCGTCGGGTCCGCGCGTGAAGGAGTCGAGGAAATACCGCCCGGCCACCGGACCGAAGAACTCCAGTACCGCATCGTCATTCGGGAACGGCTGCGGCCACGCGCCGATCACCGCGGCCCAGTGTTCGGCGGTGCGGCCCCGGAAATCCGGGGCCATATCCTCGACGACCAAGGCGCGCACCCGATCCGGATGCGCGGCGGTGAACATCCAGCCGTGCAGTCCGCCCATGGAATGCCCGATCACCACCATGGGTTCGGTGATGGCCGCGGTCGCCGCCGCGAGATCGGCCACGAACGCCTCGGTGGTGAGTTCCGCCGGGGCGGGACGGCCGTGCCCCGCCGCATCGAAGGTGTAGACGTGCCCGAACCCGCGCAACCGATCCACCTGCCGCGTCCAGGTGCGCGCACTGCCCATCAGGCCGTGCAGCAACAGGATTGGAGTTCCGTTTCCGCCCTCGTCGTGCAGCGGGCCGTGATCGTCAACCAACACGCCATCAATCTAGGACGCGCGAACCATTCGGCGGTGTCCTGCCCCGTCCGGCGGCGGGCGTAGCCTCGGCTGCATGGCAGTCGTCAAGATCAACGCTATTGAAGTTCCCGAGGGCGCGGGCCCCGAGCTGGAGAAGCGGTTCGCGCATCGCGCGCACGCCGTCGAGGGCTCCCCCGGTTTCCTCGGCTTCCAGCTGCTCCGCCCGGTGTCCGGTGACAATCGGTATTTCGTTGTCACGCACTGGGATTCGAACGAATCCTTCGAGGCGTGGCGGGACGGCCCGGCACGCGCGGCGCACGCGGGCGGCGAGAACCGGCAGCCCGTCTCCACCGGCGCTTCGCTGCTGGAGTTCGAGGTCGTCCTGGACGTGCCCGCCAAGAACTCCTGAGCTTCCACTGAGAATGCCTGATCAGCACGCGTATTGACGCAGAGTCGATACGGATGTCACAGTTCGGGGTGAAGTAAGCGACGGTGACGTGTAACCCGGTGTGAATCCGGGGCGGTCGCGCCACTGTATCCCTAGCGGGAGAGCCAGACACCGGCACCGTCGCACCCGAAGCTCGCGGGGACGCGGCATCCCCTAGGAGGACTCGTATGGCTATCGTCCACACCCCCGCCCGGTCGAACGACGCGCTCACCGCGCTGCTCGTCTCGGCGGGTGTCGTTCTACTGGCACTGCTCACGCTGTACCTGGTCGGTTTCGATCAGGGCGCGATCTCCCGCAGTGGCATGTACATGCATGAGCTCATGCATGACGGACGACACCTGCTGGGCGTCCCGTGCCACTGACCGAGACTCGAACGCAGGCCGCATCCCGGCCGAACGACTCGCTGCCGCTGACCGGTTCGCTCAAGACCCTGCTGCTGCGCGGCCTGCTGGCCGGGCTCATCGCCGGGCTGCTGGCGGCCACCGTCGGCTTCTTCGTCGGTGAACCGAAGATCAACGCGGCCATCGCCATCGAGGAATCGCAGTCCCAGGCCGCGGACACCCATGAGCACGGCGCTGCCGCTGATCAGGCCGCGAGCGGTCATTCGCACGGTGACGAGGAAGAGCCGCTGGTGAGCCGGTCCGGCCAGAAGGCCGGTCAGTTCCTGGCGCTCGGCCTGTTCGGCATGGCCATCGGCGCACTGCTGGCCGTGGTGGCGAATGTGGCGCGGCGGTACTCCACGCTGTCCGGTCCGCGGCTGGCGCTCGCGCTGGCGGGCGGCGGCTGGCTGGCCATCGTCATCATTCCGTTCTTCAAGTACCCGGCGAATCCGCCGGCCGTCGGCGATCCGGACACCATCGATCAGCGCACCTGGTTGTGGGTCGCGGTGGTGCTGCTCGGCTTCGCGGCGGTCGGGGTGAGCGTGTACGTGTTCAAGCTGTTGCGGGGTCAGCTCGGCACCGTACGGCTGATCGGTGCCGTGCTGGCCCTGGTGGTCGTCGCGGGTATCGGATACGTGCTGCTGCCCGGCATCAACGAGGTGAAGGCCGATTTCCCGGCGGCGCTGCTGTGGCAGTTCCGGGCGGCGTCGCTGGCCGAGACCGGCACGCTGTGGCTGGTGCTCGGGCTCGGGTTCGCGGCGCTCACCGAATTCGCGGCGAACAAGGCGCGGACCGCGGAAGCCGTGGCGCGGTAATACCCTTCGGGGCGCATTCGACGAAAAAGGCAGTGCCGGTGCGATACCGGCACTGCCTTTTCGTATGTGGAGCGAAAGCCGTTGTCCGAGATCAGGACTCGAAGGTGGCGTCCAGCTCGATATCGTCCACGCCCGCGAGGGCCTTGGAGATGGGGCAGCCCGCCTTGGCGGCCGCGGCGGCGGTCGCGAAACCGTCGGCGTCGATGCCGGAGGCGCGGCCGACCACGGTCAGCTTGATCTTGGAGATACGAAAACCGCCCGCCGGATCCGGGCTCAGGGTGACATCGGCGGTCACGTCCAGGCTCTCCGGATTGCCACCGGCGGCGGCGATCTGACCCGACAGCGCCATCGAGTAGCAGGAGGAGTGGGCGGCGGCGATCAGCTCTTCGGGGCTGGTGGTGCCGTCGGCGTTATCGGCCGCGCGCTTGGGGAAGCTGACGTCGTACTTGCCGACGCCGGAGCTGACGAGTTCGACCTGACCGGAGCCGTCCTGCAGGCCGCCGGTCCAGGCGGTGCGTGCGGTACGTGTTGGCATCGCTGTCCTTTCGAGTGAGGGGAGAACGAATCCGAACCTACCCCGCCGGTTTCAGCTCACCGCGAGGGTTCGCTGATCCCACTGCTCGAGGACCTGCGGCCAGGACCGCTCATGCCGGTCGCGGGCGGCGGCGGTCGGGAATCCGGCGTGCGTGAGCAGCAGCGCGCTGCCCGCGCCGTGCGCCGAGAGTTCCAGGGTGAGTACGGTTTCGGTGCCCTCGGTGCCGCCGGGACCGGTCACCCAGGTCAATTCGACCAGGCGCTCCGGGAGCAGGCGCAGGAAGCGCCCGTAGTGCGGATGCCCGCCGCCCGCGGTGAAGAAGAACGGTTCGTTCACCGCGGGGCGCATGAGCACCGAACCCGGATCGGCGAACCAGAGGCCCAATTGCTGTGTGGCCATGCGATACAGCTCATCGGGCGAAGCGGACATAATGCGTTCCACGGCCAGGAAGAAGGGCCGCGCGGAGAGGTCGGGAGGCCGGATCGGCGCAACGTCCATGGCGGAGCACGATACAGTCCGCGCCGCGGTTCATTCGGGATTGGTCACCCGTGCCAGCACTATGCCGCCGATGATG
The DNA here is from genome assembly GCF_040680615.1 of Nocardia sp. NPDC052001. Classification (NCBI taxonomy): domain Bacteria; kingdom Bacillati; phylum Actinomycetota; class Actinomycetes; order Mycobacteriales; family Nocardiaceae; genus Nocardia; species Nocardia sp. NPDC052001. The sequence goes on along the minus strand of NZ_JBFAXC010000003.1, from coordinate 890,181 downwards.
AGCGAGAGCGCCAGCACCCGGCCCGCCGACAGCGGATCACGCTGCACGATCACGCCCAGGGCGATCGCACCGACCGCGCCGATTCCGGTGAAGATCGCGTACGCGGTGCCGACCGGCAGCGTCCGCATGGCGTAGGACAGCAGGTACACCGCGATCACCATGAGCACGAAGCAGATCAGGGTGGCCAGCGGTTTCGTGAAATTCTGTGTCGGCTTGATGGATTGGGACCAGGCGATCTCCACCAGACCGGCCAGGCCCAGGATGAGCCAGTTCATGTCAGTACTCCTTGCCGAGTCTGCGAGCGGCGTCCAGCGCGGCGGCATAGGACGCGTCATGCTGCTCGCGCAGATGCGCGAGCACGGGATCCTGCCGGGAGTTCACCAGTTCCGCATTGACGAAAACCGTGTCGTGCACAGCGAAATGGCCCGCGAAGAAGTCGCGCAGATAGCGCTCCTGATAGTCGAATGCGGCCTTGGGCGCACCCGGGGTGTACGCGCCGCCGCGCGCGGTGACGACCACGAAACGACTGGGGGCCAGCGACATTCGCGGGAAGGTGAGCTGATCCAGCCACGCCTTGAGGCTGGCCGGAATCGAGTAGTTGTACATCGGGGTGCCGATCAGCACCACATCGGCGGCGCGGATCTCGGCGAGCAGTGGCGCCGCGATCGCCCAGGCGGCCGCCGCGGCGGGGGTGTCGGCGAGTTCGGCGAGGTGATCGAGATCGGTGCTGCCGTGTGCCAGGACGCGGTCGCAGAGTTCGGTCCAGCCCTCGTCGATGAAGGGGATCGGATCGGCGGCGACATCGCGGTGGACGTAGTTCCCGTCCGGGTGTTCGGCCCGCCAGGAGTCCGCGAAGGCGGCGCCGAGTTCGCGGCTGATGGAGGTGCGGCGGGCGCTGGAATCGATGTGCAGCAGGGTCGGCATGACCATTCTCCTCATAAGTGGACAGAGTGTCCGTTTGATGATTCGAACGATAACGCTAACCGGACAGCTTGTCCACTTATTCGTTTCGGGGTTACAGTGGCCGCATGGAACCGGCAGGACTACCGCTGATCGGCGCGGCGCAGACCCCGCCGCCGGAACGCGCCGACGCTGCGCGCAATCGGGCCAAGATCCTCGCCGCCGCGGCGGAACTGTTCAGCACCCGCGATCCGCGCACCGTCACCATGGACGACATCGCCAAGGCCGCCGGGGTGGGACGCGGGACGCTGTACCGGCGCTATCCGGATGCCGGATCCATCGCCGTGGCCCTGCTCGATCAGCACGAACGTGAATTGCAGGAGCAATTGCTGCGCGGCGCACCGCCTTTGGGGCCGGGCGCGCCGCCCGCCGAGCGGCTCGCGGCGTTCTATACGGCGATGCTCGAACTACTGGGCACGCACGCCAATCTGATCCTGGGCGCGGAGACCGGCGGTGCGCGCTTCCGGACCGGCGCGTATCAGTTCTGGCGGGTGCATGTGCGGTCCCTGCTCACCGAAGCCGGTGTGGCCGAACCGGAACCGCTGGTGGACGTGCTGCTCGCGCCGCTCGCGGCGGAGGTCTATCGGTATCAGCGCGAACGCGGGCTGACCCCGGCACAGATCGACGCCGCCCTGCGACAGCTCGCGGACGGCGTCATCGATTGTGCTGCAAGAACTTCCGGCTGATCAGATCATGTCCCGGCGGCGGATCAGCCAGATCGTGCCCGCCGCGAAGACCGCGACGTAGGCCGCCAGCACCAGCAGTGACTCACCCCGGGAGAGGATATCCAGCACACCCGGGGTGCCCGGACCGGTGGTGGTGCGCAGCGAACCCGCCAGGGATCCGGCGGCGGTGCCCGGCAGGTGATCGGTGAGAGCCTTTATGGGCGAGAAGATTCCGGCCACCCCGCGCAGCAGGTTCTCCACCACCAGCACCCACACCAGGCCCAGGCCCACCGCGAGCGCGGGACCGCGGGCGATGGCGCCGATCAGTGCGCCCGCCAGCGTCCACATGCCCAGAATCGCCGTGCCCGAAGCGATTCCGAGCAGTATCCGGCTCACGGACGGCAGCGCCAGGGACTGATCCTGCGTCGCGGCGATGAGCGCGGCCACACCGGTATCGACCACGAAGGCGACCAGCACCAGCGCGACCACCGTCACCGCCAGGCTCACCACCACCCCGCCGATCGCGGCGGCCCGCGAAGGCCCTTGGGTCAGCACGGTTTTCCAGGTGCCCCAGCCGTATCCGCTGCCCACCGCGAGGGCGCCCAACACCAGCATGAGCGCGCCGCCGAACATGGCCATGCCCTGGGTGAACACCTCCGGGACGGCCGACGGGAGCATCAACTGGAGCAGGACCTCGCGCGGCTGGCCGTTCGACATCCGGCTGGAATCGCCGGTCGTAAAGGCCAGATAGTTGAACAGGTAGGCGAACGTGAGATTCAACAGGATCCACGTCCCGAGCACGATCCAGAACGCGGGCCACTTGCGCAGGCGCAGCAGCTCGGCCCGGGTACTTGCGATCAGGTCATTCATTTCGCGGTCCCGTCATCTCGAAAAACACTTCCTCCAAGGACTTTTCGTCGGTGCGCAGCTCCAGCAGATCCGCGCCCGCCTCGATAACCGCACGGGCCACCGCGGGCGCCTTCGCCACACCGGCATCGACCCTGATGCCGTTCGCGGTGAGCAGTGCGGCGCGTTCCCCGACCACCCGGCGCACCGCCGGGAAGGCCAGGTCCAGCGGTTCGGCGCGCAGGAAAAGCGATGCCGCGCCGCGCAATTCGCGCACCGTGGCTTCGGTGAGCAGGCGGCCGCCGGAGATGACGCCGACGCGATCGCAGATCTCCTGCACTTCGGCGAGCAGGTGACTGGACAGCACGACGGTGTGCCCGTCGGCGGCGAGGCCCGTGATGAGCTCCCGCATCTCGGCCATCCCGGCGGGGTCGAGCCCATTGGTGGGTTCGTCGAGAATCAGCAGGTCGGGGCTGCCCAGCAGGGCCGCGGCCACGCCCAGGCGCTGTTTCATACCGAGTGAATAGGTGCGGAATCTGTCACCGCCGCGATCGGCGAGGGCGACCCGGTGCAGTGCCTGCTCCACCTCGTCGTGGGAGACACCGCGATACTGCGCCAGCACCCGCAGGTTGTCGCGGCCGGACAGGTACGGGTAGAAACCCGGGCCTTCGATGAGAACGCCTATGCGGCGCAGGGTTTCGGGATCCCCCGGCGATCGGCCGAGCACCGTCGCGGTCCCCTCGGTGGGCCGGATCAGACCGACCAGCATGCGCAGGGTGGTGGTCTTGCCCGCACCGTTCGGGCCCAGGAATCCGTAGATCTCACCGCGTCGCACGCTCATGCTCACGGCATCCACCGCGGTATGCGCGCCGTAGCGTTTGGTCAACCGGCCGGTCTCGGCGATCGCTTCTGTCATGACTACGAGAATCCGCCGCGACCTGCGCAGAAACATCCGCCGCACAGCGCGATCCGGCGTACGTATCGCGACGTATTTACCCCCGAGACGGTGCCGAACCGGTGGATACGGCGCTACCGTGCAGCTATGGAGACGAGTGCGGCACGGCGGTGGGATGTGCTGCTCGCACTGGTGGTCGCCGCGATCCAGCTCGGCGCGGGCACCCTGGCCAACGAGCATCAGACGGGAACACGTGGGCTCGACCTGCTCGGATACGCGCTATTGGCGGCCGGACCGCTGCTACTGCCGCTCCGGCGGCGCTACCCGGAACCGGTCTTCTACGCGGTGCTCGCGATCACCAGCGCCTACCTGCTGGCGGGTTACGGATACGGTCCGGTGTTCCTGGCGCTCGTTGTGTCCTTCCTCACCGCCGGGGTGCGCGGACCGCGTTGGCGCACTTACGGTTTCGTACCGGTCGGCTATCTGCTCATGGTGTGGCCGGTGCCCGGCTGGCGCGGCTACGACACCAATTCGTGGCAGCAGTTCGGACTGCTCGCCTGGCTGGTCGTGCTGGTCGCCATCGCCGAGGGACTGCGGCAGCGCATGGCCGCCACCACGGCGCGCCGCGGACGCGCCGAGGAAGCGCGCCGCAATGAGCAGGCGCAGCACGAACGCGAAGCCGCCGAACGCGCCCGGGTGGCGGCCGAACGGGAACAGCGGGTCAGCGAGGAACGGCTGGCCATCGCCCGTGAACTGCACGATGTGCTCGCGCACAGCCTCTCGCTCATCAATGTGCAGTCCTCGGTGGCGCTCGAACTGATCGATCGCCGGCCCGAACAGGCCGCGACCGCGCTGGCCGCGATCAAGGACGCCAGCAAGGACGCACTCGGCGAGGTGCACGCGCTGCTGCGCTCCATTCGCGGCGGCACCGGCACCGTGCCCGCACCGATCACGCCCACGGTCGTCATCAGCGATCTGGATAGTCTGCTGCAGCCCGCCCGAGCCACCGGCCTGGAGGTGCGGGCCATCGTCACCGGGGTGCCCAAACGACTGCCCTCGGTCGTCGACGTGGCCGCCGCGCGCATCGTGCAGGAATCGCTCACCAATGTGGTGCGGCACGCTCCCGGTGCGAGTGTGCTTGTCACCGTGCGCTATTCGGCCGATCGACTGCATCTGGCGGTCGACAACACCCGGCCCACGCGCGCACCCGCCGCCATCGCGGGCACCGGCGGGCACGGCATCACCGGTATGACCGAACGCGCCAAGGCGCTCGGCGGGCGGCTGCTCGCCGAACCCAAGGCCGACGGCGGCTTCCGCGTGGAAGCCCGGCTACCCGTCCACCTGAACCATCCCGAACCGGCCGCCTAGGTTCACTGTGCCGCAGGAGGTTTCATGAACATCCGGGTTCTGATCGCCGACGATCAGGCGCTCGTGCGCGCGGGCTTCGCGGCCCTGCTGGACGCACAGGACGATATCGAGGTGGTCGGCGAGGCCGACAACGGTGAACAGGCCGTGCGATTGGCGCGCGAACTCATCCCCGATGTGGTGCTGATGGATATCCGCATGCCGATCCTGGACGGCCTCGCCGCCACCCGCGAAATCGCCGCCACCCCAGAGCTTTCCGAGGTGCGGGTGGTGGTGCTGACCACCTTCGAACTCGACGAGTACGTCTTCGAGGCGATGCGATCGGGCGCGACCGGCTTCCTGGTCAAACACACCGAACCCGCCGACCTGGTCAAGGCCGTGCGGGTGGTGGCGGCCGGTGACGCACTGCTCTCCCCCAGCGTCACCAGACGCCTGGTCGCCGAATTCGCCACCCACGCCAAACCCGCACCGGCCCAGACCTTCACCGAACTCACCGACCGCGAACGCGAAGTCATGACCCTGGTCGCCGAGGGCCTCACCAACGCCGAGATAGCCGAACGCCTCTATCTCAGCCCCGCCACCGCCCGCACCCACGTCAGCCGAATCCTGTTGAAACTCAACGCCCGCGACCGCACCCAACTGGTCGTCATGGCCTACGAATCCGGCCTGGTCCGCCCCGGCTGGCAGTAGTTCAGCGACCGGGGTTGGACTGATCCCGCTCGGCGTCGGTGAAGCCCTCCTCGCGGGGCGAGTAGCTGCCCGGGGCGGGCGGGGCCTGGAGGCGGGCGGAGTAGGCGGAGGCGGCTTTGAAGACGCCGGACACGCCCTGCGGGGCGGCGGCGTAGGTGATGGACTGGCGGGGCGAGAAACCCATATCCGCGCCGATCGCGACGGCATCCATATTCGCGCCCAGGAACAGGAAATTCCAGTTCCAGGTGTCCTGCTGCTGGGTGATCAGGGACTTCACGGCGGTGTGCGACCACTCGCGGCTGGAGTTCTCGTGGCCGTCCGTCATGACCACCACGATGACCGTGCCCGGGCGATTCGACTCGTCGCGAGCCGCCAGCTCCGCACCGACATCGGTAATCAATTTGCCCACCGCGTCGTACAGGGCGGTCATCCCGCGCGGCCGCAAGTCCAGCGGCGGCACCTGTGCCAGCGGCCGATTCGCGTAGACCACCTCGTATTCGGTATCGAACTGCGCCAGCGTCACCTCGATGCGCTTGGGCACCGCGCGCTGCTGCTCGAAATAGGCGGCGAAACCGCCCTCGGTATCGGATTTGATGGACTGCATGGAACCCGAACGGTCCAGCAGAACCGCGATGAGTGTGAGATCAGGATTGGTCATGGTGCGCTCCCCCGAGCCGAATTGATGACTGACCCCGCCCACCGTACGCCTCCAGACGTACGCCGGAGGCCGCCCCGAAACCGATGTGCCCACCCCCGGCGCACCAGCATCCTCGAACCATGAGCATGAACTTCGGAATCGTCATGGCACCCCGATCCGGCGCGGAATGGGTTCGCGCCGTTCAGGATGCGGAGCGTCAGGGGTACGGCACCGTCCTGCTCCCGGACACCCTGTACACCCCATCACCCTTCCCGACCCTGGCGGCGGCCGCCGCCGTCACCACCACCCTGCGGCTGCGCCCCAACGTGCTCGCCGCACCGATGCGCACCCCCGCCGTCACCGCGCGCGAAACCGCCACGCTGCAAATGCTTTCCGACGGCCGCTTCGAACTGGGTATGGGCACCGGTCGCCCCGATGCGAGCAAAGAGGCCGAAAAGTTCGGTATGCCATGGGGTTCCGCCGCCGATCGCCGCCACCAACTCATCGACACCATCGAAAACGTCCGCGCCACCGTACAACCCGCGCCGGCGATCGTCATCGCCGCGAGCGGCCCGAAAATGCTTGCCACCGCGGCGAAATACGCCGACCGCATTCACCTCGCGGTGGACCCCGCCAGCACCGAATACGATCTCGCCACCCGCACCGCCACCGTCCGCGACCACACCGACCGGCCGATCGGATTCAGCCTCCAACTGGTCGGCATCGGCGACCAGCTCCCGTTCTACGTCGCCCGCCACCTCGGCATCACCATCGACCACCTCCGTGAATCCCGGGCCGCCGCACTGCTTCCCGGCGATCCGTCGGAGGCCGCGGCGGCACTGGAGCAGCTGCACGACAAGTACGGCATCGACGAACTGCTGGTGCCCGGCGAACTCGCCGCGAGCTTCGCCCCGATCCTGGCCCGCTTCCGCTGACCACATCGACGCGTTCCAGCGCCGATCAGCGCTCCCCCGAACCGATCAGCGCTCGTCCAGACCCAGTCGAATCGCCTGTTCCACGGGCGAATACGCGCCGTCGGGGCGGTCGAGCACGCAGGGCTCACGAAGCTCCAGCGGCGGTTGCGCCAGGAAGCGCGGCGTGCGGCCGTGATGCGGCTGGGCGGCGTGCACCAGGAACGGATGGCAGAGGTACACATCGCCCGCCCGTCCGGTCGCCAGCGCCTGCGGTAGATCCGCGGTCGCGGCGTAGGCGTCCATCAGGTCCGGCATGGGCACACCGGAGTCTCCGTAGGGAGCCAGCACCTTCGGCAGCCGCAGGTGCGATCCGGCGCGAATCCGGGTGGGCGCGTCCTCGTCGGTGATATCGGAGAACAGGAAGAGCATCAGCAGGGCTCTCCCCTTGGAGCGCACATTGATTCGCCATCGGAAGTAGTCGGCCGGATCGTCGTCGCCCGGGAAACTGGCGTCGATATGCCAGCCGTCGTCACCGGGGGCCTCCGGGCTCGGAAAGCGAATGGGGAAGGTGCCGATCCCTTTTCGCGGTACCCAGCGCCCCGGACCCACCAGCTGATCGCAGGCCTCCGCCAGTGCGGGCGCGGTGGCGGCCTGCCGGAACGGTTCGTCGCCGTACCCGTTCAACCGGATGACCGGCCGCGTCCAGGTGGCGGGATCGTCCGGATCACAACCGGTTTCGCGCCAGAGGAAGGCGCGGCCCGCATCGGCCACCTCGCGCGGGAAAGCCTGTTCGACCTTCACGAATCCATCGGTGATGAACGCGTCCACCTGAGTGCCTGTGAGCATGCCGTCCCTTCGATACGCGAAAGCCCCCTCCCACCATTGGTGAGAGGGGGCTTCGCGATCAAGCGATTTTCATCGCGGGAGACTACTCGCCGACAGCGGCGGCCTCGCCCGCGACGACCACCGGCTGCTCCTCGGCGGTGTCCTTCTTGGTCAGCTTGGCACGGGCCGCGAAGGTGAACTTCGCGTTCTCGCCCTGGCCTTCGCCGTCCCAGCCTTCGACATCCACCTTGACGATCTGACCGGCGCCCAGCTCGCCGAAGAGGATCTTCTCCGACAGCTGGTCCTCGATCTCACGCTGGATGGTGCGACGCAGCGGACGGGCGCCGAGCACCGGATCGAAACCGCGCTTGGCGAGCAGGCTCTTGGCCTGTTCGGTCAGCTCGATCTCCATATCCTTGTTCTTGAGCTGCTTGGCGACGCGGCCGATCATCAGGTCCACCATCTGGATGATCTGATCCTGGGTCAGCTGGTGGAAGACGATGACATCGTCGATGCGGTTCAGGAACTCGGGGCGGAAGTGCTTCTTCAGCTCGTCGTTGACCTTGAGCTTCATCCGCTCGTAGTTCGAGCCCTCGGCATTGCTCTGGGCGAAGCCGAGGCCGACCGCCTTCGAGATATCCGAGGTGCCGAGGTTCGAGGTGAAGATCAGGACGGTGTTCTTGAAGTCCACCGTGCGACCCTGACCGTCGGTCAGGCGACCATCCTCGAGGACCTGCAACAGGGTGTTGTAGATCTCCTGGTGGGCCTTCTCGATCTCGTCGAACAGCACCACCGAGAACGGCTTGCGCCGCACCTTCTCGGTCAGCTGGCCACCCTCTTCGTAGCCGACGTAGCCCGGAGGGGCACCGAACAGACGCGAAGCGGTGAAGCGGTCGTGGAACTCGCCCATATCGATCTGGATGAGCGCGTCGTCATCGCCGAACAGGAAGTTCGCCAGGGCCTTCGAGAGCTCGGTCTTACCGACACCGGACGGACCGGCGAAGATGAACGAACCCGACGGTCGCTTGGGGTCCTTCAGACCGGCACGCGTGCGGCGAATCGCCTTCGACACGGCACGGACGGCGTCTTCTTGTCCGATGATCCGCTTGTGCAGCTCATCCTCCATGCGGAGCAGACGGGTGGTCTCCTCCTCGGTGAGCTTGAAGACGGGGATACCGGTCCAGTTGGCCAGCACCTCCGCGATCTGCTCATCGTCGACCTCGGCCACGACGTCCAGATCGCCCGAGCGCCACTGCTTTTCACGCTCGGCCCGCTTGGCGACGAGCTGCTTCTCCTTGTCACGCAGGCGCGCTGCCTTCTCGAAGTCCTGCGCGTCGATGGCGCTTTCCTTCTCGCGGCGGGCGTCGGCGATCTTGTCGTCGAATTCGCGCAGGTCCGGCGGTGCGGTCATCCGGCGGATGCGCATGCGCGCGCCCGCCTCGTCGATGAGGTCGATCGCCTTGTCCGGCAGGAACCGATCGTTGATGTAGCGATCCGCGAGCGTCGCGGCGGCGACGAGAGCGCCATCGGTGATGGACACCCGGTGGTGCGCCTCGTAGCGGTCCCGCAGACCCTTGAGGATATTGATGGTGTGCTCGACCGTCGGCTCGCCGACCTGCACCGGCTGGAACCGGCGCTCGAGTGCGGCGTCCTTCTCGATGTACTTGCGGTACTCGTCGAGTGTGGTCGCGCCGATGGTCTGGAGTTCACCGCGAGCCAGCTTGGGCTTGAGGATCGAGGCCGCGTCGATGGCGCCCTCGGCCGCGCCCGCACCCACCAGGGTGTGCAGCTCGTCGATGAACAGGATGATGTCGCCGCGGGTGTTGATCTCCTTGAGCACCTTCTTCAGGCGCTCCTCGAAATCACCGCGGTAGCGGCTGCCCGCGACCAGGGAACCCAGGTCGAGGGTGTACAGCTGCTTGTCCTTGAGCGTCTCGGGCACCTCGCCGTTGACGATGGCCTGAGCGAGACCCTCCACGACGGCGGTCTTACCGACGCCGGGCTCACCGATCAGGACCGGGTTGTTCTTGGTACGGCGGCTCAGCACCTGCATGACGCGCTCGATTTCCTTCGAGCGGCCGATGACCGGGTCGAGCTTGCCCTCCAGCGCGGCCTGGGTCAGGTTGCGGCCGAACTGATCCAGCACCAGCGATGTGGACGGGGTGCCCGACTCACTGCGCGTGCCCGAACCCTCGACCGGCTCCTTGCCCTGGTATCCCGACAGCAGCTGAATAACCTGCTGCCGCACGCGATTCAGATCGGCGCCCAGCTTGACCAGCACCTGAGCCGCGACGCCTTCGCCCTCGCGAATCAGGCCGAGCAGAATGTGCTCGGTGCCGATGTAGTTGTGGCCGAGCTGCAGCGCCTCACGCAGCGACAGCTCGAGAACCTTCTTGGCACGCGGGGTGAAGGGGATGTGACCGGACGGCGCCTGCTGGCCCTGCCCGATGATCTCCTCGACCTGCGACCGCACACCCTCCAGCGAAATGCCCAGCGACTCCAGCGACTTCGCTGCGACGCCCTCACCTTCGTGAATCAGGCCCAGCAGGATGTGCTCGGTGCCGATGTAGTTGTGGTTGAGCATCCGGGCCTCTTCTTGGGCCAGGACAACGACCCGCCGTGCGCGGTCGGTGAACCTCTCGAACATCGCTCCCTCACTTCCTGCTCCGCTTGCTACGGCATCCGGCGCTTCAGACCCTGTGCTGCCCTTCTGGTCGCCAGCCTGCCATGAAGCCCTGGGGTTGCATCCCCCGCCTCCACTCTAGTTGGCGGGGGTCACGCACGTCGTCCGTCCACCCTATTGCGAACCGGCCTCAGTACGACTCATTCCCTCATAACGGGGCTGTAGCCGGGAACGTTTCCGTCCCGGCTACGCCCACAGCGAACACGCGAACTATTACCCGGTGAAGGGTGGGATGAATACGCACGGCACGGCCCGCGGATGGGCCGGGTCCAGGGCATTCAGGGCATCGGCGGCCACTCGGCGACTGCCGGCGATGGCCATGTGATCGGAGAAGTCGGTGGCGCAATCGCTCTGCACCAGGATGTTCACGACGTTCGGGGCGGGCACCAGCGCGACCGACGGCCAGACCGCCTCGTCGAAATTCGAGGCCACATTGGTATACGAGACGGTCGGATCGTAGATGCCGTCGGCGTTCAGGGCGTTCACGAACGACGAGTTACCGAGCATCTGCGGGCACGCCTGACAGACACCGGCGCTGATCATGTTGTCCACCGCGTCGGCGTCCGCGCCCAACTGCTTCCCGAACGCGCGCAGCATGTTCATGCTGTCACCGAACAGGCCCAGCCAGGGCGGGGCGATGGCGACGAACTTGTCCACCTTGCCGTGCCCGCCCGCGCGCTTGATGTAGTAGTTCCCGACGGTATTGCCCTGCGAATGGGCGATGAAGTCCACCTTGGGCGCACCGGTCGCGGCCAGTACCCGGTCCACGAACGCGCCCAGCTGCGCGGCGCTCTCCGGGATCGGCTTCATACCGCCCATGGCCGAAAGCGGCCACGGCACATCGAGACCGCCATAGGTGAGGGAGTAGACGCAGTAGCCCTCATTGGCCAGCAGCGGGGCGTACGCACCCCAGTTGGTCTGCGCGCCGCCCGCGGTGCCGTGGATCAGCACCACCGGATCCGGATGTGCCGCAGTCGGTTTGCAGGACCAGTCATTGGCCCCGGGCAGTGCACCGCCCGGATTGGCCAATTCGTACGGGATCCCCGCGAAGAAGTTGTAGTCCACCGGCAGGTCGGCGCGGGCCGTCCCGCTCACCCCCAGGGACAGGACCGCCAGAAGTGCCATCGCCAGCAGTGATCCCGGCGAACGGCGCAGTAGCGCAGCACGCATGTTCCCTCCCAAACTAGAACGCGTTCCGACAACGTAATCGAAAAACAAGCACGCGAGATGGGATACTGGCGGGTAATTTATGAAACCTGTTTCAGTCTCTCACGCAGCAAAAAACCGGGACCCGAAGTGGATCCCGGTTCTGCGTGCGAGGAGATCAGTACTGCCGGCCGTAACCCTGCTGCGGGAGCGGTGCGAAACCCGGTGCCGCCGGAGCGAAACGCTGCTGGGTCACCGGAGCGGCGAAACCGCCACGCGACTGCTGGAAGGCCGGGCCATCCGAGACCGAGCCACTCGCCACCGGGCCACTCGCCACCGCGGTGCCCGCCGCGTTCGCCTTACCGTGCTGCACACCGGCCACGAACAGCGCGCCGATCAGTACCGCGAACGCCAGGGTGTGCAGCACCGCCCGGACGATATTCCAACGCACCCAAGAGGTTTCGAACTGCGCCCGGACCGCCGCCAGATCACCGATCTGCGCCGGATCACCGGCCGCCGCCAGTTGATTGTTCAGCGGAACGTTCAGCCCCGAGGTCACCGCGAAGGCAATCACGTTGAGCACCAGTGCGATGCCGATCCACAGCAGCGTGGTGCGGGAATCCTTGCCCAGGTGCAGCGCCGCCGCCAGCACGGTGAAACCGACCGTGCCCATGAAGGCGAGCATGAACAGCGGATTGACGATGATGACGTTGATGCGCTGCATCACGTCGATGATCACACGGTCGTCGGTCTGGCCCAGAGCGGGCATCACCGAGTTCGCATAGCCGTAGAAAAGGCCGGCGATGACACCGGTCGACAGGGTCGCCGCCACCAGCGCGGCCATACGAAGCGCAAACATCAGATATCTCCTGACTGGGTCCTCATCCCGGAATTCCCGGGCTGTTCAACGACTTCCAGTCAACCGTCCGGAGCGAGCGTGCGACATCCCTCAGAAGCTCGGGGACATCAGCGAGCGTCTCGAGACGCTCGCTGATGCGCTCAGAGGTCCCGTTCGGACACCACGCCGCTGCGCATGGCCAGATTCGCCAGCTGCACGCGCTTCTGATTCTGCGGCAGATCCTCCACGCCGAACTTGGCGAACAGCGCCCGCAGATGCGTCTTGATGGCGTCCACGCTCAGGAACAGCTCCGCGGCGATCTGCTGATTCGACGACGGCGAGGCGAACCCGTCATTGCCGCGCAGCGGACGGCACAGCGCGATGAGCACGGACCGCTGGGTTTCGGTGAGCGAGCGCAGCGTGGGCAGTCCACCGGTGGAGGTCTGCGTGACATCGCCTGCGGCGCCGGAGAAATCGTGGAAGGTGACCCGCGAGGTGCCCATCCGGATCACATCGCCGGGCGCCAGCCGATGCCGTCCGACCAGGCGATCCCCATTGACGAAGGTGCCGTTGCGGGAGAGCCCGTCATCCACGATGGTCCAGTGCGCGCCCAGATATTCGGCGGTCGCGTGCAGGCGGGACACCTCGACGTCCCAGAAGAGCGAGAGGTCGGCCTGCGGGGAGCGGCCGATGGTGATGCGCGGCTGATCCGGGGTCAGCATCAGCTCGTGCTGACGGCCCTCATGATCCTTGACCCGCAGTAATGAACCGTGAAATGCGGTCACTGCGCCGATACCTCGTCTCTACACCCAGCCAGTGACATCGTCCGCACAGTTCAATGGTGCCGTGCCGCCTCGGCACGAGCAAGATCGTGCCATGGATATGGGCACGGCGCACCCATACGAGTTATGTGCAAAGCGTATGAATAAACCACTGCCGCCCGGGCTCGCACGAAACACCCGGACGGCAGTCGCAAAGACGACTAGTTCTTCGCAGCGGCCTTGTTGTAGGCCTCCGTGATGTCCGCGGAGATACGCCCACGAGCAGAAACCTTGTGCCCATTCCGGCGCGCCCATTCACGAATCGCCGCACTTTGTTCACGATCGATCGAAACCCGGCTCTTCGGACCCGTCGAAGCGACGGCAGCGCCCTTGGTACGGCGCCGGCCGCTCACGCGACGAGCGTTGGCAACCCAGACCTCCAGACCGTCCCGCAGCTTGGACGCATTAGCCGTCGACAAGTCGATCTCGTACGAGACGCCATCGATTGCGAACTCGATGGTCTCGTCCGCGATGGACTCACCGTCGACATCGTCGATCAGGCTAACGGTGACCTTCTTTGCCATGAGATGAACGTCCTCTCGAAATCGTGCGACCCGCATAGTTAGGCCGATTACCCAAAAACTAGAATACCGCTGAATTCGATAGTCCCAGAACGGGCACCGACAATGCAATCCAGAGAACTCAGCGAGCTACTGGACGCACAATTGGAAAGAGTATCGTTTCCCGGATTCCCAAGCCAGTCAGGGCCATCAGCAACCGGTCGATTCCCATACCCGTTCCGGTCGTCGGAGGCATACCGTGCTCCATCGCGGCAAGGAAGTCCTCGTCCAGGCGCATGGCCTCATCGTCGCCCGCAGCGGCCAAACGCGCCTGATCCTCGAAACGTTCCCGCTGGATCACCGGATCAACGAGTTCGGAATATCCGGTCGCGAGTTCGAAGCCGCGCACGTACAGATCCCACTTCTCGGTAACCCCGGGCTTGCTCCGATGCTGACGAGTCAGCGGAGAGGTCTCCACCGGGAAGTCGCGAACGAAAGTCGGCGCGTACAGCTTGTCGCCGTAGACGTGCTCCCAGAGTTCCTCGACCAGTTTGCCGTGGCCATAGCCCTTGTCCTGCGGAATTTCCAGACCGACGCGTTCGGCCAGTGCCAGCAATTCCGGTACGGACGTTTCCGGCGTGACATCCACACCGATCGACTCCGACAACGACGGGTACATCTCCACTGTCGTCCACTCGCCGGACAGATCGTATTCCGTGCCATCGGCAAGAGTGACCACCTGCGTGCCGTAGACCGCCTGCGCCACTTCCTGGATCAATTCCCGCATCATCTTCGCGGAATCGTCGTAGGTGCCGTACGCCTCGTAGGTTTCCAGCATTGCGAACTCGGGCGAATGGGTGGAGTCGGCACCCTCGTTTCGGAAGTTCCGGTTGATCTCGAAGACCTTCTCGATACCGCCGACCACACATCGCTTCAGGAACAACTCCGGAGCGATACGCAGGAACAACTCCAGATCCAGCGCATTCGAGTGGGTGACGAACGGGCGCGCCGCCGCACCGCCGTGGATGGTCTGCAGCATCGGGGTCTCGACCTCGAGGAAACCCCTGCGCTCCAGCGCGTCTCGCAGCGCGCGCACCGCGGCCACGCGGGTGCGGGCCATCTCACGCGCCTCCGGGCGCACGATCAGGTCCACATAGCGCTGCCGGACGCGGGACTCCTCGTTCATCTCCTTATGCGCCACCGGGAGCGGGCGCAGCGATTTTGCCGCCATCTCCCAGCCATCCGCCATGATGCTCAATTCGCCTGTGCGCGAAGCGATCACCTCGCCGTGCACGAACACGAAATCGCCCAGATCCACATCGGACTTCCAGGCCGCGAGCGACTCCGCGCCCACGCCGTTGAGGCTGATCATGGCCTGCAACTTGGTGCCATCACCCTCCTGGAGAGTGGCGAAACACAGTTTTCCGCTATTCCGCTGGAAAATTACGCGGCCCGCGACTCCGACAACCTGACCGGTTTGGGTATCGGCTTCGAGTTCGGGATATGCGGCACGAATTTCGGCGAGGGTATGCGTGCGGCCGATAGTGACCGGATAAGCCTCACGGCCTTCGGCCAGCAACCGCTCCCGCTTCTCGCGGCGAATCCGCATCTGCTCGGGGACATCCTGTTCCACGACCGGAGTCGCGGAACGCTTCTGACCTGCGGGAGACGTGGTGCCTGCGGAGGAAGAGGGGGTGGGGGTGCTCACGGGGCTTTAGCTTATCCTGCGGTGGAAACCCATTTTTCCGCCGCCCGGGCAAACTGTGCCCCGATAATCGCGGATCGGCTCAGAGCCATGCGAGGGTGACGACCTCGCGCTCGAAATGCGGTGCGGTGGCGGCCACCATGAGCAGGCCGGCGGCCTTCAGCGCCTGGTATCCGCCCACCAGATCGGTGGCGCGGCGCAGGCCCAGCTGTTGCAGCGAGGAGGCGGCGAGGCTGGAGGTATAGCCCTCCGAGCAGACGATGATCCATTCGCGGTCGTGATCGTCGGCCAGCGCCAGGCGGGCCGAACTGGTCGGGTCCAGACGCCATTCCAGGACATTGCGCTCTATCACCAGTGCGCCGGGGAGCGTGCCCTCCCGCATGCGCTGCGCCTGCGGGCGAATATCCACCAGCAGCGCGCCGCGGGCGATGGCCTGCGGGATTTCCACCGGGTACAGGCGTCGCAGCCGCTCACGCGCTTCGGCGAGCATGCCGTCGATCGTCATGTGGGTCATTCGAGTTCGCCTTCGGGCTGGTCGGTGAGAACGGAACGGGTGCGGCGCAGCGTGCCGTGACCGGTGACCTCGTAATAGGACATCGCGGTCAGCGGCGGCGAATAGGCGTGCACACTCAAAGTCGGATCGAGCGGGCCGGAAATACCGGCTTCGGCGGCGGGGGCACGCACCACGTCGTGCACCCAGCCCAGCGGGAAGGAAGCCTGATCGCCCGCGGACAGCGTGCGCCGGCGCAATTCCTTACCGTTCCAGCGGAATTCGGAGAGCGCACCGGAGAGCACGGTCAGCGCGCCCAGTGAACCGGCGTGATCGTGCAATTCGGTGGCGATATCGGCCACCCAGCTGATCAGCCACAGGTCGACCTCGTCATCGGCGAGAAGTCTTACCGCCCAGCGCTTTTCGGTCGGCCACAGGCCATCGGCGGGCAGCAGGTGATCGTAACGCCCGGCCAGTACGTCCTCGGCGCCCTCATCGGTGAGACGCAGCAGGTCGGCGGGACGCAGCCGGGTGGGGAGAGCCGACGCGGTGGCCCGTTCGGTCACCTCGGGCAGGAGCCGCGAGCCGCCGTGGGGCGCATTGGCTGTGGAAAGGGAAAGTACCGAAGATCGCATGAGGCGAAACTCCAAGAAGTGTGTGCACGGTCGAGGGCAAAAACGATGCCTCGACGACGCCGAGGCTGATCAGCCTCGACAACACTCCTGGGTGCTCACGCGGAAATACACGAGAGGGAGCTTAGCAGCCGTTCTCGCCGGAGCAACAGAGGCCACGGAGAACGACTGCGTCACAAACCGACGGGTACGCATTACGGCTGGCGCACCTTGCGCTGCTGATTGCGCTCGTAGACCAGGCGCAGACCATCCAGGGTCAGATGCGGTTCATGATGCTCGATGGTCTCGGACTCCGGCACGATCAACGGGGCCGTCGCACCGGTCGCCACGATCGCCACATCATCGCTGGAGAACGCGTCGAATTCATCGCGAATTCGATCGATGAGGCCGTCGACCATACCGGCGAAACCGAAAACAGCACCGGACTGCATGCATTCCATGCTGTTCTTGCCGATCACCGAACGCGGCCGTGTCAGCTCGGCCCGGCGCAGCGCGCTGCGCTCCACCAGCGCCTCGGTGGAAATCTCCACACCGGGCGCGATGATGCCGCCGAGAAATTCCCCCTTGGCCGACACCAGATCGACACAGATAGCCGTACCGAAATCCACCACAATGGCCGGGGATTGGTACCGATGGTAGGCCGCGAGACAGTTCACAATACGGTCCGCGCCCACCTCCTTGGGATTGTCCACGAGCAGCGGAATACCGGTTCGCACACCGGGTTCCACCACAATGTTCGGGACATGACCCCAGTAGCGGCCGAGCATTTCACGAAGCTCGCGCAACACCGGCGGCACCGTGGACAGTGCGGAGACGCCCATAACCTGCTCCGCGTCCGCACCGATCAAACCCCGCACCATGAGCGCGAATTCATCGGCAGTCAGCAGCGGATTGGTATGGGTCCGCCACTGCCGCACCAGCTTCGCGTGCTCCCCGCTACCGGAGAACAGGCCCAGCTCGATGCTGGTATTGCGGACATCGATGGTCAGCAGCATGGGTGTCCCCGACGCTCCGTTCAGTTCGTGGATAGAGAACGCGGTGAGATCAGGTCCGAGCCCTCGGGCGCGTGCGCCGGATCCGAACCCAGCTCCACCTGGCGATTGCGCTCGTCGACGAATACCACGCGGGGCGCGTACTCCCGCAACTCCGCCTCGTTCAGCTGTGCGTAGGCAATGAGAATCACCAGATCACCCGGATTCACCAGATGGGCGGCGGCGCCATTGATTCCGATCACGCCGGAACCGCGCTCACCCGCGATGATGTATGTCTCGAGCCGGGCGCCATTGGTGATGTCGACAATCGCGACCAGCTCACCCTCGAGCAGATCGGCGGCATCGAGCAGGTCCTGGTCTACGGTCACCGAGCCGACATAGTGGAGGTTGGCATGGGTCACCGTGGCACGGTGGATCTTGGACTTCATCATGGTGCGCAACATCGCCTGTTGCCTTTCTAACGAATTGTGGCCTGAGCAGGCCGGTAGGGAGTGTTCGGATTGCCGTCGACGGGCGTACCGAGGGTGACGGGCAGATTGTCGATGAGGCGGGTGCCGCCCAGTCGGGCGGCGATCAGCAGACGCGCGTTTCCGCTGGTCTGCACCACACCGAGATTGGAGTCGCGGATCTCCAAGTAGTCGAGTTCAATGCCCGACACCGTGGACAGTACCGAATGTGCCGCTTCCAATACGGCTTTCGGGCCAAGTCCGGCGGCATGCCCGCCCGCGGCCAGCGCGGCCGACAGCGTGGTCGCCAGCTCACGCTGGGCGGGATCGAGGAATCGGTTTCGGGAGGACAGCGCCAAACCGTCCTGCTCACGCACGGTGGGAATGGCGACGATCTTCAGATCGAAATTCAGATCGCGGACCATCTGCCGGATCAGCGTCAGCTGCTGATAATCCTTCTCGCCGAAGAACGCCTCGGAGGGACGGCAGATCTGGAACAGCTTGGCCACCACGGTCAGCATGCCCGCGAAATGGCCGGGGCGGACCGCGCCCTCGAGCTCATCGCCGATCGGGCCGGGGTGCACGGTGGTGCGCGGGCCGTCCGGGTACATCTCGGCGGCGCTGGGCGCGAACACCAACTCGACGCCCTCGGCGCGGAGCAGCTCCACATCGGCGTCCAGGGTGCGCGGGTACTTGTCCAGATCCTCGCCCGCACCGAATTGCAGGGGATTCACGAAGATGGACACGATGACAACCTGATTGGTGCGCTTGGCCCGCCGCACCAACTCCAGGTGACCCTCGTGCAGTGCCCCCATGGTCGGCACGAGAGCGACCGTACGACCCGTCGAACGCAAAGCCTTGGCAACCGAGGTGACCACCGCAGGCTCGTGCAACACGGTCAGCTCACCGCGCTTGTACGTACCACGCAGTTTCGGGTCCATCAGTGTCCTTCCAGCAGATCGAACAGGGCGGGGTTGGTCTTGGCGCGCTCGGCCGAACGCAGTGCGAGAGCGCGATATCCGGCCGCGATGCGCGGGTCCAGATCCTCCAGCGCCTCCAGGTGGGCGGCCACCGCGGGCACATCGCCGCGCGCCACCGGGCCGGTGAGCGCCGCCGGGCCGCGGCGCAGCGCGTTGTCCAGTGCGGCCGACGCCAGCGGGGCCAGCATGCGCTCGGCAAGTCCATTGGGCTGTTCGTCGACCATCTGCTGACCGAGCAGGCCGGGGCCCGCGAGCGCCGCACGCAGGGCCGCGACGGCATCCACGATCAGGGTCACCAGATGATTGCTGCCGTGTGCCAGAGCCGCGTGATAGAGGGTGCGGTTCTCCTCCGAGACGCGGACCGGCTCACCGCCCATCTCGATCACCAGCGCCTGCGCGATGGCATAGCCGATATCGTCCGCGGCGGTCACGCCGAAGCAGGCGTTGGCCAGTCGCGCGATGTCCTCGTCATGACCGGTGAAGGTCATGGCCGGATGAATCGCCAGCGGCAGCGCGCCCAGCGCCGTGAGCGGGGCCAGGATGGCGATGCCGTTCGCACCGGAGGTGTGCACCACGATGGTGCCCGGGCGCACCACGCCCGCGGTCGCCAAACCCGCGACCAGCCCGGCCAATTCGCTGTCCGGAACGGCCAGCACCAGCAGTTCGCTGCGCGTCGCCACCTCTTCGGCGGGCAGAATGCGGGAATCCGGCAGCCGCGTCTCGGCGCGCCGAATCGAGGCGTCCGAAATCGCGGAAACACCGAAGACCACATGCCCGGCGCGCTCGAGTACCGCACCCAGGGCGGAGCCGACGCGTCCCGCCGAGACGATTCCCACCGTCAGTCGTGCAGGCGCAAGATCGGTTCCGCAGACATCCTTGTCCGAGGTCACCCTTGTCCTCTCGAAGTTCGTTCCAGTCCCGCACTGCGGGTACCAGACGTTACGGCCCGAGGATATCGGCCTCGATACGGCGAGGCCACCGACTGTGGGATGTCTTACAGGCGGTTACCGGCCACCCTCGGAACGCAGATTCGCCATGATCTCGGCGACCGACAGGCGACGGCCCGAATCATCGTCGGCGTCCTCGTCGGAACGACGACGGCGACGCGAACTCGCGGTGCCGATCGGCTGCGCGGGCGCAGCGGGCGGGGCCAGCCGCGGATTGGCGGGCGCTCCGGATTGCTCGGCCGCGGACTGCTCGCCGCCGTTCGCCGACTGCGGCTGACCGCTGTCGGCGGGTTGCTTCGCACCGGCCGTGGCGGCCGGTGCCGCCGTGCCCGGCGCGGTCTGCGCGCCATTGCCGGTCGCGGTGCGGGGCACCCCGCCCGCTTCGGACAGATCGGTCTCGAACCACGGAACCTGCTCGAGCCCTTCACGTTCCAGGCTGGTGAGCGGCTCGGTGTGCTTGCGCTGGGCGTCATCGCCGTTGTTCGCGCGCGGAATCGGTTGCGCCGAACCCGAACCCGAGCGCAGGGCGTCGGCGGCGGCCCGCGCGGCGTCCACGTCATCGCGGGAATCATCCTGCGGTGCGGCGGGTTTGGCGGCGAAGTCGTCCTCGAACGGGCGCAGATGCTCGAAATCGTGCGGCGGCTCGTATTCGCGATTGCGGTCGGCCGGATGATGCGGCACGCGCAGCCGGTCGATGCTGTCGGTGACGATGGAGGTCTCCGCGGTCACCGGATCGTCGAAGGGACTGGCGAAGGCCGGGGGCTCGGGATGGTCGGCGTCGAAGACCGGGGTGATGCGGCTGCCGAGGTCCTGTTCGATCGGATCGACGGGCGCGGACCACGGATCCCAGGAGTCGGTGTCCTCCCAGTTACCGTTCGCCGACCCATTCGCGGAATTGCCGTTGCTGGCCGGCAATTCCTGCACTCGGACGGCATCGGCGCGCAGAGCGGGGCGTTCACCGGGCAGATCGCCGTCGAAGAGCCGCTGCAGGCTCTCGCGCAATACCGTCAGTTCGGCACGCAATGCGGCCATTTCCTCGGCATCGGCGCCGACCTCTTTACGCACTCGCGACTCGACGCCGAGCTCGTATTCGCGGCGGGCAGCAACCTCGCGCTCCAGCTGCAGTTGGTAGACCTTTTGCAGGTCACCTACTTTGGCCCGGTCCGTAGCCGACTCCCTGCGATAACGGGTCGCGGCGAGGGCTCCGATGGCGGCCGCCCACAGCGCCGCGACCAGGCCCACACGGATCATGTGGACGTTATCGCTGAAGACCAGGAAAATACTGGCAACCAGACCGAGGAGAAGCAGCAGACCGGTGAAGAATTTTCCCGCGTCTTCACGTCGTCGACGGGAAGCACTGCTCCGGGAGGGTGAAACCATAGCCACCAACATAGCTTGAACTGGACACTCCGGCTTCAACCTTGCCGATCATCGTCGACTTTATGTTTGCTATGAGGTAGCCGCTTCATCGGGCGGATCAATCGGCGCGCGACAGCAATATTCCAGCCACAATGCCGCCGCCACCAGCAGCAGCCCGGCCACCAGCCCGACCACCGCACCCGGGGTGTCCGCCGAGGCCGCCCGCAGATCCGAGCCCCGGGGCAGCAGCCAGATCAGGAACCCCAGC
This sequence comes from Nocardia sp. NPDC052001, assembly GCF_040680615.1. NCBI lineage: Bacteria > Bacillati > Actinomycetota > Actinomycetes > Mycobacteriales > Nocardiaceae > Nocardia > Nocardia sp. NPDC052001. Next base: position 868,577 of record NZ_JBFAXC010000003.1, on the reverse strand, counting down.
CAGATGCCGCCCACCAGCGAACCCACCTGGGCCGACGCCTTCGCCAGCGCCACCGCCCGCGCCGCGGTGATCGGATGCAACTGCCGCGGACTGTCCCCGATCCCCCGGTTCTCCACCCGGGCCCGAATCACGAACGCCAGCACCGCCTCCAGCACCGCCACCGGCAGCAGCGAGGCCCCCGAGAACACGGTGATGGGCGGGAAACTCGAATACGCGACATTGGTGGCGATCCAGGCCACCACCGCCGCCAGCGCCACATTCAGGCACAGATCCAATACGCGAGTCGGCTTCACACCGGCCACCCCAGCGCCAGCTCGGTGCGGCGCACACCCTCGACCTCGGCCGCGTCCAGCACCCCGAGCAGCTCCCGAAGCGATTGCGGCGCACCGGCACTCACCTCCAGCACGGCATCGGGCTCCACCTCCAGCCACGGCACCAGCACGAAAGCCCGATTGTGCGCCTGCGGATGCGGCAGCGTCAGGATCGGATCGGCACTGCGGCACGGCACCTCGCCGTCCCGGCGGCGCTGTGCGGCCCACACGATATCCACATCGAGAGTCCTTGCGCCCCAGCGCACCTCGCGCACCCGCTCGGCCGCCTGCTCCAGCTCCTGCCCCACCCGCAGCCAATCCGAGGGCTCCAGCTCCGGATCCTCGGCCACCAGCACCGCGTTGAGGTAATCCTGTTGCGGCACACCGCCCCACGGCGGCGTGGAGTACACCGACGACACCGCCAGCAGGCGCGGGCGCAGCACCTCGATCACGCCGCGCAGGTGCGCCAGCCGATCACCCAGATTCGATCCGATCGACAGCACTACCCGGCTCACCGCTACGCCTCCTCCGGTTCGCGCCGCCGGGACGTGACGACCCGGACATCGGAGAAGCTATGCGGAATCGGCGCGGAAGGCTTGTGCAACACCACCTCGACCTCACGAATTCGGGTATCGGCCATCACCGCGTCGGCCAATTCGGACACCACCGTCTCGACCAGATCGCGCGGTTCGCCCGCCACGATGCGCACCGCCAGATCGGCCAGCTCACCGTAGTGGATGGTGTCGGCGATATCGTCCGATTTGGCCGCGGCCGCGAAATCGGTCCACACGGTCAGATCCACCACGAAATCCTGGCCGTCCCGCTTCTCGTAATCGAAGACGCCGTGATGGCCGAAGACGCGCAGGCCGCGCAATTCGATGCGGTCGGTGCTCAAAGTTGTTCTCCCTGTGTCCAAGTCCACCTGTCGACGACCCTGCCCGCGCGGGCCCGCCGGGCATTGCGCCAGGCATCGGTGACCGCGATGGCGTCCAGCGAGGCGCGCACGTCGTGCACGCGTACACCCCAGCCGCCGTGCTCGGCGGTCAGGGCGGAAATGGTGGCGGTCGCGGTTTCGCGACCGGCGGGGGGACGCGGAATATCGGCATCGGCCAGCAGCGAACCGAGAAAACGCTTACGCGAGGCGCCGATCAGAATCGGCAGCCCGGTCGCCACGAATTCCGGTAGCGCACCGAGCAATTCCCAATTGTGGTCCGCGTTCTTGGCGAAACCCAGACCCGGATCCAGCACCAGGCGGTCCGGATCCACCCCGGCGGCGACAGCCACATCGACCTGATCGCGCAATTCCGCGAGCACCTCGGCGACGACATCGCCATAGTGTTCGGCGGGGCCCGTGTGCTCATAGTTCGCACCCGCGCGCCAATGCATGAGAATCCACGGAACACCGGCCGCCGCAACGACTTTCGCCATATCGGCATCGGCACGGCCACCGGAGACGTCATTGACCACCGACGCACCGGCCTCGATGGCGGCCTCGGCCACCCGGGCGCGCATGGTGTCCACACTCGTCGGAACGCCCAGCGACACCAGCTCCCGGATCACCGGGGCCACCCGCGCGGCCTCGGTCTCCGGGGAGACCCGGTGCGCACCGGGACGGGTCGACTCACCACCGATATCGATGATGTCCGCGCCCTGCTCGTACAGCCGCCACCCGTGCGCGACCGCCGCACCCACATCCAGGAACTTGCCGCCATCGGAGAACGAATCCGCGGTGACGTTCACGACGCCCATCACCACGCAGGACCGAGCCCCGCGTGGATTCGGAAGGCGCGTGGTCACCACGCCTCACGACTCCCGCATGCCGAGTTCGCAGCCCGTCCCGGTTCTGGACCGAGTGGAGCGGGGGAGCGCAGCGGAGGAGCGGAGGGAGGGAAGGTTCGGGACATAGGGGGCCGCGAACCCGCCCGGAGCGCAGCGGAGGGCAAATTGGACACAGTGCTCACTTCCGGAGAATGAGGTCCAGGGCCTCGGCGCGCGAGGACGCATTCGTCTGCAGCAGACCGCGCACTGCCGAGGTGGTCGTGCTCGCGCCGGGCTTGCGGATTCCGCGCATCGCCATGCACAGGTGCTCGGCCTCCACCACGACGATCGCGCCGCGCGGCTCCAGCTTGCGCATGAGGGCGTCGGCGACCTGGCTGGTGAGGCGCTCCTGCACCTGCGGGCGCTTGGCGTACATATCCACCAACCGCGCCAGTTTGGACAAACCCGTCACGCGGCCGTGCGCGCCCGGGATATAACCGACGTGCGCGACACCGTGGAACGCCACCAGATGGTGTTCACAGGTCGAGTACATCGGGATATCGCGGACCAGCACCAATTCCTGATGCCCCTCGTCGAACGTGGTGTCCAGCACCTTGTCCGGCTCGGTGTAGAGCCCGGCGAACATCTCCTTGTACGCCCGGGCCACGCGGGCCGGGGTATCGGCGAGACCGGGACGATCCGGATTCTCACCGACCGCGAGCAGCAATTCGCGAACGGCGGCCTCTGCGCGATCCTGATCGAACGGCCGACCGGTGTCGAGCGCGATCGGACCGGAGACGACACGGTTGTTGGCCGACAATCGACACCTCCTGTAGAGAACTGCCGCACGTGGAAAAGGGTGCGGCGTACGCGGCTGCCGCCGGTACGGGCCCGGACACCAGGCGTGGCGCCCGCCGCGAGCGGTGCACCCGCACGCGGTGCGGTGGTGCACCCACCCGCGCGCGGAACCTCACCGCCCGTCGCGCGGGCCCGCACCTACCGGACCGGACCCGAACCGGGCCGCGAACCAGATGAGCCTATCCGGGGCTCGATCAGCGACGACCGTTCGGTCCGTCCCACTCACCGTTGTCCTCACCGGCGGGCGGCTGCTGGCCCTCCGGCTGCTGCTGCCCGTAGTCCGGCTGCTGCGGCGGCTGCGGTGTGTACCGCTGACCACCCGCGGGGGCCCAGCCCCCGTACGCCTGCCGCTGTGGCGGCTGCGTCTGCGGCTGATCCTCCTGCGGCGGCCAGCCCGGGGCCGACCATCCGGCGGGAGCGCCGTAATCCGGACGGGAACCGTGCGTGCCCGCGGGCCGCGGCGGATAGCCGCCCGGCTGCGGTAGCGGATAACCGGCCGGAGCGGGAGCGGGGTAACCGCCGTACTGCTGTCCGCCCGGATAGGCCGGATCGGCCGCCGGATAGCCGTTGGCGGGCTGCCCGACCGGAACGACCGGGCGCACCGGCTCCTCCGGCCACGGCTCGCCGCGCTCGGTGGCCAGCTCGCGCGGGGTCTTCACCGGCGGGCGATCGGACGGGGTGCGGCCGCCGAAATCATTGAAAGCGGTTATGCGCGGCCGCTTTTCAATCGTGGCGAGCACGACCTCTAGATCCTTGCGGTGCAGCGTCTCCCGCTCCAGCAGCGCGGTCGCCAGGGCATCCAGCTCATCGCGGTAGTCGTTGAGCACGGCCCACGCCTCGGTGTGCGCGGCCTCGATGAGGTTGCGCACCTCCTCGTCGATCTCGCGGGCGACCTCGTGCGAATAATCCGAGGCGGTGCCCATCGAACGGCCCAGGAACGGGTCGCCCTGCTCCTGGCCGTAGCGGACCGCGCCCAGGCGAGCGCTCATACCGTATTCGGTGACCATGGCACGGGCGATCTTGGTGGCCTGGTCGATATCGGAGGAGGCGCCGGTGGTCGGCTCGTGGAACACCAGTTCCTCGGCCGCGCGACCACCCATGGCCATCACCAGGCGGGCGATCATCTCCGACCGGGTCATCAGGCCCTTGTCGTCCTCGGGCACCGTCATGGCATGACCGCCGGTGCGGCCGCGGGCCAGGATGGTGACCTTGTAGACGGGCTCGATATCCGGCATCGCCCACGCGGCCAGGGTGTGCCCGGCCTCGTGGTAGGCGGTGATCTTCTTCTCGTGCTCGCTGATGATGCGGGACTTGCGGCGCGGGCCGCCGATCACGCGATCGACCGATTCCTCCAGGGACGCACCGGTGATCACGGTGCCGTTCTCACGCGCGGTGAGCAGTGCGGCCTCGTTGATCACGTTGGCCAGGTCCGCGCCGGACATGCCGACGGTGCGCTTGGCCAGACCCTCGAGGTCGGCATCGGTCGCGATCGGCTTGCCCTGCGAGTGCACCCGCAGGATCTCGCGACGACCCGCGAGATCCGGATTGCTCACCGGGATCTGCCGGTCGAAACGACCCGGGCGCAAGAGCGCCGGATCCAGGATGTCCGGGCGGTTGGTAGCCGCGATGATGATGACGCCGGTGCGCTCACCGAAACCGTCCATCTCCACCAGCAGCTGATTCAGCGTCTGCTCACGCTCGTCGTGGCCACCGCCGAGGCCGGCGCCGCGCTGGCGGCCGACCGCGTCGATCTCGTCGACGAAAATGATGCAGGGGCTGTTCTGCTTGGCCTGATCGAACAGATCACGCACGCGGGAGGCGCCGACACCGACGAACATCTCCACGAAGTCCGAACCGGAGATGGTGAAGAACGGGACGCCCGCCTCACCCGCGACCGCGCGGGCCAGCAGCGTCTTACCGGTACCGGGCGGGCCGTACAGCAGTACGCCCTTGGGGATCTTCGCGCCGAGGGCCTGATAGCGGGCCGGGGCCTGCAGGAAGTCCTTGATCTCGTACAGCTCTTCGACGGCCTCGTCGGCACCTGCCACATCGGCGAAGGTGGTCTTGGGCATATCCTTCGACAGCTGTTTGGCCTTGGATTTGCCGAAGCCCATCATGCCGCCGCGGCCACCGCCCTGCATGCGGGACATCACGAAGATGAACAAGCCCAGCAGAATCACCATGGGCAGCATGAAGAGCAGGATCTGGCTGAGCCAGGAATCCTGTTTCACCGAGGTGTTGACCTTGGCGCCGGAATTCTGCGCGGCCTGGAAGATCTGCTGCGAGATCTCGCCACCGCCCGGATATTTGGCGATGATCTTCTTCTCGCCGCTGGTCGCATCATTGCCGTTCTTCAGCGTGATGCGCAGCTGCTGTTCTTTGTCGTCGATCTGAACGTTGTCGACATTGTCTTTGTTCTGCAGCTGGGAAAGCGCCACCGACGTGTCGACCTTCTGCCAGCCGCGCGTGTCATCACTGAAGATGCTGACCAGATAGATCACGAGCAGGAAGCCCGCGACTATGGCCAGGTTGCGGAACACATTCTTGCGGGTCATAGAGCGTCGGCCGGCGGCCAGTCCTTTCCGGGGGGTGTATCCGGTTTGCCTGCGATGCTTGTGGCGCGCCCGTTCCAGCGAACGGATGCGGACATGCCACGTTACCCCGTAGGGTCGAGTCGTTACATCGCGCAGTTCGGCAGCTAATGCAGTTCAACAGGTAAACGGCTAAAGAACGCGGGTGGTTCCCCGACCATCTGCGGCAACACGTCGGGACGGTCACCCCCTGGTGTCGGACCGAGTGGTCACAATGATGGCATGGTCGTCCCATCGTGAGCGACGACACAACAGAGCGCAGGGGGTATGGACATAGTCGAGCTACGGACACCCACAGCGATTGTGCGGCACGGCAACGGGCGACTGACGGTGCTGCGGCCGGGAACGGACGGCGAGCGCGTGCTCGACGTACCGGTCGCCGAACTCCTCAAGGTGCGGTTGAACCGGCGCGCGGATGACGCCGTCGTCATCGAGATCTATCTCCGCTATCCCACCCCCGTGCTCACCGGCGTGCCCGCCGACCGCACTCCCCTGCCGGTGCTCATCGCCGAACACGATGTGCCCGCCGCCACCGTCATCGTCGAGCGGATCAACAATCAGATCCTGGCCACCCAGCGCCTGGATGTGGCTTCCCCCGACCTGAATCCGCCCGCACCGTCCTGGGGCCGCACCGGTCCCGCCCGCGCCGATGTGGATCGCGCGGTACGCCGGATGGCGCCCAAGCGCGATGCCAAACCGGCCGTCGCCGCGCTGCACCGCTATGTCACCGCCGATGAGTATCTGCTGGAGGCCGCGCTCGTGAACGCGCAGCCGCCCGCCGCGAAAGGCGCTGGGCTGCTTGCGGTCAGCACCACCCGGCTGATGTTCATCTCGCTCGGCGCCGGTAAGCGGTTCGCGCATGAGCTACCCATCGCGGCCCTGCTGTGGGCGCGCACCACCGATGACAGCGCGGGCTCGGGCACCACGCCGGGCGAGTACGGCGTCGAGGTGAATGACGGCAATCTGTCCTGGCATTTCACCGGGACCGATCGCGCCGATACCGAAAGGGTCACCGGCGCACTGAATTTCGCGATCCAGCGGGAATCCGCCGACGGGGCAGCCGGTCCCGCCGATCCGGGCGTGCACAAGCTCTACTCCGAATGGGAGCTGCTCGTCGAGCGGCACTCGCTCGCCATGGTCGACGACGCGCAATTCCAGCGCTACGGCCGCGGCATCCTGCGGTCCCTGCCCGACTGAGAAGAATCCGGCCGAGGAAAAAGAGAACTGACCCGCCGTGCGGCGGGTCAGTCGATGGGCCTAATCCTCCGGCTGTTCCGGTTCCGCCTCGGGCTGGAGTTCGATGCGCCGCCACGGACTGGTCGGGCGCATCCACAGGCGCAGCAGTTCCATGCGCCGGTCCACCCCGCCGGATTTGAGTTCGGCGAGATCCTCACACGCCTGCCAGTAGGTCCACCCCGCGAGATAGGCATCGCCGAATTGCCGCCAGTTGCGGTATTTGCGCTGGGCCAGCGGCAGGGCGCGCATGAGGTAGTCCCAGGCCACATCGGCCTCGAAATAGCCTGCGGTGTAAGCCATCCGGCTGACCGCGACCACGCGGGCCAGATCCCACGCCTGGATATCGGTGGGCAGCGGGCGCACCAGATGTTCGGTCAGGCCGAGTTTGATGGCCTGGGACCAGATGTCGTAATCGCGTACCAGCGCTTCGGGATTCTCCATCCCGCGGAACGAGCCGACCTGGCGCAGGAACGCGCGATGCCGGTCGGCGCGCTCGCCGAAGCGGTCGCGTTCGGGGGAATTGATGCCCGCCATCACCAGTGGATGCACGAGCGCGTAGAGCGGTGAATGCATGCCTTCCAGGAGTTGCTCCATGGATGCCATGGCCTCGGTGCCGTCGGTGATGCCCCAGGCTCCGGTGAGGGTGTCGATGGCGAGTTCGCGGCGATCGCCGAGCGGATGCTCGCGTTCGGGTCCGAGCAGCAGTGCGTCGTGGAAGGCGTCCCAGCGGGCGGAGTAGAAACCGCCGAGCGCCAGAGCGCGAAGTTCGTCGTCGGAGACCTGTGCGCCGGACCAGTGGTCTTCCTCGCGCTGGTCGAGCTCCGGGTAGGGGAAAGTCGTCAGCGTTGGCACGTCGCGGGCGGGCATACCTCGATTCTTACTCATCGGTGTTGGAGTGGCCGAGTATTCGCCGATCGCGTGTGGCGGCTTTCTCGAGCCCGTCGGAGTGTGATTCCGGCGCAAGCCCCGGATTCTTCACCTGTCATGCTTTTAATTCCGGCATTACTCTCTCGGGCATGTGTAGAAATATCACCATCCTGCGCGGGCTGGAGCCCCCCGCGACGGACCAGGAAATCTACGCGGCCGCGCAGCAATTCGTCCGCAAGATCAGCGGCGTCTCGGGCTTGACGACCGCTACGAAACCGGCCGTGGACAAGGCGGTGGAGGCCATCGCGGCCGCCACCACGCAGCTGCTGGCGGAACTGCCGGATCGGCGGGTGCCGGTGGCGGCGGACAATGAGCCGCCGTTGCGCCGCATCGCCGCTCGTGAGGCCGCCGCCCGCGATGAGGACGCGAGCTAGAGCGGGCGGAGGGCGTCCGGTTCAGACGCCGTAGACGGCCACGCAGTCGAGCGCGATCTCCAGGCGCGGGCCGCGCCGGTCGATGGAGTGATCGAGTAGTTCTTCTATGCGCTGAATTCGGTAGCGCACGGTGTTCTTGTGTACGCCCAGTATTTTCGCGGCCGCGTCCGGACTGCGGCGGGCGCGTAAATAGGCGTGCAGCGTTTCGCGCAGGCGCGCCGATTGTGCGTCGGGTGCCGCGAGCGCGCCCAATTCCCTGTCGATGAGTGCCCGCATGGCGGTCTCGTCGGCTCCGGCCAGATAGGCCACCTCGACATCGGGATAGCGCACCACGGCAGGTAGCCCGGGCCGGGCGCGTTCGGCGACCTGCCGGGCGGCGATGGCCTCGCGGTGTCCGCCGCGGAATCCGGCGACCCCGGCGGCGGGCACCCCGGCGGCCACCCGGACGGCCGTTTCGACCGGCCAGGCGGCTCGTGCGGAGTCCGGGAGCTCATCGTCCAGGCCGATCCACGCCCACAGCGCCGCGGCCCCGGAGGGGACGGTCAGGACGCTGCCGTTGCCGAGGGCGCTGGCGCAGCGGGCGGCGACGCGGTCCAGCAGTCCGGCGATATCGTCCGAGCCGTCGGGCGGGGTGAGCGTGGTGTCCTCATCGGTCCACAGGACGAGGGCCAGATGTCGTTGGGCGAGCCGGTAGCCGAGCCGGGCGGAGGCGAGTTCGATATCGAGTTCGCCGCCGTCGAGCAGGGCGCGCACGATTTCGGCGCGCTGGTTGAGCGCGGCGCGCAGACCGCTCTCGCGCTCCTGCATATAGGTGTCGGTGAGCGCTTCGACCGAGGTGCTGATCCAGCGTGTGGAACGGTCGAAAAGCCTTAGCAGGACATCTCTTTCGATGTCCCGGGGCAGCTGTCCCTGACCGACGATCTCGGTCATGTAGTCGAGCAGCGCCTCCTGGCCGACGTGGTAGACGCGCAGCAGCAGCCGCACATCGTGGCCGCGCCGGGCGACGGTGCGAGCGAAGGCGTGCGCCTGTTCGGGCACCGGATAGTCGAACCGGTCCTGGGTGAGTCCGCTGAGCACCTCGTAGGCGTGCGCGCGGGTGCTGGCGGACAGATCGCGGCGCATATCCCGGTCGCGGAGTTCGGGAACGCGGGCGATGATCGCGCTGTCCAGGCGGGTAAGCACCTGTTCCAGGTTCTCGGTGCGCAGGTTTTCCGCGACGAAATCGGCGATCCACTGCCGGGTGGCCTCGCTGGTCTCGATAATTGCCACGGGTGGACCTTCCCCTTTGGTTCCAGAGCACAAATACGACCGGAATCCTTGAGCCCAGAAGCCAAGAATGTCCCGGCGAAATTGTGTCACGATCATAGTTCAGTGAGCTGTCGCACAGCTCACGGAGCCGAACCGGTTCGCAATGCAGCGCACGTGGGAGAGCACACCGTGACCAATACCGAGCCCGCCGCGGGTTCCGCCCGTAAGACCGCACCCCGTAAGGCCGCCGCCAACGGCACCGCCAAGAAGGCGGCCGCGAAACCGGCGGCCAAGGCCGAGCCCGCCGTCCCGGCGGAGCCCGCGGCCGTGGTCGCCGCCGCTCCGGAAGCCGCCGCGGCGGCGGAACCGGCTGCCGCACAGGTGATTCCGACCGAGCTCGAGGTGCGCAATCCCGCCACCGGCGAGGTCGCGGGCACGGTGCCGATCGATTCGGCGGCGACGGTGGCGGCCAAGGTGGCCGAACTGCGCCTGCATCAGCCCGAATGGGAGGCCATCGGCCCGGACGGGCGGAAGGAATGGCTGCTCAAACTCCAGGACTGGCTGGTCGACAATACCGACGCGCTCGCCGACATCCTGCAGTCCGAGACCGGTAAGGCGCGCATCGACGCGCTCATCGATCCCGCCTTCTCCATCGACCTGACCGGGTACTACGCCCGCCGGGCCGCGAAATTCCTTGCGGACGAACATCCTTCACCACACAGCCCGCTGGCCCGGGTGAAGTCGCTGACCCGGGTGTTCCGGCCGTATCCGGTGGTCGGTGTCATCACGCCGTGGAACTTCCCGCTCGCGATGCCGGTGATCGATGTGATTCCGGCGCTGGCCGCGGGTGCCGCCGTCATTCTGAAACCCTCCGAGGTGACGCCGCTTTCGGCGGTCGCGCTGGTGCGCGGCTGGCGTGAGATCGGTGCGCCGCCGGTGCTCGATATCGTCACGGGCGCGGGCGAGACCGGTGCGGCCGTCGTCGGCCATGTCGACTACGTGCAGTTCACCGGTTCCACCCCGACCGGCCGCAAGATCGCCGCGGCCTGCACCGAGCGGATGATTCCGTACAGCCTGGAGCTGGGCGGTAAGGATCCGGCCATCGTGCTCGCCGACGCCGATCTGGATCGCGCCGCGCACGGTATCGCCTTCGGCGGCCTGTTCAATGCCGGGCAGGTCTGCATCTCGGTCGAGCGCGTCTACGTGGAAGCGCCGGTCTACGACGAATTCCTGCAGAAGCTGACCGCCGCCGTCAAGGAGGTCCGGCAGGGCGTGGACGGCCGCGAACCCAAGTACGACATCGGCGCACTGGCCAACGAGGCGCAGGCCGGGATCGTGCAGCGGCATGTCGACGAGGCCGTGAAGGCGGGCGCGCGGGTGCTCACCGGCGGTCAGCGCACCGGTGTCGGCACGCTGTTCGAGCCGACCGTGCTCGCCGATGTCGATCACTCCATGAGCTGTATGACCGAGGAAACCTTCGGCCCGACGGTGCCGGTCATGAAGGTGGCCGATGAGGCGGAAGCCATTCGGCTGGCCAATGATTCGATCTACGGCCTGTCCGCGTCGGTGTGGAGCGGTGACAAGGATCGCGCGGAACGCATTGCGCGCCAGCTGAATGCGGGCGCGGTCAATATCAACGACGTATTCGCGAACATGTTCAGTTTCGCGCTGCCCATGGGCGGCTGGGGGCTGTCCGGCGTGGGTGCGCGCTGGGGTGGGGCGAACGGGGTGCGCAAGTACTGCCGGCAGCAGGCCATCACCAAGCCGATCCTGCCGACGCAGACCAAAGAGCTGCTGTGGTTCCCGTATTCGCCGACCAAGCTGGCGTTCTCGCTGGCCGCCATGCGGGCCGCGGGTGCGCGCGGACTGCGCCGGTTGAGCGTGCAGGCCGTGTTCGACACCGTGAAGGGGACCGGTAAATGACCGACTTCAGTGGGATCTCCGGCAAGGTCGTGGTGATCACCGGTGGTGCGCGCGGTATCGGGCTGGCCACCGCGACGGCGTTGCGGGCGCTCGGCGCGAAGATCGCCATCGGCGATATCGACGAGGTGAGCGTCAAGGAGTCCGGCGCCGCACGGGGTTTCGAGGTGTACGGGCGGCTCGATGTCACCGATCAGCAGTCGTTCGAGACCTTCCTCGATGACGTCGAGCGGGAGCTCGGGCCGATCGATGTGCTGATCAACAATGCCGGGATCATGCCCACCGGGCGACTGGTGGACGAGCCGGACGCGATCACCCGCCGCATTCTGGATATCAATGTGTACGGCGTGATCCTGGGTTCCAAGCTGGCGGTGGCGCGCATGCTGCCGCGCGGCAGGGGCCACGTCATCAATATCGCGTCGCTGGCCGGGGAGACCCATATTCCGGGTCTGGCCACCTACAACGCGAGCAAGCACGCGGTGCTCGGGTTCACCGACACCCTGCGCGAGGAGTACCGGGGCACCGGGGTGCGGTTCTCGTCGGTGCTGCCGACGCTCACCAAAACCGAACTGGGGTCCGGGGTTTCGACGCCGGCGCTGCTGCGCCCGGCCGAACCGGAGGAGATCGCGGACGCCATCACCCGGTTGATCGTGGAGCCGAAATCCAAGGTGCGGGTGACCACGGTGGCGGGTCTCATCTCGCAGGTGGTCGGGCTGCTGCCGGAGGCGCTGGGTGATGCGCTGGGGCGGGCGCTGGGTGCGCAGAGCGCGTTCCTGGACGATGTCGATTCCGGTGCGCGCAAGGCGTACGAATCACGGGTACGCGGTTAGTTTCACCGCGTGATGGAACTGAAACGGGTTGTGGCCGAGAGCAATTCGGCCGCAACCCGTTACCGTTTCCGCGTCGTGATCAGTGCACGGTGGCCAGCACGAAACGTTTTCCGGGATCGATCATCTTGGAAACCGTTGCGCCGTCGCCGTATTCGCCGAGCGCGGTCATATTCCAGCCCTGCGATGCGCGGGTCAGCATGCACATGAAAAGTCCGGTGCGGCGATCACCGCGGGAGAGTTCGAAACGCACCAGTTCCGCGCCGGAGAAATCGTCGACCAAACGGCAGAAGGCGCGCGCGATTTCGTCGAATTTCTGGCCCGAGTAGGAATTCACGGTGAAGAGCAGGGCGTACACGTCGGGGGGCAGCGCGGGCAGGTCGACCGTGATCACCTCGTCATCGCCCTCGCCCGCACCGGTGAGATTGTCGCCGGAATGCTTTATCGCGCCCTTGAACGCGGACAGCTTCACGAACCAGACCTTGCCCAATTCCTTGGCCTGCCGGTTGTAGGCGACCACCGAGGCGTCGAGGTCGATATCCTTGCCGCGCTTGGCCGGATCCCAGCCGAGCGCCATTTTCACGCGGGTGAGCGAGGGCGCGCCGGTCTTGGTGAGCGAGACGGTCTCGTTCTTGCTCAGGGACACTCGGCCCTTGTCGAGGCTGACGGTCGCCTCGCCGAATCTGGGCTGCGGCGGGGGTGTGAAGGACTGCGGCTGCGGCGCGTACGGCTGCTGCGGCGCACCCTGCTGGTACGGCGGCGGAGACTGATACGGATTCTGCTGCGACGGTGGGTAATACGACGGTGGCGGCGGATAGTTCGGCACGGGTGGCGGGTAATTCACCGTCGTCGGCGCGGGCGGCGGATAGTTGACCGGTGGTGGCGGGTACGCCTGCTGTGGTGCGGGCGCGTCATCGACGGTGATGCCGAAATCGGTGGCGATTCCGGCGAGCCCGTTCGCGTAGCCCTGGCCGACGGCGCGCACCTTCCAACTCCCCTGCCGCCGATAGATTTCCACGCCGATCAGCGCGGTCTCGGTGCTCAGATCGGTGGGTGTGAAACTGGCCAGGGTTCGCCCGGTCGGATCGGCGACGGTGATGGTGAGTCGTCCGGCGCGCCCCCAGTTGGGCGGTCCGGAACCGTCCAGGCTGGCGGTGACCACGATCCGGTCGATCTCGGCGGGCACCTGCCGGGTGGCGATCCGAATGCGGTTGGGCGGTTGGGCGGTGACGCCGGGACCGACCGGCTGGTTGTAGAAGATGAAATCGCTGTCGGATCGGACCTTGCCGGTGCCGGTGAGCAGCAGGGCCGCCACATCCACCGCGGTTGCCGCGCTGACCTCGACGACCACTTCGTCCGCGTTGATCGGCGCGTTCGCGCCCTTGGTCAATTCCATTGCCTGCCTTACCTCCCCGTTTCCACCACGGTAGCGCCGTATCGTCACCTGATGGACGACAACGGAGCGGTATTCATCGGACTGTCCACCCTGGACCTGGCGTACGCGGTGGACCGATATCCCGCCGAGGACAGCAAGACCCAGGCCGATGAATTGTTCCTGGGCGCGGGCGGTCCGGCCGCCAATGCCGCGATCGCCTACGCGCACCTGTCCGGCCGGGTGCCGACGCTGGTCACTGCGCTGGGCAAACATCCACTGGCGGAGCTCATCCGGGGCGATCTGCAACAGCACGGGGTCGGTGTCACCGATCTGACGCCGGACAGCGCGCAGCAGCCGCCGGTGTCCTCGATCATCGTGGCGACCGCGACGGCGACGCGAACCATCGTGTCGCTGGACGGTTCCCGCGTATACGCGCCATTCGACAGCGAGGCCGCGGAGCACCTGCACCGGGTATCGGTGGTACTGGTGGACGGGCACTATGCCGAACCGTCCCTGCGGATCGCGGCGGCGGCGCGCGAGCGGGGCATCCCGGTGGTGCTGGACGCGGGGCGCTGGCGGCCGGTGCACACCGAACTGCTGCCGCTGATCGATATCGCCATCTGTTCGGCGGCCTTCGCTCCGCCGGGCGTCGCTCCCGCCGAGCTCTTCGACCGGCTGCACGCGATCGGCCCGGCGTGGGTGGCCGTCACGCACGGCGCACACCCCATCACCTATTCCATGCCCGGGGAGCGCGGTGAAATCCCCATCGGCACAACGCATGCCGTGGATACCCTGGGCGCGGGCGATATCCTGCACGGCGCGTTCTGCCATTTCCATCAGCTCGGCGAACCGTTCCCGGCGGCACTGCGGCATGCGGCCGAGGTCGCCTCGCGCTCGTGCGTTTCCGTCGGTACCCGGGCCTGGATGGATCAGACGATGCGGTAGGCGCGGCCGAATTTGCGCAGCACCAGATCGGCGCTGGGGCGGGTGCCCTCGACCAGGCGGGCATTGAGCAGATCGCTCTCGGCGACCTTGGTGCGCGCGGCCTCGGGACTGCGGCCGCCGCGAATATGCCTGCGCACCAGGCGTTGTTCGATGACCGGGCGCGGGACGTCGAGGTACCAGGTGGCATCGAGCAGCGGCCGCACCGCGGACCAGCCGGGTGCGCCGTGATCGTTCAGCAGCAGGTAGTTGCCCTCGGTGACGATGATGCGCTGCCGGTCGAACACGACGCCGCCGGGTACCGGTTCGTGGATCTCGCGATCGTAGGTCGGCCACGGAACCGGTTGTCCGAGTGGGGTTTCGCGCAGTTCGCGCAGCCGGGCCACATATCCGGCGGCGTCGAAGGTATCGGGTTCGCCCTTGCGCGCGAGTTCGCCGAGCGCCCGCAATTGCGCATTGGTGAGGTGGAACCCGTCCATCGGCGCGACCTCCGCGATGGCGGTCCCCGCGGCCAGATTCAATTCATCGCGGACACCGCGCGCGAGGGTGGATTTGCCCGCACCGGGCGGTCCGGCTATCCCCAGGACGAACCGACCGGACTGTCCATCAGCGCGCTGCCTGATACGCGACGCCAGCTCCGCCAGGGAAGTTTCGACACTGCCGCGGGTCACGCCGCCAACCCTACGGAATCGACCCGAAAATCGTTGCCGCCTCGCCAGGTCGGCGGGCCGATCGATATCCGCCGCGTCCGCGATCGTTCGCGACGACCGTGCCGGATCCCCGGTTACCCGTCGCGCCCGGAATCGCCCGGCGCTCGGCCGCCCTTCGGAATCGCGCGCACCAGCGCCTGTAAATCGGCCTCGAGCAGCCGGAACAGCCAGTAGCTGAGCGCGAAGGCGAGCACGCCGCCCACACTCAGCCAGCGCACCGGGACGATCACCAATTCCAGGTCCTCGCGCGAGACGAAAGTGGCGGTCACGACACCGAGCAGCGGCACCGACGCGGCCGCCGCCAGATACACATTGCTGCGCCGCGCCAAACCGAGCAGCTGTCGCCGATCGGCCGGTCCCACCGCGCCCCGCACCAGCAACTGCGGATACAGCGCCCGCACCGAATACCCGGCGATCAGGAAAAACGGATACGCGAGAGCGATTGCGGCACACACCACCTGGGCCGTGAAGAAATGCAGGAAGGTATGCGGTGGCAGCCGCGCCCCGGACGCGGACAGCGCCAGCGGCCAGGCCACGCCCGCGATCACCCACATCAGGAACGGTATCCACACCGCGCGCTCACCGAGCAGCAGTGTGTCCGCGCGGGCGCGGGCCAGCGCCGCGGGCGAATACCGATGCCCGCGGGCGAGCCGATAGGTGACCGTCAGCGGCCGCCGCGCCAGCCACAGCAGCAGCAGCGCCGCGAGCGGGAACGCGATGGCATTGTTGACCAGCGCGACCGTGCCGAACCGCTGCTGATCGACCGCGGACAGCCGATCCACGATCAGGCTCTGATTCAGCCGGATGTTGTAGACGCTGGCCAGCGCGTTCGGCACGCCGACGCACAGCGCCGCGATCGGCACCGGCCAACTCCTGGCCCGCGACCGCCAGCTCCTCGGCGGCGGATCGACCAGGTCCCGGGCGCGCGCGTCCAGGCAGAGATCCAATTGCCCGGCCAGCTCGACGCCGTTCTGCCAGCGCCGATCCGGATCCGGGTCCAGGCATTCCAGCAGGACGCGGCGCAGCGTAGCCGGGGTGTCCGGGGGCAGTGTGGCCAATGCGGCGGGTTGCACGCCTGCGCGCCGCCGCGCCAGCATGGCCGTCACGACCTCGTGCCCGGGTATGCCGTCCGCCGCAGGATCATCGAATGGCGCGGCGCCGGTGAGCATTTCCCACAGCAGCACGCCGAGGGAGAAGATATCGCTGCGCGCGTCCGGCATCGGCGCGGCCGGATCCAGCCGTGCGGCAAGGGCTTCCGGTGATCGCCAGCGCAGACCCTCGGGCGAATCCGACGCCACCCCACCGGAACCCGGGATACCGGCGTTCCAATACAGCGGCCCCAGTGCGAAATCCGCGAGTTTGGGCACGCCCTCGGCCGTGAACAGCACGTTCTCCGGCCGAATATCGTGATGCAGCACCCCGTGCCGCTCGGCGTAGTCGAGCGCCGCCGCCAGCCGCCGCCCCACCCATGCCACGGTCTCCGGCCAGCTCAACGCCGAAATCTCGCGCCGCACACTGGAATCCGCGGGCCGAATCTCCCCGCGCGCCTCCATCGCGGCGTCGACCGCCCGCAACAGCAGCTCACCACCGGCCGCAGGACCGGGTTGCGCACGGAGCAGGCTGAGCACCCCCGCGGCATTGCCGCCCGGCAGGTACTGCATGTACAGCAGGCGCAGCGGATTGCCGTTGCCCGCGATGAGGCGCTGATCGTAGACGCGGACGATGTAGTGGTGGTCGAGTTGGGCGACGGTGGGGCTGTCGCTGTTCGCGCCGGACTCCACCCGCACCGCGACCAGTCGCTGCATGGAGCGCTGGCGGGCCAGGAACATGCGGCTGTGCGTCACCCCGCCGAGATCGGTGAGCAGATCGAAATCGTCCAGGCGGCGGCCGGTTTCGATGCCCGCGGGCAGTTCGGGCGGCGGGGCGGGGGCGATGCCGTCCGAGAAGCGGCGGCGGATCTCCCCCGCCACCTCCGGATATTCGGCGCTGAAGGTGTCGACGTCCAGCGGCCGGTACCGGCTGCGGACCAGGTATTCCTCGCACACCAGATCCGCGAATTCGGCGCTGCGCGTGACAGCCGGGAATTCGCTGCGATAGTCGGCGATGCGCTTCTCCATACCGGCGCGCCGCCAGCGCTGCCGCATATCCACCCGCACCAGCGCGGTGAGCACATCGAGTTGCAGTGCCTCACCGTCGGGAACGTAGCCGTCCAATTCCGGCGGTTCGAGGCGGTCGCCGCGCAAGGTGGATTCCCATTCGGCGGTGAAGCGGGAAACCGCCTGCGCCGGATGCTCGTTCACGATCCGGTACCCACGGGCTCCCCGGTATCGTGAACTCGGCGACCGGGCGCCACCACACGTTCCAGGGCTTGCAGATCCGCCTCCAGCGCACGAAACATGATGTATACGGCCACGAAGGCCAGGATGCCGCCCACGCTCAGCACCCGCACCGCGACGATGACGCGCGGAATGTCCTCGGGCGGCAGGAATGTCACACCCGCCACGGCCAACAGCGGCACCGACGCCGCCACCGCCAGATACGTGGTGCAGCGGTGCCCGAGCCGATGCAGCCATACCGCGTCCTCGCCGCTGATATCCCCGTGCCGCAGGAACATCGGATATATACAGCGCACCAGGAAGAAGGTCACCAGGAAGAACGGGTACGCGACCGCGATGGCCCCGCACACCACCAGCGACACCACGAAATGCACCATGCCGCGCGTCGGTATCTCACCGGTGGACAGGCGCAGCGCGACCGGGAAGGTGATCGCGCTGATCAGCCACAGCGAGAACACGATGAGCGAAATGCGTTCTCCGGCAAGGAGTACATCGGCTCTGGCGCTGCGCAGCGTGTCCGCGTCGTAGGTCTTGCCTTTGCGCAGGCCCCGCGGCACCCGGATCACTCTCCGGCACCGATAGATGATCAGCGCCGCCCCGAGCGGGAAGAACAGCACGTTCACCAGCGCGGTGATGAGGGTGAAGGTGTGCATGGCGGCATCGGACATGCTGCTGATGATCAGCGTGTTGTTGTGCACGATGTTGTACAGCGAGGACAGCACATTGGGGATCGCGATCGCCAGGACGACGATCGGGATCAGCCAGGGCCGCAGCCGCATGCGCCAGCTGTGCGGCGGCGGATCGACCAGATCCCGCGCGCGCTGATCCAGGCACATCTCCAATTGGCTTGCCAGTATCGTCCCGCTGCTCCAGCGGTCCTCGCGGTCGGGGGCCAGACAGGTGAGCAGCACGCGGCGCAGTGCGGCCGGGCAGTCGGCGGGCACGCGTTCCAGGGCAACCTGTTCCACACCGCCGCGCCGCCGGTCCAGCATGGCCTCCAGGGTGGTGTGGTCGCCGTGGCCGCCGGGTCCGGCGGTCGAGTCATCGAATGGTTTCGCACCGGTGAGCAATTCCCACAGCACCACGCCGAGCGAGAAGATATCGGCGCGGGTGTCGAGTTCGGCGGCCGAGCGGGCGCGGCCGGGATGGCACGCCTCCAGCTGTTCGGGCGACATGTACGACAGTGAGCCGCCGAAGTAGGCGACCGGGCTGGCGTCATCGAGATTGCGGCTGAAACTGATGTTGAAGTCGGCCAGTTTCGGCACGGCCTCGGCGGTGAGCAGCACGTTCGCGGGCTTCACATCCCGGTGCAGCACCCCGTGGCTGTCCGCGTAGTCGAGCGCCTCGGCGAGTCTGCGGCCGAGCCAGGCAACGGTTTCCGGCCAGCTCAGTCCGGCGAGCTCGTCGCGCACACTGGAATCGGTGGGCCGGATCTCGCCCTTCTCCTCCATGGCCGCGTCCACGGCGTCGAGCAGCAATTGCCCGCTGCGTTCGGCGACCGGGGTGGCGCGCACCCAGCGCAGCACCCCGAGCAGGGTGCCGCCCGGCAGGAACTGCATGTAGAGCAGCCGCATGCGCCGCCCGCTGCTGGTCCGGATGCCGGAAATGAGCCGCTGGTCGAAGACCCGCACGATGTAGTCGTGGTCCAGTTGCGCCAGGGTCTGCGGTTCGGTGCCGTGATCGGCGGATACCTTGACCGCGACCAGGCGTTGCAGGGAGCGCTGCCGGGCCAGGAATACGCGCGCGAACGCACCGCTGCCGAGGCTGGTGAGCAGATCGAAATCGTCTATGCGCTGGCCGATTTCGAGCCGGTCCAGCAGTTCACCGGTTTCGGGGGCGCTGAGTCCGCCGCCGGTGGCGCGGGTGCCGTCCATCGCCGCGGCCAGGGCGGACGGGTCCTGCTGGGTGAGTTCGCCCTGCTCGGGGACCCGGGTGGAATCACCGTCCAGCAGGCCGCCCGCGCGGGTGGAGTCGATATCGAGCGGTATGCCCGGATGTGTGGAATCGCTGTCGTCGAAGGGTGCGGCCCGGGTGGCGTCATCGCCATCGCGAATGAAGGTGGACTCACCGAAAGAGTCTGCGCCCCTGGTGAATTCGCCGAGGATGTCGGCGGCCCGGGTGAACTCGGCCGAGGGCACGTGGGTGGTGCCGCCGCGGGTGGAGTCGTCCCGGGCGGCCCGCCGGGTGCTCTGATCCTCGTCATCGGCATTGAGCAGTTCGCGCAACTCGTCGGCCTGGTGCGGATACTCACGCAGGCAGTCGCGCGGATCCACGCGTTCCCCGCTGTGCCTGCGGATGACGAACTCCTCGTACACCAGCCCGGCGGGCAGATCGGGCTCGGTGAGTTCGGGGAATTCGGCGCAGTACTCGGTGAGGCGTTTGCGCCGTTCCTGCGCCGGGACCGGCCCGCCGGGGCGGCGCAGCCAGCGATGACGCATATCGACCCGGATCAACTCCAGCAGCGCGTCCCGTCGCAGCGTGCTTGCGTCAGGCAGGAAAGCTGCGATATCCGGCGGCGTGGCAGCACTGCCCCACGCCGCGGTGAACGCCGCGACCACGGTGAATTCCGTTCCGGCCGAGTGACGGCCGGAGCGGCGCTCGGAACTTGAAACCATGTCCGCACCCATCTGGCTCGGCACGGATACCGTTCGAATCCGTACTGACGATCCATAGATGGGCGGTTTTCCGATACCGGAAAAATCCGCCACACCAGACACCATCATCCCTGAGCAATAGCCGGAATGATAACTTGCGGCTGAACAGCGGATCACCCGATTTCGAACTCGAAGCGACGGGGGAACACCAGCATGTACGACGAGGGAGCCGCGCTAGCGGTTGACGCAGCGGTGAACGAGGCAGTGGTGAACGACGATAAAGCCGATATGAAGCCGGAGCCGCACATCTGCGCGGCAGAACCCGAAACTCCCGAAATCCTTCCACCCTTGGATCTGACCACCGCGACCGGGATCGCCTCCGCCGTCCAGAACGGATCGGTGACGGCCGAGCAGATGGTGGACGATGTACTCGCGCGGATTCGCGCACAAGATCGAAAAGTGAACGCGTTCAGCGAGGTTCGCTTCGACGCCGCCCGTGCCGAAGCGCGCGCGCTGGCCGAGCGGCCCGATCTGGACGTATTGCCGCTGGCCGGGGTTCCGGTCGCGGTGAAGAACAATATCGACGTCACCGGCGAGGTCACCCGCGCCGGATCGCTGGCCGGGGACAATCGGCCCGCGACCGCGGACCATCCGGTGGTGCGCCGACTACGCTCGGCCGGCGCGGTCATCGTCGGCCTGACCACGGTTCCGGAGTTCGGACTCTGGGGCGTCACCGACACCCCCGAGCGCATTACCCGCAGTCCCTGGAATCCACGCTTCAGCGCGGGCGGCTCGTCCGGCGGTTCGGGCGCGGCGGTCGGCGCGGGCATGGTGACCATCGCGCACGGCAATGACGGCTTGGGCTCGGTGCGCATTCCGGCCGCCTGCTCCGGCGTGGTCGGCGTCAAACCCGGGCGCGGCCTGGTGCCCGCCGAGGTAGGACTCGATTCCTGGGGCGGCATGACCGAGAACGGCGTGCTGGCAACCACTGTCGCGGACGCGGCGCTCATGCTGTCGGTGCTCGCCGATCGGCCCGCGCTCGCCGAACTGGATCCGCCCAAGACACTGCGCATCGGCCTGGCCACCGCCGCGCCGACCCCGCTGTCCCGGGTGGATCGGGCCTGGGCGGGCGCCGCCGATATGGCCGCGGCCGCCGCCTCCACCGCCGGGCACACCATCGGGGTGTCCGAACTCCCCTATCAGGGCGCTACTTTCGCGCTCGCCCTGCGCTGGGTGGCCAATGCCGCGCGCGAGGCGGGCACGGTTCCGCATCCGGAACTGCTGCAGCGCCGCACCCGCACGCATATCGCGCTCGGCCGCTTCGTACTGAAATCGGGTCTGCTGCGCGCGTCCCAGGTGGATCGCATCGAGGCGCGCCTGCTCGACTACTTCGAACGCTATGACGTCGCCATCACCCCGACCCTGGCCACCCCGCCGCCCCGCGCACGCCGCTGGCATTCGCGGCCGTGGCTCGCCAATATCGTTGCCAGCGCCCGGTTCTCACCGTTCACACCGCTGTGGAATCTGGTCGGCTGGCCCGCCATCTCGGTGCCGATGGGGGTGCATCAGCGCACCGGCACCCCGCTGGCCGCGCAACTCATCGGCCCGCCGGGCAGCGAGAGCACACTGCTGAAACTGGCAGCGCAGCTCGAGGCCGCCTGCCCGTGGGAGCGCACCGCGCCGGGCAAGGAGTAGGCATAGGGGCGGATACGAAAAGGGCGGTCCCGGTGCGGGACCGCCCTTTTCGATATCGCTGCTCAGCGGCGGCGGCAATGCCTCCGACCCACTACCGCCGTCTGATACGAGCTATTGCGCGGCGACCGGTTCCCGGTCCGCGAATCCGCCTTCGAGCACGCGGGCGGCGAACTCGAGGATGGTCGGGCGGTCATCGTCGGCGCGCCAGGCCACGGCCAGTTCGCACGGCGCGAGTCCGGCGACGGGTCGCGCGGTCAGGCCGGGCCAGCGGTACATGGGCACATTGTTCTCGGCGAGCAGGCAGACACCGAGTCCGAGCGAGACCGCCTCCAGGCGCTCCTCGGCGGTGGCCGCTTCCGCGCCGATCTTGGCCTGGCGGCCGCCGCGGGCGTCCGCGCCGAGCCAGAAATCGCGTGCCGCACCGGCTTCGGCGGGCATGGCGATGAAGGATTCATCGGCGAGCGCGGCGAATTCGATGGTGTCCTGTCCGGCCAGCGGATGGTTCTCCGGCAGCAGTACCCAGCGTGGCTCGGTGCGCAGCACCTGCCATCGGTAGCGACCGGTGTCGGGTACGGGCAGCCACATGAGCGCCAGGTCCGCCTGTCGCCCGGCCAGGCCACTGGACGGGTCGGTCCAGGATGCGGAGTGCAGGGCGAGGCGATGCCCGCTGGCGCTCTCCAGATCGGTGATCAGGCCGCGGCCGATGGAGGATTGGATGCCGACGCGCAGCACCTCACCCGCCTCCTGCAACGCGACATTGGTGACTTCCCAGAGCTCGAGGATGCGGCGCGCACCCTCCAGCAGTTCCTTGCCCGCGACAGTCAGTGCGACACTGCGCTGATTGCGGTCGAACAGGACCACGTCGAGTTGACGCTCCAGCTGTCGAATCTGCCGGGACAGCGTGGGCTGCGCGATGTGCAGCCGCTGGGCGGCGTTGGTGAAATGCAGTTCCTCAGCGACGGCGACGAAATACCGCAGGTCGCGCAAATGCGGGTCCATAGCCCCTTGCTATCAGAATCGGTCTTGAATATCCAGCCGTATCCGACCCAAAAGTTTGAAACTGAGTCAGAAAACAGCCGTCAGGTTTGTTAAAGACAGCATAGGGCGCGCCCGAAACTTTCCGGTAACCGGCACCGCGAATTCCTGGCCATTCCCCCCGACACGCATGTCCGAAATTGATACAGACATGTGACCAGCAGTAACACGCACCACGCTACACACCCCCGCCGACCGGCGCGACTCGAGAGCTGACCCTCGGCAACAAGCCCCGGCAACCCGGCTCACCGCGTCCACGGTTCTAACGTGAGTTTCATCACAGAAGCAGCAAGACCGCCCGCCGAATCCGGCGAACGGTCTCCGTGCGAAGGCTCGTGTGACGCGGTTTACCCGCCGTAGACCTTCGGGTCCAGGGTGCCGATGTACGGCAAATCGCGGTACCGCTCGGCGTAATCCAGCCCGTAGCCGACCACGAACTCGTTCGGGATATCGAAACCGACCGCCATCACATCCACCTGGGTGCGCAACGCGTCCGGCTTGCGCAGCAGCGTCACCACCTCCAGCGAGGCCGGATTGCGGCTGGACAGATTGCGCAGCAGCCAGGACAGCGTCAGACCGGAGTCGATGATGTCCTCGACGATCAGCACATTGCGCCCGGCGATGTCCTTGTCCAGATCCTTCATGATCCGGACCACGCCCGAGGAGGAGGTGGAGGAGCCGTAGGAGGACACCGCCATGAACTCCATCTGGGTGGGCACGGTCAGCCGCTTGGCCAGATCCGTCATGAAGAAGATCGCGCCCTTGAGCACGCCCACCAGCAGCAGATCACCCTCGGGGGCACCGGCGGGATAACGTTTGGCGACCAATTCGGCGAGCTCTTGAACCTTGTCCGCGATCTCGTCTTCGCTGATCAGCACCGACGCGATGTCGTCCCCGTACACGTCCGCTGGTTTCCCTTCAGAGATGATGTCGACCCCGATCGGGTCCGCTGTGGGCCGAGCCCAGTATGAGCCTGCCACGTTCACGCGCGGCAACCAACCTGGTCCCGGTGACCGAACCACCGACCGCCACCCCGCCCTGACCGCGCCAGTCGGTGATCAGCGCCTCGACCGCTCGTAAATTGCTGTCCGTCAATGATTTTGCGCCGCCCGCGAGCAACCAGGCGCGAATGACGCGCCGCCGCAGCGCGGGGGCGACAGTGGCGAGCGTCTCGAGCCGCAACCCGTCGCCATCAATCTCGGATTTCAGCAACTCTTTGGCAATCGCATCCAGGGCGGTGCCGTCCTCCCGCAGCTGCGCCGCGGTCCGGGCCAGCGCGGGGGCGACTCCCCCGCCCAGCACCTCCTCCAGCAGCGGCAGCACCTCGGTGCGCAGCCGCACCCGGGTGAACTCGGGCGAGCTGTTGTGCGGGTCCTCCCAGGGCTCCAGCCCGAGATCCGCGCACAACTGCCGGGTGACGGCCCGCCGCACCCCGAGCAGCGGCCGCCCCCACGGTTCGGCGTACTCCGTCATCCCCTGAATCGACCGGCCACCGGACCCGCGAGCCAAACCCAGCAAGACCGTTTCAGCCTGATCATCGAGGGTGTGCCCGAGTAACACCGGCACACCCGGTCGGGCGTCGAACAGTCTCGCCTCGCCGAGCGCGGCGTAGCGGGCGCTGCGGGCCGCGGCTTCCAATCCGCCCTCGGTCCCCACCTCGACCGTCAGCACCCGTGCCGATCGGCACCCCAGATCCAATGCCACTGCCGCAGCCCCGGCCGCGACCTCGGCCGAACCATCCTGTAATCCGTGATCGACCACGTAGGCGTCCACGACATCCGCCTCGACGGCCGCGGCGGCGGTCAGCGCCAATGAGTCCGCGCCACCGGACAATCCGACCGCGACCACCCCGTCCGGGGCGTATGTCCCGAGCCAGTCCCGTACCGCATGACGCATTTCCAGCGCCGCACGCGTCTCGGGTAGCCGTGGATTCACGCCCCGATCGTCGCATGCGCGCGGGATCACCCGACCCGTCGCGGTCGAGGTCGCCGATCGGTCGGTGCGACCGGCTCAGCCCAGAACGCGGGTGACCCAGCGCTGCGGGTCACCGATCTCCTCGGTGCGCGGCAGCGTGTCGGCATCGGTCCAGATGTGGTTGAACCGATCCATGCCGACGGTGTTCACCACTTCGTCGACGAAGGCCTTGCCCCGAACATACTGCGCCACTTTGGCATCCATGCCCAGCAGCGCGCGGAGTAGTCGCTGCAGCGGATTGGCGGGCCGCTTGCGGCGCTGATCGAAGGCCGCGCGAATGCGCGCCACCGACGGGACCACGGCCGGGCCGACGGCGTCCATCACGTGGTCGGCGTGGCCCTCCAGCAGCGTGCCCAGCATGAGCAACCGGTCCAGGGCCTCGCGCTGCGGTTCGGCCTGGGTGGCGCGCAGCAGCCCGACCATGCCGCCCGCCGGATCCTCGATCCCGCGGCGGCGTTCCTTCACGGCCTCCACCAGGCGGCCGAGCATATCCGCCATCGGCTCCTCCCCGGCATCGCCGAGGATCTCCACATTGCGCTGCATGTATTCGGCGAGCCACGGCGCGGAGGAGAACTGCACCCGGTGCGTGACCTCGTGCAGGCACACCCAGAGCCGGAAGTCGCTGGGCGGCACGCCCAATGCGCGTTCCACCGCCATGATGTTCGGCGCGACCAGCAGCAGCGTGCCGTCCGGACCGCTGAACGGGTCGTACTGCCCCAGGATCGCGGTGGACAGGAACGCCAGCATGGCACCGGCCTGCACGCCCGCGGGCTTGCCGACGAATTTGCCCCTACCCCCGGCCTCGACGCCGGTTCCGGTGAGCTGTCCCATGGATTCGGCGGCGGCCGCGATCCAGCCCTTGCGGTCGACCACGCGCGCGTCCGGCACCGCCCGCCCGTCGATGAGCCCGCTCACCTCGCGCACCGGCCCCTCGGCCCGTTTGGAGGCCTCGGCGAGCTCGCGCACGGCCTGTTCGGCCGAATACCGGGAGGTGCGCGGCCCGGACGGCACCAGCGCGGCCCCGGTGCGGGCGGCCAGGCTCCAATCGACCGAACCGGTCAGCGTGGATTTGAGCCGTGACGGCTCTCGGGTGTCGATGCTCACCGGTGCCTGCCCATCGTCACGGCCGTCCGCGAATTCGATACGCGTGACGGCCTTCTCATCGGTACGACCTGTCTCTGCGCCCGGCCGATCGGCGGGGTGTTCGGGTCCGGTCATAGTCATCCACCCGTCAGGAGCAGCCACAGTTGCGCAGTGCGGCGGCGATGGCGTCCAAGGCGGGGCGACTCTGTTCGGGCAGCCGCTGATTGGACATCAGCGCGAAGGTCAGTACGCGCCCATCGCGATCCAGCACATATCCGACCAACGCGCTCGCGACGTCCAGAGTTCCGGTCTTGGCCCGCACCCAGCCCGCTCCGGCCCGGTCACGGCTGGTGTAGCGGTCGGCGAGCGAGCCGGTGGCCCCGGCCACGGGCAGATAGTCGAGCAGACCCGCGAGGGGATGGTCCGTGGTGTTCGCGGTCGCGGTGACGCCCGAATTGCCTTGTCCCTCGCCGCTACCCGGCAGTGCGGCCACGGTGACGATGCGGTCCAGCAGGCGCGGCGGAATGAGATCGTCCACCGACAGGCCGCTGGCATCGAGCAGGGTCAGGCCGCTGGTATCGAATCCGGCGGCGCGCAGGGTGGTGGCCATGGCGGTGACGGTGCCGGTGAACGACGCCTCCGAGCCCGCGGCGACCGCGATTTCGCGCCCGATGGTCTCGGCCAGCACGTCGTCGGAGTGAACCATCATGTCGCGCAGTCGATCTCGCAGCGGCGCGGACTGCACCGAGGCGACCTTGGTGGCTCCGGCGGCCGCCTTGCCCAGGCGCACCTTGCCCGGGTCGAGTCCCAGATCGCTCGCCAGCCTGCGACCCGCGTCCAGCGCGGGGGTCGCGGTGCGCGGCGAATACTCGACCAGCGGATTGAGCCGGCCGCCATCGATCATCACCGGATCGATGGGTGCGATGGAGCCGCCACCGATATCGGCCGGATCCCAGCCCTGCGCCATGGCCGACCCGGCGTACGCGGAGGTGTCCACCACGATGGTGTCCGGCTTCTGCCCGGACGACTTGATCTGTGCCACCAGATCCGAGAGCTTCGGCCCATTCGGGTAGTAGCCCTTGCCATCCGGCTGCGCGGTCAGCGTGGGATCGCCGCCGCCGACCAGCACCAGCTCATTGGCGGCCGCGCCCGTCACCACCTGCGTGGTCACCCGATGGTCCAGCGGCAGCGCCAGCAGTGCGGCGGCCGTGGTCAGCACCTTGGCGGTGGAGGCGGGAATCATCGGCTTGCCGGGATCGGTCGTCCACAGCACTTTGCCGCTGTCCGCGTCCGAGACCGAGGCCGCGAAAATCCCCAGATCCGGATTGCCGACCACGGGTGCGAGCGCGGCGGCCAAACCGTTCGCGCTCGGTGCCGGTGCGTCCGCCGGAGCGGGCGCCACCTGCGGTAGCGGCTGCACCGGTGACGGCGGGTCCGCGATCGTCAAGCCTCCGTGCCGGAATTCCTCCGTCCACGGTTTCAGCGTCAACACCACACCCGTGGCGATGCCGAGCACCACCACCAAGACCGATGCCACCAGGATCCAGGTCTTCCGACGCCGCTTGGCTTCCAGCCCACCGATGTTCTGCTTGTTCCGAGCCACCTGCCGCCGTCTCCCTGATACCCGTCCCTGCCGAACCCACGCCTCCGCGCATCACACTATCCTCGTTGCGCAGTCGTTCCCCCGAACGAGCTGGCGAGTCGGCAGCCATACCCGCACCGAAGAAGGAGATGACGTGGAGTTCGACGTCACCATCGAGATCCCCCGGGGTCAGCGCAACAAGTACGAGGTAGACCATGAGACCGGCCGGGTGCGGCTGGACCGCTACCTGTACACGCCGATGATGTACCCGGCCGACTACGGCTACATCGAGAACACCCTCGGCGGCGACGGCGATCCGCTGGATTGCATGGTGCTGCTGCCCGAGCCCGTGTTCCCGGGTGTGCTGGTCGAGGCCCGTCCGGTCGGCGTGCTCATCATGAGCGATGAGGCCGGCACCGACGAGAAGCTGGTCGCGGTCCCGAACAAGGACAAGCGCTGGGATCACATCCAGGACGTCGAGGACATCCCGGAGTTCCAGCGCAAGGAGATCGCGCACTTCTTCGAGCGCTACAAGGACCTGGAGCCCGGCAAGTGGGTCAAGGTCGAGGGCTGGGACAACCGCGCCAAGGCCGAAACCCTCGTCACCGAGGCGTACGCGCGCCTGAAGGAACAGGGCGGCCACTGATCTCGGTGCCGAATCATGCGGTGGGCGGTGCGGTTTCCGTGCCGCCCACCGTCATTCGCGGCGGGACTTCCCTCCCGTTCGGTTACGAGAGTTGTTATTTCCCTTGGAACTTCGGGGCGCGCTTCTCGAAGACGGCCTGAATCGCCTCGGTGAGATCGTGCGAGGGCAGGAACGCGGAGTTCCACGCCGAGACGTAGCGCAGTCCGTCGGCGACCTTGCCCGCCTTGGGCTGATCCAGCACATCCTTGATGCCCTGCACCACCAGCGGCGGGTTCTCGGCGATCTCGCGAGCCAGCGCGTACGCCGCGTCCAGCACCGCTTCCTGATCGGCGTAGACGTCGTTGATCAGCCCGATCTTCTCCGCCCGGGCCGCGTCGATGTCCTTACCGGTGTAGGCGAGTTCGCGCAGATGCCCCTCACCGATGATTCCGGGCAGCCGGTGCAGCGATCCGATATCCGCGACGATGGCGACCTTCGCCTCGCGCAGACTGAACTTGGCCTCCGCGCTGGCGAGCCGGATATCGGCCGCCGCGATCAGATCCAGCCCGCCGCCGATGCACCAGCCCGAGACGGCCGCGATGACCGGCTTGCGGCAGTCCGCCACCGCGGTGACCGAGGCCTGCATCTCGCGCACGTGGCGCAGGAAGTCGGTGCGCGGTCCCGCGAGCGCCTTATCGGCGAGCAGCGGCCCGAACAGCGGGCTCATGGCGGGCAGGTCCAGCCCGTAGGAGAAATGCTTACCCGACCCGGTGAGCACGACGGCCCGCACTTCCGGATCCGCGTCGAGCTCGCGGAAGATGAGCGGCAGTTCACGCCAGAAGTCCGGGCCCATGGCATTGCCTTTGCCGGGACCGGTCAGGGTGACGGTCGCGATGTGGTCCTTGCTTTCGACCTCGAAAGCCTTCCAGTCGGTCATCGGTCCAGCGTATCGGGGGTGCGGAGGGTCCGGGCGGGCGGTGTAAATCCTGTGCTAAATCTGCTGTCCCGCACTGGTTTCCGGGGGCTCGCGGACGGGACGATTAGCAGGGTCCGCAAGCCACACTCCGGGCTGGGAGTTTCCCGTGTTGATGCATCATGGAATCGGCCTCGACCGCTTCAATTCCTGTTCCCGCCAGCGCGCCGTACACGCCCTGTACGAATGCTGCAGCTGTGTCAGCTGGGCCGAGAAGATCGCCGACGGCCGCCCCTACCCCGGCTACGACGCTTTGCACACCGCCGTCGCGACGGGATTGCGCGCGCTCTCCGCGGCCGAATTGGAGCACGCCTTCGATTCGTGTGCGCGCGAAACGATTTCGGAGCACAGCGTCGCCGAGCTCCAGCGCGTCACCCGAGCACGCATCGAGCGAATGCTCGGCCCGGAAGAGGGCTATCCCGAATACTGATCCCCCGCACATCCACCGCAATCGCTCTACTCTGGTGCCATGCGCAGGTCCCTGCCACCGGTCGCTTCCAAAGTTTCCGACACACTGATTGCTCGCGGTCATCACGGGGTCATCCTCACCCAGCCGCAACCCACCCACACCGCGGCCGAGGCCGCCCAGGCGCTCGGCGTGGAGCTCGGCGCGATCACCAAATCGCTGCTGTTCCTGCTCGACGACGATCCGGTGCTGCTGCTGGTCTCCGGCGCGCACACGGTCGATCTGGATCGCACCGGGGAACGCCTGGAAGGCACGCTGACCCGGGCCCCGGCGGCCATGGTGCAGCAGGTGACGGGTCAGCCGGTGGGCGGGGTCGCCCCGGTCGGGCATCCGATCAACCTGCCCACGTACATCGATACCGCGCTCGCGCGGCACTCGGAATTATGGGCGGCGGGCGGGCATCCGAACACGGTATTCCGCACCACTTTTGGTGAGCTGGTTCGAATAACCGCTGGTCTGGCGATTGACGTCGATTGAGTGCCGGCGAATTTCCGCACCGGATGGAATATCCGGCGGGTCGTGGACGTAGGTTCGGAAGGTGACCGATTCTCCGACGCCTGGCGCCGAGCTCCATGTGCCCGACGACCTGAGCGGCATCACCGCCCAGCAGTATCGCGCCGCCATGCGCCACTATCCGGCCGGCGTCACCATCGTCACGCTGAAATCTCCGGACGGGCCGGTCGGTTTCACCGCGACCTCGTTCGCATCGCTGTCCGCGCAGCCGCCGCTCATCTCGTTCAATATCGCCGAGACCTCGTCCAGCATCGCGGCCATGTCGCAGGCGGAATCGGTGGTGGTGCACTTTCTGGGCGAGCATCAGAAGCATCTGGCGCAGCGGTTCAGTCGCAGCGCCGAGGAGCGATTCACCGACCGGTCGCTATGGACCACTCTCGAATCCGGCGAACCGGTATTGCACGGCACCCCGATCTGGGTGCGCGCGACCGTGCACCAGCTGATTCCGATCGGCGATCACACCCTGGTGATCGGCCTGGTCACGCGGGTGCACGACAACACCGAGGACGCGCCCGCCGTCGGCCCGCTGGTCTACTACAACGGCGTCTACCACCGCGCCGAGATCGCCGACTGACTCACGCCGCCGCGGAGGCGACGGTTCCGATCCCCAGCGCCGCCAGAATTCCGGCGCTCGCCTGCTCCAGCCGATCCCGCACCTTGGGCTTGCGCAGCAGTTCCACCGCGCGCGAGGCCGCCACCGCCAGCAGCACCATTTCGATTGCGGCGATGGATGATTCGATCGCGCCCAGGGTGAGCGTATTCGCGAACGTCACATGGGTGAGGAACTGCGGCAGCACCGCGAGATAGAAAAGCCCGACCTTCGGGTTGAAAATACAGGACAGCAACCCCGCGGCGAATGCCGAGCGAATCGATGACGCCCGTTCCTGCGACCCCCGCGCGGCCAGCTCCGACTCCGCGTCCGCGAGCCCCTTACGATGCGCCATGAGCGCCCGAATCCCCAAGTACAACAGGTAGATTCCGCCGATCACCTTCAGGCTGCGATAGGCCGTGGCCGACTGCTCCAGCAGCGCCGCCACCCCCGCCGCGACCACCACCGCCCAGACGATCCCGCCGAACGCCGAGCCGGCCGCCGCCGCGATCCCCGGACGCGGCCCGGCCATCGAAAAACGCAGCACCAGAAAGGTATCCGGGCCGGGGGTCAGGGCCAGCAGCACGCACAACCCGAGAAAGCTCAGCAGCAGGGGAATACTCACCCGTTCATGGCAACCCACCACGGGCCATGGCGCAAGTGTTTTCACCGCGCATGAGAAAGCCGCCGACGTTCCGGAGGAGAAACGTGCGGCGGCCCTCGGAGCGGCAGAGATTCAG
Source organism: Nocardia sp. NPDC052001 (assembly GCF_040680615.1). NCBI lineage: Bacteria > Bacillati > Actinomycetota > Actinomycetes > Mycobacteriales > Nocardiaceae > Nocardia > Nocardia sp. NPDC052001. Next base: position 837,295 of record NZ_JBFAXC010000003.1, on the reverse strand, counting down.
TTCCGCGCGCTGAATTCCGCGCCCAGTTCGCGGAACACATCGGTGTTCATCGTGAACGCGAGGCGGGCCTCATCGAGCACGCGCTCGACATCGGCGCCCTCGATGGGCAGTCCGTCCAGGTTCTCCCGGTACTCGCGCTTGAACGCGGCCGGATTCGAGATGTCGTCGAAGACATAGAAGCGCACGCCATCGCCCTTCTTGGGCAGGTTCCACAGCTTCTCGGCGGTACCGCGAATGACCTGGCCGCCGGACAGATCACCCAGGTAGCGGGTGTAGTGATGCACCACGTAGCCGGCGGACCATTCGGTCGCGCACTCCTCGATGCGGGCGGCGTAGGCGGCGGTCGAGGGCAGCGGGGTCAGCTCATCGCGCCAGTTCGCGCCGCCGAGGTAGGCCAGATCGGCTTCGAGGGCGGCCAGGCGGGCCAGCCCCGGCTGTACGAACGGTCCCGCGACTGGATCGGAAGCCAGTGCGGCGGAATGCTTTTCGAGTGCTTCGTAGACGAACCAGAGCTGCGAGGTGTAGCGGTAGAAGGCTTCCACACCGAGCTCACCGGTGAGCAGATCGCGCATGAAGGTGGAGTGCTCGGCCTCGGCGTGCTGCTGTTCGGTCGCGCTGCGGATGAGCGTCGAGAACGGCGCGGCGGTGCTGGTGTCCAACATGGTCGAGCTCCTCGTTCGGTCGAAATCTACGTCTCGGGGCGCCCACCTTTGGATACCCTAACTTTCTCTCCGACCATACGCTTCAGCAACGATCTCGCGATTCGACCTTTTCGGCCCTCCCGATCCAACTTTCGGATGATTTTCTCGATGGGGTTGACAAGAACCGCGATCTTCTGCAAGCTCTTCAACCAGGTCATGAGTACCAGCGTCAAGCCCTGGCTAGCTGGTCGGCAACCCTCCTCCGCGGTGGGGTGCTCCAGGTGACGACCGGGCCGCCGCCCGACCGGGCGCGGCAAGCGCGGACTCTCGATCACTGTCTTCTTTGATCGCGTGTCCCTTGCCCGATGGGATTTCGTGATGACTGCTTTCGCCGACCAGACCTGTGCCGCCCTCGCCACCGTGTCCGGTTGTGAGCTCCAGGTGCCGCTCGTACAGGGCGGAACGATTCGCTACGCCAACTTCGACTATGCCGCCAGCGCACCGGCTTTGGCGCAGGTCACCGCCCGCGTACAGGATCTGCTGCCGTTCTACGCCAGCGTGCACCGGGGCGCGGGTTACGCCTCGCGCGTCTCCACCGACTGCTACGAATCCGCCCGCGGTTCGGTCGCCCACTTCCTCAACGCGGCCGACGATCAGGTCGTGGTCTTCACCCGCAACACCACCGATTCACTGAACCTGCTGGCCTCCTGCGTACCCGGTGACACCGTGGTGCTCGATTCCGAACACCACGCCAATTTCCTGCCGTGGACCCGCAACGGCCGCCGCGTGGTACCGATCGCGGACACCATCGAGGAGACCATTCAGCGCGTGGTCGCCGAACTGTGCACCAAACCCGCTGCGCTGCTTGCCATTACCGGTGCGTCCAATGTGACCGGGGAACTGCTTCCGCTGGAGCGGCTGGCCTGGATCGCGCACCAGTGCGGGACCCGGGTACTGGTGGACGCCGCCCAGCTGGCCCCGCACCGTCGCATCGATCTGGCGACCAGCGGTATCGACTACCTGGCCTTCTCCGGCCACAAGGCGTACGCCCCGTTCGGCGCGGGCGTGCTGGTCGGCCGCCGCGACTGGCTCGACGCCGCCGAGCCGTACCTCGCGGGGGGCGGCGCTGTCCGCTCGGTCACCGCCGACAGCGTGGAGTGGGCCCCCGCCCCGCAGCGCCACGAGGCCGGTTCCCCCAATGTGCTGGGCGTGGCCGCCCTGGCCGCCGCCTGTGACGCGCTGGCCGAACTCGACGAGACCACCCTGCTCGAGCATGAGCAGTACCTCACCCACCGCCTGCGCTACGGCCTGAAAACCGTTCCGGGCGTGCACTTCCTGCGCATCTGGCGGGACAGCACCGATGCCGTCGGCATCGTCGCCTTCACCGTCGACGGATTCGAACCCGGGCAGGTCGCGGCCTACCTTTCGGCCGAACACGGCATCGGCGTCCGCGACGGCCGCTTCTGTGCCCACCCCCTGCTGTCCCGCCTCGGCGTGGACGCCGCCGTGCGGGCCAGCATCGGCCTGGGCACCACCGCCGCCGATGTGGACCGCCTCGTCAATGCCATCGCCACGCTGGTCGAGAACGGTCCCGCCTGGGATTACGCCAAGACCGAAGGCCACTGGAACCCCACCCCGGAGACCCGTCCCTTCGGCAGTTCGGCCGACGGCGCGGCTCCCTGCGCGATCTAGAACACCAGGTAGCGCCGGGCGAGTTCTTCCACGAAGGGGTCGTCGTCGGCGACGGCCTCCAGGATGTCGAGATCGTCCCGCACCGAAACCTGGCGTCCGTCTTCCTGATCCGGGTCCGGCGGCCCGTCCTCATCGAGCTGCCGGATCAGTTTCGCGCGCACGCGCTCCTTCAGTGAATCACTCATAGCCAGAGCATGCCCGGTTTGCCCGAGGTAATTCGGCCAGGCACGCCGACCGATCACACCGGCGCGAGCCAGCTGCCCCACGGCGTATTGCGGACGACCGTATATAGGACAAGGAAAGCCAGCGTCACCCACAGGGCCACCCTGGGCAGCACCCGCGGTAGCGGCGGCGGACTCGTCCGCCCGCGGAACCCGCTCACCAGCCAGGTTCCCCACCACACCAGGAACCCCAGCAGCAATGGCACCAGCAGGATATTGCTGTGAATGGCGTCGAGCACCCGGCCGTCGGTGAGGTTGTGCAGCCCGCGCAACCCGCCGCAGCCGGGGCACCAGTACCCCGTCAATTCCTTGAACGGGCACAGCCCGTAGGACCCGGACTCATGCGGATCACGAAAGTGCAGTAGCGCCAGGCCGCCCGCCACCACGGCACCGCCGAGCAGCGGCAATCCGGCACTCAGCCACCTGGGGTGAGCAGCGGATTCGGCGTCGCGCGCCTGCACGGTTTCCACCAGACAACCGTAACCGGGCCCGCCCCAACCCGCCATATTCCGCACGACTTCGCACTCCCGGACAGCAGGATTCGCAATCCGGACCCGTGGGTATGCTTCCCCTGCAACGGTTTTCGATTCACGGGAGGTATGTCACATGCGCCAGCGCCAGGCCGACAGTGGCAGAATCGCCCGCGCGGCCGCCTCCGCGGGCATGCTCGCGCTCATCATCGTCGCCAAAGCGGGCAGCATGACCTTCGGCTACTCATTCCCCAACAGCCTGCTGATTCTGCTGGTGGTCGCGGCGATGGTCGGCGCATACCTGCTGTTCCAGCGCCGCGAGCGCCCCGGCTCATCGGGCACGAGCATCACTCCGTCTGCCACCCGGCACGCGGACAACCCGCATCCGGCCGCGGTTCCGCCTGGCACCCAACGGGTCACCGGCCCGGCCGCGACTCAGCAGGCTGCCGACCCCGCCGCCGCGGTGGCCACCGTCTCCGCACAGGCGCTGTTCCCGAATCATCGAGAGCCGCCCACCATGCCGGTGCACTACAGCGTCGCCACGCCGGATGATCCACCGACCGTCGGCATCGTCGGCACCCACGATGATCCGCCGACCGTGGGCCTCAGCGAATCGGTGCCCGTTCGCTGACCGGTGCGGTGAGCGCGCCCGCGAGCATATCGATGATCTCCGCCCAGGCATTCGCATCGCCCGCCGCGACCCGGCCCGATTCCACCGCCCGCTCATGATCGGCCAGCAGCGCGAACAGCATGGTCGGCAGCGCGCGCAGCCGGTGCACCCGCAATCGCGGTGCGAGCGTGGTCATTTCATCACCGAGCCGCTGCATGATCACCCGCACCGAGGTGCGCCGATCGCTCTCCAGGTTCGAGGCGTCGGTGACCGCGGGATGGGTGTGGATCTGTTCCAGGAAGCGGGCGTAATGATGGCTGCCCTCGCTCGCCCCGAGTTCGAACATCGGTACCACCAGCGCCTCCAATAGCGCGTGCACGCCCGCGCCCGCGCCGACCTGTTCCGCGAGCATTTCCAATCGCCGGACCTCGAGCGCGCCGAGTCGCAATTCCACGACGGCCTCGATGAGTCCGTCCCGCGAGCCGAAGTGGTACTGGATCGCCGAATTGTTCCGCTGCCCCGCGGCCGCCGCGATATCGCGCAGCGGTACCGCCTGCCCGCGCTCGGCGATCAATCGCTCGGCCGCGAAGATGATCCGCTCCCGCGCCTCGTTCACTCCCACAGGTGCAGAATAGCCGCCCACCAGCCGATAAAGAACTCATCCTTGACAGTTAAGCACTTGTTCTTAAAGCTCTGAGTGACTGCCATCACTCGATAGGACTGCACCCGATGATCCTGGACACCTTCCGACTGGACGGCCGCGTCGCCGTCGTCACCGGCGCCGGCCGCGGAATCGGCGCCGCGACCGCGCTCGCGCTGGCCGAAGCGGGCGCCGACGTCGCGCTCGCCGCCCGCACCCCCGCGCAACTCGAGGAAGTCGCCGGCAAGATCCGCGCCCTGGGCCGCCAGGCGGTGATCGTCCCCTGCGATCTGAACGATCTCGACACCGTCACCGCCTTCGCCGATACCGCCGCCGCCGAACTCGGCCGCCTCGATATCGTCGTCAACAATGTCGGCGGCACCATGCCGAACACCTTCGCCACCACCTCCCCGCAATTCCTGGAGGACGCCTTCCACTTCAATGTGTCCACCGCGCACGCCCTCACCCAGGCCGCGCTGCCGCACATGCTGAAGAACGACGGCGGTTCGGTGGTCAGCATCTCCTCGATGATGGGGCGCGCGCCCGGCCGCGGCTTCCTCGCCTACGGCACCGCCAAAGCCGCACTCGCGCACTGGACCCGGATGGCCGCCTCGGACCTGTCCCCGCGCGTGCGCGTGAACGCCATCGCCGTCGGCTCGGTCCTCACCTCCGCACTGGAAGTCGTTGCGCAGCAACCGGAAATCAAAGCCAAGATGGAGGGTGCGACCCCGCTGCGCCGCCTGGGTGAGCCCTGGGAGATCGCCGCCGCCATCGTCTTCCTCAGCTCACGGGCGGGCGGCTACATCACCGGCAAGATCCTCGAGGTCGACGGCGGTATCGAAGCCCCCAACCTCGAACTCGGCCTCCCCGACCTGTGAACCGGAGTCAGCCATGAAATACCGTGTCGTGCAATGGAGTACCGGCAATGTCGGCCGCCGCACGCTCCGCAATATCATCGCCCGCCCCGAACTCGATCTGGTCGGCGTATGGGTGTCCAGCGACGCCAAAGCCGGTAGGGACGCGGGCGAACTCGCGGGCCTGGACACCGAAACCGGTGTCCTCGCGACCACCGACGCGCAGGCTCTTATCGCCCTGAAACCGGACTGCATCGTGCACACCGCCATGGCCGACGACCGGCTCATGGAAGCGGTCGAGGACCTGAAGATGTTTCTGCGCGCGGGCATCAACGTGGTCTCCAGCAGCCCCGTCTTCCTCCAATTCCCTTACGGCACACTGCCGGACGAGGCCATCGACCCGATCATCGCCGCCGCGAACGAGGGCAATGCCTCGTTGTGGGTGAACGGCATCGATCCGGGCTGGGCCAATGACTGGCTCCCACTCCTGCTCTCCAGCGGTTCCGAGCGCATCGACGCCGTCATCTGCTCGGAGATCATGGACTACTCCACCTACGACAACCCCAAAGTCCTGTTCGACATCATGGGCTTCGGCAGCGCCCTCGACGATCTGCCCCTGCTGCTGCAACCCGGCGTCCTCACCCTCGCCTGGGGCAGCGTCATCCGCCAGCTCGCCTCCGCCCTCGACGTCGAATTGGATTCCGTCACACAGCATTACGAACGCCTCCCCGCCACCGACGAACTCCTCGTGGGCAAACGCGTCATCGCCCCCGGCACCGCCGCCGCCCTGCGCTTCCAAATCCACGGCGTCCGCGCGGGCCGCGAAATCCTCACCCTCGAACACGTCACCCGCCTGCACCCCGACCTGGCACCCGACTGGCCGCAACCGGCCGGAAAAGGCTGCTACCGAGTGGAAATCAAAGGCGACCCCGACTACCTCCTGGACCTGCAGCTCTACAGCAACGGCGACCACGCCGAAGCGGGCGTCGTCGGCACCGCCGCCCGCCTGGTCAGCGCCATCCCCGCCCTGATCAGCGCCCGCCCCGGCCTCCTCACCGCCATGGACCTCCCCCTGACCACCGGCCGCGGCCTGGTCTCCTGACCAACGCTCGGGCCCCTGACGCATCCGGTGCGTCCGGGGCCCGAGTGCGTCTAGCTGTACAAAGTCGCGATCCACGCACCCCGGCATCCGCGCGATGAGTTCCGGCCCTGCTCGAACGCCCACACCACGGCGACAACCCCTGCCAAAATCATGCGCTTCATACCTACCCCCGGATAGTTCGACTTCCGGACCCGCCAGACCGCGAATCCGAACACCGACGACGCTAACGACCCCGCACCCACCCGGCTCATACGCGATCCTTGAACCCGCAGCTCGAGGGCCGAAAACCGTTGTCCGGTTCGGACATTGCGCCACCCCGGCACACAGAAAAAGCCCCCGGCGCATATGCGTCGAGGGCTTTTTTTCGAGCCGCCTGGGGGAATCGAACCCCCGACCTTTTCATTACGAGTGAAGCGCTCTACCGACTGAGCTAAGGCGGCGTGCCTTCCGGCGGTGCGAGTCTATCGTCTGATGGCCGGAATCCGAAAATCGGTGGTCACGGTCACGCGGAGCGGGCGGCTATCAGGCCCGCGACCATGGCGGCTACGGCGAAGCGGGGCTTCACATTGGTTTCCAGGGCGTCGCGGCAATCCAGGACGGCTTGGATGGACAGGAGCAGGCCCTCGGGGCGGACGTCGGCGGCGAGGGCGCGGATCTGGTCGGCCATATCGGGATGTGTCAGCGTGACACCGGTTTTCGCGGTGGCGTTCGCCGCACCGAAGCGGACGGCGAGGGCGTCGCGGTACATACCGGCGACATCGATGAGCGCACGATCCAGGGCATCACGACCGGTTCGGGTGGCACGGGACTTCTGGCGCTTCTCCAGATCCTTGAGCGCGCCCGCGGAACCTCGGGTCGCCGAGGCCGCACCCTTACCGGTGCCGCCCGCACCCATCGCGGTCGCGAGGGCATCGCGTTCCTTCTCATCGCGGGCCGCGCTGACCTGCTTCGCCTCATCATCGGCGGACTTCACCAATTCATCGGCGGCGGTATAGGCCACACCGGGCCGCGCGGTGGCGGCGACCAGGGCCAGAGCCCGTTTGCGCCGGGCGCGCGCCTCCTCATCGGTGGCCAAACGCCGGGCCCGGCCGACATGACCGCCGCTGACCGAGGCGGCCCAGGCGGCGGCCTCGGGTGAGAGACCGTCCTGATCCCGCAGCACCACGGCGATGGAATCTACGGACGGCGTCGCCAAATGCACGTGGCGGCAGCGCGAACGCAGCGTGATGGAGATGTCCTCCGGATCCACCGACGGCGCGCACAACAGGAAGACCGTCCGCGCGGGCGGCTCTTCCACCACCTTGAGCAGCACGTTTCCGGCGGCCTCGGTCAAACGATCGGCATCCTCGACCACCACGACCTGCCAGCGACCGGTACTCGGCCGCCGCGAGGCGACCTGCACGATCTCGCGCATCTCCTTGGTGCCGATGCTCAAACCCTCCGGCACCACGCGCCGCACATCACCGTGCGTTCCGGCCATGGTGGTGGTGCAGGCATGACACCGCCCGCAACCCGGCGACTCCGGATCGGTGCACTGCAGGGCAGCCGCGAAACACAGCGCCGCCACCGACCGACCCGAACCGGGCGGACCGGTGAACAGCCACGAATGCGTCATGGCCGAGGCGGAAACGACCTGCCCGCCGCGAGCCGCCACCGCGGCGGTCCGCAGATCGGACTCGACCGCGTCCTGTCCCACCAGTCGATCGAAGACTCCTGCCACGCCGTACAGACTACTGTCGACCGCCGACAGCTCAGACCGCGCGCTGGTAGGTGGTGTTCGCACCGTCGAGCGCCTCGCGAATGATGTCGGCGTGCCCGGAATGCTGCGAGATCTCACGCAGAATGTGCAGCAGGATGTACCGGACCGTCAGCCAGACCCGCTCCGGAGCCCAAGGCGCGGTCGGGGTGGGGACCGAATCCTCGAGATTGGGTAGTTCGCGGATCAGCTTCGCGGTCTGCTCGGCCACCACATCCCATTCGGCGAGCAAGCCCTCGACCGTCTCGTCCGGACCCAGCTTGTACTCGGAATCCATTCCGGAGACATCGAATTCGGATTCCGGATCGCGCTCGACCAGGATCGTCGTCCAGTGCCGCTCGGTATTGATGATGTGGTGCAGCAGACCACCGAGCGTCAGCTCACTGACCGTACTGCGCTCGCGCGCCTGATCGTCCGCGAGACCCCGCAGGGTGATTCGGAACAGTTCGCGCTGACTCGCCAATACGGTGATCAGCTCTTCGCGCTCGTGATCGACTGCCATCGAATGCCCTTCCGCCGGTGCGTGTTCGAACCACACGCTACGGCAGCGCACCGACAGGAAACAGCCCCGGAAATAATGACTCCGCCCCAGCTCAGAGCCGGGGCGGAGGATCATTTTCAGGACTTGGTCGCCGCAGCTTTCTTGGCCGCCGCAGCCTTTTTGGTAGTGACCCCGTCGGCGGTCTTGGCCGCGGCCTTCTTCGCCGCCGCCTTCTTCACCACGGTGGTCTTGGACGCGACCGCCTTCTTCGCGGCGGTCTTCTTCGCCGCCGCCTTCTTGGCCGGAGCCTTCTTCGCCGCGGTCTTCTTGGCCGTCTTCTTCACCGGCCCGCGCGCCCGCCGATCCGCCAGCAGTTCCGAGGCGCGCGCATCGGTGATGGACTCCACCTCATCACCCTTGCGCAGGCTCGCATTGGTCTCACCGTCGGTGACATACGGCCCGAACCGGCCGTCCTTGATCACCATCGGCTTCTCCGACACCGGATCCACACCCAGCTCACGCAGCGGCGGCGCACTCGCGGACTGCCCACCGCGCCGCTTGGGCTCGGCATAGATCTTGAGCGCGTCTTCCAAAGTGACAGTGAAGATCTGGTCCTCACCGGTGAGCGACCGCGAATCGGTGCCCTTCTTCAGATACGGCCCGTAGCGCCCGTTCTGCGCGGTGATCTCATCACCCGACGTCGGATCCGCGCCGACAACACGCGGCAGCGACAACAGCTTCAACGCGTCATCGAGCGTGATGCTCTCCAAATCCATTGACTTGAACAGCGATCCGGTACGCGGCTTCGGCGCTTCGGCCTTCTTCGCGCCCTTCTTGGGCTCGGCCTCTTCCGGCGGCGCGGGCAGCACCTCGGTCACGTACGGACCGAAACGTCCTTCCTTGGCGACGATTTCGTGCCCGCTCTCGGGATCCACACCGAGTGAGCGCCCCTCCTGCGGCGTCGAGAACAGCTTCTCGGCGACCTCGGCGGTCAGCTCGTCCGGCGGCAGCTCATCGGGCAGGTTCGCCCGCTGCGAGATCGGATCCCCTTGCGGGTCATCGGGATTGACGATCATGCGCTCGAGATACGGACCGAACTTGCCGACCCGCACGACCACATCGCGGCCCTCGTCATCGACGAACAGCTTGATCGAATTGACCTCGCGCGCATCGATTCCGTCGAGCCGCTCGCCGACCATCTTCTTCAGGCCGCCCTCGCGCGCCACCGAACCCTCGGCGCCGTGCTCACCGCCGAAGTAGAAGCTGGACAACCAGTTTCCGCGCTGCTCGCGCCCACCGGCGATGGCGTCGAGATCGTCCTCCATGGCCGCGGTGAAATCGAAATCCACCAGCCGCCCGAAATGCGCCTCCAGCAGACCGACCACGGCGAACGCCACCCACGACGGCACCAGCGCATTACCGCGCTTGTACACGTACCCGCGATCGAGAATCGTCTTGATGATCGACGCGTAGGTGGAAGGACGCCCGATACCGAGGTCTTCCAAGGTCTTGATCAGCGAGGCTTCATTGAACCGCGCGGGCGGATTGGTGGTGTGCCCGTCCGGCAGCAGTTCGACGGCCGTCACGCCCTGGCCCTCGGTCAGCACCGGCAGTCGCGATTCGGCGTCATCGGACTGACCGCCCGCGTCCTCGTCGACACTCTCCACATACGCCTTGAGGAAGCCCGCGAAGGTGATGGTCCGGCCGGACGACGAGAACACGCACTCCTCACCGGTATTCGCGATACCGGTGATGCGCACCGTCATGGTGGTGCCGCGCGCGTCCTGCATCTGCGAGGCCACGGTGCGCTGCCAGATCAGCTCGTACAACCGGAACTCGTCATTGTCGACCCGCGAATGAATCTGCCCCGGGGTGATGAACACATCACCCGACGGGCGGATCGCCTCGTGTGCCTCCTGCGCGTTCTTGACCTTGCGGGTGTACTGGCGCGGCGTCGGGCTCACATACTCCGCACCGTACAACTGCGTCGCCTGCGCCCGCGCGGCCTGAATCGCGGTGTCCGACAACGTGGTCGAGTCGGTACGCATATAGGTGATGTAGCCGTTTTCATACAGCCGCTGCGCGACCCGCATGGTGCGCTCGGAGGTGAAACGCAGCTTGCGCGCCGCCTCCTGCTGCAACGTCGAGGTCATGAACGGCGCGTACGGCTTACGCGTGTACGGCTTGGACTCGACCGAGGTGACATTGAGATCGACCCCGGTGAGCGATTCCGCGAGCCGCTGCGCGTAACCGGCGTCCAGCACGGTGACACCCGAGGACTTCAACTGCCCGTCGGATCCGAAATCACGACCGGCCGCCACGCGAGCGCCGTCGACACTCACCAACCGCGAACCGAAGACCCGCGGATTGCCCTCGCCCTGATCGCCCGCGTCCAGCTTGGCCGCGATATCCCAGTACTCGGCGGACCGGAACGCCATGCGCTCCCGCTCGCGCTGCACGATGACGCGCGTCGCCACCGACTGCACGCGGCCCGCCGACAAACGCGGCATGACCTTCTTCCACAGCACCGGCGAGACTTCATAGCCGTAGAGCCGGTCGAGGATGCGCCGGGTCTCCTGCGCGTCGACCAAATCCTTGTCGAGCTCGCGCGTGTCGGCGGCCGCCGCGAGGATGGCGGGCTCGGTGATCTCGTGGAACACCATGCGCCGGACCGGGACCTTGGGCTTCAGCGTCTCCAGCAGATGCCACGCGATGGCTTCGCCCTCGCGGTCGGGGTCGGTGGCGAGATAAAGTTCGTCGGCGTCGGCCAACAGGCTCTTGAGCTCGGCGACCTTGGCCTTCTTATCGGGGCTCACCACATAGATGGCCTCGAAGTCATTGTCGACGTCGACGCCGAGTCTGGCCCACTGCTGTCCCTTGTATTTGGCGGGTACATCGGCGGCGCCTCTGGGCAGATCCCGAATATGGCCCACCGACGCCTCGACCACATAGCCGCGGCCCAGGTAGGGGGCGATTTTTCGGGCCTTCGTCGGTGACTCGACAATCACGAGACGACGCAGGGGGCGGCCCTGGTCGGGCGCTGCCTTGGAGTTCGGCGCTGCACCGCGGTCTCGTGTTGCCACCGGCGAACACACCTTTCCTGTCGATCCGCGCCGCTCATATTTCAGCGGCGCGGCCGCGCCGATACGCGGGTGGGGCAAGCGGCTGCGACTCGTTATATCGCTGCCAGCAACGTTTATACCGTGTTCAGAGGCTTAGCCTCGGTCGCAGCGACGATATGGCCCCGGGTTGTGATCGAGTGTAATGGGTGCAGATATGGGTCGTCCCCCACCGCCATGTGGCGATGGGGGACGGGTACCTGGGGGTTGGCCCGCTCAGCTGAGCGCGCGAACACCGGTGGCCTGCGGGCCCTTGGTGCCCTGACCGACCTCGAACTCGACCTTCTGGTTCTCCTCGAGGGTGCGGAAGCCCGAACCCTGGATCTCGGAGTAGTGGACGAAGACGTCAGCGGAGCCGTCCTCGGGCGCGATGAAGCCGAACCCCTTCTCCGCGTTGAACCACTTCACAGTTCCCTGTGCCATTCTGTTCCTTCTCTTTCCATACCGGAACGGTAGACAAGTAGGTTCGTCCACCGGGTCCGTTGAGACCGCTGTACTCTGTTCCCCCTGCAGGAAAGCCATCAGTACACCGTTCGCAACATCGATCCTGCTTGATGGTTTGGACTTTGGATCCGTTCCCTCGAACACAGAAGCTTGCGACCAGGAACCAGTGAACCATGTCCGCGAGCAATTCAACAGCTGAGTTACCCACAATTTGCAAAAAAGTTGATCTTGCGAATGCGCAGGTGAGGGGCGTAATGCCCAAATCCGTACTCGAAGTAGGTTTGCTTCCGGATAACAGAGCGAGCATCCGGCAAACCCCCTGTGAGACAGGCCGCTACTCTGTAGTGAAATGGCAGGTAGAGGACCAGACATACACACGTTTCGCACCGCACTCGCCCCGCAGGACCCCGCGATCGTGAATATCGCGGACGCCGCGGAGCGCGCGGACGGTGACAACTCCCCCAGCTATGGTCGATCGTTGCTGAATCGTGTCCTTACCGGGGCGGTGGGTGGTGACCCGCGTCTCACTCATGTCGCGGAGCTACCGCCACGTGCGGCTCAGGTAACGGAATGGCCCGAATGGACCTCCCCCGACGTGGTTGCCGCGATGTGCGCGACCGGGGTGGAACAGCCCTGGATACATCAGGTGCGGGCCGCCGACCTGGCCGCGCAGGGACGGCACGTGGTGGTTTCCACCGGGACGGCGTCAGGTAAGTCGATGGCATATCAATTGCCGGTGCTCACCGCCCTGCAGCAGGATCCGCGGGCCACGGCCTTATATCTGTCGCCGACCAAGGCACTCGGGGCCGATCAGCTGCGCATGGTCAATGAACTCACCGGTCAGGACCCGCTTCGAGGAATCCACCCCGCTCCTTATGACGGGGATACGCCGGTCGAGATCCGGCAGTGGGTGCGGGCCAACGCGCGCTGGGTCTTCACCAATCCGGACATGCTGCACGTCGGCATGCTGCGATCGCATCAGCGGTGGGCGCGGCTGCTGCGGCAGCTGAAGTACGTGGTGGTCGACGAATGCCATACCTATCGCGGGGTTTTCGGGTCGCATGTGGCGCTGGTACTGCGCCGATTGCGGCGGCTCGCCCAGAGATACGGGGCGGATCCGGTTTTCGTGCTCTGCTCGGCGACCACCGCCGACCCGGCCGAGGCGGCCTCGCGGCTCATCGGAGCGCCCTGCGTCGCGGTCACCGAGGACGGGTCGCCGCAGGGGGCGCGAACCGTGGCGCTCTGGGAGCCGCCGCTGCTCGGGGCGGGCGTGACCGGGGAAAATGGTGCGGCCGTGCGACGTTCGGCCGGCGCCGAGGCGGCCAAAGTGATGGCCGACCTGGTGACCGAGGGGGCGCGCACCCTCACCTTCGTAAGGTCCCGGGTCGGGGCCGAGGCCATCGCCATGGATACGAGAAGGCTGCTCGCCGACGTCGACCCCGCGCTGCCGAGCCGGATCGCCGCCTATCGGGCCGGATATCTGGCCGAGGACCGGCGAGCGTTGGAGACAGCCCTGTCCGAGGGGTCCCTGCTGGGCGCTGCCACCACCAATGCCCTGGAACTGGGCGTGGACATCGCCGGACTGGACGCGGTCGTGGTGGCGGGGTATCCGGGCACGGTGGCCTCCTTCTGGCAGCAGGCCGGGCGGGCGGGGCGGCGCACGCAGGGGTCATTGGTGCTGCTCATCGCACGCGACGACCCGCTGGACACGTATTTGGTGCATCACCCGGAGGCGCTGCTCGGGCGGCCGGTGGAGGCCACCATCACCGATCCGCACAATCCCTATGTATTAGGCCCGCATCTGCTCTGCGCGGCCATGGAACAACCGCTCACCGATGCCGAGGTCCTGGACTATCGAGCCTGGGAACTGCTGTCCGACCTGGCGAAACAGGGTTTGATCCGGCGGCGGGCGGGGGCCGGGAAGGATGGGTCGGCGCGCTGGTTCAGCACCGTGGACTCGCATCCGCACGATGCCGTCGACGTGCGCGGGGGCATCGGCACGGCCATCGCGGTGGTGGATGTCGAAAGCGGGCGCATGCTGGGCACCACCGATGCCGGGCGAGCGCCGGCGACCCTGCACGAAGGGGCCGTTCACCTGCATCAAGGCGAGAGTTTCGTGGTGGACGAGCTGGATTTGGAGGAGGGCGTCGCGCTCGTGCGCGCAGAGACGCCGGGCTGGTCCACCAGTGCGCGGGCAGTGACCTCGATCGAGGTCGAGGAAGTACTGCATGAACACGTGCACGGGGAGGTGACCATCGCGCTGGGACGCGTGCTGGTGACCCGTCAGGTCATCGGCTACCTGCGCAAACTCCCCAGCGGCGAGGTGCTGGACATGGTGCCGCTGGACCTGCCCGCACAGCTGCTGCCCACCCGGGCGGTGTTCTACACCGTCACCCCGGATCTGCTGGCACGCGCCGGAATCGATGCGAAACGGGCGCCTGGAGCGCTGCACGCCGCCGAACACGCCGCCATCGGCATGTTGCCCCTGGTCGCGACCTGCGATCGATGGGATATCGGCGGGGTATCGACCGCCGAACACGCCGATACCGGACTGCCCACCGTCTTCGTCTACGACGGGCATCCGGGCGGTGCCGGCTTCGCCGAGCGCGGGTTCGCGCGACTGCGGCAGTGGCTCGGGGCGACCCTCGCGGCCATCGAATCCTGCGGTTGCGCGAGCGGGTGCCCGTCCTGCGTACAGTCTCCGAAGTGCGGAAATGGCAATAATCCGCTGGATAAGGCTGGGGCGGCGCGGCTGCTGGCGGCGGTATTGGGCGAGCTCGGCGAAGGTGACGGCGCTCACACCGTTTCGTGATCAGCTCGAAGCCGGAGCGAGGCCGGACCGCCATCGCGCCGACCGGCCGGAATCCGGCAACTGGGAGGTGTCCGGCGGGCGCACGGGCGGCCCGGGGCCGGTCTCGCGACACGTGGCCGATAGCCGAATAAAAAGGGAAGTGATCCTGTTAACTGGAGGATTGCTCCGTTCGATATTGTCGATCACGCATTTACCAGTGCATTCATTCGATTCCGACTTCTGGAACGAATAGGAAAGCGATCGAGATCCAAACAATTCGCTTACCACTTTCATCCAATATCGACATTGATCGACACGCGGTGTGGTGCGCGCCATCCATTCTCTAACCAACCGCTCGGTACGAGATAGTCGCCATTAGTCGCTATGTCCCATCGGTCCCGCCCTTGCCTTCGCACTGATCGATCGAGTGCCGAGTGGACCCAGCGCCATTCGCGACTCGACGGTGACGGTCACATCCCACTCGCGCACCGCGCAATCGATCACGCGCATACCCATTCGCATACCGATCTCCCGTGCGCGCACACATCCCGATTCGGCACCGGCGGCCAATCCGGCGGCCGCCGCCAGCGCCGCCAGATCGGCCGCGGACTGCGCACGATGCCTGCCCACCACGGCGACACCGACCTGCGCCAGCAGCACCGTGAGGCTCAATAGAGCGACCAACGCCACACCTGCGAGTACCGTCACTCCCCCTGATTCGCTTCGCCGATCCGGCCGAAAACCGGCGATTCCCCGGATCCGACCGCACGCGCCTCGCCGAATCACCGCGGATCTCCCGGGCTCGCGGCATCGGTTCCGGCGGATCACCGCGGATCTCCCGGGCTCGCGGCATCGGTCCCGGCGGATCACGGTGACTCCCCCGGCTCCCTGGCCGCCACCGCCTCCGCGCGCAGGGTGAGCGGTAGCAAGGGCGCGCGGACGGTCACCACCGCCACCACCAGGTCGCCCTCGGAGCGGACGGTGATCGAGGCATGGGGTGGCGCGACCCGCTGCCCGGCGGGGACAGCCTTGGCGGCCTCTCCTCGGGCGGTCAGGCGCGCCGCCTCCCTGGCGGCGTCCACGCACCGCACCTGCGCGGAAACGGCCAGCAGCGCGCCAATACACAGCACCAGGACGGTGACCAGCGCCGCCAGGGCGATGGCGGCCTCGACGGTCGCCATGCCCAGCTCGTCACCGGCACGATCGGGGAGGCGGCGCGGCGGCTGCCGCGCCGGGATCAGTTGACGGAGGTCTTCAACGCCCTGTCGATGATCCCGGTCAGCGCGCTGACGATGCTGTCCCCCGTCACCACCCCGTACAGGACGGCGCCGAACGCCGCCGCCGCGATGGTGCCGATGGCGTATTCGGCGGTGCTCATGCCGTCCTCGCGAACCGCGACCAGCAGCAACCGGTTTCGCAGGTCCCACTCCGGGCCTCGAATGGATGTGCGCACGATCTCTCCTCTCCTCACTCCGATGCGGCGATTCCGCGTCGGCACAGTCGTTTCCGTTCACAGCAGACCCCCGCCCAGTACATGACTCGCCAGTCCGATCACCACGGGCACGATGCCCAGGCAGACGAAGGCGGGCAGGAAGCACAGTCCGAGCGGTCCCCCGATCAACACTCCGGCCCGCTCCGCCCGCGCCGCCGCCGCGTCCTCGACCGCACCGCGCCGCTGCTCCGCCAATTCAC
This sequence comes from Nocardia sp. NPDC052001, assembly GCF_040680615.1. Lineage (NCBI taxonomy): Bacteria > Bacillati > Actinomycetota > Actinomycetes > Mycobacteriales > Nocardiaceae > Nocardia > Nocardia sp. NPDC052001. The sequence continues at coordinate 820,782 of NZ_JBFAXC010000003.1, read as the reverse complement.
CCACCGCCGTGGCCAATCCGGCCCCCGAGCGCGCCGACCGCCGCGCCATCCGAGCCAGCGCCATCACACCGTCGTCCGAGCACCCGGCGGCCGCCTGCTCCCACGCGGTCACCGGATCCGCCCCCAGCGCAAGCAGTTCCGCCGCCCGCCGCAATACCGAACCCAGTGGTTCACCCGCCCCCGCGGCGACGGCCCCGGCAGCCGCCGCCGCAGGCAGCCCGGCGCGCAGACAGGCCGCGAAGAGATCCAACGTCCCCGAAGTCCCCAGCGGATCGGCAACCTGACGCGTCGGGCGCGCTCGCGGTTCATACCTCCCGGCACCGGAGCACAGCCGCGCCCACCGCCGCCGTGCCGCAATCCGGCCCGGCTCGAACAGTAGGGCCAGCGCCGCGAACACCCCGGCCAGCGAAAGCACGTTCACGACAACACCTCCCGCGCGAGACACGGCACCGCGCGAGACACCGGCGGGCCAGTAGACCGAGGCCGCCTCCTATCCCTGTGCCGTGTAGTCATTGCAAGACCCTTCTCGTGATGGCGTCCGTCCAGAGCAGACCGGCGCAGCTAAGGGCGGCCCCGAGCGGAAGCAGATAGGCACCCGCCGACGAGACGAAGAGCACGTGCAGGGGCGCGGCCCCCATGAGCTGCCCCAGCGCTATCCCGAGGAGCGGAAGTAGTGCCAGTACCGCCGCGGTGGCACGCGCTCCGGCCAGAGCAGCCGCGGTTCGATCGCGAAAACGCTTGCGGCCCAGCAGGTCCAGCCGGGTCGCCGCGAGCAATTCGGCCAGCGCCAGACCATGCCGATCCGCGACCTGCCACGCATCCGCGACCCGGGACAGCTCCTCCGGTACAGCGGTCACGGTGCGCCGGTACGCATCCGCGCCGGATCCGCCGAGCCGACTCCGCGCGGCACTGACCGCGAAAACCCGCGCTGTCGGTCCGGTGGTCTCGACCGCCGCGACCTCCGCCGCCGCACTGGGATGCGCGCCGATGCGCAGCTCCCCGATCACGGCCTCCAATCCCTCCAACAGCTGCGCACTCTCGGCCTCCCGCTCCCGATCCGATCGAGTCCGTCGCCAGCGCAATACCAGCGTCCCCAGCACCAAGACCCCGGCAACCAAAGGCCCCACCCCGACGAGAAACACCACCGGGGACGCCGCGACCGCGGCCAGCCGACCACCCGTGACGTGCCGAGGCAGGCGAAACCGGCCGTCGTGCCGGAATATTCGCGCGAACCGCCGCCGCGCGGCGGACTTCGGAGCGACAACCAGTGCCAGCGCGATACAGCCGAGAATCGAAGCAGGATGCCCCACAACCGAAGTCATCGACCACCTCCGGGACCTGAGAACGACGCGCCGACGCGGCGGCAGACATCACCGCCGGCGCTGCCGATCCGCGACGCGGTAGCCCGGCCCTGCGACCGTCCGAACCACCCCGATCCCCCGCCACTCGAACCGGACTCCAGCGCCACCGGTACGGATTCGGCGCGATCCACGAGCGCGGTGGCATGGCGTTCATATGGAATCACCTGTTCCCGCCGTCGCGTTCGGTCGCCACGTGAGGCACGCGAAACAGCTTGGTGCCCGGTGGCGGTCATTGATCATCACCACCCGCGGCGTGCGGAGGCGAGGCTCGGTGGTTGGTGCAGCGGATTCGCCGGCCGGAGCGTAGGCCGGGCGGCTGGCTGTGGCGCCAGTGAAAGAGCTTGCCGCAGCGCTGATCTCGCATGGGACAGTGCTCGTCGGTGCAGCAGTCGGGGTGCGATTGTGGCGGAACGGAAGGGTGCCGATCCGGGCCGTTCGATGCGGCGGTCATAGCTCGTCCTTTCGCTGCGGAGCTGAATAGGCTTGGAGTAGAGAGCTTTTGGATGGTTCCGCGCCACGGTCATGAGCTGCGTGGACGCGGAGGTCGGAAGAGAGGGCCTTCACCGAGACCGGAGGGGCCGGGTAGCGTTCCCGGTTTCGTCAGCGACTCGATCAGGCGCCAGACGCCCGGGCTATAGCGCGGTTCTGTCGTCCAGTAGGGCGTTGAGGGTTGCGGCGGCGGGGGTGGGGCGGGGGTCGGCGGACCAGGCGGGGGTTATGTCGATTCGGGTGGGAGTGGGGGTGACCAGGCCGATTTCGCGGAGGGTGCGGGTGCCGTCGGGGTGGCGGTGGACGTGCAGGATTATTTGGATGGCGGCCGCCAGTTGGCTGTGCAGGGTGTCGCGGGACATGCCGCCCAGGGCGGCGAGGGCTTCCAGGCGGGCGGGGACTTCGCGCGGGGAGTTGGCGTGGACGGTGCCCGCGCCGCCGTCGTGGCCGGTGTTGAGGGCGGTGAGGAGGTCTACCACTTCCGCGCCGCGGACTTCGCCGACCACTATGCGGTCGGGGCGCATGCGCAGGGCCTGGCGGACCAGGTCGCGGACCGTCACCTCGCCCGCACCCTCGACATTGGCGGGGCGGGCCACCAGGCGGACCACGTGCGGGTGGGGTGGGGCGAGTTCGGCCGCGTCCTCGACGCAGATGATGCGTTCGGACGGGTCGACTTTTGCGAGCAAACCGGACAGCAAAGTGGTCTTTCCGCTTCCGGTCCCGCCGATCACCAGGAAGGCGAGGCGGGCTCGAATTATCTTCTCCAGCAGCACTTTCGCGTCAGGGTGGATCGCACCGGAGGCGGCGAGGGCATCAAGACCCTGCGAGGCGGGGCGCAGCACGCGCAGGGACAGGCAGGTCCCGCCGTGCGCTATGGGCGACAGGACCGCGTGCAGGCGAACGCCGAATGAATTACCCAGGGCCGCTTCGGTTCCCGAGAGTCGGCCGTCCACCCACGGTTGCGCGTCGTCGAGCCGGCGGCCGGCGGACAGGGCCAAGCGTTGAGCCAGCCTGCGCACGGACGCCTCGTCTTCGAAGCGCACCGGCGCTCGGCACAGGCCGCGACCACGATCCACCCATACCGCATTCGGGGCGGTGACCAGCACATCGGTGACATCGGGGTCATGCAGCAGCGGGTCCAGTACACCCACGCCCGTCATCTCGGTCTGCAACAGCCGCAATGCCCGCAGTAGATCGGTATCGCCGAGCACGCCACCGGCCTCGGCCCGAATGGCGGCCGCCACCCGTGCCGGATCCGGATCGCCCGCGCCATCGGCCAGGCGCTCGCGCACCCGATCCAGCAGTTCGGGCGTGACCAGGGCGCTCATCCCCGAGCTCCCGCCAATGCCGATCCAATTCGACTGGCCCGCACAGCACTACGGTGTCCCAGCTCGGTGAGCACCAGATCGGCCGCCGTGCGCAATGGGCCACGCCGCTTGATGGTGAGACCGCCGCGCTCGAGACGTTCGGCCAGACCCGGCTGAGGTGGCAACGCGGCGAGCAGCGGCAGGCCCAGGGTTTCGGAAATCTCGCACCCGCGCAGCCCTCCCGGTGACGGTCCGCGAACCAGCAAGCGCACGTGCGGATTTCGCCGCGCCAGGTAGGCGGCGGCGGATTCGGCCGCGGCGATGGCGCGCAACCGCGCGGGCACCACGAGCACCACCAGATCCGCCGCATCGAGCACTTCCTCGGCATGCGGGCCGCGTTCGGCGGATACATCGCAGACCACCAGATCCCCCGCACCCCGGCCGGCGTCCAGCACCGCCCGCACCGCCGAGGGCGCGAGTTCCGTTGTGGAGAGCCCTCTTCCACAGGACAGCACCGCCGCGCCACCGATACTCGGAAGCGCATCGTGCAATGCGGACGCGGACACCCGCCCGTCTTCGATCACCAGATCCGGCCACCGCAGACCCGGCACTCCCTCGAGGCCGAGCAACAGATCGATCCCACCACCGAAAGGAGCCGCATCCACCAGCAAGGTATGTGCGGGTTCTCGACCGGCCACGAAATCGCCACGCCCCCGGACCGAACCACTGCGCGTCGAAGCCGAACCACCCTGTCCTGCAAACACATCACCCCGCACACCGGATATCTCGCCACGGGTGGATGCCGATCGAGCGGGTGATCCGGACACACCGCCCCGCACCTCAGGCGCATCGCCGCGCATCGCACCCGAGCCTCCGTCTGATCCGAACGCATCGCCCGGTGCGCCAGGCGCGTTCCCGCGGGCGCCGCTCGAACCGACCCGTGATTCGAACGTGTCACCTTGTGCGCCAGTCGCATTGCCACGCGCACCGCTCGAACCGCCCCGCGAGCCGGAGGTGCCGCCCCGCGAGCCGGTCTCTCCCGCGTGTGTGACCAGCTCATCGCGACCGGGAGCGTGGGGTGATGCGGAGATCCGGCGGGGATGGGTGGTGCCGACTCGGGGATGGCTGGTGTGGCGGGTGCGGGCGGCGGCGGCCAGGGCGATGGCGGCGGCGAGGGTTGAGGCGCCGGAGCCACCGGCCGCTCCGGCCACGGCGACTATCGCTCCGTCGGCGGAGCCGGGCTGGTTGCCGGTGGTAAAGGCGGTGATGAGGATGGGGGCGGCGGTGGGGAGCGGGAGGACGTTTTCGGCGCCGAGTTCGGTGGCTGTTTGCCAGTCGAGCAAACCCGGTTCACCGTCGGTCACCAGGAGGATTCCGGGGCGGCGGGTGGATCCGGCGGATATGCAGCAACGGGCGGCGGGAGTGTCCAGGACTATGACGGGTGCGGCGGCCCAGGGGTGACGGGCGACCGGTGCGGTGCGTTCGTCGAGGGGGCGGTCGGCGGCGGCCGCTATGCGGCGGACCTCTTCGCGCAGGCGCGGGTCGGACAGCAGGGCGAGGGCTCGTGGCGAGTCATCGATATGAGAGTCCATGCAGGTCAGCGTCGCCCAGCGCGGAGCGCGCCGAAAGAGGGAAGATAGCGATTGTGGATAACACGCGGGCTGTGGATAAATCCCGGGTAACCAAGTGGGACATAACAGTCCGTAAATAGAGGACGACCCCAGCCGGGGGGGGAGGAGGCTGGGGTCGTCGGGTTCAGCCCCGGGGGGTCGGGCTGAACGCGCCTGGAACAAGTCCAGGTACTTGCGATACTACACCCAAGCCCCGCCGGGTTTGCAAGTCCGCCGGGCGAGTCTTTTTCCCGCGGACCCGGCTCCGCTTCCCGCTGGCTAACCCGGGCAAACAGGGAAATATCCGGCATCGAGCACACCGCGACACGCGGCCGTCACTCGCGAAACATATCCTGGACGCCGTGACAGCCGAACGTGGACGAGTGGCCGCATTCTTCGATCTCGACAAGACGGTGATCGCGAGGTCGAGCGCCTTCGTCTTCAGCAAGCCGTTCCTGGACCAGGGCCTGCTCAGTCGCCGGGCCGTCCTGGAGAGCAGCTACGCGCATTTCCTGTTCCTGCTGTCGGGCGCGGACCACGATCAGATGGAGCGCATGCGCGAACATCTGACCCGCATGGTCGCGGGCTGGGATGTGGATCAGGTGCGCTCGGTGGTCGCCGAGACGCTGCACGACATCGTGGATCCGCTCATCTACGCCGAGGCCGCGGATCTCATTGCGGACCACCGGATTCGGGGGCACGACGTGATCATCGTCTCGGCGTCCGGCGAGGAGATGGTGGCCCCGATCGCGCAGGCGCTGGGCGCGGATCATTTCGCCGCCACCCGAATGGTGGTCCAGGACAACAAGTACACCGGCGACGTCGAGTTCTACTGCTATGGCGAGGGCAAGGTGGAGGCCATCGAAAAGCTCTCCGCCGCAAACGGTTACGACCTCAGCAAGTGTTACGCGTACTCCGATTCGGTGACCGATCTGCCGATGCTGAGCGCGGTCGGGCATCCCACCGCGGTGAATCCGGATCGCGCGCTGCGCCGGGAGGCGGTCGCGCACGGCTGGCCGGTGCTGACCTTCGAGAACCCGGTATCGCTGTGGGCGCGCATCCCGCAACCCTCCACCACGACCGTCGCCGCGAGTGCGGTGGTGGCGTTGAGCGCGCTGGCCGCGGGCGCGGTGAGCTACCGGCTGCTGCGCCGCCGGCGGTAGTCGGCCGCACCGCCGGGCCGAATAGAAACGCCAATGCACAAAAATGCCCGACACGCCGACTTTTCGAATGTTTCCCCAGCTCTTGATGTGAGGGCGGTCACAGGGTAACAATGGACGCACGGAAGGACGGAAGGCCAAGATCGGATCGGAAGAGAAGATCCGGTTTCCCGACCCACCCTTCCCAGCACGGACACCAGGCACCCACGCGGAGCACGCCGCGACAAGGGCACGAGTAGTTGTGGGCCTGCGTTATCCGAGGATTCGGCGGTAATGCCTCGCAACTGTGCGGGGACGATCCGCACCGGACCCGGAGAGCTCGCCGAGGCCGTAAACACAACCCGAGAAGCACGCTTGGTAACCAGGCGATCCGTGCTACGCGGGCGGTGAGATCGCGAGAGCGATTACGCCGCCCGCTTTGATGTCCGGACTCAGCCCGCCGCCGCGTCGGCGATCGAACGGGCTTCGCGCGCACCATCTTCCAGCGCGCCACTGGTGAAGATCACCCAGCCGCCGACGCCTTCCGCGGTGCCCATGCCGAATCCGGCGGCCGCGTCCAGATACGCCTGGCGACGCCGCAACCAGAACACTTCGGGCACACCGAGGCTGTGCGGGTCCAGGCCACTGGACACCGCGACCAGCCTCGAGGCCGCGCGCGCGACGATGCCGTCACCGGTTCCGAAGGGCCGCAGCGCGAGCAGTTCGCCGTGCACGATGGCCGCGATCACAGGGGCCGGGGCCTTGGTGGCCTGCACGGTCTGCGCGAGCAGATCCAGCCGTTCGGCCACACCGGGCACATTGCGCGGCCGGCCCAGCAACTCCTTGTCCTCGACCATGTCGGCCGCCGCCAGCAGGTGTAAGCGGGCTAACGCCTGCAAAGGAGCTCGCCCCCACACGCCGACCAAGGTGCGCAGGGCATCGCCGTCCAGGGCCTGGCCGACCCGCAGTGCGCCCGCGAGGATCGGATCCTCGACATTGCCGTCGGCGGGCAGGTCGATGGTCCCGCCCTCGATGGCCGCCGAGGATCGGGCCGCGCGCACCGCGGCCTCGGCCGCGGTGGTCGGCCAACCTCGGCGATTCGCCTTGTGCCGGTGCACTTCAGCGAGCGCGTCGCGCGCTTTGTCGGCGGCCTCGACCACACCGGGCAGTTCGACGAGTGGCTGTAGCGGATCGGTCACGAGATACGAGGCTACTGGCAGGTCACATATCAGCTGACGAGCAGGTCCCGGCCCGGGATGGCATCCAGCAGTCGTTGGGTATACGGGGATTGCGGGTTGTCGAACACGTCGGTGGTGGGTGCGGCCTCGACCACTTTGCCGGATTGCATGACGACCACGTTGTCCGCGATCTGGCGGACTACGGCCAGGTCGTGGGTGATGAAGAGGTAGGACAGGCCGAGTTCGGCCTGCAGTTCGTTGAGCAGTTGCAGGATTTGGGCCTGGACCAGCACGTCCAGGGCGGAGACGGCTTCGTCGCAGACGACGACCTCCGGGGACAGGGCCAGGGCGCGGGCGATGGCGACGCGCTGACGCTGGCCACCGGAGAGTTCATTGGGGTAGCGGCGCATGACCGAGGCGGGCAGGGAGACCTTGTCGATAAGGTCGCGGACGGTGGCTTCGCGTTCCTTGGCGGTACCGATGCCGTGCGTCCGCAGCGGTTCCTCGATAGTGCGGTAGATGGAGTACATGGGGTCGAGGGAACCGTAGGGGTCCTGGAAGACGGGTTGGACGCGACGGCGGAAAGCCAAGGCGGCCTTGGTGTTCAGTGTCGCGACCTCGCGGCCGTCGAAGGTGACCCGGCCGGAGGTCGGTTCGAGCAGGCCAAGCACCATCTGCGCCACGGTGGATTTTCCGGAGCCGGATTCGCCGACGATGGCGGTGGTGGTGCCGCGTTGCAACCGGAACGAGACATCATCCGCCGCAACGAGTTCGGTGGACTTCCAGGGCGTGCTGCCGCGAATCTTGTAGACCTTGGTGAGGTTCTCCACCGTCAGCACGTCGTCCGGTGCGGCGGCGAATTCGGCGTCGGCCTCGGCGAGCTGACCCGCCACCTGCACGGCCTGGGCCCGCACTTCGGCGCGCTGCCGCACCGAGGACAGCCGCTGTGAGGCCAGCGACGGCGCGGAGTTCACCAGTTTCTTGGTGTACAGATGCTGGGGTTCACGCAGAATCTGTTGTGCCGGACCCGATTCCACCACCCGGCCGCGATACATGACCACCAGATGTTCGGCGCGCTCGGCGGCCAATCCGAGGTCGTGCGTGATGAGCAGGACGGCCGTGCCGAGTTCACCGGTGAGGGTGTCGAGATGATCCAGAATCTGCCGCTGCACGGTCACGTCCAGCGCGGACGTGGGCTCATCGGCGATGAGAAGCTCTGGGCGGCAGGACAATCCGATGGCGATGAGCGCGCGTTGGCGCATACCGCCGGAGAATTCGTGCGGATACTGATTGACCCGGTGTTCGGCATCGGGCATCCCGGCCTCGGTGAGCAGTTCCACCGCCCGCTGCTTGGCGGCCTTACCTTTGGCGATACCGTTGGCCTCCAGGGTTTCCCGAATCTGGGATCCAACTTTCCACACCGGATTCAGATTCGACATGGGGTCCTGCGGCACGAACCCGATCCCCCGGCCGCGTACGCCGACGATCTCGCGTTTGGACGCCTTGGCCAGATCCTTGCCGCCGAACATGATGGAGCCGTCGGTGATTCGCCCGGTGCCGGGCAGCAGATCGATGATGGCGTGCGCGGTGGTCGATTTCCCGGAGCCGGATTCGCCGACGATGGCGACGGTTTGGCCCGGATAGACGGTCAGGTTCACCCCGCGCACGGCCGGGATCTGCTTACCGTCGGAGGTGAAGCTCACGTTCAGGTCGCGGACTTCGAGCAGTGGTTTGTCCATATCGGTCACCTCTTCCGGGCCTTGGGATCGAGGGCATCGCGGACCGCGTCACCGAGCATGATGAAGCTGAGCACGGTCAGCGCGAGCGCGGTCGCCGGATAGAACAGGATCGCGGAGGTGCGAATCTCCTTCTGGTCCACCGCGATATCGGAGCCCCAGGACACGATCTGCCGGGACAGTCCGACGCCGAGGTAGGACAGCGTCGCCTCGGTGACGATGAAGACGCCGAGCGAGATGGTGCTGACCACGATCATCGGCCCGGCCGAGTTGGGCAGTACGTGCCGCAGCAGCGTCCGGAATCTGGAGACGCCCAATGCCTTTGCCGCCGTGACGTATTCGCTGTTCTTGGCCTCGATGACCGCGCCCCGGGTGATGCGGGCGGCCTGCGGCCAGGAGAACGAGGCCAGGGTGATCATGACGGTCCAGATGGTGCGCGAGGACAGCATCTGCATGAGCACGATGGCGGCGAGCATGAGCGGCAGCGCGTAGAAGATCTCCGCGATCCGGGAGATGATCGAATCGAACAGTCCGCCATAGTATCCGGCGATCGCGCCCAGGGCCCCGCCGATGAGCACGAACAGCGCGGTGGAGCCGATACCGGTCAGCACCGACGCCCGCGCGCCGTAGACGGTGCGGGCGTAGATATCGCAGCCCTGTTTGTCGAAGCCGAAGGGGTGTCCGCTGCCCGGCTTGTGCATGCTGAAATCGCCGTTGCAGTATCGCGGATCCTGATTCGTGAACAGTTCCGGCCAGGCCGCGACCAGCACCACGAAGATCAGCAGCAGTGCGGCGATGACGAAGATCGGATTGCGCCGCAGCTGCCGCCAGGCATCGCGCCAGACGCTGGTGGGCGCGCCGGATTCGTCGAGCCGGTCGGTGGCCAGCACTTCGACCTCGTCCGGCGGGGCCACGAAATGTTCTTGTCCCGCACGAGTTTTCGCGATCTCAGGCATAGCGGATCCTCGGGTCGAGGGCGGCGTAGAGCAGATCGACGAGCAGGTTCGCCAGCAGCAGTATCACGATGAGCACGGTCACGAAGGCCACCACGGTGGGTGGTTCGCCGCGCACGATCGCCTGGTACAGCGTGCCGCCCACGCCCGGAATATTGAAGATGCCCTCGGTGACGACCGCGCCGCCCATCAGGTAGCCGAGATCGGTGCCGAGGAAGGTGACCACCGGGATCATCGAATTGCGCAGAATGTGCACCACGATGACGCGTCTGCGGCTCAGCCCCTTGGCGGTGGCGGTGCGCACGTAGTCGGCGGACATGTTCTCCGCCACCGAGTTCCGCGTCAGCCGCAGCACATAGGCGAAGGACAGCGATCCGAGCACGAAGGCGGGCACCAGCAGATCGGTGAATCCGGCCTTCGCGCCGACCGTCACCGGTGCGATACCCCATTTCACGCCGAGCAGATACTGCGCCAGGAAGCCGACCACGAAGATCGGCACCGCGATGATGACCAGGCTCAGCACCAGCATGGTGGAGTCGAACAGTTTGCCCTTGCGCAGTCCGGCGACCAGGCCGAAAGTTATGCCGAAAATGGCCTCGATGCAAACGGCCATGATGGCCAGCCGGAAGGTGATCGGGAAGGCGCGGGCCAGCTCATCGCGCACCGGGCGTCCGGAGAACGAGGTGCCGAAGTCAAGGGTGACAATACCTTTCAGATATTCCAGGTATTGAATGAAGAACGGCTGATCCAGGTGGTATCGGGCGCGCAACGCCGCCTCCACCGCCGGGGTCATCTGACGGTCACCGGCCAGCGCCTGAATGGGGTCGCCGGGGATCAGGAAGACCATCGAATAGATGAGCAGCGTGGCCCCGAGGAAGACCGGGATCATCTGGAGCAGCCGCCGCACGATATACCAAGCCATGGTTCACTCCATCGAATGGCGGGAGTGGTTGCGGCACGGTGATTTACACCGTGCCGCAACCCGTTTCCCTAGCAGCGGTTTACTTTTCGATGTTCTCGAAGTCGAACAGTCCCGACCAGGAGACGTCGGCCTTCTTCACCTTGTCCGAGCGGCCCGCCGCGACGTTGTAGTCGAACACGGGGATATCGGCCATATCCCGGAACAGCACGGCCTGCGCCTGCGCGATGATGTCGTACGCCGCCTCGGGCGTCGGCGCGGCCAGCGCCTTGCTCAGCAGTCCGTCGAATTCCGGGCTGTTGTATCCCGCGTTATTGGTCTCCGACGTGCTCAGATACAGCGCGGTGAGGAATTCGAACATGGACGGGTAGTCACCCTGCCAGCCGTACCGGAACGCCTTGCCGATGGTCTTGGCCTGGATCTCGTCGCGAATGCTCTTGAACGTCGGGTAGGGCGCGCCCACCGCGTCGATGCCGAGGGTGTTCTTGACGCTGTTGGCCACGGCCTCGATCCACGCCTGATGGCCGCCGTCGGAGTTGTAGGCGATCTGATAGGTCCCCGACCACGGTGAGATGGCATCGGCCTGCGCCCACAGCTTCTTGGCCTCGTCCGGGTTGAATTTCAGCACCTCGGAGCCGGGCAGCCCGTCACGGAAGCCGGGCAGGGTGAAGGCGGTGAAGTCCTTGGTGGGGACGCGGGTGCCGTGGAAGATGTTGGTGGCGATCTGTTCCCGGTTGATGGCCATCGAGATGGCCTTGCGGCGCAGCACACCTTCGGGGCCGGAGAAGTGCGCGAGATTCGGCTGACTGCCGATGTGCTGGCTGTACGCGATCGGCTTGTGGATGGCGCGGTCGCCGAGATCCTGTTCGTAGGTGGCCAGCGCGGTATCCGGAATCACGTCCAGCGCATCGAGATTGCCCTGCAGCAGGTCCGCGTACGCGGTATCCATATTGGCGTACATCTTGAACCGCAGGCCCTTGTTCTTGGCCGGGCGGCCGCCCGGGTAGTCAGGGTTGGGGACCAGTTCGATCTGCACATTGTGTTGCCAGGCACCGGTATTGGCGAATTTGTACGGCCCGTTGCCGATCGGGTTCTCGCCGTACGCCTTCATATCCTTGTACGCGGCCTCGGGCAGCGGATAGAACGGCGCGAAGCCGAGCTCGAGTTCGAAGTCGATGGACGGCTGCTTCAGATCGACGGTGAAGGTGTGGTCGTCGACGACCTTCAGCCCGGACAGGGTTTGCGCCTTGGGCGGGCTGGCGGAGACGTCCTCGTAGCCGAGGATGGGGGTGAAGGCCCAGTTCTGCAGCTGGGCGTTGGTGCCGAGGGCGCCGTAATTCCAGGCGTCGACAAAGGATTTCGCGGTGACGGCGGTGCCGTCGGTGAATTTCCAGTCCGGCTTGATGGTGATCTTGTAATGCTGCCGGTCGGTGGTCTCGATGGACTGCGCCATCTCGTTGTGCGGGGTGCCGCCGCCGTCGTAGTACTTGAGTCCGGCCCACAGCCGGTCCACCACGCGGCCGCCCATGTTCTCATTGGTGTTGGTGGGCACCAGGGGGTTCTGCGGTTCGGCCGCGTTCACGCTCACGAGGTCGTCACCGCTGCTGCTGTCCGAGGAGCAGCCGGTCAGCGCGAAGCTCGTGGCCATCAACGCTGCGGCCGCCACCGCGGTTATCGTCTTGATTCTCAACGCATTTCTCCCGGTGTCCGGAAATGGCGAGGGGAAGGTGACGCGCGCCGGAGGTCCTTCAGCGCTCAACCACGATCCGCCTTGGGTGAAACGGACAGTAACCGTCCGGACAGCGGGTGTCAGCGGATCGAAACGGGATTGTTCGCCTTGTTAGCAATCCGGCAACATGAGCGACTCGCGCGGGGGGCCGTACCTGACACATTGCACAATGCCCGGTCCGGGTGGTTCACGGTTCGGTCACGCGCCGGGTGGGAATGTCGCGAATGCACAGAGTGGGACCGAAGGCGACAGCCGGGCACGACGCAGATCACACTCGGTTAGGGTCGAACGTGGCCGCGGTCACCCCGTGGCCGGCACGCGCGAGAGAAGAAGAGAGAGATGACCGAAAGCACCGCCGATCACCTGGATGCCTATCCACCGAGCGCTGAGTTCGCCGCCTCCGCCAACGCCGACGCCGCGCTGTACGAGCGGGCCGCGGCCGATCGCGAAGGGTTCTGGGCCGAACAGGCGCGGCGCCTGCACTGGGCGCAGCCGTGGACCCGCGTCCTGGACTGGGATGACGCGCCCTTCGCCAAATGGTTCGTTGACGGCAAGCTGAACGTCGCCTACAACTGCGTCGACCGGCATGTGCTGGACGGGCACGGCGATCAGGTCGCCATCCACTGGGAGGGCGAGCCCGGCGATTCCCGCGCCATCACCTATGCCGAGCTGCTGGCCGAGGTGTCGCGCGCCGCGAACTATCTGACCTCGATCGGCCTCGTCGCCGGGGATCGCGTCGCCATCTACATGCCGATGCTGCCCGAGGCCGTCGCCGCCATGCTGGCCTGCGCGCGGCTGGGCCTGCCGCATTCGGTGGTCTTCGCCGGATTCTCGCCAAGCGCGCTGCGCCAGCGCATCGACGACACCGGGGCGCGGCTGGTCATCACCACCGACGGGCAGTGGCGGCGCGGTAAGCCCGCCCCGCTCAAGGAGGCGGTGGACGAGGCTCTCGCGGACGGGAATTCGACCGTCGAGCAGGTGCTGGTGGTCAACCGCACCGGGATCGATACGCCCATGACCGAGGGCCGCGACGTGTGGTGGCACGAGACCGTCGCCGACGCGTCGCCCGAGCACGAGGCGCAGCCGTTCGATGCCGAGCATCCGCTGTTCATCCTCTACACCTCCGGCACCACCGGGAAGCCCAAGGGCATCCTGCACACCTCCGGCGGCTATCTGACCCAGGCGTCGTACACGCACAACTACGTGTTCGATCACAAGCCCGGCCAGGACGTGTACTGGTGCACCGCCGATATCGGCTGGGTGACCGGACATTCGTACATCGTGTACGGACCGCTCGCCAATCGCGCGACCTCCGTGCTGTACGAGGGCACCCCGAATTTCCCTGACGAGCACCGGCATTGGCAGATCATCGAGAAGTACGGGGTGTCGATCTACTACACCGCCCCGACCCTGGTGCGCACATTCATGAAGTGGGGCAGGGAGATTCCCGACGCGCACGATCTGTCGAGCTTGCGCGTGCTCGGTTCGGTCGGTGAGCCGATCAATCCCGAGGCGTGGCGCTGGTACCGGGATGTGGTGGGCGCCAACAGGACTCCCATCGTGGACACCTGGTGGCAGACCGAGACCGGCACCATCATGATCTCGCCGCTGCCGGGCGTCACCGCGGCCAAGCCGGGCGCGGCCATGACCCCGCTGCCGGGCATCTCGGCCAAGGTCGTCGACGAAGAGGGTAAGCCGGTCGTACTGGGCGAGACCGAGGCCAACGGGTACCTGGTGCTCGATGAGCCGTGGCCGTCCATGCTGCGCGGCATCTGGGGCGATAACGAGCGCTACAAGGAGACCTACTGGGCGCGCTACGGCGACCAGGGCTGGTACTTCGCCGGTGACGGGGCCAAGCTCGACGCCGACGGCGATCTGTGGGTGCTGGGGCGCGTCGACGACGTCATGAACGTGTCGGGCCACCGCATTTCGACCGCCGAGGTGGAATCGGCGCTGGTCGGTCACTCCGGCGTCGCCGAGGCGGCGGTGGTCGGCGCGTCCGATGAGACCACCGGACAGGGCATCGTGGCGTTCGTGATCCTCACCGCCGGAGCCGAGAACACCGGGGATGACCTGGTGGCCGAGCTCAAGGCCGAGGTCTCCCGGGAGATCTCCCCCATCGCCCGCCCGCGCGAGATCCACGTGGTTCCCGAGCTGCCCAAGACCCGCTCGGGCAAGATCATGCGCCGCCTGCTCCGGGATGTGGCCGAGGGCCGCGAACTGGGTGACACCTCAACCCTGGTGGATCCCAACGTTTTCGAGGCGATTCGCGCCGGTAAGGCGTAAAGCTCCGGCGCACAACGGCATCGGCCCCATGACCGCTCGGTCATGGGGCCGATGTGCGTTCCGCGCAGGTCGCGCGACACGACCCGGGTCCTTATGTCCGGAATCAACCGTTAGAATTGCGTAAGGTGTGCCGGGAAGTCTGGTCGGCATGCGGTATGCGCCGACCGAGCTCCGGTGAGTCGCACTCCGCAGGTTCTGTCGACCGCACAGCCGGAAAGGTGCACCCTTTGATTGTTCAGTTGCGCTCCGAATTGTCCCGCTATCTCCGGACCGAAACCTTCGGTGGCGCACTGCTTCTCATCGCGGCGGCGACCGCGGTGCTGTGGGTGAACTCCGCGTGGGGCGCGGGCTACACGACCATGACCGAGACCCATCTCGACATTCCCGCGCTGCATCTGAATCTGACCCTGGCCGACTGGACCAAGGACGGACTGCTCGCGATCTTCTTCTTCGTCGCCGGACTCGAACTCAAACGGGAACTGGTGGTCGGCGAACTGGCCGATCCCAAACGCGCCACCCTGCCCATCGTGGCGGCCGTCGGCGGTGTCGTGATGCCCGCGCTCATCGCCGTCGGCATCGGCTGGGGTGTGGAGGGCATGGATCGCGGCTGGGCGGTGCCGGTCGCCACCGATATCGCGTTCGCGCTGGCGGTGCTGGCGCTCACCGGTTCTCGCATTCCGGCGGGCGCGCGGGTGTTCCTGCTGAGCCTGGCCGTGGTGGACGATCTGATCGCCATCATCCTGATCGCGGTGCTGTTCACCACCACGCTGAAGATGCTGTGGCTGGCGATCGCGATCCTGTGCTGCGCGGTGTGGGCGCTGGGCCAGTGGAAGCGCATCGGGACACCGTTCCTGTATGTGCCGCTGGCGCTGCTGGCCTGGTACTCGCTGCACGAGGCGGGCATTCACCCGACCCTCGCGGGCGTGGCGCTCGGTCTGCTCACCCGGGTGCGGCCCGATCCCGACGAGGACGAGCACTGCGTGCCCGCGGCCAAACTGGAGCACTTCTTCCAGCCCATCTCCGCGGCGCTCTGCGTACCGCTGTTCGCGCTGTTCGCCTCGGGCGTGCAGCTCGATACCGAGGTGTTCTCGGAGCTGTTCACGAACCGGATCTCGCTCGCCATCATCGTGGGCCTGCTGGCCGGTAAAACCCTCGGCATCTTCGGGTTCGCTTGGCTCGCGGTACGTCTCGGTATCGCCCAGCGGCCCGACGATCTTGATTATCGGGACATGTTCGCCCTGTCGGTACTAGGCGCGATCGGCTTCACCGTTAGCCTCTTGGTGGCAGAACTCGCACTCGCGGACGTCGGCGACGGCTCCGCGGTCGAACTCGCGAAAGCAGCGGTGTTGCTGACGTCTTTGGCGGCTTCCCTGGCAGGATCGGCACTACTGTTGCGTCGTGGCCGCGCCCACCAGGCGCGCCGTGACGAGCGGGCACTGCAAGGACAACAGTGAGCGACACCGGGGAGTTCCGGGACATGGAGAAGGGTCGAGCAATTGAGCTTCACACAGGGCGGTAACGGGCGAAACGGGGACCGCACCCGCACCATCACCTCGATTCCGCTGTCCGATGTCGATACGCACGAATCGGCGACCATCGGCAGCCTGGTGCGTGACGCGACCGAACAGATGTCGACCCTGGTGCGCGCCGAAGTCGCGCTCGCCAAGGCCGAGGTGACCGGCGAGGTCAAGAAGGGCCTGCAGGGCAGCGTCTTCTTCATCGCGGCGCTGACCGTCCTGCTGTTCAGCTCCTTCTTCTTTTTCTTCTTCCTCGCCGAACTGCTGGACGTATGGGTGTACCGCTGGCTGGCGTTCCTCATCGTCTTCCTGCTGATGATCGTGGCGACGGCGGCGCTGGCGCTGTTCGGCTATCTCAAGGTGCGCAAACTGCGCGCGCCGGAGAAGACCATCGAATCGCTCAAGGAAGTGAAGACGGTGCTGCCCAGCGGTTTCAGCGGCTCCGGTGAGCATTCGGCGGACGCCGGCGCGGGTCTCGGCAAGCCGCGGCTGTAGACCGTCGATTAGTCTCCTTCGGCGTGTCGTCGATATCGCCCCCCGATCCGTCCGCTGTCCGTTACGACGGACCGTGGACCCATCGGGATGTGCACGCCAACGGCATTCGCTTCCACGTGGTCGAGGCGATGCCCGCGGGCGGCGTGGTCTTCGCGGATCCGGATACGCCGCTGGTGGTGCTGCTGCACGGCTTCGGTGACTTCTGGTGGTCGTGGCGGCATCAACTGACCGCGCTGTCCGAACTGGGCTATCGCGCGGTCGCGATGGATCTGCGCGGCTACGGCGACAGCGATAAACCACCGCGCGGCTATGACGGCTGGACGCTCGCCGGTGATATCGCCGGACTCATTCGCGCGCTCGGGCATACCGAGGCCACGCTCGTCGGCCACGCCGAGGGCGGTCTGGTGTGCTGGGCGACCGCGGTGCTGCAACCGCGCGTGGTGCGCGCCATCGGACTGGTGAGCTCACCGCATCCGGCGGCGCTCAAGAGTTCCATCCTGCGCGACGGCAAACAGCGCGCCACCTGGCTGCCGAACTTCCTGCGCTATCAGATCCCCCGCTACGCGGAGAACCTCATCACCGCCGATAGCGGGGCCGAGATCGAACGCCTGCTGCGTCAGCACGCCGGTGAACACTGGTCCGCCACACCGGAATTCGCGGACACCGCGGAACGCATGCGCACCGCCATCCGGATTCCGGGCGCGGCGCACTGTGCGCTGGAATACCAGCGCTGGGCCTTCCGCAGCCAATGGCGGCCCGACGGTGCGCGATTCATGGAAACCATGCGCGAACCGATCGACATCCCCGTGCTGTCCATGCACGGCGATCGCGACCGCTACATCCTGACCAGCACCATTCGCCGCGGCCAGGAATTCTCCCCGCAGCGCCGCGTCATCACCATCCCGGACGCGGGACACTATGCGCACCAGGAGAATCCGGCGGCCGTAACCACGGAGCTCGCCAAACTCCTGGCCTGACAACCTCCGTCATACCGATATGATTTCGGCCGGGATCCAGGGTGGATCCCGGCCGAATTCGCGCTGCGGGCGGCGTCAGCTCAGGACGCAGCTGCCGGTGCCGACCGGGGTCGAATCTCCGGCCGCGCCATTCACTTCCGGGCGCACCTCGTCCAGGGTGAGTACGTAGCCGGTGTCGTCGTCGGTGACGGCGGCACCGAAGACCACGCCGAGGATATTGCCGTCGGTGTCCACCAGCGGGCCGCCGGAGTTGCCCGCGCGGACCTGACCGCGCACCGTGTACACCTCGCGCTGCACATTGTTGTCGCGATAGATGTTGGGGCCCTTGAGATCCAGGGTCTCGCGAACACGGGCGGCGCTGGCCGTGTAGCGGCCACCGCCCGGGTAGCCCAGCACGATCGCGGATTCACCGGAGTTGGCGGCCTTGGGGGCCAACGGGATCACCGGTGCGTTCAGACCGGGCACCGCCAGAACCGCGATGTCCTTGGCGGAGTCGAACAGCACGACCTGCGCCTCCATCGACCCGCGCGCGGTGTCCACACTCACCGTGCTGGTGCCCGCGACCACGTGCGCGTTCGTCATGACGCGCTCGGGTGCGACCACGAAGCCCGAACCCTCCAGCTGCCGTTGGCAACTCGGCGCGATACCGCGAATGCGCAGCACGCTCGACTGCAGCGATTGCGCCACCGGCAATTGCAGCACGCTGGCATCCGGCGGCTCCACGGCCGCGATCGGGACGCGCCCGAACGGTCCGATGACGTCCGGCAGCCCCGAGGTATTGAGCAGGTTGGAGAATTCGTTCGGCACCCGCCGCAGCCAATCCGGCGCGACATGGTCCACATTCACCAGGACCTGAGAGTTCTTGACCGCGGCCGCGATTCCCGGCTGCGACGAGTTCGCCAGCGGCAGCGCCAGCAGCCAGGCCGTGGCCAGCACCGCCGCCATCTGCAGGCCCGCGCCGACCACGCTGTCCACGCTGCGGGTGAACGGATCGCGCATACCGCTGCGCGCGGCCCGGCCCAGCACCATGCCCGCCACCTCGCCGACGATCACCAGGGCCACGATCAGCAGGACGCCGACCAGCACCCGGGATCGCCCCTCGCTGAGGTGAATCAGGATGTGCGGTGCGATCAGAATGCCCGCGACCGCACCCAGAACCACGCCTAGGAAAGCCAGCGCGGACGCGACCGCACCCTGCCGCCACCCGGAGGTGGCGGCCAGCAGCGCCAGAATCAAGATGCCGAGGTCGAGCCAGGCCGAAGAACTCATAACGTCATCCCAACCGCGGCCAAAGAGGCCTGCAGATCACGCACATCGTGATGGTCCCATTCATGTTCCCAACCGGAGACCGCGAGCAGTCCGGCCAGTACTCCCCCGGTGAAGCCCCACACCAGCATGCCGTCGACGGTGAACGCCGGACCCATATAGCCGAGTGGATGCCGCACCACGAATCTGTTCGCCGGATCGATGAGGTCCGCGACCGGCACCCGCACCACGCGGGTCGCCTCGTTCTCGCTGACCACACCGACCTCGCCCGGGGTGCGCCAGTACGCGACCACCGGCGTCACATCGAAGCGCGACGGCGGCACGAAGATCTTGGGCAGCACGGCGATCGGCTCGACGCCCGCCGGATCCAGGCCGGTCTCCTCCTGGGCTTCGCGCAGCGCGGTGCCGATGGGACCGTCATCGCCGGGTTCCACGCCGCCACCCGGGAACGCCACTTGACCGCTGTGCGTGCGCATGGTCGCCGCGCGCTGGGTGAGCAGCACATCGGCGTCGGCGGGCAGTCCGCCCAGCGCGTTCGGGTCGACCGTCTCGTCACCGCTGAAGAGCACCAGCACGGCGGCTTCGCGCGCTCGCATGGCCGCCGAAGCGAGCCGCTTCAGAATCGGATTCATGCCGGTCGGATCGGCCGGATCGTGGTCGGCCACCCCGCGCAGCCACTCCGGAATGGAGCCCGTAGGCACCTCGAGTCTCATGCCCACGCTCCAAGATCGACCACCACACCAGCAACCACCAAGCCGCACAAGCTATTTCGCCACCTCACGCCCGCACCCCGAGCTCAGCCGCGACGGTATCGGCAATGTCATCGACGCTCTTGAACGGGCGCACAACGAGTTTGGCGATCGAGCCATCCGCGCGCAACAGGACCGAGATCGGCAATACCGCGGGCGCGCCGACAGCGGTGCGCACCTTGGTATCCGGATCCTCCACCCCGGGCAGATGAATCCCGAGCCCGGTCAACCGCGCCAATCCCTTGGCCGTACCCGGATCACTGTGCACCGTCAGCACCGTGATCGACGCCGACGCCCGATCCGAGAACTGTTGCAGCAGCGGCAGTTCCTCCGCACACGGCCCACACCAGTACGCCCACAGATTCAGCAGCGCGGGCTTCCCCGCCAGCGCGGCGGTCAAATCCATGGGGCTGCCATTGGAGAGGCAGTTCAACGTCAGTCCACGCAGCGGACTGTCGGCAACCGGAGCCCCCGACGGAGCAGGACAGTCGACCAGCGCGGCCCGCGCCCGCTCACTCGCGGAAACCGGTTTGCCGCCGGGCGCGGCGGTACCACCGGCCGAACCCCCACCGGAGCCCGAGCACGACGCCACAGCCAACACCAAAGCCGCGAACACGGCGATCAATCCGACCCGCCGCCGAATTCCATCGCGGCCGACTCTTTTGCGACCGGCCCAGACCCGTTCGCGCACCGGCGCAATGGCGCCACCGGCCGAACCAATGCCGGAGGCGTCGGTCAGTCCAACTCCTGAGACCGGTCCGGTCCGCCGAATTCCGGTGCGGCCGGCGGAGTCCCGCGGCGCGGCGGCGGGCGAATGGCCGTGTTCGCCCGCGGCGTCGGGCCGGGGGCGTGCGGTGGGCCGGGGTGGAGCCGCAGGGCTCACAGCCCCACCAGTTCCAGCAGGTGCTCGGTTTCCGGGCCTTTGACCAGGGCGGCGGCGACGGCCGGATCGGTGGGGCCGGTGCCGTACGAAGGGCAGTCCTTGGCGAGGATGCAGGCGCCGCACGCCGGTTTGCGGGCGTGGCAGACGCGACGGCCGTGGAAGATGACGCGGTGCGAGAGCATCGTCCACTCTTTGCGTTCGATGAGCGCGCCGACGATGTGCTCGACCTTCACCGGATCTTCTTCATCCGTCCACCCCCAGCGCCGGACCAGGCGGCCGAAGTGGGTGTCGACGGTGATGCCGGGGACGCCGAAGGCATTGCCGAGGATGACGTTCGCGGTCTTGCGGCCGATGCCGGGCAGCTCCACCAGCTGATTCAGCGTATGCGGGAGTTCGCCGTCATAGCGTTCGACCAGCGCCCGACCCAACCCCATCAGCGAGCTGGTCTTGTTGCGGTAGAAGCCGGTCGGCCGGATGAACTCCTCCAGCTCGGCCCGATTCGCCTCCGCGTAATCGCGGGCGCTGCGGTACTTGGCGAACAACGCGGGTGTGGTCAGGTTCACTCTGACGTCCGTGCACTGCGCGGAAAGGATTGTGGCCACGGCCAATTCGAGGGGCGTGGTGAAGTCGAGTTCGCAGTGTGCGTCCGGAAAGGCCAGCGCGAGCGTGCGATTCATCCGGCGGGCGCGACGCACCAGGCCGGTGGGGGTTTCCTTGGCGCGCGACTTCGCTTTCCCGCCGACGGGCGCAGCTGCGCCGAGGGCGGGAGTCACCTGGCTGGATGTCGAGACACGCACGCGTCCACCTTACGTAACCGGTAAGCCCCATCAACCGGGCTGCGCACCCGCCGTGTTCCATCTGAGACCTTCGCCGTGTTTACTCCTCCCTATGCAAGGACTCGCTGTGGTGCTGTTTCCGATAGCGCTGATGCTGTTCGCATTGGTGATGGAACGTGTCGAGAACCGGCTTCGCAAGCTGCTCGAGCCCGATCCGGAGGTGCAGCAGTACCTGGATCGAGCCACGAATGCCGAGGTCAGTGACCTCACCAAACTGGGATTGCCCGCCGCGGCGGCGCGTCCGCGGCGCGCCCGGCCCGCGGCCAAGGGTCTGGATGTGGCGCAGGCCAGCTGAGCCGACGCGCTCCGCTTTTGACCGATCTGCCGTTTTTCGGCCGGTTGAGAGCATTTTCCGATCTTCATGGGTGGGCTCGACGGCGTGTCGCTAGAGTTGAACTTTGCGTGTCGCGAGATCGACGGTGCGTGTCGTGTAATCGGACTCCGCGTGTCGGAGAATGACCCCGCCGCGTGGTGTCTATCACTACCCGGACGTATTGCAAAGTAGACTGCACTGTCGGCCGAATGCTTCGGTCCAGAACAGAGCCATTTCCCATAAGGAGCACATTCGTGGACGAGGCCCTCGCCAGAGCAGGCATCTTCCAAGGCGTCGAGCCCACCGCGGTGGCCGCCCTCGCCAAACAACTTCAGCCCGTGGACTTTCCGCGCGGTCATGTCATCTTCAACGAGGGTGAACCGGGAGACCGGCTCTACATCATCACCTCCGGCAAGGTGAAGATCGGCCGACGTTCCCCCGATGGTCGCGAGAACCTGCTGACGATCATGGGCCCGTCGGACATGTTCGGCGAGCTGTCCATCTTCGATCCGGGCCCGCGCACCTCGACGGCCACCACCGTCACCGAGGTCCGCGCGGTCACGATGGATCGGGACGCCCTCAAGGCCTGGATCGATCAGCGCCCGGAGATCGCCGAGCAGTTGCTGCGGGTGCTCGCCCGTCGTCTGCGCCGGACCAACAACAACCTGGCCGACCTCATCTTCACCGATGTGCCCGGTCGTGTCGCCAAGGCGCTGCTGCAGCTCGCACAGCGCTTCGGCACCCAGGAAGCGGGCGCGCTGCGCGTGACCCACGACCTGACCCAGGAGGAGATCGCCCAGCTGGTCGGCGCCTCTCGCGAAACCGTGAACAAGGCCCTGGCCGACTTCGCGCACCGCGGCTGGCTGCGGCTCGAGGGCAAGAGCGTGCTCATCTCCGACTCGGAGCGCCTGGCCCGCCGCGCGCGGTAGTCACAGCGACACAGGGGAACAGAGACTCGTAGGGACCGGGTCGCCACGAAAGTGACGACCCGGTCCCTTCGTGCGTATCAGCCCTCGGCGCGGATGTAGGCGAGCTGGGCCTGCACCGAACTGTGCGCGGCGGGCCAGAGCCGCTTGTCGACGTCGGCGTAGACCTTCGCGACGATCTGCAGGGCTTTCGCGTTGGGGCCCAGCTCTTCCAGGGCCGCCCGCACCTGATTCAGGCGCTCCTCGCGATGCTTGATGTAGAAATCGATGACCGGCAAGGCATCCGGATGATCCGGGCCGTGCGCGGGCAGCAGCACCCGCGCCGGGGCCGCCTCGGCCAGCCGCCTCAGCGAGCTCAGGTAGTCGGCGAGCGCACCGTCACGGGATTCCAGAACCGTGGTGCCGGTGCCCAATACGGTGTCGCCGGTGAGCAGCACGGCATCCGCGTCATCCGGCCCGTCCACCAGGAAACTCACCGAATCCTCGGTATGCCCGGGGGTTGCCAGCACGGTGATGCGGAGTCCGGCGGCCTCGATGACCTCACCGTCTGCCAGCACCGAGGTCGAGCCGTGCAGAAATTGGGAGTCCTTGGCGCGCACCGGGGTTCCGGTCGCCTTCACCAGGCGATCGATACCGCCGGTGTGATCGGCGTGATGGTGCGTGATCAGCGTCAGCGCGATCCTGCCGCCGGTCTCGCGCACCAGCGCCTCGGTGTGCTCGCGATCCTTGGGACCCGGGTCCACCAGCACACAGTCGGCGCTGCCCGGAGCGCGCAGCAGCCAGGTGTTGGTGCCCTGCAAGGTCATTCCGCTGGGATTGTCGGCCAGCACCACACCGGCGGACGGAGTCACTTGCCGCAGTTGTGCATACGCGGGATGAGTGAGGGTCATACTTCTGTCCTAACCCAGGGAGTGCGGCGGGTCCAGGGTTGGACGCACCACACTTCCCACATCTCCTCGAATGGGCAAGCGCTCAGCGCACTTCGGCGATGAGTTCCACTTCCACGGGGGTGTTCTTCGGGAGTTCGGAGACGCCGACGGCGGAGCGCGCGTGCACGCCCGCATCGCCGAAGACCTCGCCGAGGAAGTTCGACGCGCCGTTGATGACGACCGGCTGATCGCTGTAGCCGGGGGCCGAGGCGACGAAGCCGACGACCTTCACGATGCGCACCACATTGTCGAGTCCGACCAGATCATGCACGGCCGCAAGCGCATTGAGCGCGCACAGCTGAGCGGCCTCGGCGGCCTGTTCGGTGGAGACCTCAGCGCCGACCTTGCCGGTGACGGTGAGCTGCCCGTCCACGAACGGCAGCTGGCCGGAGGTGTAGACGAGGTTCCCGGTCCGGATGGCCGGAATGTACGAGGCCACGGGCGCGGCCACGGCGGGCACGGTGACGCCCAGCTTCTCCAGGTTTTCCGCCCACGCGGTGGCGGCGGTCATCAGTTCTTGGGTCGCTTCAGGTAGGCGACGTGCTGCTCACCGGTCGGGCCGGGCAGCACCGAGACGAGCTCCCAGCCGTCGGAGCCCCACTGGTCGAGGATTGCCTTGGTGGCGTGCGTCAACAGCGGGACGGTTGCGTACTCCCACGCGGTCACTTCACTCATGGTCGTGAGATTAGCCCCGCTCCGGGTGGTCCCATACCTCGGACCCTGGTCTGGCGCATTCGATATCAGGAAATCGAGAATTCCAGAGTGGTGTATCAGACAGTCGGTGTCACTTGTGGGCATGAACCAGGAACGAGTTATAGGCTCGCGAGCGTGGGAGTACCGATAGCAGTGCCCGTTTCGGTTGAGCCGGGGGTCGAAGCAGGTTGGCCGGAGCGGGCGGACAAGGCCCGCCTGCATTACGTATCCGGGAAGGGCGGCACCGGGAAGTCCACGGTCGCGGCCGCACTCGCGCTCGCGCTCGCGGCGGGGGGCCGCCGCGTGCTGCTGGTCGAGGTCGAGGGCAGACAGTCCATCGCCCAGCTCTTCGATCTGCCGCCGTTGCCGCCCACCGAGACTCGCATCGCCACCGCCGAGGGCGGCGGCGAGGTGCTGGCGCTCGCGCTGGATGTCGAACACGCGTTCCTCGAATACCTGGACATGTTCTACAACCTGGGTTTCGCGGGCCGGGCCATGCGCCGGGTGGGAGCGATCGAATTCGTCACCACCATCGCGCCGGGCCTGCGGGACGTGATCCTGACCGGCAAGATCAAGGAATGCGCGGTGCGCGTCGACAAGTCGGGTAAACCGGCCTATGACGAAATCGTCATCGACGCCCCGCCGACCGGGCGGATCGCCAGCTTCCTGGACGTCACCCAGGCCATGGCCGAGATCGCCGGCGGCGGTCCGATCGCCTCGCAGGCCGAGGGCGTCTCCAAACTGCTGCATTCGCCGCAGACCATGATCCACCTGGTCACGCTGCTGGAGGCGCTGCCGGTGCAGGAGACCGCGGACGCGGTCGCCGAACTCACCGCCAATGACCTCAATATCGGCACGGTCATCGTGAACCGGGCCAACCACGGCTACCTACCGCGCGCGCAGCGCGAGAAGGCCGCCACCGGCGACCTGGATACCGACGCGCTGCGCACCGGGCTCGCCGAGGCCGGAATCACCCTGTCCGAGGCCGACTTCCAGGGCCTGGTCGCCGAGACCGTCGAGCACTCCGCTCGCCTGCACGCGCAGGACGAGAGCGCAGAGGAGCTCGCGCAGGTGGACATCTCCCGGCTGTACCTGCCGTCGCTGGCCGACGGTATGGATCTGGGCGGGCTGTACGAGCTGGCCGAAGTACTGAGCGCGCAGGGAGTCCGCTGACCATGATCGTTCCGGCCAATACCGTCCCCCTGGACATTTCGAAGATGCTCGCCGATCCGACCTCGCGCATCGTGGTGTGCTGCGGTTCCGGCGGCGTCGGCAAGACCACCACCGCTGCGGCCATCGCGCTGCGTGCCGCCGAGGCGGGCCGCAAGGTCGTCGTGCTGACCATCGATCCGGCGCGCCGGCTCGCGCAATCGCTGGGCGTCAGCGATCTCGGAAACACCCCGCAGAAGGTCGAATTGGGCGAGGGCGTCAAGGGTGAGCTCTACGCCATGATGCTGAATATGCGCCGCACCTTCGATGACATGGTGCTCGAGCACACCAGTCCGGAGAAGGCCGAGCAGATCTTCGCCAATCCGATCTATCAGACCGTGGCGTCCTCGTTCGGCGGCACGTCCGAGTACATGGCAATGGAGAAGCTCGGGCAGCTGGCGAGCAAACGCGAGTGGGACCTGATCGTGGTCGACACACCGCCCTCGCGGAACGCCCTGGACTTCCTCGACGCGCCCAAGCGTCTCGGCAATTTTTTGAACGGCAAGATGATCCGCGTGATCATGGCGCCGGGCCGTGGCGTCGGCAAACTGGTCGCGGGTGCCATGAGCCTGGCACTGCGTGGCGTGTCCACGATCGTCGGCGGACAGCTGCTCAAGGACGCCTCGGTGTTCCTGCAATCGCTGGAGTCCATGTTCGGCGGATTTCAGGATCGCGCGGATCGCACCTACGCCATGCTGTCCCGGCCGGGCACGCATTTCATCGTGGTGGCGGCCGCCGAACCGGACGCGCTGCGGGAGGCGTCGTTCTTCGTGGACCGGTTGTCCACGGACAAGATGCCTTTGGCGGGGCTGGTGCTCAATCGCACGCACCCCGTACTGAGTTCGCTTTCGGCCGAGCAGGCGCAGGTGGCGGCGGACAAGCTGGCCCCGCAGACACCGGTGAACGGCGAATCCGAGACCCCGGCCGCGCTGGCGGCCGCCGTACTGCGGATTCACGCGCAGCGGGCGGTGACGGCGAAGCGGGAACAGCATCTGCTGCACCGGTTCACGGGCGCGCACCCGCGGGTGCCGATCGCGGCGGTGACGGCCCTGCCGTTCGAGGTCGCCGATCTCGAGGCGTTGCGAGCGGTCGGCGATCAGCTGGCCGAGGCGGGAGCAGCCCGAACCGCCTGACGCATATGCGCCAGCCTTGGCGCGACTGCGCAACCCCCCTGAATTACGACGGAGGATTTGCCTGTTCTGCCCGTTCCGACCCCAGACACGGACCGAGCCCGCATCAGCGGGCTCGGTCCGTTCTGCCTATGGGAATACGGCTGATTACATGGCTACTTTCTGCGTACGCTGGACACGGAAGAAGTCCGCCCAGGAGGTCACCTCGGGATGCTGCTTCAGCAGCGCGCGACGCTGCCGTTCGGTCATGCCGCCCCACACACCGAACTCGACCCGGTTGTCCAGGGCGTCCGCCCCGCATTCCATCAGCACCGGGCAGTGCCGGCAGATGGTTGCCGCCTTG
Organism: Nocardia sp. NPDC052001; assembly: GCF_040680615.1. Classification (NCBI taxonomy): domain Bacteria; kingdom Bacillati; phylum Actinomycetota; class Actinomycetes; order Mycobacteriales; family Nocardiaceae; genus Nocardia; species Nocardia sp. NPDC052001. The sequence goes on along the minus strand of NZ_JBFAXC010000003.1, from coordinate 793,809 downwards.
CGCTGGGCAGCGCCGCGCACGAACAACTGGTCGGGATCCACTTCCTTGCATCGGGCCTGGGAAACCCAGGCGATCCTTGCTTCGGCCTGCTCCACGTCCAATCGAGCTATCGGGGTAGTCATGTGCATTTAAGTGCCCCTTTGCAGTCCGAACACCGGGTCACGGCGCTCCAGAATCGCGTGTGCAGCGCGCAGATACCCAACCCCACTGCGAACTGCACCACATTCCACTTTGAGTGTTAGCTCTATCACACTGGGTTCTCAATCTAGATAGTGGTGTAGCGCTCGCGCAAGACCGTCCTGAGATTTTCTGGTACGTCCGTCCATGCATTCGTTGCCTAAAACCGGGCAGTCGGCATCTTTGAGACGAATGGACACCCCGTGCCCGGGCGAGCACCGAGCACCGGAAAGGGCAATTAGGCTAGGGGCCGTGCCGATCACACGAACGCTCGCGAGACTGGCCGGCAGCTGCGTCCTGGCCGCCGTTCTCCTCGCCGGGCTGCTGTTCCCACTCGCCGGCGGCTTCGGCTATATCTCCAACCGAGCCGCCGACGCCGTAGACAACGTCTCCGCCGAACTGGTGGAAGGCGCGGTCCCGGCGGTGTCGACCATGGTCGACGCCAACGGGCAGCCGTTCGCGTGGCTGTACGAGCAGCGCCGATTCGAGGTCCCCAGCGACAAGATCTCCAACGACATGAAGCTCTCGCTCGTGTCCGTTGAGGACAAACGCTTCGCCGAACACGGTGGCGTGGACTGGCAGGGCACCTTCCGTGCCTTCCTGACCAACACCAGCGGCGGCGAAGTGCAGCAGGGTGGTTCGACCATCGACCAGCAGTATGTGAAGAACTATCTGCTGCTCGTGGTCGCCAAGACCGACGCCGAACGCCGCGCCGCCATCGAGACCACGCCCGCCCGCAAGATCCGCGAGATCCGCATGGCGATGACGCTGGACAAGCAACTCACCAAGGACGAGATCCTCACCCGCTATCTGAACCTGGTTCCGTTCGGCAATTCGTCGTACGGCATCCAGGACGCCGCGCAGACCTACTTCGGCGTGGACGCCAAGGATCTGAACATCGTGCAATCCGCGATGCTGGCGGGCATGGTGCAGTCCAGCTCCAAGCTGAACCCGTACACCAACCCCGCGGGCGTGCTCGAGCGCCGGAACACCGTGCTGGACACGCTCATCGCGAATATCCCCAGCCGGGCCGACGAGTTCCGCAAGGCCAAGACCGATCCGCTGGGCGTGCTGCCCGAGCCCAAGGGGCTGCCGCGCGGTTGCATCGCGGCCAATGATCGCGGGTTCTTCTGCGATTACGCGCTGCAGTACCTGGCCAATGCCGGGATCAGCCGCGATCAGATCGACAAGGGCGGCTACCTGATTCGCACCACGCTCGATCCCGATGTGCAGAACTCGACCAAGGCGTCGGTGACCGCGAACGCCGATCCGAATCTGGACGACATCGCCTCGGTGATGAATGTCATTGCCCCGGGTCAGGATTCGCATCCGCTGCTGGCGATGGCGTCGAGCCGCACCTACGGACTGGACGGCAATGCGCATCAAACCGTGCAGCCGCAGCCGTATTCGCTGGTAGGCGACGGCGCGGGCTCGATCTTCAAGATCTTCACCACGGCCGCGGCGATGGAGAAGGGGCTCGGCATCAGCGCACAGCTGGACGTCCCCGCGAACTTCCAGGCCAAGGGCATGGGTAACAGTGGCACGCCGGGCTGCCCGGCCGAGACGTATTGCGTGAAGAACGCGGGTGCCTACAAGTCGCCGATGTCGGTGACCGAGGCGCTGGCGACCTCACCGAATACCGCCTTCGTCAAGCTGATCCAGGCCGTCGGCGTCACGCCGACGGTGGATATGGCCGTGCGCCTGGGCATGCGCTCGTACGCGCAGCCGGGGACCTCCGGGCATGGCAATCAGAGCCTGGCGGACATGGTGAAGGATCAGAACCTCGGTTCCTTCACCCTGGGCCCGGTCGGCGTGAACGCGCTGGAGCTGTCGAATGTGGCCGCGACACTGGCCTCCAGTGGTCGCTGGTGCCCGCCCACCCCCATCAAGGAGGTGCTGGATCGCAGCGGTAAGCCGGTGCCGCTCACCCAGCAGGCGTGCGAGCAGGTGGTCGATCCGGGCCTGGCCAATACGCTCGCCAACGCGCTGAGCCACGACGTGCTCAGCGGTACCGGTGCCGGTGCCGCCGGATCGGTCGGCTGGACCTTCCCGCTGTCCGCCAAGACGGGAACCACCGAAACGCACCGCTCCTCGGCCTTCCTGGCGTTCAGCGGCTCGTTCGCGGGTTCGGCGTACATCTACGGTGACAGCCCCACTCCGGGTGAGATCTGCTCGTACCCGCTGCGCAATTGCGGCAGCGGAAACCTGTACGGCGGTAATGAACCGGCGCGAACCTGGCTGGGCGCGATGAAGAACGTGCTCGGCAAGTTCCCGCCGCTGAGTCTGCCGCCGCTGGATGACAAGTACGTGCGCGGCTCGAACAATTCGCAGATTCCGGATGTGATCGGCCAGAGCCAGGCCGAGGCGACCGGCAACCTGATCGCCGCCGGATTCCAGGTATCGGTGACTTCCACGCCCGGCGCGAACAAGGGCACGGTCATGAGCATCTCGCCGGATGGTTCGGCCATCCCCGGCTCGGTGATCACGATCTACGTCAGCGACGGCACCCAGCATCCGCTGCCGTCCGCCGCTCCCCCGCCATCCCTGCCGGGGATCCAGTTGCCGGGCCTCCCGCAACTCCCCCCGATCCCCATCCCCATCCCGATCCCCCGCTAGCGCGGTAGAGAACCGCTAGCGCGGAGAAGAACCAAAGCGGCCCCTCGCCAATGGCGAGGGGCCGCACTCGTTCCCACGATCGTGATCACTCCCGCCTCCAGCGGAACGCGAGGGCCCCTAGCCGGTATCGGCGAGGGGCCCTGATGCTTTCGCGTATCGCGGTCAGAGGCGGGCTTTGACCGCCGCGGAGACGCGGGTGCCGTCGGCGCGCCCGGCGGCGAGGGCGGTGGCGACCTTCATGACCTGGCCCATCTGGCGCATGCCGGGGCGTTCGCCGAGTTGTTCGGCGACGTCGGCGATGGCGGTGTCGGCGATATCGCCCACCTCGGCGTCGGTGAGCGGGGTGGGCAGGTACTCCTCGATGATCTGTTCCTCGGCGCGCTCGGTGGCGGCGAGTTCTCCGCGCCCGGCCTGCTCGTAGACCACGGCGGACTCATTGCGCTTCTTCGCCTCCTTGGACAGGACGGCGATCACCTCGGCATCGGTGAGTTCCTTCGCCTCCTTGCCGGCGACCTCGGCGGTCTGCACGGCGGCGAGCAGCATGCGCACGGTGTTGAGGCGCAGCGTGTCCTTGGCCTTCATGGCGGTGGTGAGATCCGCGCGCAGCTTCGATTTGAGTTCCGACATGGCCGCCACGGTACCGTTCATCACCCGCGAGGCTCGACGCATTTTCAACGGGTCGCCTATTCTGGGCGAATGCCCGTAATCTCGACCGTCGCCCTTCGCCGTACCGCTCTGGGAGCCGCAGGGGCCGCCGTCGCCGGAGTCGGATACGCCACGCTGATCGAGCGCAACGCCTTCACGCTGCGTGAGGCGACGCTGCCGGTGCTGGCGCCGGGTAAACCCTCGCTCCGGGTGCTGCACATCTCCGATCTGCACATGATGCCGGGTCAGCAGTTGAAACAGGCGTGGTTGCGGGAGCTGGATCGGCTGGAGCCGGATCTGGTGGTGAACACCGGTGACAACCTCTCGCATATGAAGTCGGTGCCCGCGGTGGTGCAGGCGTTGGGCGGGTTGCTGGGTCGTCCCGGCATTTTCGTGTTCGGGTCGAACGACTATTTCGCGCCGGTGCCGAAGAATCCGCTGAAGTACTTCAAGAAGGATCACAAGCGCGTTTTCGGTGATCCGCTGCCGTGGCAGGATCTGCGCGCCGCGTTCACCGAGCGCGGCTGGCTGGATCTGACGCATGTGCGCCGCGATATCGAGGTCGCCGGGGTGAAGATCTCCACCGCCGGTGTGGATGATCCGCATTTGAAGCGGGATCGCTACGACACCGTGGCGGGTGCCCCGAATCCGTTGGCGGACTTGAGCATCGGGCTCACGCATTCGCCGGAGCCGCGGGTGCTGGATCGTTTCGCCGGTGACGGTTACGACCTCATCATGGCGGGTCACACCCATGGCGGTCAGCTGTGCGTTCCGGGTTTCGGTGCGCTGGTGACCAATTGCGGTATCGACCGTTCGCGGGTGAAGGGTCCGTCGCAGTGGGGTTCGCATACCCGGCTGCACGTGTCGGCCGGGCTGGGCACGTCGCCGTGGGCGCCGTACCGGTTCTGCTGCCGTCCGGAGGCCACGCTGGTGACTCTGGTCGGCGCGCCGCCCAAGCAGCCGGTGGCGGAGTCGGGTCGCGGGCGCACCACCTCGGAGGCTGTCGCGCGATAGACCCGTTCCGCGATATACAACGCGGTATGTAGTCGTCAGTCAGGGGTGAGCCGTGGCCAGTGGTAATGAACCGAACGAGGATCCGACAACGAAGGGTCCGGATCCGGACTGGTGGCAGGGCGCGCCCGCCGCTGATTCGCCGTGGCAGTCGCATCCGGCGCAGCCGCAGCAGCCCGCACCGAATTACGGTGTGGGCCAGTCGGATCCGACGGTGCATCAGCCGTGGGGGCAGCAGCCGCCCCCGACCGCGCCGTTCACGGGCGGGCAGCCGTATCAGAGCGCCCCGAATCCGTATCAGAGCGCGCCGAGCCAGCCGTATCAGCAGACGCCGTATCAGTCCGGGCCGAATCCGTATCAGCAGCCGCCGCCGCAGCCGCCCTACGGTCCGCCGGGTTACGGCCAGCAACCTCCCGGCGGCGGTAAGGGCAAGGGCTGGTTGTTCGCCGGTATCGGCGCGCTGGTGCTGGTGATCATCGGCGCGGTGGTCACCGTGGTGCTGGTGAACCGCGGCTCGAATGATCCTTCGGCACATGGGAATACGACGCCGTCGTTGATCAGCGCGCTCACCACGACCCCGTCCGGCAACAAGCCGAGCACCTCCCCCAAGCCCACCAGCGCCCCGAAGACGTCCACCCCGGCCGCGGTGATTCCCGGCTACCAGGTGGTGACGATCACGGAAAACGGTGCGGCATACGACATTCCGAAGGAATGGAAGCTGGACCGCACCGGTCAGACCAGCTTCAACAGCGGCGGTGATTCCGTTCCGATCGCGGGCCTGGCGCAGGATGGCGTCGATTACTGCCCGAACTACGTCCGCACCAACGTATTCCTCAGTCAGTCAACGGAAACCGATCCCGCCAAGGCCGCGGCCGATATCTCCACCCGTATGGCCAAGATCGGCTGGTCGACCTCCACGGGTTCCACCCCCGGCGCGTCGGAACCCTTCAGCAACACCGATAATCAGCTCCAGGGCGTCTACTTGGAGACGAAGGGCAACGCCCCGCCCCCGGCGTCCGGCTGCGCCTCCACCTACTCCATCTACACCTTCGCCTTCCCCGGCGACAACGGCGCGTTCGTCTTCACCATCGCCGCCGACACCGGCGTGGCCAACTCCGTGGACGCCACCCTGGCCAAGAAAATCCTGGCCACGATCCGCCCCCTCTAACCCCTTCCCCCAACCACATTTACCCCCTCTGACCACCCGATTTATCATCCGGCCCACCCATCGGCTAAGCTACTCCACGTTCACATCACGGGGTGTGGCGCAGCTTGGTAGCGCGCTTCGTTCGGGACGAAGAGGTCGCAGGTTCAAATCCTGTCACCCCGACGTGTTGGTTGAGACACAGGAAAGGCCCTGACTTCGGTCGGGGCCTTTTCGCTGTTTCGGGGTCGGTTCGCGGCTGTTCGAGTCAGCCTGCGGCGGGGTGCAGGGGGTGGGTGCCGAGGCGGTGGGCTCGGGTGGTGATGAGGGTGCGTAATGCGGCCGCTGTGAAGGCATTTGCGGGGGTGAGGACGAAGAGGCGGTGGGCCGAGGTGTCGGGGGCCACCAGGGTGTCGTAGTCGAGGGTGAGGGTGCCTTCGGTGGGGTGCTGGAAGCGTTTACGGCCGTGGTGGCGTTCCTGGACGGTGTGGTCGTTCCACCAGGTGGCGAAATCGGGGCTGGCGGTGCGCAATTCGGCGATGAGGTCGCGCAGGCGGGGGTCTTCGGGGTTGCGGGCCAGGTTGAGGCGGAGGTCGCCCACGGTTTCGCGGGCGACCTTGGGCCAGTCGAGCTGGGTGGCGCGGGTGGGTTCGTCCAGGAAGATGAGGCGGGCGATATTGACGCCGGGGAGGAAGTCTTCACCGAAAAGGGCTGCGGCCGCGGCATTTCGGGAGAGGACATCGCCGCGGAAGTCCATGGCGTAGGCGGGCAGGAGCGGCATCCCGTCGAGGATCGACCGCATGGAGGCGCTCAGCGGGGCCTGGGCGCGCTGCGGCGGGGGCTGGGAGCCTCGGGCTATCAGGTGCAGGTGGGAGCGTTCGGAGTCGTTCAGCTGCAGGGCCGCGGCGATGGCGTCCAGGGCGGCGGCCCCGGGGGTTACGGCGCGGCCCTGTTCCAGGCGGATGTACCAGTCGATGCTGACGGCGGCGAGTTCGGCGACCTCTTGGCGGCGCAGGCCGGGGGTGCGGCGTTTGCCAGTGCCGGGCAGCCCCGCGGCCTCGGGCGTCAGTCGTTCTCGCATTGCGCGCAGGAAGGAGCCCAACTCGACTCCGGATTCCGCTCTGTCCACCGGACCATCATGGCGCAGGGCGTTGAGCACGGCCGATCGGGTGGTACGCGAGATACCAGGATGCGGACGGCCTTCTCCGTGATCCCACTATCCAAGATTCTTGTCTCAACAATTGAAATAGGAAATCTTGGAGGATCGTCATGAACAACATCGCGCGAATCGCGTCCGCCGCCATCGCCGCCTCCGGTCTGCTGAGTGTGGCGGCCTGTGGATCGGACAGCGAGCCCGCCCCGGCGGCACCGCCCGCCGCCGCGGGAGTCACGGTGCGGAGTGTGGCTCCGGCGGGGACCGCGACGTTCGAGGTGAGCAGTCCGGACGTGAAGGATGGAACGTTCGGGGCGGACAACTTCGCGGGGGCGTTCGGCTGCACCGCGGCCAATCATTCGCCTCGGGTGCGGTGGTCGGGCGCTCCGGCGAACGCGAAGAGCTTCGCGGTCACCATGTTCGATCCGGACGCGCCGACCGGCAGTGGCTTCTGGCACTGGGTCAACTGGGATATCGCCCCCACCGCAACGGAATTCGACACCGGCGTCACCGCCGTGACCGGAACCAACGATGCGGGCGCGCCCGAGTACCTGGGCCCCTGCCCGCCGAGCGGCGATAAGGCGCACAACTACCGAATCACGGTGCTGGCCTTGGACGTTCCGAAAATGGATCTGCCCGCCGCCACTCCCCCGGCGGTCGCCTCGTTCTCGATGAGCAGCCACGTCATCGGCATCGGCCAGCTGTCGGTCAGCGCCCAGCGCCCCTGAACCACGAATACGCGACGACCCCCGGCCCATCAGGGTCGGGGGTCGTTGTCCTACAGCAGTTTTCAGCCCAGGTGCAGCTTCTTCATGAGGCGCAGGGTCATGAGGGTGCTCTTGAGCTGCTTCTCGTAGGGCATGCCCGCGCGGGCGGCGAGGATCTGCTTCTTCTGCACGCCGACATTGATGGTGTCGGTGTACTTGAGGATGCCCGCCGCACCGTGCCGGGTGCCGACGCCGGAGCTCTTGACGCCGCCGGAGGGGGTGCCTTTGGCGGCGTAGGTGGTGACGAAGCCGTCGTTGATATTGATGGCTCCGGCTTCGAGCTTCTCGGCGATGCGCCCGGCGCGGGCGAAATCGCCCGCCCAGACGCTGGCGTTGAGGCCGTAGTCGGTGTCGTTGGCCAGGCGGATGGCCTCTTCGTCGCTGCCGAATTTGTAGATGGCCACGACGGGTCCGAAGGTTTCCTTGGTGGCGAGTTCCATGTCCTTGGTGACGCCGGTGAGGATGGTGGGCTCGTAGAAGGCGGGGCCGATGTCCGGGCGGGGCTTGCCGCCGGTCACCACGGTCGCGCCCTTCTCGCGGGCCTCCTCGACGTGGGCGCATACGCGCTGCATGTGCTCGACCGAGACGAGTGAGCCGATCTCCGGATCGAAGTCGTAGGTGGCTCCGGCTTTCGCGCCCAATTCCTCTGCGGCGGTGACGAATCGGCGCACGAACTCGTCGTAGACGCGTTCCTGCACGTAGATGCGCTCGATGTGCATGCACGCCTGGCCGGTGTTGCCGAAGACGGCGAAGGTGGCGCTGGGGATGCATTCGTCGAGGTTGACGTCGTCGAGGACGATCATCGGGTTCTTGCCGCCGAGTTCGAGCGAACAGCCGATGAGGTTGTTGCCCGCCTGTGCGCCGATGGTGCGCCCGGTGTTGGTGGATCCGGTGAACATGACGAAGTCGACGTTGTCGATGATGGCCGGGCCGACGTCGGGCCCGCCGCCGCACACCACCTGGACTAGTCCGCGCGGCAGGCCCGCCTTGTGCAGCAGTTCGATGCCGAACAGCGTGCACAGCGCGGTCTTGTTGTCCGGCTTGAGGATCAGCCCGTTGCCCGCCATGAGCGCGGGGGCGGAGTCGGACATGGAGATGGCGAACGGGAAGTTCCACGGTGCGATGACCGCGACGACGCCCTTGGGGCGGTGTTCTTCGGTGGAGCTGGTGATGACCGGCATGGGTCCGCTGCGCTTCTTGGAGCGCAGGGTCTTCTCGGCGGTCTTGAGGTAGTGCGCGATGACCATCGGGGTGTCGCAGGCTTCTTCGATGGCCATGCGGCGGGCCTTGCCGCAGCCGATCTGGATGAGGTCGGCGATGGTCTCGATCTCGGTGAGGATCAGCTCGTGTGCGCGCTCGAACACTTCGAGGCGCTGCTTGAGCGGGCGGCGTGCCCACTCGACCTGGGCGGCGCGTGCGATGGCGACGGCGGCCTCGACGTCTTCGGGCGAGGACTGCGGCAGCTTGCCGACCACGTCACCGGTGTAGACCTCGATCATGTCGAAGGGTTCGCGGGCCTCGCCCGCGGTGCCCGCGGTCACCATGCCGGTGAGCCGGTTGATCAAGGATTCCGTTACCCGGGGCGGCAGCTTGCTCTGCGTACTCGTACTCATGGCATATCTCCCATAACTTGCCGCCCGTGACGGCGGTCACCACAATCCAAACTAGAACACGTTATTGTTCAAGACAACGGCGCGGGGTAGTTTCGTCCCCGAATCTGCGGAAAGAAAGGTCGGCGATGACGACAGCCACCACTGAAACAAGTAGCAATACCGAGCCTCACGCTCTCGTGGAGAAGCGTGGCGGCACGCTGATCGTCACCATGAATCGCCCCACCGCCAAGAACGCGCTCACCGGCGAGATGTTGAGCATCATGACCGAGGCGTGGGAGCGGGTGGACAGTGATCCGGAGATCCGCTGCTGCATCCTGACCGGTGCGGGTGGCGCGTTCTGCGCGGGCGCGGACCTCAAGGCCATGTCCAAGCGTAACCCGAGCGACGGCATGGGCGAGGGCTCCGCGTTCGATCCGACCCGGATGCCGGGACTGCTCAAGGGCTACCGCCTGAGCAAGCCGCTGATCGCCGCGGTCGAGGGTCCGGCCATCGCGGGCGGCACCGAGATCCTGCAGGGCACCGATATCCGCATCGCCGGTGAGAGCGCCAAATTCGGTGTGTCCGAGGCGAAGTGGAGCCTGTTCCCGATGGGCGGGTCGGCGGTGCGACTGCCGCGCCAGATCCCGTACACGGTGGCGGCGGAGCTGCTGCTGACCGGCCGGCACATCACCGCGGCGGAGGCGTTGCAGCACGGGCTGATCGGGCATGTGGTGCCGGACGGGACCGCGCTGGACAAGGCCCTGGAGATCGCCGAGTTGATCAATAACAATGGGCCGCTTGCGGTTCAGGCGATCCTGAAGGTGATCCGCGATACCGAGGGCATGCACGAGGAGGAAGCCTTCAAGATCGACGCGAAGGTCGGCCTGCCGGTCTTCCGCAGCGAGGACGCGAAGGAGGGCCCGCGCGCCTTCGCCGAGAAGCGCAAGCCCAACTTCCAAGGCAAGTAAGGAGGTGGGGGGCCGCGGCCCCCAACCCACCGCTTACCGGGCGATCAATTCTTCGCCGAGGAAGCCACCCGATTGATGCCGCCACAGTTGCGCGTACGTTCCTTCCGCGCGCAGCAGCTGCTCATGGGTGCCGGACTCGACGATCCGCCCGTGATCGAGCACCACGAGCCGGTCCATACCGGCGACGGTGCTCAACCGGTGCGCGACCACCAGCGCCGTACGCCCCTCCATCAGCTCCCAGAGTGCCTGCTGCACAAGCTTTTCGCTCTCGGAGTCGAGGGCGCTGGTGGCTTCGTCCAGCAGCAGGATGGGTGCGTCGCGCAGGATGGCGCGCGCGAGCGCGACCCGCTGCCGCTGTCCGCCCGACAGTTTCACGCCGCGTTCGCCGAGCAGGGTTTCCATGCCCTGCGGTAGCGCGTCGGCGAATTCGGTGACGTGCGCGGCTTTCGCGGCGCGCAGGATCTCCTCGTCGGTGGCCTCGGGCCGGGCGAAGCGGATGTTCTCCCGCAGTGTGCGGTGGAACATGGCCGGATCCTGCGGCACATAGGCGAGCTGGCTGCGCAGATCGCTCTGCTTCAGCTTCGAGATGTCCTGTCCGCCAATGCGAATCACGCCCGCATCGACGTCCATCAGGCGCAGCAGCAACTGGGTGAGCGTGGTCTTGCCGCCGCCGGAGCGCCCGACCAGACCCAGCTTGGATCCGGCGGGCACATCGAGGTCGAGCCCGGTGAACAGCGGCCTGGCCCCCGCGTGCGTGAAGTGCACCCCGTCGAATCGCACATCGGAACCCTTGGGCCGCAGCACTTCCGGCTCGGGGTTGTCCACAACGGTGGGCGGGGTGCGCAGCAGTTCGGTGAACTGGGCGGCCTCGGTGAATGTGCTCTCCAGCCGCCGGTAGATCTGGTTGAACCGGAACATGATCCCGGTCGCGTTCCAGTAGTAGGTGAACGCCACCATGATCGCGGTGACCGAGGCGTGCCCGCCGCTGAGCCCGAGCACGATGAGCAGGCCCGCGACATTGGTGACGACCACCAGCGGCGTCACCACGGTGTCGATGCGCAGGTTGGCGTAATCCCAGGACAGCAGGGACTTTCGCCGCTGATCGAGCACCCGCCGCCGATGCTCGTCGGCTTCCTGTCGTTCGGCCGCGAAGGCCCGCACCACCTGCATATTGGCCAGGCTGTCGGCCACATGCCCGGACACCAGCGCGATGGACGCCTCGCGATCGTCGACCAGCGCCTGTCGCCGTTGGATCAGGGGCGCGATCACCAGCGCGGTGAACAGGATCATGCCGATCAACACCACCACCAGCATGGGGTCGTAACGCCACAGCACGATCGCCGCGAAGCCCAAAGGCAGTAGGGCGGAGAAGATTTCGAATGCGAAGGTGTCGACGAACTGCTCGAATCGGGTGGCGAAGCTCAGGGCCCGCTTGGTGAGCGATCCGGCGAAATTGTTGTGGAAGAACGCCGCGTCCTTGGCCAGCAGTTCGTCCATGGCGATCACGTACAGGCTTTCGATGCCGTAGGCGTCGAGCCGGTTGAGGCAGTGGATTCCGATGCGCCACAGCACTTCCGACAGCACGATCACCCCGGCGAAGGCCGCGACCAGCGGCCCGACCGTGGACAGGCTGGAATCGCCGGTGCTTGCGACCCGGCCGATCAGGATCGCGACCAGTAGTGGCGCGATGTAACTCTGGCAGACGCTGCCCAGGGCAGGGCCCAGCATTCCGCCGGTGGTCAATAGTTTTCGCCGGGCCATTTCCCGGCCGTAATATCGCAGAACCAGTTTTATCGCGGGCGCGCGCGAGCTCATCCGTCCCCTTCTCGAATGGTTTCCGAGCAGTGCAGAAGAGCTATCGTGCCGCGCGGGGGCGGGTTCCGGCCAGCGATTATTCGCTGGCCGATTGCGGTGGAGGGGCTGCTTCGTCACAGGGAAGAAGAGGCGCTGGGCGATCGCAGAGCCCCGATCGCCCAGCGCCGATTGCGGTCACCGGTCGGAGCACGAGCCGGTTTCCGCGCGACGGTTAATCCGTCGGCTTCACGGTGCGGCCCACTATCCGGCGCATGACGCCGGGCAGGAATCGCCGCATCAGGTAGAAGGGGTACGCCTGTCCGGGGAATACGAACAGCGGGCTCTTGGGCTTGGCCAAGGCTTTTTCGAGCGCGTCGATGACGCCTTCGGGGCTCATGCCACCGGTTCCGGCGAGCACCGATTCGTTCTCTTCGCGGACCTTGTCCAGGAAGGCGGTCTCCACCATGGGCGGGCACAGTCCGAGCAGCCGCACGCCGCTGTCCTGGAGTTCGTAGGCGAGACTGTCGATGAAGCCGATGACCGCGAATTTCGAGGCGGAGTAGCCCGCCATACCGGGTGAGGGCAGCCAGCCCGCGACGGAGGCGAAGAGTACGACGGTGCCGGTCCTGGTCTGTTTCATGGCCGGGATGACGGCCTGGCACAGGTTGACGGTGCCGATGTAGTTGACGTCGATCATCCGGCGGATCTGCGCCACATCATGATTCAGCGCGGAGGCGTGCACGTGGCACATGCCCGCGGCGTGCACCAGCCGGTCGATGGGCCCGAGTTCACCGCGCACCTTCTCCACCACCGCGTGCACCTGTGCGGTATCGGAGACATCGCAGGTGTAGGTGGCCATATTCGGTGAGCGCCTGGCGGTTTCGGCCAGTCCGTCGGCGTTCAGGTCGACGGCCGCGACCTTCCAGCCCGCCGCGGCGAGCCGCTGCGCGACGATGCGGCCCATTCCGCTGGCCGCGCCGGTGACGAGTGCGGTCTGGGTCATCGGGCCTCCCGGGTCGGCAGTACGGTGGTGGCGTCAGCGAAAGTCATTGCGAGCGAACCGATCCGGCTGCCGAACAGCGCGCCCCTGGGTAGGCCGAGGGCGCGCAGCTGCTGTGAGATCGGATGATTGCCGAGTTCGACGCGGACGCCCCCGGGCCGGCCGCGCACGGCGCTCGGGTTCATCACCCACGGTGTCCGGCGCAGCGTCCCATTGCGGTGGGTGTAGGCGTCGATGGACGCCCCGCCCGCGCCGCCGGGCATGGGCAGCCCGCCCGCGACCCGCATGCTGAGGACGAACTCGCCGTCGACGCGCACATCGCACAGGTGCCCGCCGCGTACCGGCATGATGTCGATATCGGCCATCAGTTTGGGGAATCCCCAAATCGACTGTCCCGCTTCGCAGGTGAAGCTTTGATTGACCGGCAGCCAGTGGATGTAGGCCCCGGTGCTGTCCTTGCGCCCGGGCTGACGGGCCATGAGTGAGAAGGCGAATTCGTGGTACGGCCCGAGATCGCCGTCGACGTATCGCACGAAGGCGAGCGAGAGGATCGCCCTGCCCAGCACGGTGACCGGTTCCAGTCCGGCCGGTGCGAGCAGCTCGCGCGCCGCCGCGGTATCGGCGAAGAACAGTGCGGACGCGGCGTCGGCATGTCTGATCTCGACCGGCATGCGAACCTGTTCACCGAGCACGGTGTGCGCCTCTGCCATGTCAGAATTAGAACAGGTTCCTGTGATATTCGCCATCGATTCGGCCAAGGTATCTCGCTGATCGGACCCTGACGTGGCATTCGCTTCCATAACCGGTTATCGCACCTCGTGCGCGGGCTCGGCCGCGGCGGCGTGCGCTTTGGCCCAGCGGTAGTCGGGTTTTCCGCTGGGGGTGCGCGCCACGGTCTCGACCACCCAGATGCGCCGGGGCAGTTTGTATCCGGCGAGATGCGACCGCACGTGCTCCTCCAGAGCCGGGAAATCGATTCCGGCCGGAGCCGACACCACCGCGCCGACCAACTGCCCCCAGCGCTCGTGCGCGATCCCGATCACGACGGCGTCGTACACCGATTCGTGCGCCTTGACCACGGCTTCCACCTCTTCGGGGAAGACCTTCTCACCGCCGGTGTTGATGACCATGTTCCCGCGCCCGATGAGCGTGATGGCCCCGTCGGCTTCGACCCGCGCCCGATCGTCGGTGATGACCATGCGCTGCCCATCCACCGTGCGGAACAGCCTGTCGGTCTTGACCGGATCCTTGTAGTAGCCGATCGGCACATTGCCGGTCTTGGCCAGCCAGCCCTCGCCGCCCGGCGCGACCGGTTGCCCGTCCTCATCGACCACCACCGCGCCGCGTCCGGTGTTCACCCGCGGCCCGCGTCCCGGGTCGTCATCCTTCTGCGCGAAACCGATTCCCCCGAAACCTGTTTCGGATGACCCGATGGACTCGGTGACCAGCGTGTTCGGGAACAGTTCCAGCAGTTCGTTTTTCACCGGCTGGGTCAACTGGGCCGCGCCGGAGCCGATGGAGAACACCGAGGCGGCGTCCACGGGTGCGGCCCGGTAGGCGTCGATGAGCGGCCGGGCGATGGCGTCGCCGGTGATGACCAGGATATTCGGCTGCTCCCGCGCCACGGTCTGCCAGATGCGCGCCGGATCGAAGCGGGGTTCGAACAGCACGGTGTTCCCGGACCAGAGCGCGGTGAAGGTGGGCATCATGGCGGCGGCGTGGATCAGCGGCGGCAGTACGAACCAGCGCAGCGGCTGTTCCAGTGCCGCACCGGCGCGGGATTGCTGATATTCGTCGGCGACCGGTTCCCCGGTGTAGAAGTCGATGCCGCCGCCGAGGACGCGCCACATGTCCTCCTGCCGCCACATGACGCCCTTGGGGAGTCCGGTGGTGCCGCCGGTGTACATGATGAACAGGTCGTCGGCGCTGCGCTCGTCGAAATCCCGTTTCGGGGACGAGTTTTCGAGTGCCTTTTCATAGGACATGGAGGCGGTGGGCAACCCGTCGCCGCCCTGATCGTCCTCCACCACGAGACTGTGCCGCAGTTTCGGCAGCTGCGGCCGGACCGCCTCCAGCAGCGGTGCGTAGCAGCGGTGGTGCACAACCATTTCCAGGTCGGCGTTGTCGTAGACGTAGCGCAGTTCCTCGGCCTGATAGCGGTAGTTGATATTGACCGGCACCGCGCGAATCTTGAAGCAGCCCAGCAGCGTTTCCAGGGTTTCGATGCTGTTGTGCATATGGAAGCCGATATGGGTGCCGGGTCCGGCCCCGGCGGCGGCGAAGTGATGCGCCAGCCGGTTGGCGCGCTCATCGAGTTCGGCGAAGGTGAGCCGCCGTTCGCCCTCGATGACGGCGAGCCGGTCGGGTACCGCGTCGGCGGAGTGTTCGTAGAGGTCGGCGAAGTTGCGGGCCATGGGCGTTCGCTTTCTACAGGACGGTCAGCGGCAGGGGGATGCCCCGGTCGGTGAAGGTGAAGGCGGCTCCGGTGCTGAAGCGGGTGATCGCGACCTCGCCCGCCTCCCGGAAGGGTGTCGCGGACAGCCCGAATTCGACGGTGAGCGCGGTATCGGTGCTATCGCGTACCCGCACCTCGAAGCGCGGATTCACACCGCGCGCAAGGGAGTTGAGCGCTTCGAGATGCGTATCGTCGACGAGCGCGGCCCAGGCTCCGTCCGCCACGGCACCGCAGTCGCGGCCGAGTCGCAGTTCCACCGTCCGCTCCCCGCCGTGCGTCTCGCTGCTCACCTCGGCGTCGACGTAGACCGCCGGGTTCAGGGCGGGGTGCAGTCGCAGCACCTTGGCCAGCGCCGCCGCGTCATCGCCGAGCCCGAGCGCGATGCGCAGCCGCTCGGCGGTGATTCCGGCGATGCCGGTGAACTGTTTGCGTGTGATGTCCAGCGCCACAACCGAATCCGAGCGTTCGGCGACCGCCCGGCGGAATCCGAGGGTCAGCAGATGCTGTTGCAGGCACACCTCGTCGGCCATCCGGATCAATGCCGATCGGGAGAAGTCCGTGAACCGCAGATCGTTCAACAGCGGTCCGGCATAGTCGTGCCGGCCATCACCATCGGAATCGATCGCCGCCAATTCCACGGTAGCCGCGTGTGTTTCGGCCAATGCCCGGGCATCGTCCGGAGCTTCGAACGGCGGCTGCGACCGATCGATGGTCACCGTCCACGCGCAGACCGGCGTCCGGTCCGCGGGCACCCGGGGCGGCCGATGCAGCGGCCGCACGCGCGCATACGGATTGGTGGCCAGCGCCGTGGCATCGAAGGTGGGGTCTTCGATGTGGTGGCACATGCCGACCACGTACTCCTCCCCCATGGGTTCGACATCGGCGAGCGCCCCGCAGTGGTCCAGGTGGAATTCGCCGTGGTCGTGATCGTGCACCCGGTACCGGAAGTCCATGAATTGCGGTGGCGCGCCGATATCGAGCTGGAAGCCCTTGAAGATGGCGTCCACCCCGTCCCCGGTGATGCCGAGGGCGTCGCGCATGCGGCGGGTGTAGATCGGCGAGGCCAGCCGCCATTCGTCGATGGCGACCCCGGTCATGCCCTCGCGCCCGAAAGCGCCGATGGCATGGGCCATTCCGGAGCGGTCGATGAGATGCCCGCACAGCAGCAGTTCGGGTACGAGAACGGCCAGCTCGCCGCGATTCAGCGAGCTGTATCGACTGTTCACCACAGTGGCGCCGGACCCTGGCCGACCGGATACCAGCCTTTGAGCGGTTCGCCCGAGACCGAGCGCTCGATCCGCTTCTGCATGCCCGAGGACAGCACCCCGCCGGAGATCATCTCCACGAAAAGCGCTGTGACATTGCCGAAGTCGAAGAAGTCGCGCTGCCAGGACCATTGCCCGTCACCCGCGTACCGGAACCAGCTGCCGCCGATGCCCTCCGGGCTGTAGGGCCGTCCGTCGGCGCGGGTCTTCTCGTTGATCTGCTTCCAGAAGCCGATGACGCTGCCGCTGCGCTCGTCGACCACGAATTCCTGATAGGGGTAGGTCCAGCCCTCGAGTCCGAACATCTCCTGTCCGAGGGCGATATCGCGGATCTCATCGCGCCCGACCGCCATGAATTCCTGGGTGGGCCCGTAGTTCCAGCCGTAGGTGGCGTCGGGGGTGTAGAAGTCGGCCAGGGGTTTCCAGTCGCCGAGCGCCTCGCAGCGCCGGTTCTCCTCCACCCAGCGGGTGATCATGTCGTCGAGTTCGGTGCGGGACCAGGCCATGAGGGTTCCTTCAATCGGCCGTGCTGTCGTCACGGAGTGCGAGCGCCTGGGTGGGGCAGTAGCGGACGGCGGTGCGGGCCGCTTCGAGATCGTCGCCGGGGTCGGCGCTGAGGATCTCGACCTGGCCCTGCTTGGGTACGCGGAAGAGCCCGGGGGCTTCGTCCTGGCAGACGGCGTGCCCCTGGCACAGGTCGATGTCGACGACGATCCGCATGGCTATTCTCCTGAATCCTTCGGCTGCTCAGGGTCTTTCAGTGGGGCTTCGGGCTGGACCTCGACCAGCACCAGGTGTGCGCCGCGCGGGGTGGACACGACGGCGACGATGGCAGCGGCGATATCGGCGGCGCGCAGGAAGTGCGGATGCCGTGCGAATCCCCATTTCACCCAGTCCTCGAGCATGGGCCCGATGACCGCCGGATCGGCGCTCATGCCCATACCCGTGAGGGTCTGGCCCGGGCGCACGATGGAGGAGCGCACGCCGGTGCCCTCGAGTTCCATCCGCAATTGCCGGGCCAGGGCTTCGACGCCCATCTTCGCGCCGTTGTACGCACCGACGCCCGGTCGCGGCCGGTCGGCGCAGTCCGAGCCGATGACGACGAAATCGCCGCGTTGCCGTTCGATCATGCCGGGGATGAGGCGGTGCGCGAGCCGTTGCGCGCCGACCAGATGCACTCGGACCTGAGACTCGAAAACCTCGGGATCCATGGCCCAGCCGGACGAGAATTCCAGGTCACCGGCTCCCGACACCACGATTTCGATTGGCCCGAGCGCGTTTTCGGCCGCCGTCACGAATTCGTCGACCGAGGCGGTATCGGCGACGTCGAGGCGGTGCGCGAAGGCTTCGCCCCCGTCGGCGCGAATCTTGTCGGCGAGTTCCTCGCAGATCTCCACCCGCCGTGCGCCGAGTGCGACGGGATATCCCAACTCCGCGAGGGCCGTAGCGGTCGCCGCCCCGATACCGGAGGACGCCCCGGCGATCAGGACCGGCCGCCGCGCCGGATGCGGTGTGAACCTTGGCATTACCGAACCTCCACTGTCACGGGCAATTTCGCGAAGCCGCGCACGTTCACCGAATGCACGCGCTCACTGCCGGGCAGCAGTTCGTACGACCGCACCCGATCGGTGAACTCGCGCAGCACGATTCCGGCCTCCAGGCGGGCGAGGTGCGCGCCGAGGCAGAAGTGCACGCCGCGGCCGAAGCTGATCAGTCCGCCCTTGTCGGCGCGGTCGATGTCATAGCTGTCCGGATCGTGGAAGGCCGCCGTATCGCGATTCGCCGAGCCGATGAGCAGCAGCACCTTCGAGCCCTGCGGAATCGTCTGCCCGTAGTACTCGAGGTCCACCGCCGCCGTGCGTGCCAGGATCTGGCTGGACGCGTCGTAGCGCAGCGTCTCCTCGACCCAGTCGTCGACCAGATCCGGATGCGCGGCGACCTTGGCGTATTGCTCGGAATGCACTCCGGCCCAGTGCAATGCGTTGCCGAGCAGTTTGGTGGTGGTCTCGTTTCCGGCGACCACCATGAGGAACATGAAGCCGATGATCTCCTCATCGGTGAGCCGATCCCCGTCGGCCTCGGCGTCCAGCAGCGCGGAGGTCAGATCCTCGGTGCGCTGTTTACGCCGTTGCGCGACCATCTCGGTGTAGTAGCCGAACAGGTGCAGCGCCGCCTCCATGGCGGGCACCGGCACATCCAGCACGCCCTCTTCGCGATGCAGCAGTACGTCCGCGAGCCTGCGCAATTCGGCGCGATCGGCGTCGGGAACGCCGAGCAGTTCGGAGATGACGTCCATGGGCAGTTTGCCCGCGACATCGTCGATCCAGTCGAAACTGCCTGCCGCGAGCGCGGGTTCGAGGTGTTGCAGGGTGATCTCGCGAATGCGATCGCTCATCTCGGTGACCCGGCGCGGGGTGAAGCCCTGGTACACGAGTTTGCGCAGCCGCAGGTGCCGCGGATCGTCCATGGCCAGGAAGGACATGGTGTGGTGCGCGTGCGGCCCCCAGGCGGCCGGATCGAGGGAGACCCCGTTGGCGCTGGAGAGGTTCACATTGTCGCGGAATCCGGCCGCCACATCGGCATGTCTGGACAACGCCCAGAAGTCCAAACTCGGATTGTGATAGAGCGGCGCTTCGGCCCGCAGCCGCTGATAGACCGGGTACGGGTCCTCATGGATGCGGTAGTCGTACGGGTCGAACAGCAGCGGCTCGACGGAGGCTGCGGTCATCGTCTCTGCACCTCGTATTCGATAACACGTTCGTCGACTCTGACGGACGGTGTCCAACCCCCTGGGACATCTGGCTGGACATGTGTCCGTACGGTACTAGCGCGGGGGCTGTCTGACAACGGGAATCGAAAATCGACACTCGGAACCAGTCTCGCAAACTGAAACATGTTCTTGCGTGTTTCCGGCGTCCGAACTTATAGTCCGTACACGTGTCCGGACAGCATGGGAGCTACCGTTGAGCCTGAGCAATCTCATTCCAGATGGCGGGTCCCAATTGCTGATCGGGGGCAAGCTCGTCCCCGGCGGGGCCGGTGTGTTCAGCAATGTCGATCCGGCGACCGGGGAGCAAATCGGCTGGGCGGCCAATGCCGACGCCACCGATATGGATGCCGCTATAGCCGCCGCCCGCACCGCCTTCGACGACACCGGCTGGTCGCGTGATCCGGCCTTCCGCGCGCACTGTCTGCGGCAGCTGCGCGATGCGCTGCGCGCGCATATCGAGGACCTGCGCGAGATCACCATCGCCGAGGTCGGCGCGCCCCGCATGCTGACCGCCGGACCGCAGCTGGAGGGACCGATCGGGGATCTCGGCTACTTCGCCGATCTGGCCGAAAGTTATTCCTGGGAGACCGATCTCGGCGTCGCCTCGCCCATGGGGATCAAGAGCAGCCGCACGCTGCGGCGCGAGCCCATCGGTGTGGTCGGCGCGATCACGCCGTGGAACTTCCCGCATCAGATCAATTTCGCCAAGCTCGGCCCGGCCCTGGCGGCGGGGGCGACGGTGGTGCTCAAGCCCGCGCCCGACACCCCGTGGTGTGCGGCGGCGGTGGGCCGAATCATCGCCGAGGAGACCGATATTCCGGCCGGGGTGATCAATATCGTCACCTCCGACGACCACGGTCTGGGGTCGCGGCTGGTCACCGATCCACGCGTGGACATGATCTCGTTCACCGGATCGACGCGCACCGGCAAAGCCGTGATGGCCGCCGCCGCACAGTCTTTGAAGAAGGTGTTCCTGGAGCTGGGCGGCAAATCGGCGTTCATCGTGCTCGATGACGCGGATCTGTCGGCGGCGGTGAGCTACGCGGCCTTCGGGGTGAGCGTGCACGCCGGACAGGGCTGCGCGATCAGCACCCGGCTGCTGGTGCCGCGCGAGCACTACGATCAGGCGGTCGAAATCGCCACGCGCGCTCTGAAAGGCATCCGGCCCGGCGATCCGAACAAGCCCGGAACCGTCTGCGGCCCACTGATTTCCGAACGGCAGCGCGCCACCGTCGAACGCTATCTGGACAGTGCGCGCAGCGAGGGCGGCACCGTTATCGGCGGTAACCGCCCAGATCGCCCCGGCTACTTCATCGAACCCACTCTCATTGCGGGCCTGACCAATTCGGCGACCGTGGCCCAGGAGGAGATCTTCGGCCCGGTGCTGGTGATCATCGCCCACGACGGTGATGACGATGCCGTGCGACTGGCCAACGATTCCCCCTATGGCCTGTCCGGAACCGTCTGGGGCGTCGATACCGAGCGCGTCCGCACCGTGGTGCGGGGCGTGCGCACCGGCACCCTGAGCGTGAACGGCGGCATCTGGTATTCCGCCGACGCCCCCTTCGGCGGATACAAGCAATCCGGTATCGGACGGGAAATGGGCATCGCCGGATTCGAGGAGTACCTCGAGACCAAACTTATCGCGACCGGCTGCTGAAGGAGCATGTCATGGCCCGATTCACCGATAGAACCGTCATTGTCACCGGAGCCGCGCAGGGTATCGGGGAGGAGTACGCCAAAGCACTCGCCGCCGAGGGCGCGAAAGTCATTGTGGCCGACCTGAACACCGAGCGCGGCACGGATGTCGCCAAGCAGATCACCGCCGGCGGCGGGACCGCGATCTTCCGCGAGGTGGATGTCTCCGAGCCCGAATCCGCGGCGGCCGTAGCCGAATTCACCCTCGGCGAATTCGGCCGCATCGACCATCTGGTCAACAACGCCGCCATCTACGGCGCCATGAAGCTGGATCTGCTGCTGTCCGTGCCGTGGGACTACTACAAGAAGTTCATGGGCGTGAATCTGGACGGCGCGCTGAATATGACGCGCGCGGTGTGGAAGCCGATGCGCAAGCAGGGCGGCGGGTCGATCGTGAACCAATCCTCCACCGCCGCATGGACGTACTCGGGCTTCTACGGACTGGCCAAGGCGGGCATCAACAGCCTCACCCAGCAGCTGGCACATGAGCTGGGCAGCGCGAACATTCGCATCAACGCCATCGCGCCCGGCCCCATCGATACCGAGGCCACCCGCTCCATCGTGCCGGAGCAGTTCGTGGACGAGATCGTCAAGGGCGCGGCCATCAAGCGCCTGGGCACCCCGCAGGATCTGGTCGGGGCCTGCCTGTACCTGCTGTCGGACGATGCCAAGTGGGTCACCGGCCAGGTGCTCAATGTCGATGGCGGAACGGTATTCCGGGCATGAGCGACACCGCGGTGGGATTCATCGGCCTGGGCAATATGGGCGCGCCCATGGCCAAGCGGCTGCTCGACTGGCCGGGCGGACTGGTGGTCTGCGATATGCGGGCGGACGCGCTGACGCCCTTCACCGACGGCGGTGCGACGGCCGCGGCGACGGCGGCCGAAGTGGCCGAGACGTGCGCCGTCATCTCGGTGGTGGTGCTCGACGACGCCCAGGTGCGATCGGTCGTCACGGGCGACGCCGGGATTCTGCGAACTGCCGAGCCGGGCACGGTGATTGCCGTGCACTCGACCATCTCCGATAAGACGGCGGTCGAGCTCGCGGCCGAATGTGCCGAGCACGGTGTGGAATTCGTCGATGCCCCGATCAGCGGCGGCGCACCCGCCGCGCAGAAGGGCGGACTCGCGATCATGGTGGGCGGCAGCGAGACCGCCTTCAAGACCGTGCGCGCCCCCTTCGCCAGTTTCGCCTCGCTCATCGTGCACGCGGGCGAGGTCGGCGCGGGCACCCGAATGAAGCTGGCGCGCAACCTGCTCCACTTCATCGCCTTCACCGCCGCCGCCGAATCGCAGCGGCTGGCTGAGGCCGCGGGACTCGACATCACCGAACTCGGCAAGGTGGTGCGGCATTCCGATTCGCATACCGGCGGTCCGGGCGCGATCATGTTGCGCAACACCACCGCACCGGTCGCCGCGGACGATTTCTGGTTCCCGATCCTGACCCACGTACGTGATCTCGGCGAGAAGGATCTCGCCCTGGCCCTGGACCTCGGCCGCCGGCTCGGCGTCGACCTACCGCTCGCCGATCAGGCGCTCGGCGGACTCGGTGACGGTCTCGGCGTCGGCCGTGGCGCAATCGCAAAGGAGCAGTGGTGAAATGACCGATGAACGCAGAGAACGCGGTCTGAAGAAGATGAGCGAGGTGTACGGCTGGGAGTTCCAGGACGGTCCGGGCGTGCACTTCGGCGTCACCGCCGATCATCTGTTCGCCGATATCTGGTCGCGTCCGGGACTGTCCATTCGCGATCGGCGACTGCTGCTGCTGGGCGCGGTCACCGCGCAGGGCCTGTTCGATATCGCGGAGATCCAGGTCGGCGCGGCACTGCGCAATGACGAACTGGACGAGGAGCAGTTGCACGAGATCGCGCTGTTCCTGTGCCACTACGTGGGCTGGCCCGCGGGCACCACCCTCGACGGCGTCGTCGGCAAGGCCGCCAAGGCGCATAAGAAGCAATAGCCCTCCACCAGTTAGGAATTCCAAGACCATGGCCGATACCGCAACCGTGCGACCACTCCGGGCCAGTGAGGTGAGCTCCTGGGATCTCGAAGCCGAAGTGGTCGTCGTCGGCTTCGGCATTGCCGGGGTGTGCGCTTCCATCGAGGCGGCCCGGGCCGGGGCCGATGTGCTGGTACTGGAACGCACCGGCGGGTGGGGCGGCGCGGCCGCCCTGTCCGGCGGGTTCATCTATCTCGGCGGCGGTACGGCGCTGCAGCGCAAGCTCGGGTTCGAGGACACCCCGGAGGAGATGGAGAAGTTCCTGACCGCCGCGCTCGGACCGGGTGTGGACAAGGCCAAGATTCACGATTACTGCCAGGGCAGTGTCGAGCACTTCGACTGGCTGGTCGCCAACGGCGTGCCGTTCAACGAGGTGTTCTGGGGCGAACCCGCCTACGAACCGCCCGCCGATGAGGGCCTGATGTTCTCCGGCGGCGAGAACTCCGCACCGTTCAACGCCATCGCCACCCCCGCACCGCGCGGGCATCTCGCCTGGACCCGGGATAAGAAGCTGGGCGAGAAGGGCGGCGGCTACATGCTGATGGAGCCGCTCGCCCAGCAGGCCGAAAAGCTGGGCGTGCGACAGGAATTCGATGTCCGGCTGCAACGCCTGGTCGTCGACGACGCCGGCCGCGTGGTCGGCGTCGCCGCCAAGCGGTATGGCAAGGAACTGTTCGTGCGCGCCGAACGCGGTGTGGTGCTGGCGACCGGCAGCTTCGCCTACAACCACCAGATGGTGGAGCAGTACGCGCCCAAGATCCTGGGCCGTCCGGCCGCGACCGTCGAGGAGCACGACGGCATCGGCATCCGGGTGGCGCAGGCGCTCGGCGCGGATCTGGCGCATATGGACGCCACCGAGGTCGCGCTCATCGCGGACCCGCAGGTGATCGCGCGCGGCATCCTGGTGAACGGGCACGGTCAGCGCTTCATCACCGAGGACACCTATCCCGGCCGCATGGGTCAGGCCGTACTGCAGGATCAGGACAACAAGGCGTACCTGATCATCGACGAGGCGGCGCTGGAGGCGGCGTTCGAGACCGAATCGTCGATGAGCTTCCTGCGCATCGCGCCCACCTGGGTGGCCGAGACCATCGAGGAGCTGGAAGGCGAGATGGGTTTGCCCGCGGGCACCCTGCGAACCACCATCGATCTGTACAACCGGCATGCCGAGAACGGCGAGGATCCGTTCCTGCACAAGAAGACCGAGTGGGTGAAGCCGATCAGCGCCCCGCTCGGCGCGTACGACCTGCGCGGGTACACCGGCGGCTTCACGCTCGGCGGACTGCGCACCGATCTGGATTCGCGGGTGCTGCACGTATCCGGCGAACCCATCGCGGGACTCTTCGCGGCGGGCCGGGTCTCCTCGGGCATCTGCGCGGGCGGATACGCCAGCGGCTGTTCACTGGGTGACGGCAGTTTCTATGGACGGCGCGCGGGTGTAGCCGCGGCCAAGGGCAACTGAGAAAGGTAGGCGCACATGCGATTCGGTATTGTTCTCTTCACCAGCGATCGCGGGATCACGCCCGCCGCTGCCGCCAAGGGCGCCGAGGACAACGGGTTCGACTCGTTCTTCGTCCCGGAGCACACCCATATTCCGGTCAAACGCGATGCGGCGCATCCGCTCACCGGAACATCCGAACTGCCCGATGACCGGTACACCCGGACCTTGGATCCGTGGGTCTCGCTGGCGACGGCCGCCGCGGTGACCTCGCGCATCGAATTGTCCACTGCGGTGGCGCTTCCCACCGAGAGCGATCCGATCACGCTCGCCAAGACCCTGGCCACCCTGGACCATCTGTCCGGCGGCCGCCTCACCCTCGGTGCCGGATTCGGCTGGAACACCGATGAACTCACCGATCACGGCGTGCCCGGCAATAAGCGGCGCACCGTGCTGCGCGAGTACATCGAGGCCATGCGCGCCCTGTGGACGCAGGAAGAAGCCAGCTACTCCGGCGATTTCGTCTCCTTCGGGCCGAGCTGGGCCTGGCCCAAGCCGGTGCAGCCGCATATTCCGCTGCTGATCGGCGCGGGCGGCACCGAGAAGACCTTCAAGTGGATCGCGCGGACCGGCGACGGCTGGATCACCACGCCCGCCGAAACCGATGTCTCGGCGTCCACCGCACTGCTCATGAAGATCTGGAAGGAAGCCGGGCGCGAGGGCGCTCCGCGCGTGGTGGCACTGGACTTCAAGCCCGACGCCGACAAGCTCGCGCGCTGGGCCGAGGCCGGGGTCACCGATGTGCTGTACGGACTTCCGGACAAGCCGGAGGCCGATGTGCTGACCTATCTGGAGCGACTGGCGGGCAAGCTGGAGCCGATTCGTAACGCATGACCGCCCGGTGACCGATCGTTACCTGAAAGACATACGCCCCCAGTAGATTTCGCTGCGCCCAAGGAAAGGTGTGCCCGTGCGTATCGCCCTGCTGTCCTATCGCAGCAAAACCCACTGCGGGGGACAAGGGGTGTACGTCCGATACCTCAGCCGCGGCCTGGCCGAACTCGGGCACGAGGTCGAGGTGTTCTCGGGACAGCCGTATCCGGAGCTCCTCGACCCGCGCGTGCGGCTCACCGAGGTGCCGAGCCTGGACCTCTACCGGGACTCCGATCCCTTTCGCACACCGCGACCGTCGGAGATCCGGGATCGGACGGACCTGCTGGAGGTCGCCACCATGTGGACGGCGGGCTTCCCGGAGCCGCGCACCTTCAGCATCCGCGCGGCCCGCGTCTTGCGTTCCAGGACAGCCGACTTCGATGTCGTGCACGACAATCAGTGCCTGGGCTACGGACTGCTGGACATCGCCCGGCACCTGCCGCTGGTGGCGACCATCCACCATCCGATCACCCGGGATCGGGCGGTCGACCTCGCGGCCGCGCCGTGGCATCGAAAACCGTTCGTGCACAGGTGGTACGGCTTCCTCGGCATGCAGCAGCGGGTCGCCCGGCGGATACCGGAACTGATCACGGTCTCGTCCTCGTCGGCGACCGATATCGTCAGCGACTTCGGGGTGCGCCCGGAGCAGGTGCGAACGGTGCCGCTGGGTGTGGACACCGAACTCTTCCGGCCACACGACGAGCCGCGCGCACCCGGCCGGATCGTCGCCGTGGCCAGCGCCGACAAGCCGCTCAAGGGCATCGCGCATCTGCTGAACGCCATTGCGCGGCTGCGCGTCACGCACACCCTCGAACTCCGGCTGGTCGCCAAACTGGAACCGGACGGCCCCACCGAGAAATTGATCGCCGAACTCGGCCTCGCCGATATCGTCACCGTCGTCAGCGGACTCGGTGACGATGAGCTGGCCCTACTGCTGGCCTCCGCCGAAATCGCCTGTATCCCATCGATGTACGAGGGTTTCTCACTGCCCGCCGTGGAAGCCATGGCCAGCGGCACGCCCCTGGTGGCCAGCCGCGCCGGTGCGCTGCCCGAAGTGGTCGGCGACTGCGCGGAGCTGGTCGAGCCCGGCAATGTGGACGAGTTGACCCGCACCCTGGGCGCTCTGCTCGACTCCCCCGCGCACCGGCAACGCCTGAGCCTGGCGGGCCGGAACCGCGCCCTGTCCGTCTTCAGCTGGGAAGCCGTTGCCGCGCAAACGGTTTCCGTCTACGAAAACGCCATCGCACGCCATCAGGAGGCCATTTCATGCTGACCGTCGACTTCGACCGCCTGGGCATCGGCCCGGGCACCCGCGTCATCGATGTGGGGTGCGGGGCCGGACGGCATTCCTTCGAGGCGTATCGGCGCGGGGCCGATATCGTGGCGTTCGATCAGAACGGCAGCGATCTCGCCGATGTGGACACCATGTTCGGTGCCATGGCCGAAGCCGGTGAAGCGCCCGAATACGCCAAGGCCGAGACGGTGCGCGGGGACGCCCTGGACCTGCCCTACGGCGACGGCGAATTCGACGTGGTGATCGCCTCGGAGATCCTCGAGCACATCCCGCAGGACGGGGCCGCCATCGCGGAACTGGCGCGCGTCCTCAAACCCGGTGGGGCGCTGGCCGTTACGGTGCCGCGCTGGCTGCCCGAACGCATCTGCTGGGCGCTGTCGGACGAATACCACGCCAATGAGGGCGGGCATGTGCGCATCTACCGCGCGGACGAGCTGCGCGACAAGGTCACCGCACGGGGTTTGCGATTCATCCACAGGGCGCACGCACATGCGCTGCACTCGCCATACTGGTGGCTCAAATGCGCGGTGGGCGTCAACAATGACAAGCATCCCGCGGTGAGCGCCTACCACCGAATGCTGGTGTGGGACATGATGTCCGCGCCCCAGCTGACCCGCACCGCCGAACGACTGCTCGATCCGCTCATCGGCAAGAGCGTGGCACTGTACTTCGCGAAGCCGGCGGTCCGCCGTGCCCACCGCTGAGCTACCCGCGGTCCCCGGCGTCCTATCCGCCCGGGACTGCCTGCGCACCGCCGAAACCATCGCGGCCGCACAGGAATCCGACGGCGCGCTGCCCTGGTTCACCGGCGGCCATACCGACCCGTGGGACCATATCGAGAACGCCATGGCGCTGACGGTGGCGGGCCTGTGGGATCAGGCCCGCGACGCCTACCGCTGGTCCGCGAAAACCCAGCGCGCGGACGGCTCCTGGCCCATGCAGTTCCGGGCGGGCGTCATCGAGAACGCGGACGCCGACACCAACTTCTGCGCGTACATCGCCACCGGCGTCCTGCACTTCCTCACCAGCACGGACGATTTCGAATTCGTCCGGGAGATGTGGCCGACGGTCCGCGCGGCCGTGGATTTCGTCCTATCCCTGCAACAGGGCGACTTCGGTGAGATCCACTGGTCCCTCGGCCCCGGCGGCTCCTCCGGCGCAGCGCTGCTCACCGGCTGCTCCAGCATTTTCCACAGCCTCCGCTGTGCGCTGTCCCTGGCCGATCAGCTCGACGATCCACAGCCCTCCTGGGAGGTGGCGGCCTTACGCCTGGGCCATGCGCTGCGTGATCACCCCGAGGCGTTCCTCGACAAGAGCCGCTACTCGATGGACTGGTACTACCCCATCCTCGGCGGCGCGATCCGGGGTCGCGCCGCGTACGACCGAATCACCTCGCGCTGGGAGGATTTCGTGGTCCCGACCCTCGGCATCCGCTGCGTCTCCGACCAGCCCTGGGTCACCGGCGCGGAAACCTGTGAACTGGTGCTGGCCCTGGATGCCCTGGGCGACAACCGGCGTGCTCGCCAGCTCTTCATCAATATGCAGCATCTGCGCGAGGCGGACGGTTCCTACTGGACCGGCCTGGTCTTCACCGACGGCAAACGCTGGCCCGAGGAACGCACCACCTGGACCGCCGCCGCGACCCTGCTGGCCGCCGACGCGCTGACCCGAACCACGCCCGCCAACAACATCTTCCGGGATCTGCCGCGCCCCACCCGCATCACCGCGAGCCACTGCGCCTGCGCCACCAGCCCGACGCACTGAGGGCTAGTTGCAGGCGGCGTTGCGCTGGAGGATGCGCAGGGATCCGGTGACGGAGAGTTCACGGAACTTTCCGGAGTCCAGGGCCCGGCGATAGATGTTGTAGGGGGCCTGCCCGCCGTCCGCCGGGTCCGGGAAGACATCGTGGATGGCGAGCAGGCCGCCGCCCGCCACCCAGTGCGTCCAATTGTCGTAATCGCGCTGGGCGGCTTCCTCGGTGTGGCCGCCGTCGATGAAGAGCAGGCGCAGCGGTGTGCGCCAGAAGCGCGCGGCGGTGGCGGAGGAACCGATTATGCCGATGACGGTTTCGGTGAGACCGGCACGAATCATGGTGCGGCGGAACGTCGTCGAGGTGTCGAAAACACCGGTCTCCGGATCGATCAGCGTGGGGTCGTGGTATTCCCAGCCGGGCTGATGCTCTTCGGAGCCGCCGTGATGGTCGACGGTGAAGACGGTGGCACCGGTCTCGCGCGCGGCCGCACCCAGATAGATCGCGGATTTACCGCAGTAGGTGCCTATTTCGAGAATCGCGCCGTCGCCCGCGTAGGTGCGGGCGGCTTCGTACAGCGCGCGGCCTTCTTCCGGCGGCATGAATCCGACGGCCTGTTCGGCGAGTGCGAACAATGCGGCGGTATCGGCGGAAATGTCGGCCTGAGTCATCCGAAAACCTTTCTGGGGCGCGCGCATTGATACGGATTGCGTATCGGCGAGTTGCCCGGAGAGCAGCGCCATAGTAGCATCCGGACACGTGTCTGATTCTCTTTCCGACCGCCCGGTCGTAAACATGGAGGCCACTCGCCGCCGCCTCACCGAGAAGCAGGCCGAGACCGTCGACCGCCTCACCCGGGCGGCGATGGAGGTGCTCTCGCGCGAGGGGTTCGCGGGGCTCACGGTGCGCATGGTGGCATCGGCCGCCGGGGTCGGCACGGCCACCGCCTACACCTACTTCTCCTCCAAGGAACACCTGGTCGCGGAGATGTTCTGGCGACGCCTGGCCGCCACGCCGGCACCCGATCTCGCCGATGCGGACAGCACCGAGCGGGCGGTGGCGGTGCTGCGGCAGATCGCCATGCTGGTCGCCGATGAGCCCGCGCTGGCGGGCGCGGTGACCAGTGCGCTGCTCGGCACCGATCCGGATGTGGCGCATCTGCGTTTGCGCATCGGCAGCGAGATTCGGCAGCGGCTGATCGACGCGCTCGGCGCGGACGGCGATCTCGAAATGGTGGAAACCCTGGAATTGCTGTACGCGGGCGCACTGGTGCGCGCGGGCATGGGTTACGCCTCCTATGCCGAAATCGCGGACCGGCTGGAGAAGGCCGCACTGCACGCATTGCGCGGCTGACCCGCCGCGGTCGCTTTCCGCTCGAAATCGTTTATCCCCCAGTGAAATCTCTTGCCGCGCCCGCATACCCGTAGTACCGTCCAGACAGGTGTCTACTCCAGCGCGGGAGGTATTCCGATGACCCTGGTCAAGCCCCAGCAGGTCTCGGGCGGCGAGCACGAGCACGGCCATCTCGAAGAGTTCCGGACCGATCCCATCGCCCTGATGGCGCGCGTGCGCGCCGAATGCGGTGATATCGGCTCATTCCGGCTCGCCACCCGGGATGTGATCCTGCTGTCCGGTGCGCAGGCCAACGAGTTCTTCTTCCGGGCGGGTGATGAGGATCTGGATCAGGCCGCGGCCTATCCGTTCATGAAGCCCATCTTCGGCGAGGGCGTGGTGTTCGACGCACCGCCCGAACGCCGCAAGGAAATGTTGCACAACACCGCATTACGCGGTGATCAGATGCGCGGGCACGCCACCACCATCGCCCGCGAGGTGGATCGCATGCTGGCGTCCTGGGGTGACGAGGGCGAGATCGATCTGCTCGAATTCTTCGCCGAGCTGACCATCTACACCTCCTCGGCCTGCCTCATCGGCACCAAGTTCCGCGAGGAGCTCGACGACCGCTTCGCACACCTCTATCACGAGCTGGAGCGCGGCACCGACGCCTACTGCTACGTGGACCCGAACGCGGATATCGAGAGCTTCCGCCGCCGCGATGAGGCCCGGCATCAACTGGTGAAGCTGGTGCGGCACATCATGGCGGGCAGACTAGCGAATCCGCCTCGGGGCAAAGAGGATCGGGACATGCTCGACGTCCTGGTGTCGGTGCTGGACGAGCAGGGCAAACCCCGGTTCTCGGCCAGCGAGATCACCGGCATCTTCATCTCGATGATGTTCGCGGGCCATCACACCACCTCCGGCACCGCCGCCTGGACGATCATCGAACTGCTGCGCAATCCCGAGGTGCTCGGCAGCGTGGTGACCGAACTGGATGAGCTGTACGCCGACGGCGCGGACGTGAGTTTCCATGCGCTGCGCCAGATTCCGCGCTTGGAAGCGGTGCTCAAGGAGGTGCTGCGCATGCATCCGCCGCTCATCATTCTGATGCGGGTGGCGCAGGACGAGTTCGAGGTGTGCGGGCATCGCATCGCGCCGGGCGATCTGGTGGCGGCGACACCCGCTGTCTCCAACCGGATTCCGGAGGATTTCCCGAATCCGAATATCTTCGATCCGGCCCGTTATATCGATCCCAATCAGGAAGACCTGGTCAATCGCTGGACCTGGATCCCGTTCGGCGCGGGCCGGCATCGCTGCGTCGGCGCGGCCTTCGCGCTCATGCAGTTGAAGGCGATCTTCTCGATTCTGCTGCGCGACTGGGAGTTCGAACTCTCCCAGCCGTCGGACAGCTACCGCAACGACCATTCGAAAATGGTCGTGCAGTTGGAACAGCCGTGTGCGGTGCGTTATCGCAGGCGCACGCGTTAGACCGCGCTCTCGATCGCCGCGATGACCGAGGGGTCGGTGGGCTCGGTGCGGGGGCGGATGCGCGCCAGCACCGAGCCGTCGCGGCCGATCAGGAACTTCTCGAAGTTCCACTGCACGTCACCGGCGGTGCCGTCGGCATCGGCGGTCTGGGTGAGCTCGCGGTAGATGGGGTGCGCGCCCTCGCCGTTCACCTCCAGCTTCTCCAGCAGCGGGAAGTCCACACCGTAGGTGGTGGAGCAGAATTCGGCGATCTCCTCGGCGGTGCCGGGCTCCTGGCCCATGAACTGGTTGCTCGGCGCGCCGATCACGGTGAAACCGCGGTGGCCGAAGGCGTTCTGCAGTTCCACCAGGCCGTTGTACTGCGGGGTCAGACCGCATTTGGAGGCCACGTTGACCAAGAGCACCACCTTGTCGCCGGCCAGCTCGGCGAGGGTGGTGGGCTTGTCGTCCAGGGTCTGTACGGGAATTTCGCGAAGTGAGGTCACATTCGCATAGTAGAACGGGTTCGCCGCGAACAGCCGCTCACCCGTAGTTGACCGGCCAGTGTTTGATCCCATTGATCCACCCTGCGCGCAACCGTTGCGGCGGTTCGAGCTCGGTGATATTCGGCATGACATCGGCGATCGCATTGAACATCAGATCGATTTCCAGCCGCGCCAGATTCGCGCCCACACAGAAGTGCGCACCGGTCCCGCCGAATCCGACATGCGGATTGGGATCGCGCAGCACATTGAACGAGAACGGATCGTCGAACACGTCCTCGTCGAAATTGGCGGAGCTGTAGAACAATCCGACCCGATCGCCCGCACGGATGGCCTGTCCGCCGAGTTCGGTATCGCTCAGCGCGGTGCGCTGGAATGAGGTGACCGGCGTCGCCCAGCGCACGATTTCATCGGGTGCGGTGCGCGGCCGCTTTTCCCGGTACAGCTCCCACTGTTCCGGATTGTCGACGAACGCCTTCATACCGTGCGTAATGGCATTGCGGGTGGTTTCATTGCCCGCCACCGACAGCAGGATGACGAAGAAGCCGAATTCGTCCGAACCCAGTGCCTCACCGTCGATATCGGCGGTCACCAACTGCGTGACGATATCGTCCATCGGGCAGGCGCGGCGCTGTTCGGCCAGGTTGTAGGCGTATCCGAGCAGTTCGGCATTGGCCTGCATATTGGCCCCGGCGAACTCCGGATCATCGAAGTTCAACAGCTGATTGGACCAGTGGAACAGCTTGTGCCGATCATCCTGCGGCACCCCGAGCAGTTCGGCGATGGCCTGCAATGGAAGTTCGGAGGCCACCTGCTCCACGAAATCGCCGCCGCCGGTCTCCTTCGCCTCCGCGACAATCGCCGCGGCGCGCTCGGTGAGAGCCTTGCGCAATCCCTCGACCGCGCGCGGGGTGAAGCCCTGCGAGACGATGCGCCGAATCTTGGTGTGCTTCGGCGGATCCATATTGATCAGCAACGCATTTCGTGACAGTTCCAACTGTTCCGGTAGCGAATCCGCAGGCATCCGGATGATGGAACCTTTTTCATGCGAGGACCAGACGTCCGGTCTCCGGGATATCTCCTTGACATCCTCATAGCGGGTGATGGCCCAGAATCCCGCGTCGGTGAACGGGGCCGCTTGTTCGGGCGTCTGGGCATTCCACCAGACGGGTGCGGTGCGCCGTAGTGCGGCGAACTCCTGAGCGGGGCTGTGATCAGCCCACAGCGCCGGATCGGTGAAATCGAAACCTGCCGGTAGCGACGGAACAGTCATTGTTCCTCCTCGCACATATTGCCGCCATGATCGCAAAAATGGAACGCGTTTCATGTGAATTGAACCACGCCCCGGCCGCTCCTACCATGGTTTCGACGGGCCGAACCCGCCCCGGCGACAACCTGCGAGGCCAGCTAATACACAGCATCTCTAGAACAAGTTCTACCGATTGCCGGATGATCATATTTTCGGCCCCTGAGGTCGCCCGCATGGCTGGACATCAAGTCCGCCCTGTGCGCAGACTAGAACTTGTTCTACAGTGACCGCAGGCACACTCAAGGATGAGGTAACGAAGAATGACCGCTTCTCCGCGCTCCGGGGACAACGCAACCGAGGCCGATTACGTAGTCGTCGGATCGGGCAGCGCCGGCGCCATCGTGGCCGGCCGGCTCGCCGAGCGCGGCGCCAGCGTGATCCTGTTGGAGGCCGGCCGCAAGGACAACACCCGCATGGTCACCATGCCCGGCGCGATCAGCATGGTGCACACCGTCCCGCAGCTGAAGAAGCGCGTGACGTGGAAGCAGTTCTCCATCCCGCAGAAGCACGCCAACGATCGCCGGATCCCCATGACGCGCGGCAAGGTGCTCGGCGGTTCCAGCTCCGTCAACGGCATGCTCTACGTGCGCGGCAACCGGGCCAACTTCGATTCCTGGGCCGCCGAGGGCAATACGGGCTGGAGCTACGACGAGGTGCTCCCCGCCTACAAGAGCCTGGAGAACTGGCAGGACGGCGCGAGCGAGCTGCGCGGCGCGGGCGGCCCCATCGAGGTCACCCGGCAGCAGGACCTGACCCCGATCGCCCAGCAGTTCATGGTCGCCGCCTCCGACACCCTCGGCGCGCCGATCATCGAGGACTACAACGGCGAATCGCAGGAAGGCATCTCGATCTTCCAGCAGAGCGTGAAAAACGGTCTGCGCTACAGCTCTTCGCGCGGTTTCATCACCGACCGGCCGAACTCCAACCTGACCGTGCTCACCCACGTGCACGTGACCCGGGTAGTCATCGAGAAGGGCCGCGCCACCGGCGTGGAACTGGCCGAGAAGAACGGCACCCGCCGAATCATCAGGGCGGCCAAGGAGGTCATCGTCTCCGGTGGCGTCATCGGCTCCCCGCAGCTGCTCATGCTGTCCGGCGTCGGCCCGGCCGCGCACCTGCGTGAACTCGGCATCGACGTGCTCGCCGATCTGCCGGTCGGGCAGAACCTGCACGATCACCTGTTCGTGCCGATGACCTTCATCTCCAAAAAGGCCATCCACCGCGGTATTCCGACCCACTTCGCCAGCGGCATCATGCAGGAACTGGCCCGCCCGGGCAGCTCCTGGATGGGGCGCACGGTCTTCGAGGCGTGCGGCTTCGTCAAGACCAAGTACGCCGAGGGCGACTACCCGGATATGCAGATCCACACCCTGCCGTGGAGCTACCCCATCCCCAACCAGGATGAGGACAAGCTGCACCTGGTGGATCGCCGTCCCGGCTTCACCATCTTCCCGAGCCTCATCTACCCCAAGAGCCGCGGCGAACTGAAGCTGGCCTCGAACGATCCGTTCGCCTCCCCGCTCATCGATCCGGGCTACCTGAGCGATCCGCGGGATACCGAATTCCTCGTCGAGGGCATTCGGATGATCCGGGAGATCATGGCGCACAAGAGCATTGCCGGTGACTGGACCGAGGAACTCGCCCCCGGCCCCGCGCTGCAGGACGAGACCGCGCTGCGCGCCGAACTGCCCAACCGCGTGCACTCCATCTACCACCCGGTCGGCACCTGCCGCATGGGTGTGGACGAGCGCGCGGTGGTCGATCCGACGCTGAAGGTGAACGGTATCGAGGGCCTGCGCGTGGCGGACGCCTCGATCATGCCGAGCATCACCGGCGGCAACACCAACGCACCGAGCTACCTCATCGGCGAGAAGGCCGCGGAGTTCATCGGCGCGTAAGCACCGAGCAGGACAGCGGTGCCGGAAAACTGTTACTTCCCTTACGGTTCCGGAACCGCCGGTCACCGGCCACAACGCGCGGTGACCGCTCCGCCCCGAGCCTGACGACCTCAGCGCTCGGGGCGGAGTTCTTTCGTGCGACCGAACCGATGGGAATGCGATGTCACTGCCGCTCGATATCTGGCTGAACGCCCCCGTCGCCGAATCCGCCGCGCGCGCACGGCAATTGCGCGCGGCGGGGGTGGACGGCGTCTTCACCTTCGAGGGCGCGCACGATGTCTTCCTGCCGCTCACCCTGGCCGCGGACAGCGGGCTGGGGCTCATGACCAATGTGGCGATCGCGTTCCCGCGCAGCCCGATTCACCTCGCGCACGCCGCCTATGACCTGCAACTGTTGTCCGGCGGCCGATTCCGCCTCGGCCTGGGTTCGCAGATCCGGCCGCATATCGAGCGCCGCTACGGCAGCACCTGGTCCCGCCCGGTGGACCGCATGGGCGACACCGTCGCGGCGGTGCGAGAGATCCTGCGTGCCTGGCAAACCGGGGATCGCCTGGACTATCGCGGCGAATTCTGGCAGCACACCCTGATGCCGCCGAATTTCGATCCCGGCCCCAATCCCCATGGCGTGCCACCGGTGCTGGTCGGCGCGCTCGGCCCGCGCATGACCGAGATGGCGGCACGGGTGGCGGACGGGGTGCTGGTCATGCCCTTCAACACCGAGCGGCACTTCCGCGAGCGCACGCTACCGGCGATCGACAAGGGCTTGGCGGGCTCGGACCGGCCCTTCGAGATCATCGCCGAAGCCATTGTCGCCATGGGTGATTCGGCGGAGGAGATCGCGACCGCACGACAGGCGGTGCGAAATCTGCTGGCCTTCTACGGTTCGACGCCGTCCTATCGCCCGGTGCTCGAGGTACAGGGCTGGGCCGATCTGCAACCCGAACTCAACCTGCTGTCCAAACAGGGCCGCTGGCGCGAGATGGCCGGGCTGATCGACGATCCGATGGTCGACGCGCTGACCGTGAGCGGGACGCCCGCACAATGCGCGGACGAGATCCGGAATCGGTTCGGAGACCGAATCTCCCGGGTGTGCTGCTATTTCCCCGGATATCCGATCTCCGATACCGCTATCGCCGAACTGGCCGCCGCACTGAAATAGCCGCTCGGCTACTCGATCACGATCGGCTCACCGAGCTCGTACACGCTCTGCCGCCCGGTCATATCCGTCACCAGCAGGCGCGGCAGATGCGGCCCCGGATCGGTGTAGGCGTGTGAGACCGCCGTACCCGTGGTGACGGTGTGCGCGCCGTCGCCGAAGTACCAGTCGTACTGGCGGATCGCCCCGCCCGCCGGTTCGGCGTCGAAGTCCACCATCGTCCCGGCCGGACCCGCCGTCCGGGAGATGGTGAACCCGTCACCCGAAGGCCCACCGCCGCCGAACCATTCGCGCATGGCGGGGTTCAGCAGGAAGGCCCTCGCGTACTCCCGCGCACCCTCGGGGTCCGCGTGCGCGATGGCGGTCGCGCGGCACTGCGGCGGTACCTCGGTGAGTTGCGGGCAGGCCAGCAGGCGCAGTGAGATCTCCTCGTCGCCGAGCGGATTCATCCACAGTTTGCGATCACCGTCCTGACTGGCGAGGCCGTCGGCCGCGACCGCGAACGCCTCACCCGCGGCGGCATTGGCCTGGGCCGCCGCCTGCCGGAACGCCTCCGCCGAGACGCGCACGAACTCGGACCAGCGGGCCCGCAACACCTCCGGCACACCCGGCGCGTCCGCACCGTGAAAGTAGTTGGATACCAGTACCTTCGGATTACCCGGTAGCGCGTGCGCCTTCTCGATGGCGGCACGCATACCGCGACCGCCGTAGCCGAGTTTCGCGCCGCTGAAATACGGCACGTGCGCGGCGGGGTTCGCCGACTCGGCTCCGATGCCGCCGCATTCCCGCCGTATCGCGGCGGTCAGATCCTTGGTGCCGGGGGTGACGCCGACCGGAATGCCGAAGACCGGATCCAGATCGTTGATACAACCGTCCAGCAGCACCAGGTCCACCGGATAACCGTGCGCGCGGGCCTCGGCCCCCGCCTGCTCCAATTGGCAGAACACATCGGGTAGTTCATTCGCGCCGGATTCGTCGGCGGTCTTCGGATCCACGGGGCATTGCGCATCGCCCGCCCCGGTGTGCAGGCCGGGGGCGTCCAGCGCCGCACCGGAGACCGAATAGTCGTGCAGCCGGGTGGCCCGCCCGGTCTGCTCGCCGAGCGTCTGGGCGGTGAGCCCCGCGAAGGTGCGGTCCAGATCCAGGCCCTGCCCCCAGGTGACCGCGTCACCGGCCGAGACCACGTGCAGCGGGCGGCATTCCCGGCCCACCCGCAGATTCCAGGGCTTGCCGTAACCGCTCGCCGCGCCGCCGGGGACTCTGGCCCGGGCGTCCACCCGTAGTCGGCCGTCCGCGGGTAGTTCGTCCTGGCCGATATCGAAGCCGATCGTCATCACATCGCTGTTCATCGGGATGATGCCGGTGCGGATCGGTTGTCCGCCGCCGAGAATTCGCCATTCCACATCGGCGTGCGCGGGCACCCCGGTCGGGAAGTACACGGCGGTGGTGCCGTGCAGCGGACCGGCGCACTGCCCGTCCGCGGGCGTACTGACATCGATGATGAGCGGTAATTCGGGGATGACGTCGGCCCGGGCCACCGGCCCGGCCGCCGCTGTCGCACCCACCAGCACGGGCAGCACAGCCGCCCGTAACCAGCGGGATCGCCACAACTTCACATGCGCCTCCTGAGGCATTCCGCAACTTGACAGCAGCCATAGTGCGGGGGACCCGGCCGGGGTCGATCAGGCGCGCCGAATTGGCCTAATTTAGTCCTTTTGACCGGCGTTTCTGCTAGACAAACGGTATGAATGCGAGAAACCTCACGCTCGCGACACTGGCTTTCGGCCTCACCTTCTGGGCCTGGAACCTGATTGGACCGCTATCCGGTAGTTACACAGACGATTTGGGCCTGTCCCCCGGTCAGACCTCGATGCTGGTGGCCACACCGGTGCTGGTCGGCTCGCTCGGCCGGATTCCGGCCGGCGTGCTCGCCGACAAGTTCGGCGGACGGCTCATGTTCGCCGTCATCTGCTTCATATCGATCATTCCCACGCTCTTCGTGGGCTGGTCGAATTCCTATGGGGCGCTCATCTTCTGGGGTTTCTTCCTGGGCATCGCGGGCACCTCGTTCGCGGTCGGCGTTCCGTTCGTGAACGCCTGGTTCGAACCGGCCCGGCGCGGCTTCGCCACCGGCGTGTTCGGTGCGGGCATGGGCGGTACGGCGCTCTCGGCGCTGCTGACCCCGCGGCTGGTCGATCATCTCGGCCGCGCCACCACCCACGTCATCATGGCCGTGGCGCTGGCGATCATGGGCGTGATCATGCTGATGTTCAGCCGCAACTCGCCGAACTGGAGCCCGGCCACCGAGCCCGCGCTGCCGCGCATTCGAGAAGCGTTGCAGCTCAAGGCGACCTGGCAGGGCTCACTGCTGTACGCGGTGGCGTTCGGCGGTTTCGTGGCCTTCTCCACCTATCTGCCGACGGTGCTGCGCAATGTGTACGAGTTCGCGCAGTCCGATGCGGGCCTGCGCACCGCCGGATTCTCCATCGCGGGTGTGCTGGCGCGGCCGCTGGGCGGCACGCTCTCGGACAAGCTGGGGCCGGTCAAGGTACTGGCCATCTCGTTCGCGGGCACCGCGATCATGGCGGTGGTGCTGAGTTTCGAACCGCCGCAGGAGTTTCCGGCCGGCACCAGCCTGGTGCTGATGGCCTTCTTCCTCGGCCTGGGCACCGGCGGCGTCTTCGCGCTGATCGCCAAGCTGGTGGATCCGGCCCGGGTCGGCACCGTGACCGGCGTGGTCGGCGCGGCGGGCGGGCTCGGCGGCTATTTCCCGCCCTTGGTCATGGGCCTGGTCTACAGCTCCCGGCACGACTACACGCTCGGCTATCTCCTGCTGGCGCTGACCGCCGCGGCCGCCTTCGCGTACACCCTGAAGGTGGGTCGAGAAATCTGAATTCTGTTCCGCCCCAGCATTTTTCGTGAATGCAAGA
The DNA here is from genome assembly GCF_040680615.1 of Nocardia sp. NPDC052001. NCBI lineage: Bacteria > Bacillati > Actinomycetota > Actinomycetes > Mycobacteriales > Nocardiaceae > Nocardia > Nocardia sp. NPDC052001. The sequence continues at coordinate 754,743 of NZ_JBFAXC010000003.1, read as the reverse complement.
TCTTCTTAAGGCCGTGCCAAGCACGGCCCCGCATTGTTGTGTGCAACACCGGGACACCGGTACAGCCACCACAGATGTCCTGCCGCGAAGGGGGCGGCAGGCCGGGCGCGGGAACCCGCCGAACCTGTCCACGAGGGGTGTCAGGATCGGCGGGTTCCGCGTTTCGAATCCCACCGCCGGGTGATCTTGATACCCGGTATCGTGGAGATAAGTGCGCCAAGGAGATTGGATCCGACGATGGAAACAGTGATCGTCTTCGTGTTGGCCTGTGTGATCTATTGGTTCGGCCTCATACGCTGACCCGCTGGGGCCGCCGCCACCGCCACCAGGGCATCGGCGATCTGCGCACAGAAGACGTCGGCGTCGTCGGTGCCGTGCGTGAGCGCCCGGAACAGGGTCGCGCCGCGCAGCAGTTCGAACACCGCGTCCGCATCGCATCCGGGATCGGCCTGACCGGCCCGCACCGCACCGGCGAGCAACTCGCCCAGCGCCTCTCGCGTGGGCAACTCCCCCCGGTCCAGCAGGCGGCGATAGCTGTCGTGATCGTCGTGGTACTCCGAGAGCAGTCCGGGAATGGCCGAGCGGGCCGCCGGATGCGCCGAGACGGACAGGAACAGCCGGGTCCACGCCAGTAGATCCGCGCGCAGATCACCGCTCGGCGCGGGGTGGTGGATCTCGTCGAGCGCGAAGATCGCATCCTCCACCAGGGCCCGCTTACTCGGCCAGCGTCGGTAGATCGAGGTGGTGACCACGCCCGCCCGGCGTGCCACCGCGGCGATAGTGGTGGCCTGGTAGCCCTCGCTGACCAGCAATTCCTGTGTCGCCGCCAGCAATTGCGCATCCAATTGCGGATCGCGCGGGCGACCCGGCCCGGAGCGGGCCTGCGAAGGTGCGCTCACCGGAGTGCTCCCAACTGGTCGAGGAAATTCTGCGATTGAGGGTACCGCCCGGCCCGCTTTCAAATACGCTGTGCCCCGTATTCTAATTGCCACCGAGAGGTTCCCGTCGATGTTGACGCCCCAGGACGAACTGCTCTGCCACCAACTGCCCACCACCTTCGACCACGTCCAGCAGAGCGATCTGCGCTGGACCGAACGCGTGGTCATGTACGGCTTCGACACCGTCGGCGGGGTGAGCGTCATGACCGGTATGGCCCGCTACCCCAACCGCAATCTCATCGACGCCTACGCCATGATCACCATCGGCGATAAAGCCCATACCGTGCGCATGTCCCGGCAGATCGACGACCGGCACGACGGGCTCGGGTCCTGGCGGGTCGGGCCGTTCACCTACGAGATCGTCGAACCGCTGCGCAGGGTGCGCGCGAGGCTCGACGACAATGCGCACGGCATCCGGTTGCAGCTCGAATTCGACGCCCAATTCCCGGCTTACGAGCAGGAACCCGCATTCTTCCGGTCTCGTGGCCGGGTGCGCGAGGACGCCCGGCGGTACTACCAGAACGGGACCGTCAGCGGCTGGCTGGAAATCGAGGGCAAGCGCATCGACATCGATCCGGCCGACTGGTGGTTCGGGCGCGATCACTCCTGGGGCACCCGGCACGGCGGTGGCGGCGGAGCCATCGACGAGGGCGGCGGAATCCTGCAACCCACCGAGATTCCCGAGGGCGTCCTGTACTACATGGGCATCTTCCAATTCGAGGACGAGCTGGTGCATTTCGCGCAGCGCGAGACCCCCGAGGGACACCGCTGGCATTTCGAGGGGACGGTACTGCCGCGACTCGGCTCCGCCGCCGGACCCGAGCCGATTCGCGATGTGCGACACGACCTTACGTTCCGGGAGGAATTCCGGATCGTCAGCGGCGGCCGGTTCACCGTCGTCGACGCGGCGGGCAAGACTCGCGAATTCACCATCACCCCGGTCTCGGATTTCTGGCCGGGCCTGGCGGGCTACGACAACTATCGCGGCTACGCCTCCGGGGTCTGGAAGGGCGCGGACTGGAGTGACGGATTCGTGGTCGACCTCGCCGATACCGCGGAGCTGAAGCAGGTCAGCATGCTGAGCGAAACCTTCTGCCGCGTCGAGACCGACGGCAAGGTCGGTTACGGCCTGGTCGAAATGGTCTTCATGGGCCGCAATGAGCGGTACGGGTACGAAGGGTACCGAGCGTGAGCACCATTCGACTGCCCGCCGATAAGCTGGCGGCCGGCCTGGAACCGCTGCTGCACCGGAATTTCCCGGTGCCCGGGACGGCACGGATTCGCGACTTCCGCCGCACCGATCGCGGTTTCGCCACCGAGACATACCTTTTCGACGTCGACAGCGAAAGCGGTTCGCTGCCACTGGTTTTCCGGCGGCCGCCGGAGATGTCGCTGTTCCCGGACTACGATCTGCTGCGGCAGGTGCTGGTCATGCAGCGACTGGCCGGGACCGATATCCCGGTGGCGACCCCGATCTGGCTGGACCGAGGTGAAGCCGACCTGGGCAGCCCGTACTTCGTCATGAACCGGCTGGCGGGTGCCGCGCCCAGCGACTACCCGTCGTATCACGTATCCGGCAATTACTTCGAGGCCACACCGGAACAGCGCGCCCGCATGTGGTGGGGCTGCGTCGACACCATCGCCGATATCCATCGATTGGATTGGCGGGCACTGCGATTGGAGTTCCTGGCGCTGCCCGCCTACGGGACGACGCCGGTGGAGCAGCTGGTCAACTATCTGGACGCGGCATTGAGCTGGGCGACCGGCGGGACGCAGCCGGAGATCTACCGGCGCGCCATCGCCGAGCTGCGGGACAACCGCTACGACCCCGAGCACATCGTCTTGAACTGGGGCGATGCCCGCATGTCGAATATCCTGTACGACAGCGATTTCCGGGTCAGCGGCGTCCTCGACTGGGAGATAGCGCATCTCGGCGATCATGAGCTGGATCTGGCCTGGTTGCTGTTCCTGGACTGGGCCAGTTCGACTTTCGAAGGCCACGAACCTTTGCCCGGCACCCCGATCCGGGACGAGACCATCGCCTACTACGAGCAGCGCAGCGGGATGCGGGTGCGCAACCTGGTGTTCAACGAGATCCTGGCGGCCGTGCTGCTGTCGGTTCCGCTGCTGCGCATGGCGAATCGGGTGCAGCTGCCACCGGAGATGGATATCACCGGCTTCTGCACCACCCGAATCGAGCAGTTGCTGTCCTGACGGCGGCTGCTTCACAAAAGAACTCCGCCCCCGGGACTGGCACCGGGGGCGGAGTTCTTGTTTCGACGGCTAGCGGGCGTCGACCAGCTCGTCATCCACCGGCTCGGTGGGCGAAACCCCTTCCGCATTCGCCGCTTTCGCACCCCGCATCAGGAAGAACGCGAGCACGCAGGCGGCCAGGACGCTGACCGCACCGGCGGTGAAGGTGGTCGACATCGCGTTGGTGAAGGCTTCGCGCGCCGCCGCGATGATCGCGGCGTCACCGCTGCCGATAGCCGGGGCCAGGTTCTCGCGCACCAATTCCGGAGCCGATTCCGGCATGCCGTTGGTGTAGGACTTCGCCAGAATCGCGCCCAGCACAGCCACACCCAGCGCGCCACCGGTCTGCTGAATGGTGTCGTTCAGCGCCGAGCCGACACCGGCCTGCTCCGGCGGCACCGCACCCATCAGCGCGCCGATGGCGGCGGGCATGGCCAGACCCGCACCACCGCCGACCAGGGCCATGGCGACCGCGGGCATCCAGAATCCGGAATCGACGGTCAGCGTGGTCAGCACCCCGGTGCCCGCCGCCAGCACGAGCAGGCCGCCGATGGTGACGGTGCGGACGCCCAGCTTGCCGATCAGTCCCGCGCCGATGGCCTGACATACCAACGCCGCCAACGCCATCGGCGTGAAGGCCACCGCGGTCTTGATCGGCGAGTAGCCGAGCACGAACTGCAGGTATTGGGTGAGCACGAGCAGCAGTCCGGCATTGGCGAACACCACCAGCACCAGCGAGAAGCTGGAACCGGTGAAGACCCGATTGCGGAACAGCTGCATGGGCACCATCGGGTGCTCGGCCTTCAGCTCGCGAATGATGAAGGCGGAGAAACCGATCACGGCCACGATCAGCGACGGCCACACCCCGGCGAAACCCTTGGCCGGGAATTCGATAATGGTCCACACCAGCGCCGTAGTGCCGACGATCGACAGCACCATGCCCGGGAAATCCGGTTTCGTCCACGGCCCCTTGGATTCCGGCATGAGCGCCAGCGCCGCGATGATCGCGACGATCGCGATCGGCACGTTCAACAGGAATACCGAACCCCACCAGAAGTGGTTCAGCAGTACGCCGCCCATCACCGGGCCGCCGACCATGCCGACCATGGCCACCGCGCTCCACGCGGCGATCGCCTTGGGACGCTCTTCCTCGTCGAATACGGTGATCAGAATGGACAGCGTGCTCGGCATGATGAGCGCACCGCCGATACCCATGACCACGCGGCCCGCGATCAGTGTCTCCGGCGAGGTGGCGTACGCGGCCAGCAGTGAGGCCGCCCCGAACAGGGCCAGGCCGATCACCATCACCAGCCTGCGCCCGAACCGGTCGGACAGGCTGCCCGAGGTGAGCAGCAGGCCCGCGAACACCAGGATGTAGGAGTCCAGCACCCACTGGATGTCCTGGGTGGTCGCGCCCAGATCCCGGGACAGCTGCGGAATCGCGACATTGAGCACCATATTGTCGATCACCAGCACCAGCGAGCTCAGGCAGAGCACGATCAGGATCAGCCAGCGCTTCGGGTTGCGCTGTGCCGCATGCGAAGTCACCGCCGCGGCCAAGTCTTTCGCAGTCATCTCATATCCCCTCGAGAACTTTCACCGCACACTGTGCGGCGCTGTCGAACACTGTACGGTCTCCGTACACTGTTCGCAATACCGAACACCGTACCGGGATTCGAACAGCGTTCTAGCAGCGGATATGCTGACCGCCAGACGAAGGAGAAGTGGCCATGAGCGAGGACGAACAGCAGATTCAGTCGGTGTGGACCCGCCAGCCCGCGCGCGGCCGACGCCGCGATCAGCCCGCACTCAGCCGGGAGCAGATCGTGTCCGAGGCCCTGGCCCTACTCGACTCAGAGGGCAGCGAAGCGCTCAGCATGCGCAAGCTCGGGGCCCGGCTGGGCGCGGGGGCCACCTCGCTCTACACCCATGTGGCGAATAAGGACGAGCTGATGGAGCTCGTCACCGATGCCGTCTTCGGTGAACTCACCCCGCCGGTCGCCGGGCCGGATGGCTGGCGGCCCGCGATGGTGAGCTTCACCCGGGATCTGCGCGAGATGATGCTGCGCCACCCCTGGCTGTCCACGGTGCTCGGCGAAATGGGCCTGCTCTACCTCGCGCCGAATATGTTGCGGCTCAATGAATCCGTGCTCAGCCTGCTGGAGGATGCGGGCTTCACCCCCGATGACGCCGATACCGCGGTGACGGTGATCTTCTCCTTCGTCATCGGCATGGCATTGAGCGAGGCCGCCGCCCAGGTCACCTTCCGGCGCAGCGGGCTCACCGAGGTCGAATGGTTCCGCAAACTCATGCCCGCCGCGGAAGTGGCGGCGCGGCCGTACCCGACCCTGCACCGCCGCTACCTGAAGTTCGACGAACAGACCCTCGCACCCGATGTGGATATGCATCAGATCCGAAGTAGCGCTTTCGATATCCAGGTCGGCCGCATACTCGACGGACTCGACCCGGAGCTGCGCAAGGACTGTTAGCGGCCGGTCGGGAGATTGGCCCCACCGGTGACATCCAGGACCACACCGGTGATGAAGCCGTTGGTGGCCAGGGCGTGTACCGCGCGGCCCAGTTCCGCCGGATTGCCCACGCGGCCAACGGGAGTGGTGGCGGCCAGGCCGTCGAAGAGATCGCGGCGGCGCTCCTCCGGGACGCGATCCCACCACGGGGTGTCGATGACGCCCGGGGAGACCGCGTTGACACGGATGGGCGCCAGTTCGACGGCCAGCGGCGGGACCATCGATTGCAGCGCACCGTTGACGGCCGCCAGGCCCGCGGTTCCGGCGAAGGCGGCGCGAGCCGACGCGGCGGTGATGAGGGTGACCGAGGCGGTCGGATTCAGGTGCGGCAGTGCGGCTTTCAGGATGCGCACCTGCGGCCAGAACTTCTGCGCGAAGCCCGCTTCGAGATCGTCGAGGTTCAGTTCGGCGAAGGGTCCGCTGCCCGCGGCGCCGCTGACCGCGATGACCAGGTGATCGATCGGACCGAACTGCGCGAAGAAGGCGTCGATATCGGCCGGGCTGGTCGCGTCCATACGATAGCCGGTGGTCTTGCCGCCGATGCGAGTGACGGCCGCGTCGATCTTGTCTCGGGTGCGGCCGGTGATGATGACCTCGGCCCCCTGCGCGGCGAAGGTGGTGGCGGTGGCCTCGCCGATACCGGAGCTGCCGCCCATGACGACTACCCGCTGGACGGTGGTGGCCGAATCCGCTGTGGTCATGTCGAATGCCTTTCTGACCGTGGCCCCGTCTACTCTTACGAGACCCACAGTCTCGACAACGCAGTTACCGAGACTTTTAGTCTTGACAAAGCGGTGAGTTGGGTCACAGGAGGCACATATGGAACGACCGCATACCGGACGACGCCGCAATGAGGCCGCGCACCAGGCGATTCTGGATGCCGCACTGCGACTGCTCGCGGAATCCGAAGGGGCCAAGGTGAATATCGACGCCATCGCCAAGGCGGCGGGCGTCGGGAAGCAGACCGTCTACCGCTGGTGGCCATCCAAGGGGGCGCTACTGCTGGACGCGCTCACCGACCGGTCCGAACAGGATGTGGCGCGCCCGGACACCGGCTCGCTGCGCGAGGACCTACTGCAGCTGATCGAGTCCACTTTCGCCGGGGCACAACGGGTTCCGACCGGACCGGCGCTGCGGACGCTGGTGCGTGAGGCGGCGTGGGACGAGCATCTCGCGGAGTCGCTGCGCACCTTCGCCATGGAACGGCGCGAGGTCGCGCGGGAGGTGCTCGCGCGCGGACGCGAACGGGGGGAACTGCGCGCGGACGCGGACCTGGATCTGCTGCTGGACCAGTTCTACGGGCTGTTCTGGTATCGCTTCATCATCGGCCACGCCCCCTTGGACCGCGAAACGGCCGAGGAGCTCACCGATTCACTCCTGCGCTGAACGGACCCCTTGCGCCGAAAACGACACCGGGCCCGCACCTTTCGTGGTGCGGGCCCGGTCTCCTGCATAGCGCTAGCTGTTCAGCCCCGCTCGCACACCCTCTTCGATGCGCTTGCCGAGCTCGGTGTCCACGTTCTTCCAGTACTCGAAGACGCGGCTCAGCACCGGCTCCCGCACTCCACCCAGCACATGCCCAACCACGTTGGACACCAGGCGATCTCGCTCACCGTCATCGAGCACCTCGCGCACCAGCGTGCCCGGCTGGGTGAAATCGCCGTCCTCGGCATGCTCGATGTAGCCCGCGTGCACCATGGTCGGTTCGAAATCCCAGAGGCCGCCGTCGGGGGCCCGGTCCGGATCGGCGTGCGGGCCGCCGTACGAATTCGGTGCGTACACCGGGGTTTTCGCGTCGTTGTAGCTGTAGCGCATGGCGCCCTCCTTGGAGTAGGAGTTCACCTCCGCCTTGGGCTGGTTCGGCGGCAGCTGCGCGTAGTTGGTGCCGATGCGGTAGCGGTGCGCGTCGGCGTAGGCGAAGACGCGGCCCAGCAGCATCTTGTCCGGCGAGAAGCCGATGCCCGGAACGACATTCGAGGGTTCGAAGGCGGCCTGCTCGATATCGACGAAGTAGTTGCCCGGGTTGCGGTTCAGCGTCCACTTGCCGATCTCGATCAGCGGGTAGTCCTTATGCGACCACACCTTGGTCAGATCGAAGGGGTTGAAGCGGTAGCCCTCGGCGTCCGCGACCGGCATCACCTGCACATGCAGTGTCCAGCTGGGGAATTCGCCGCGCTCGATGGCCTCCCACAGATCCTGGCGGTGGAAGTCCGGATCGGTGCCCGCGCGGGTGTCCGCCTCGGCCTGGGTCAGCGACTCCACGCCCTGATCGGTCTTGAAGTGGTACTTCACCCAGAAGCGCTCACCGGCGGCATTGATCCACTGGTAGGTGTGTGAACCGTAGCCGTTCATATGGCGGTACGACTTGGGCACACCGCGATCGCCCATCAGCCAGGTCACCTGGTGTGCGGTCTCCGGGCGCAGGGTCCAGAAGTCCCACTGCATATTGTGATCGCGAAGTCCGTTGCCGGGCAGGCGTTTCTGCGAGCGGATGAAGTCCGGGAACTTGATCGGATCCTTGATGAAGAAGACCGGGGTGTTATTGCCGACCAGGTCGTAATTGCCGTCGGGGGTGTAGAACTTCACCGCGAAACCGCGCGGATCGCGCCAGGTGTCCGGGGAGCCCTGCTCACCCGCGACGGTGGAGAACCGCACCAGCGATTCGGTGCGCGCACCGGGCTGGAACAGCTTCGCCTTGGTGAAGCGGCTGACGTCGCCGGTCACCACCAGTTCGCCGAACGCGCCCGCGCCCTTGGCGTGCACGATGCGCTCGGGCACCCGCTCGCGGTTGAACTGAGCCAGCTTCTCGATCAGATAGTGGTCGTGCAGCAGGATCGGGCCTTGCGTGCCGGCGGTGAGCGATTCGTCGTCGCTCACCACCGGGGTACCGGTATTGGTGGTCGTCGGCTTGGTCATTCGAAGCCTCCTCAGGGTGGGGAAAAACTCTTTTTCACCCTGCTCCCTTTTCTGGAGTTAGTCAAGAAAAGCTGGCCGTTTCCTTGAAAAAACCTCGCTACCTGCACAGACGAGTTCACTGGAACGGGTTCACGCCCGGCGGAACCGTCAACCGCGGGGTCGGCGGCGTGGTCGGGGCCACCGGCTGCTGATAGGGGTAGCCCGGCCGCGGAATGTTCGATGGCCAATCCCGCAGCAGTTCCGTCGGGAAGGTCGGAAACGGCCGATACGGAAGGGTCGGCGGTGGATACCGCGCCCACGACGGGACGACCGGCTCGGGCGGCGGGGTGTAGGTGGTCTTGCTCGAATCGGGTGACACACCCGCGACGAGCGCCCGGAGGATCAGGAAGATCACCACCCCGACCACCCACTTGGTGACGCGCTTACCGCGGGCCTGCGCCTTGGTCTCGTACAGGAACTGCGGTTGCGGAACACTGGCGTAGCGGTTCGCCAGCCGCCGCGTCTCCTCCGCCTGCGCGGCCAGCGCGATCCGCTGATCGTCCTCATCCAGCCAGTTCAGATGATCGCGCACCGCCGAGCCGTACTCCGGATCCAGCAGCGCGACCCGCCGCAACTGCTCCTTCCCGGCTTCCCGATCACCGCCCTCGATATCGATCAGGGCGAGCTCGTACAGGGCCTCGGCGTTCTCCGGGTCCAAACACAGCGCCTCCCGGAACGCCGCCTCGGCTTGTTCGTTGCGCCCCTTCAGATTTCGGCGCAGGATGACTCCCCGCAGCAGATGCAGGCCGACATCGTCCGGATCGATCTCCAGTGCGGTGTCCAATGTCGCCAAGGCTGCCGCCGGATCCCGATCCCGCTTGGTGGAAGCCAGAATTCGCAGATTATCGGTGTTCTCCGGCGCGATCTTCACCGCCTGTTCGGCGGCGACCTGCGCCCGCAACCGATGCTCGGCGACCGCCTCCTCCCCCAGCCCGGCATCCCGAGCCATCCCCAACTCCCCCAGCGCCCGCACCCGCCACGCGAACGTGTTCTCCGGATCCCCCCGCAACGCCAGCGCGCTGTACTCCACCGCCCGCGAGTAATCCCGCAACCGCAACACCACATTGGCCATATCGGCCAGCGCCACAACATCTTCCGGCTCCCCCACCAGCACCTCCCCCAGCGTCTCCCGAGCCGCCTCCAACCGCCCCAGACTCGCCAGCACCCGAGCCCGCTCGATCCGGCTATCCATGCGGCACCAGCACAACCGGCGGAAAGGACCGCAGACCCGATTCGATCGCCGGGTCGGTGATCGGGAACAGCGGCCCCGGCCCGGTGGTCCGCACCGGCTGATGATCACTCGTGTCCGGGGAACACCCGCTCACCGCCAACCGGATGAACAGCAGAATCGGCAAGAGCAACAACGCCACCCGCCCCCACCGCCGCTTCCGCCGCGGCGCGGGAGCGGTCGTGGTCACGGGGCCGGACGCGGGACCGGAAACGGTCACGGGAGCGGGAACAGACCCGGGACCGGGAGCGGTCACGGTCGATCCCGCGGATTGCTCATGGCTCGGGTCGCGCTCATCCACCGGCACGGCCGAAGCGGACACGGCGGCAGCGAGCGCGGGCTCATCGGCCCCGAACTTCGGTGTCGACGCCGCGGTCGAACTCCGCCCCAGCACCAGCTCCATCTCGATCTGCCGGACGTACTGCCGGGCCCTTTTGCCGAAACGTGGATCGAGCCGCACCGCTGTCCGGAAGTGGCTGAGCGCCGGTGCGAGGTCGTCACGCTCGTATTCGAGACATGCCAACTCGAAGGCGGGCCTGGCATCCTCCGGGTCCAATCGCAATGCCTCCCGGTAGGCCGCTATGGCCTGATCGCCGAAGGAGGCATCGCGGTGTCGCAACCGGCTCAGGATCTCAGCCCGCACCTCATGCATGCTCGCGCGTTCGGAATCGATCGCGAGAGCGCGATCCACCGTCGCCAACGCGGCCGCCGGATCCGTCAGGCTCTGCACCTGGGCAAGGACGCGCAGAGAGCCGATGCCCTCGGGCTCGAGATCCACCGAGCGGTGCGCCGCGATCGACGCGTCGCCGTAGTGGTTCCGCTGCGATTCGGAGCCGGGCGGGGCAAATTTCGTGAGCAAGTAGAGCGTGAACGCGCGGTGCTTCCACAGCTCCACATTCTCCGGTTGCACCCGCAGTCCGGCATCGCAGAACTCCAGCGCGCGCTCCGGCTCGCTGAGACGAAGCGATACGACCGCCATATGGATGAGCACGGCACAGTTCTCCGGCTCACCCGCCAGCACCTGCGCGAAAAGCTCCCGCGCATCCTCCAGCCGCCCCAAATCGGCCAGTACAGCGGCTCTTTCAATCCGGCTATCCATGCGGGACCACCGGCGGCGGGGAGCGCAGGAACGATACGAACGCCGGATCGGTCGCCGGGTTGTAGGGCGGCACGTATCGAGTGTTCGTCACCGTCGGTGGCTGATGACCGCTCGAATCCGACGAACACCCGCTGGCCACCAACCGCACGAACAGCAGGATCGGAAACAGCAACAGCGCCGATCCACCCCAGCGCCGCGGCCGGTGCAGGCGGGTGGCCGCAGCCTTCTCACGCGTGCTCGCCGCCCTGGACCGCGCGCGCCGCTGCCGCGCTTGTTCTCGCGCCCGCACCCTCACGGCTTCCGCGGCGATCTCCCGCTCGACCCGCGCGGTTTCGGCACGCTCGACCTCGGACTCGATCAACCCGATATGCCGCGCCACCTCTTCCGCCCGCCCCGAATCCCATTGCGCCACCTTGCGCAACCGCGCGAGCGCGGCCCGCCTGCGACCGCACAGCCAATCCGCCAGGGCCAATTCATGTGCGGCAGCGGCATTCTCGGGGTCCGCGCGGAGCATCTCGCGCAATGCCGTCACGGTCGCGACGAAGCTCTCCGCGGTTGCCACGCGCCAGTGCTCGGCATTCAAGAGCCGCAGTTCCGCCAGTATCCCCTCGTTCCATTCGCCTTCGGGCGGAGAGAGACTGGGGACGACCGCACGGACAGGCTGGGACTCGATCAGGGCGATATGCCGCGACACCTGTTCGGCCCGTTCCGAATCCCATTGCGCCACTTCGTGCAATCGCGTAAGCGCGGGTCCACGACGCCCGCACAACCAATCGGCCAACGCCAATTCGTGTGCGGCGGCGGCATTGCGGGGGTCGAGGGCGAGCAGGTCGTGCAACGCCGCGACCGCCGCGTCGAAGCTCTCCGGGGTGGTCTCACGCCAGCGTTCCGGATCGAACCGGCGCAGTTCGGCGAGCGCCTCGGCGTTCCATTCGCCGGTGGGTCCCGAGGGAGCCGGTGCGGGCACCGACTCAGACTCGGGCTCGGGCTCGGGGCTGGAAGCCGCAGCGGGATCGGAGTAGACCAGGGTGAATCCGTCGGCCCGGTACTCATGCTTGATCCGGTGAAGGTAGTGCCGCGCCGACTCCGCGTAGTACGGGTCGATCCGTGCGGCCATATGTAGCCGCTCGGCCGCTTGACTGCGATCGCCGTGCTCGAAGTCGATGACGCCGAGGTGGTAGAGGGCTTCCGCGCTGTTCGGTTCCAGGCGGAGCGATTCGTGGTAGGCGGCTCGGGCTCGCTCGATGAATTCCGCACCGCGCGATTTCAGGCTGTACAGCACCGTGGCATACAACGAGTGCAGAGCGGCGTCCTCGGCATCGATCTCCAGGGCCCGCCCTACTGTCGCGAGGGCGGTGTCCGGATCGGATTCGGCCTGCGTCACCGCGAGAATGCGCAGGCTGGCAACGTCCTCCCCATCGATCTGCACGGCGCGCAACGCGTTCGCCAGGGCATCGGCGTAGTAGCGGCGCGCGGTTTCCGGCTCGGCGGCGGCCCGGCGGCCCAGCATCCAGAAGGCCGCGGCTCGCGAGCGCCACAGCGACGCGTTCTCGGGTAGTGATCGCAGCGCGTCACCGCTGTATCGAAGCGATCGCTGGTAGTCACCGAGCCGATATTCGATATCGGCCATCAGGGCCAGCGCCCACAGATTCTCCGGCTCGCCGGCGAGCACTTCCGCCAGCAGCTCCCGGGCGGCTTCCGGCCGCCCCAGTTGAACGAGCACACCGGCCCGTTCGATACGGCTATCCATTTGGTCTTCCCGCCCCTACCGCATGCTCGGTCAGCGGAGCTTCATGCGCTTCATGTAGGTGGCGAGTTCGTCGTAGGCGCCGTCGTTGTTGGCGAATTCGACTACGTTGCGGGCGGATTCGAACCAGGCGTTGGTGCTGGGGCGGATCTGGGTCATGGCCTGGTCGATATCGGACATGCGGATGGGGCGGACGGCTCCGGCGCGCAGGGAGTCGGCCATCGCCAATTGGGTTGCGGAGGTGGCGATGTGGGCCAGGTCCGCGCCGGAGAAGCCGTCGGTGCGCAGGGCTATGGCCTTGAGGTCGATGCCCTCGACGGGCCGGTCCTTCAGGTGGTGGCGCAGGATGGAGACGCGGGCGTCCGGATCGGGCAGGGTCACCAGGATCATGCGATCGAAGCGGCCGGGGCGGCGCAGCGCGACATCGATATCCCACGGGTGGTTGGTCGCACCGAGGATGTAGACGCCCTCGTTATCGCCTGTGGCCGAATCCATTTCGGTGAGCAGCTGATTCACCACGGTGCGCAGGCCCGCCGAGCCGGACATCTGGCTGCGCTTGTAGCCGAGCGCGTCGACCTCGTCGATGAACAGCACGCAGGGCGCGTTGCGGCGCGCCACCTCGAAGATCTGGTGCAGATTGCGTTCGCTCGCGCCCAGGTGGATATCGAGGATGTCGGCGATCTCGATCGGATAGAAATTCGCGCCCAGCTCGCCCGCCACCGCCGAGGCGATGAAGGTCTTACCGCAGCCGGGCGGACCGTACAGCAGCAGCCCGCCGCGCGCACTGGTGCCGAATGCCTTGGCCAGCTCGGGATTTCGCAGCGGGCCGAGCAGCGAGAGCTCCAGCTGCTCCTTCACGTTCTGCATACCGCCCACCTCGGACAGTGACAGCTTGGGCTTCTCGAACAGCCCCACATCACCCTCGTTGACGACCAGCGGTTCACCGTCGTCGTCCACGAACGCCGGTTTGATGATGTCGCCGACCTCGGCTTCGGCGGCGGCCCAGTCGAAACCGTTGCCGCGCGCGGACTTTAGAGCCTCGGACTCCGGTGCGGCAGGCTCGGCGGTCGCGGTTCCGCCGGACGCGGCAGCGGGGGTCGCGGCGACCGGAGCCGGGCTCGCGCCGCCCGCGAGCGCGGCCGAACAGCGTTGCAGCAGAGCCATAGCCGTCGCATTCCCGGGATCCTGACCCAGCGCGACCGCGCAGTGCGTGAGCGCGTCCGCGTAGCGCTCACGATCGGCGAGCAGTTCGACCACCCGCAGCCGCAGCGACAGCAGCTCGGGGTTCTGCTCGAGCACGCTCGTCAGTTCGGTGATCACCGGATCGTCGGTCAAGGCTTCCCCCCGGGAAAAAGTTCGGTCTTCGGTGCGAATGCTAAACGGTCGCGGTGACAGTGCGCACCGAATAGTTTGCCGCGCGAACCCGCACGGGCCGCCGGGTAGCGCAGATCACACCGCCGGGGCCGGAATAGATCCCGCCGCGGCCCGGTTGATCCCCACTGTCGGCGTCGGTAACAGCCCCGGGCCGCACCCTCCGTCGCTACGAGCGACCACCCGCCGAGAGGCGCTTGTTGGGCGTCGACGCTGCTTCGCGGCACAGCCGCGAGCGACGCCGCCAGGACTCCCCCCGCCTGGCGGCGTTTTGCTGTGCGTTTCGGGGTCTGGGACAGTGCCCGCCGGATAACCTGAAACCCATGTTGCGCAAGCGCGGGGGTTGGGCCGGCGCGGTAGCGGTGGCACTGGTGATCTGCGGCGGCGGTTTCGCGCACGCGCAGCCGGCGGAAATGGCTCAGCCGGAAATACGGTGCGAGCAACCGCAGGGCCGGGAATTCGAACGGGCGGCTCCCGAGCAGGCCGGTCTGGACAGCGCGCGGCTGCGAGACGCGTTGAACTTCGCGGCAAGCCGAAATCGATTGAATGTGCAGGTTTTCCGACATAATTGCCTCATCGGCGAGGGGCCGGAAAACGCTCAAACCGGACATATTCCATGGAATGTCTGGAGCGTCACCAAGAGCATTGTCTCGTTACTCGCCGGAATCGCCTGGGATCAAGGCAAACTCGATATCGACGCGCCCATCGACCGTTATCTCCCGCCCGGCATCGGTGATGCCGAACATCGGTCGATCACCGTGGAGAATCTGCTCACCGAAACATCCGGTCTGCGAATCGGACTCGTCACCGAAGGGCTCACCGGCGTCATTCCGGTCGACCCGTTCAGCGCGGTGCAGGCGCTCGCGGTGCCATTCGACAATCCGCCGGGCACGAAATTCTCCTACAGTCAGCGCAATGTCGACCTGCTCTCCTATGTGATCGAACTGGCCATCGGCGAACCGCTCCAGGAGTTCGCACAGCGGGAACTGTTCGGCCCCATCGGCATACAGCGCGGCGACTACTACTGGGCCCGGGACCGCTCCGGGCACACCTACGGCTACGCGCACCTGATGATCCCGCCCGACGATCTGTCCCGGCTCGGCATGCTGACCGCGAACGACGGCCGCTGGCACGGCCGCGAGATCGTCTCGCGGGCCTATCTGCACCGCGCCACCACCTCGTCTAGCACCAACAGCTGCTACGGCTACCTGTTCTGGATCGGCCCCGACTGCGCCGAGAACGCCGAATTCCTGCCCGCCGACATGTATTCCATGTCCGGGCTGGGTCTACAGCACGTGTTCATCATCCCGAGCCTGGACCTGATGGTGGTGTGGACCGGGGTGTTCGGCGTGCACACCAACCAGGGCGCGAGCGGAATCCTGCAGTACGGCATGGAGGTTCCGCACGAATTCTTCCGGGAGCTGTTCGCCGCCTTCCACGACAGCCCGGTACCCGATCCCGGGCAGTTCGTGGAACCGCCGCTGCGCTTCGACGCCTCCAAATACTTCGACACCGATATCGCGCTCGCCGTGTTCGGCCTCGGACCGGACGCCTATCCGGGCTGTAATGTGCTGTCCTGCTTGAATACTCCGCTGGCGCCGCCGTTCAGCGACGCACCGCCGGGCTGTGCGCTGCTGGCATGCGTGGGTCCGGACCCACGCACCCCCGGCATTCACTGAAGGTCCGTTCCGGCATCCGTGGGCCCCCACACCCACGGATGCGTTACGGCGTCACAGCGGCGCGGCCTGCCAGTTCACGCAGATCATCGGCCGGTCGGCGACCCGCGAACTGGAGTAGATCGCGCACCACCTCCCGCGCGCGCGGATCATGGTGCACCAGCTCGGGAGCCAATCGCTCGGCATTGAGCAAGGCCCCCAGCGCATCCTGCGCCTGGCGTCGCTGCGCGTGCGCGCGAGCCACGTCGACCAGGAAACGCGCCTGCCGTTCGGGTGAGAGCACCGAGGCGTCCACCGACGCCGCGGTATCGAGCGCCTCACCCGCATCACCCAATTCGACGGCCACCGCGACCGCGTGCACGGCCACACTGGTCGGACCGAATTCGGTGTCGAAATCATTGCGGCCCTCACCGAGTCGCTGCGCGGCGTTGCGCGCGGCGGCCAAGCCGGTGCGCGCGGCGGTCCGATTGCCATCGGTCGCCGCGATCACCGCCAGCATGAGCTGCAGAGATCCGTAGAGCGACAACACTTCCGGGCGCAACAGCTCGGGATCGGCGACCTGCGGCGCGAGCGCCGCCACCGAAACCCGGGCCGCCTGCTCGGCCTGTTCCAACCGCTGTAGTCGCAGGAAAGCCTGTGCCATGCGGTAGGTTCCGGCCACGACGCTGAGCGCGTCACCGGATTCCTCGGCCGCGGTGAGCGCCCGATCGGCGGCTACCCAGGCCGCGTCCACTTCCTCCTGACGGGTGAATGCGGTGGCGGCCACCTGATAGGCGCGTGACAACAGTGTCAGCACCTCCGGCCGTTTCGCGGAGGTGGTCCGCGCCGCGTGTTCGAGATCCGGAATCAGTTCCAGCAGTGCGCTACCGACCTCGACGAGCCGGGACTCGTGCGCCAACTGCCATGCCAGATCTACTCGTTCCTGTAGCCCCGGCAACTCATCGGCCGACTCGCGATCGGCCTCGTCACCGAGAAGTTGCTCCAGCGCTGGATGTCCGGTGAGCAACAGTCGCAGTTGTTCGAAAACGGCGGATCCGGCTCGATGACCATCGCCACGATCGGCGGCCATCGGTTCGGCCGCCTCGGGTCTCAGGTCTCGCACCGCGACTCCGAGGACGTCGGCCAGTCGCTGGAGTACGGACAGTCTTTCGACCGGCAGTACATCCCGTTCGACTTGCGACACCCAGCTTTCCGAGCGCCTGATTGCCGCGCCCAACTCTTTCTGCGATAGTCCCCGCCGCCGGCGCAACTCCGCTACCCGTGCCCCTAGGGTACTTTCGGCCACCGGGTCAAACTCCTTCTGCCTGATCGGCTTTCCCGGCCGTCACCGCCCGCTTGTTTCGCCGATACCTACCATGCCCTTCTCCTTCCCAGATGGGATCTGCGGACAAGGATTCCACGCCGGGCGAGCTTACGGCGCACAGTATGGAACATGTATTTTTCTTATTGCACCGCAATTTTTCTGTGTTTACCGTTTACTTGGGACCCGTCGCACCAATCCGACAACAAGAGGTGGCACATGACCGCCGCACCGCAAACGCGCGAAGTCCATGTGCGCCTACGCTTTCCGGGTGGCATGGTGCTCGACTACCGAGCCGCCCGCGCAATTGCCGAACGCCTCGCGGCGCACTTGCGTCCGCACAGTATTGAAGTCACCATCGGGACATCGGCAACCACCCCCGATGGTTCCTCGATAGATCGACTTCCACCACTACCCTGTGCGGAACTCTGGACCGACTGAAGAAGGCCAGAATATGAAAAACGGACCGTTCAATCCGTGATGGATCGAACGGCCCGTTTTCGAGACTTTGGACTCAGCGGTCCGCGAGCAGAACTTCGGCGATCTGAATGGTGTTCAGCGCCGCACCCTTGCGCAGGTTGTCACCGGAGATGAACAGCGCCAGACCGCGACCGTCCGGGACGCCCGGATCCTGGCGGATGCGGCCGACGAGCGAATCGTCCTTACCGGCGGCGGCCAGCGGGGTGGGGACATCCACCAGCTGGACGCCGGGGGCGTTGGCGAGCAGCTTCTTCGCGGTCTCGACCGAAATCGGTTCCGCGAATTCGGCGTTGATCGACAGCGAATGCCCGGTGAAGACCGGCACGCGCACGCAGGTGCCGCTGACCAGCAGATCGGGCAGGCCGAGAATCTTACGAGACTCGTTGCGCAGCTTCTGATCCTCGTCGGTCTCCTCCGAACCGTCGTCGACCAGCGCGCCCGCGAGCGGGATCACGTCGAAGGCGATCGGGGCCACGTACTTGTTCGGGGCCGGGAAATCCACGGCCGAACCGTCATGCACCAGCTTCTCGGCATCGTCGATGACCGCGCGCACCTGGGTGGCGAGTTCCTCGACGCCCGCCAGGCCGCTGCCCGACACCGCCTGATAGCTGGAGACGATCAAGCGTTGCAGACCCGCCTGATCGTGCAGCACCTTCAGGACCGGCATGGCGGCCATGGTGGTGCAGTTCGGATTGGCGATGATGCCCTTGACCAGATTGCGGGTCGCCTCCGGATTCACCTCGGAAACCACCAGCGGCACTTCGGGATCCTTGCGCCAGGCCGACGAATTGTCGATGACCGTGACACCGGCCGCCGCGAAACGCGGAGCCTGCACCCGGGACATGGTGGCGCCGGCGGAGAACAGCGCGATATCCAGACCGGACGGATCGGCGGTCTCGGTGTCCTCGACCACGATGTCCTGCCCGCGGAACGGCAGCGTCTTACCGGCCGAGCGCGCGGACGCGAAGAACCGCACCTCATCGGCCGGGAAGTTGCGCTCCTCCAGCAGCTTTCGCATCACCGCGCCGACCTGACCGGTCGCGCCGACAACACCTACGCGTACGCCCATGATTAGCGCCCCGTTCCGCCGTGCACCACGGCCACTTCATCGCCGCCCAGATCGAAGGCGCGGTGCAGCACCTTGACGGCCTCGTCCAGATCGGTGTCCTTGACCAGCACCGAGATTCGGATCTCGGAGGTGGAGATGAGATCGATATTGATGCCCGCGTCCGCGAGCGATTCGCAGAAGGTGGCGGTCACGCCCGGATGCGACTTCATACCCGCGCCGACCAGCGACACCTTGCCGACGAAATCGTCGTACACGACCTGCGAGAAGCCGATCTCGCCCTGCGCCTTGGTGAGCAGTTCGACCGCACGCGGGCCGTCCAGCTTGGGCAGGGTGAAGGTGATGTCGGTCTTACCCGTCTCCACCTTCGAGATGTTCTGCAACACCATGTCGATATTGATCTCGGCATCGGCGACGGCCCGGAACACCTTGGCGGCGTAGCCCGGCTTATCCGGAATGCCGACCACGGTCACCTTGGCCTCGCTGCGGTCGTGCGCGACGCCCGTGAGAATTGCCTGCTCCAACGGGATGTCCTCCATCGATCCGGAAATCAGGGTGCCGGTCTTGTCGGTGTACGACGAACGCACATGAACCGGCACGTTGTAGCGGCGCGCGTACTCGACGCAGCGCAGCATCAGAACCTTCGAGCCGCAGGCGGCCATCTCCAGCATTTCCTCATAGGAGACGGTGTCCAGCTTCTGGGCATCGGCGACGATGCGCGGGTCGGCGCTGAAAACGCCGTCCACATCGGTGTAGATCTCGCACACATCGGCATTGAGCGCGGCGGCCAGCGCGACCGCGGTGGTATCGGAACCACCGCGACCGAGCGTAGTCACGTCCTTACTGTCCTGGGACACACCCTGGAAACCCGCGACCAGCACGATGGTGCCCTCGGCGAGCGCGTTCTGCACCCGGCCCGGAGCCACATCGATGATCTTCGCGTTGCCGTGCGTACCGGTCGTGATGACGCCAGCCTGCGAACCGGTGAACGAGCGGGCTTCCGCGCCGAGCGAATGAATGGCCATGGCCACCAGCGCATTGGAGATGCGCTCACCCGAGGTGAGCAACATATCCATTTCGCGGGCGGGCGGCGCGGGCGCCACCTGCTGGGCCAGATCCAATAGTTCGTCGGTCGTATCACCCATCGCGGAGCAGACGACCACGACATCGTGGCCCTGCTTCTTCGTCTCGACGATCCGCTCGGCGACCCTGCGGATGCGCTCGGCGGTGGCGACCGAGGATCCTCCGTACTTCTGGACGACGAGAGCCACTGCGGGAATCCTCCAAGATCGACAAACTGCTGCTACCGACCTGCAAGACTACCGGCCGAGGTCCATCGGTTTTCGTGCTACCTCCCGGCTAGCCGGTCGCCGAACGGTCACGGCCCGAATCATGGCTTCCCGAAAGAGCATTGAAGAGCCAGCTGTACTTGGTGTTGTGAAAGGCCGCGAAAGCCCACTCCCCCTCGGACCGAACAGCGACGTAGAGATTCACTTTCGTATTGAACCGACCGCGCCGCCGCCTGCCCTTCACCACCGCGCCACGACCGTGTACGACCGCGACGTCGGGAGTGAGGAAACGCACGCCGGTGATCTCCCCGTCGAGGCGCGTGCCCTTCAAATACTTGGCGAACACCGGAACATGCGAGGTCTCGATGGCCTCGCGCCCCTCGAGGTGCTGGCCGAACCAGGTCACATAGTCGGCGTCGGGGGTGAATACGGCGGCGTAGGCGTGCGCGTCCCCTGCCTCCCACGCCCGGTTGGAGCGATCGAAGAGCGAGCGGATGGCGGTTTCGTCGGTGAGTTGAGCGGTCATGGCATCCCCTGAATCAATCGATATCTGACTGAGTAAATAGTTGATTCAGTAAGATATTGCGCGGGACAGACTATGCTGTCAAGGGATGACGAAAAAACACCGTGAGCTCGCCGCCGCGCTCACCCTCGCCGCCCAGCGCACCGCCACCGATGCCGTCATGGTGCACGGGGCCATCGCCGACAAGCTCGGCCTGCACGTCACCGACCTGCGGTGTCTCAACCTGCTGCGGCTGGACGGGCCCGCCACCGCGGGCGAGCTGGCCCAGCGGACCGGGCTCACCACGGGGGCGATCACGCGGATGATCGACCGGCTGCTCAAAGCCGGTTACGTGCGCCGCGAACACGACGAGCTGGATCGGCGGCGCGTCATCGTCACCGCCATCCCCGAGCGCATCGACGAAATCGCCCCGCACTACGAGGTTTTGGCGCGCGAATTCGGCAAGGTCATGAACGACTACACCGATGAGCAGATGCGCGTCCTGCTCGATGTGTTCCAGCGGCTGCACGAAACCTCGGTGCATGTCACCGCGCTGCTACGCGATCCAGCCAGGTGACCTGGGCGTCATTCTCGAAGGCCTCGCGGCGGGTGACTCGGAAACGGGAGGGGTGGAATTCGCCGTCGAAGAGCCGTACGCCCGCGCCCGCGATGACCGGATAGGTCTTGATGACGAGCTGGTCGATCTCGTCGATCAACTCCCCGGCCAACTTTCCGCCACCGCACAGCCACACATCCCTGCCCTCTTCCTTCTTCAGTCGGCGGACCAGCTCGACCGGGTCGCCGCTCACGATTTCCACATCGGGGAAATCGGCCTGGGCCAGCGTGCCGGAGATGACGTACTGCTTCAGGTGCGGATAGGGGTTGGTGATGCCGACGGACAGGCCCGGCTCATAGGTGCCGCGACCCATGAGGATGGTGTCGAACTCCCGGTTCGGCTCATCGACCGCCAGGCCCACCGATTCGCGCAGGAAGGCCGGGATGGTCTCGGGGTAGCGCGCTCCGATCCAGGCGGTCATGACCGCGTCGACCGGCAGGAAGTCGAACTCACCCCGCGGGCCCGCGATGATGCCGTCGATGGAGGCGCCGACGTAGTAGACAAGATTTCGCATGGTTACCGCCTCGTTCGTTGTACTTCGTTTGTAGTGATTAGGAATGTAGTACTACGTCTGGAGTGGTGTCAACGGGAAAGTTTCGGAAAGTTTCGGCGTCGATTCGCGTGTTATCGACTCGAGTTCATTCTGTGACCTGGGTCACCAATTCGGTAAACGGAACTTACCCACGGGTACGTTCCGATTCCATTGCGCGACAGTGAAATTCATGATTCCGGCGAACCAGACAAGACCGGGCGGTATGCGACACAGTTGACTCGGCGAGCGACGCTGGTCACAATCGGTGCCCAAGCTGGAGGGTAGGAATGCGCACTAAGACTGATCACCGCTTCATCATCGACATCGATCCCGATCAGGTGATGGAGGCGTTGCTCATGGTCGAGCAACTTCCCGACTGGTCCCCCTCGTATCAGGACGTCCGGGTCGCCACCCGCGACAAATTGGGCCGCCCCAAGCGGGCATACGTCTCGGCCACCCTCATGGGCCGCCCCGATCGCCAGGTCATCGAGTACACCTGCAGTGAGAACCGGGTCGCCTGGAAGGTCTCCGAATCCAGCGCCGGCGCGGGCGGCCAGGGCTGGTTCGACCTCGCCGAAACCGAGGACGGCGGTACCGAGGTCTGGTACCACACCGAGCTCTACCTGCCGATTCCCGCACCGGGCATGTTCCTCAAGCGCACCGCCCGCCGTGAGGGCGAGACCACCATCGAGAACTTCATCTCGTTCGTCGAATCGGTCACCGGCATTGCGGGACTCGGCGAGGTGGAGGAAGCACCCTACGTCGAACAGGCCGGGTACGAACCCACGAGCTATTCCCAGCCGCTGCACTACGGCGGCCGGCTCGAACCCGGCTTCGGCACCGCGTGACGCCGACGGTGAACACGCCTCGCTGACACTGCCCTTCGGGCCGCGAACCCGGCACTATGTCCAACATGCCCGGTGCGCAACGAAAGCGAATAATGCCGGTGGCGCGAGACGCCTCCGTCACCCAGCTGGAACTCTTCTTCGACCTGGTGATCGTGTTCGCGTTCACCATGGTCACCGATCTGGCCGCCCACGAGACCACCGCGATCAATCTGCTGCGCGCGCTGGTCATCCTCATGCTGCTGTGGTGGATGTGGATCGGCTACTCCTGGCTCGGCAATGTGGTCAAGGCCGATGAGGGCATCGCGCGGGTGGCCATGTTCGTGGCCATGGGCGCGGCGTTCGTCATCGCGCTCACCATTCCCGAAGCCTTCCACGACCTTCCGGGCGGCTGGTACGGGCCGCTGGTCTTCGTCATCGCGTATCTCGTCGCACGCCTGGTGCACCTGTCGGTGTTCTGGATGGCCAGCGCCGATGACGAGAAGCTACGCGGGCAGGTCATTCGCTGGGCCTTCGGCTCACTCACCATCGCCGCGGTGCTGCTGCTGCTCGGCGTGCGCAGTCACGGCGACTGGCAGATCCTGCTCTGGCTGGCCGCGCTCGCCGGCGAAATGCTGTGGACCGGATTCTCCGGCAACGACTGGGTGGTCAACTCCGCCAAGCATTTCGCCGAACGGTACGGGCTGATCATCATCATCGCGCTCGGCGAATCCATCGTCTCGATCGGTGTGGGCGTGGCCGGACTGCCGATCTCCTGGGCCATCACGCTCGGCTCGCTGCTCGGACTCGCGGTCGCGGGACTCATGTGGTGGGCGTACTTCGATGTCGCGGCACTGGTGGTCGAACACGAGATGGAGCACAGCACCGGTGAGCGGCGCATTCAGATCGCGCGCGGCTGCTACACCTACTGGCACTTCCCGATGATCGCCGGAATCGTGGCCATGTCACTGGGATTGAAGAAGGTGCTCGGCTATGTGGGCGGGGCGCAAGGGCATTCGCTCGAGGACAAGCTCTACGGCATTCCGCTGTATGCCCTTTACGGGGGCGCAGTGGCCTATCTGCTGGCGTTGGTGGGTTTCCGGTACTACGCGACACACAAACTGCTCATACCGCGCGTGGTGGCCGCCGTGGCCCTGCTGGCGCTGATCCCGCTCGCCACCACCCTGCCCGCGCTCGGTTCCCTGGCACTGCTGTGCGCGGTGCTGCTGGCGCTGATCGCCTGGGAGACCGTGCGTTACGCGAATCCGCGCGATCGCATCCGGCACGGCGGCGACGAGCTCCGGCACGGTGGCGATGTCCGGCACGGCGGCGGCGAGGCCGCACAGCACGGGTGACGTTGTGGCCGCGCGGGTGAGAACTATTGCTGGAGCCGGTGATTCACCGACTCCGGCACCCGCACCCCGGATCGCACCGCCGTCCGCATCTGATCGATGTTCTCGCGCAGCACATCCGCCACCAGCTCATCGGTGCGCGGATCGGCGAGCACCTGGAATACCAGGCGGAAACTGGCATCGGCGATACCGCGAATGATGTCCTCGTGGAACGGGAGATAGCGCACCCGGCCCAACTGCGGATCCTGGCGGATGAGCTCGAGCATCATCTGATCGAGCTCGCCCCGGTTCTCCTCCAGCGCGTTCGCGATATTGCGGGCGTAGTGGCCGGTGCGCAGCACCTCGCCGACCTCATCGATGACGGCCATGGTGACCGGGCGCTTCACCGCCTCGACGATGACGCCGACCGAACGATTCACCACGGCGGCGGTGACGCGTTCACCGAGTGCGCGATCGGCCACCCGGCCGACGCGGACCGCGATCACCACGATCCGCAGCAGCCGGAAACCGCGGAAGAACGGGCTGGTCACCGGGATCATGCCCAGTACCTCGTACCAGTAGATGAACGGGAACGTCCAGCTCCACGCCTCCCGCCGCCAGCGCCACAGGAATTCGGCCAGGAAGATCGCGCAGATGCTGTAGTCGACGACCCGAATGGCGTTATAGGTGTGCCCCGACACCGGGAAGAATGTCACCCAGACCACCAGCGCCACCGACACCACGGCCAGTGCGAGCATGAACAGATCCGTCCACAGGGCGGGTGGCTTCGGCGGGAATGCCTCCGCCTCCGGTGCGCCGATTTCGCTCACGCCGACCCCTTCCTCACTGAACGGTCTGGCGCCAGCGTAATTGCCCCGGCCGGATCGGTCCGAAACGCGTGACTCGGGCTGCGTCCTGGCTCGCGACGCATATATACAGCGTGCGCGAGCAACCTCGCAGCCCGTCGTCCAGCTATCTACCCGCGCGAATGATCGCCTCGATATTGCGTTCGGCGAGCGCGGTGATGGTGAGGGACGGATTCACCGTCGCGGTACTGCCCGGAATGCCCGCGCCGTCCATCACGTACAGACCCGGATGACCGTGCACGCGACCGTTCACATCGGTGGCCCGGCCGAAGACCGCGCCGCCGAGCGGATGGGCGGTGAACGCCGCGTTGGCGTCATAGCCGATCGGCGAATAGTCGACCGAGGAGTTCGACAGGCCCGCGATGCGGCGATCCACGGTCCGGCACGCGGCGATCACATGATCCTGGGTGGCGCGCGGCCAATTCAGGCCGACGGTATTGCGGGCCCGGTCGTAGCCGAAGCGCGCCCGGGTCGGATCCAGCACCATACCGAGCGAGGCGATGGCCAGGGTGTCCACGGGAATGCCTGGGACATACCAGTTTTCGAGCGTCAGCGGTACACCGGACTCGTCCAGGATGCGGCTGGCGCTGGGCACGCCGCCACCGGTGGTGGTGGGCTCGCTGACGCTGCGCGCCAGC
Organism: Nocardia sp. NPDC052001; assembly: GCF_040680615.1. Taxonomy (NCBI): domain Bacteria; kingdom Bacillati; phylum Actinomycetota; class Actinomycetes; order Mycobacteriales; family Nocardiaceae; genus Nocardia; species Nocardia sp. NPDC052001. The sequence continues at coordinate 729,504 of NZ_JBFAXC010000003.1, read as the reverse complement.
ACCACATCGCCATTGGTGCCCCAGCCGTCGCCGATGTGCTCGTTCAGATTCGGCAGCGTGCCGGTGGCCTGCGCGCGCACCAGCAGTTCCGAGGTGCCGACCGAACCCGCGCCCAGGAACAGGCGGTCGCAGGTGAGCGTGCGGGTGCCGAGTATCTGACCGGTCGGGGCCAGTTTGGTCACCGACACCACGTACTTGCCGGTGCCGTCCTGGCCGATCGAATCCACCCGATGCCCGGGGAAGATCCCGGTGCGACCGGTGGCCTCGGCGTAGCGCAGGTAGTTCTGATTCAGATCGAACTTCGCGCCATTGGAATTGCCGAGATTGCTGCGCGAGGCCGTGGCCGACGCCCGCGACGCGCCCGCCAGTTCGGCGCGCAGCACATCCCAGTTGAAGATCGAATCATTGGGCACCGGTTGATAACCCGCCGCCCGCACCTGCCGATCCCACACCCGCGAATGCGTGAACGGGGCCGAGTTGTAGATATCGGCGGGCATCGGGCTCAGCCGCAGCATGTCCCGCACCCGCGGGTAGTAGACCCGGTCCAGTTCGTCGTAGTCGGCGATACCGCCGAACACCGTGTCGAACAGGTGCTTCGGCGGCGCGACCATGGCCCCGGTGAATACGATCGAGCCACCGCCGACCGCCGCACCGCGCCATACATCGATGCCGCCGAATTCGGTGACGTCGAGCACGCCGCCGAAATCGGCGAACGTCATCGGCACCTTGGTGACGCCGGTGAAACTGGTGCGATGCCAGAAGCCGCGGCCGTCCGGCAGATCGTCACCGGTGAAGATCTCCCGATTGGGATCGTTCGGCCAGCGCGAACCGCGCTCCAGCACGGTATTGGATACGCCCGCCTCGGCCAGCCGCCGCGCGGTGACCGCCGCCCCGAAGCCCGAGCCGATCACGATGGCGTCGGTGTGCTCCGGCGGATCAGGCAGCGGCGCAAAGATTTCCGGGACCCACGCCTGGAAGAGCGCGTTCCAGATCGGATTCGCCGCGGCGGTACCCGCGCCGCGCATCGCGGCCCCGGATCCCATACCCGCCAGCAGAGCCGCCATACCGGCAGCTTTGAACACCGCGCGCCTGCGCAACCGGCCACCTCCCTCATCAAGTAGGCCGCGCGCGACACTACCGGCCGGTCGCGCCCCGCTCAACACATTCAGGGTGAGCCACAAGACTCGCCATGCGTGTCGGCTATGTGTCGCGGGGAAGACGTGCTAGCGGGGGCCGAACGGCCCCCGAAAACAGTCTACGAACAGCGTGACGGAGTGGTGTTTCACAATCGGGGAGTCCAGGGGTGACCATCCACCATGCACCGGGAAACGGTCAATGCAGTCAGGCGCGCAGACGTTCGCGACGCAACTGATCCACCTCGGGGAGATCGAGGGGGGCGAGGGTGTCCACACCGAGGGCCTGCTTCAGCAGGTAGTCGGCGAGCTCGGGATTGCGGGCCAGCGCCGGACCGTGCATGTAGGTGCCCAGCACCGAACCCTGGACCACGCCCTCGAGACCGTCGCCGACACCGTTGCCCACCCCCTTGGTGACGCGGGCCAGGCCGGAGGCATCGCCGCCGAGTTTGGTTCCGCCGCGGTGGTTTTCGAAGCCCGTCAGCGGCTGGGTGAGACCGGGCAGCAGCGGCTGGGTCGCGACCTCGCCGATGGCGCGCTTGTCCTGGGGCGAGGTGGTGACGTCGAAAAGCCCTACGCCGTCGACCTTTTCCCCGGACGACGTCTCGTACCAGTGGCCCAGCACCTGGATGGCGGCGCAGATGGCGAGCACCGGCGCACCGCGACCCGCGGCCTGCTGGAGGCCCGGGTAGCGCTGGAGATGCCGGGTGGCCAGGCGCTGGGCCGAATCCTCCGCACCGCCGAGGGTGTAGATATCCAGCGAGTCCGGCACCGGATCGGACAGATTGATCTCGACGATCTCGGCGTCGTGGCCGCGCAGGCGCAGGCGCTGGCGCAGCACCAGGGCATTGCCGCCGTCGCCGTAGGTGCCCATGACATCGGGCAGCACCAGGCCGATACGTACGGTCGATTCGCTCATGCGCGGGCCTTCGCTTCCAGGTCGCGGTTCAGGTCACGGAAGGCCGTGTAGTTGGCGAGCACCTCGACCTTGCCCGGCGGGCAGGATGCGATGGCGCGCAGGGGATCCGCGACGGTGATGTGATCGACGCCCGCATAGGTCAGGCGCACCGCGAGATCGGTGGCGCGTTCGCCCGCTGCCACCACCTGGGTGCCCTCGAAATGTTCGAAGCGCACATCCCAGAGCCAGGACAGATCCTCGCCGTCCGGCACCTGGCCGTTCACCGCGATCACCAAACCCGTTGCGGCGGAGTCGATCATGGACAGCGCCTCCTGCCAGCCCGCGGGATTCTTGGCCAGCAGCAGTCGCGCGTTATGCCCGTTCACCTCGACGGTGCGGTAGCGGCCCGCGATCTCGGTGACGGTGCCGGTGGCATTGGCCGCGGCGAGCGGATCCGCGCCCATCGCCACGGCGGCGGCCACCGCCTGGGTGGCGTTACCCCGATTGGCGCGCCCCGGAAGGGCAAGCGCCAGCGGCAATTCCAGGCCGTCCGGACCGTGGATACCGTGCTCGTCCACCCGCCACTGCGGTTCCGGGCGTTTGAAATCCGCGCCGGTGCTGTACCAGTGCTCGCCCTCCCACACGATGGGCTCACCGCTGCGCGGGCAGCTGGCCGAGTCCACCGCCCAGCCGCTCCCGGCGGACACCCACACCACATTCGGGTGGTCGTAGGCGATCGAGGTGACCAGTACGTCATCGCAATTGGCGATCAGCACCGCGTCCGGATGGCGCGCCATACCGGCGCGCAGGCGGCGCTCGATCATATTGATCTCGCCGACCCGGTCCAGCTGATCGCGGGACAGATTGAGCAGCACCACCGCGGCGGGCTCCAGCGCATCGGCCACATGCGGCAGATGCAGTTCATCCACCTCGATGGCGGCCAGCGGCGCGACCCGATTCGCGGTGAGCGCGGCCACGATTCCGGCATCCATATTGGCGCCGTCCGCCTGGGTGGCGACCGCGCCGATCGTCTGTAGCGCGGCGGTGGTCATGCGGGTGGTGGTCGACTTGCCGTTGGTGCCGGTGACCAGCACCGTCCGGCGACCCCGCCCGAGCTGGGTCATGATCGTCGGATCGATTTTCAGCGCGATCAGGCCGCCGATCATCGAACCGTTGCCGCGCCCGGCGCGCCGCGACGCCCATGACGCCGCCGTCGCCGCCCGCAGCGCCAGCTGTCCGCGTACCGAAATGTCTGCCACGCCGCGAGTTTATTGGTGCGACCGGGCCGATGCGCAGGCGGCATCGACCCGGCGCGCGTGAGGTGCGCCGCACTCAGGACTTGTAGAGCAACTCCTCATAGGTGTGCGAGTAGTGCTGCTCCAATTGTTCGAGCGTTTCGGTGGCGTCCGGCTGCAATTCCTTCACCAGGCGAGCCTGGCTGGGCAGGGTGTCGACCGGCCACCGCTCCGGCTTCCACAGGCCGCTGCGCAGGAATGCCTTGGCGCAGTGCAGGAAGATCTGCTGCACATCCACTTCGACGGCCAGGATCGGGCGATGACCCTTGACCACCATGTCGTCGAAGTACGGGGCATCGCGCACCAGTCGCGCACGGCCGTTGACGCGCAGGGTTTCCCCGCGACCGGGGATCAGGAAGATCACGCCCACATGCGGATTGCTCAGGATATTGAGATAGCCGTCCGCGCGGCGATTGCCCGGCCGTTCGGGAATGGCGATGGTGGTGTCGTCGAGCACCCGCACGAAACCGGCCGGATCGCCCTTGGGCGAGGCATCGCAATTGCCGTCGGCATCGCTGGTGGCCAGTACCACGAAGGGAGACAGGGAGATCCACTCCTTATCGCGCTCGTGCAGCGCGACCCGCTCCTTGGCGACGGCCCGGGGCGTCGGAGCGCCCAGGAGTTCACGCAGTTCAGCCGGATCCTTGATCTCGCTCATGACTTCGATTGAACGCGCGAACCAGGGTGTGCCGCCAGTGATTTGTAGGGAATGTCGCTACATGGGAATGTCGAAGAGATTCGTCTGACCGGCCTTGTAGCGCGCGATATCCAACTGCCGGAACGGTTCCAGCTCGGTGGCGCGGTACAGCTTGAACAGCTGGCAGCGCGGGGCATTGGAACCCGAGACGTCCAGTACCGCGTTCACCGCGGTGCGCGCGGCCTCGGACGCGCCCTCCATCGTCGCCAGATCCACATTGGTGCGCACGTAATCGCCTGCCAGGAACAGGTTTTCGATATCGGCGGTATGCGATTCCGGGCGCAGCGCCCAGGAGCCCGCGGTATTGATGAGCAGCGGATCGGCATTGGTGTTGCGCTTGGCCCCGGCGTCCCAGGTGATGCCGGTGTCCAGGAACCAGGAGTGCAGATCGGCATCGCTCAAGAGTTCGCGCTGATCATTGAGGTGCGCCTTGAGCTGCGCCCACACCTCGCGGGCGATCTCGTCGTGGGTGCATTCCTTGGCGGGTTTGCCGTACAGCATGCCGGGGGTGTTCCAGTCGGAGATGTCCACCGACAGGCAGTCCTTGACGGTACCGTCGCCCATACCCGTCACCGGGGTGCGGTTCCAGAATTGATTCTGCGAAATGGAGGTCAGCGACCACGGCGAATCCACATAGGCGGCATGCCCGCGCGCGATATTGGTCTCGGTCTTCAGGAAGAACTGGATGCCGGTCATCCAATCCACCATGAGCTGATTCATGCCCGCCAATTCCGGTCGGCGGGAAAGGATTTCGGGTGTCCACAGGGTGCGGGCGACCTCGGTGGGCACGGCGGAGATGAAATAGTCGGCCTCGACCTGACGGGCCGCGCCGGAACCGTCCACAATGCGCGCGGAAGTTATTCTGCCGTCCGCGATCTCGAGTCCGCGCACCTCGCCGGTCGCGAATTTCACGCCCAGATCACGCAGCCGCGCGACCCACGGATTGATCCACGCCTCATTGGTGGAACCGTTCAGCAGCCGGTCCAGCGCACCGTCATTGGCGACCTCCAGGGGATTGCCCAGGAACTGCTCACCCATATTGCCGATGGTGAGGGTGCTGGCCAGATCGTCCTTGGCCGCCACCAGCAGCGTGGTGAGGGTGCGCGAGAGCAGCATGCGGAATTCGGTGGAGCGGCGGCCCGCGCCCACGTATTCGCGCCAGGCGACCTTGTCCCACTGGCCGTAGCGGCGGGCATCGCAGCTGGTGTTGAAGACCAGTAGTCGATTGGCGAAGTAGAGCGCGTCCGATTCGGACATCTTGGTGCTGGTGGCGATGGCCGAACCGACGGTTTCCCGGAAATCGTCGGGGGTGGCCCAGATTCGCCCGGCCTTACCCATCGGCAGGATCACGTCATCGGCGTCGCGGCGGGAGAAACGCGCCTCGGAGGCGGCGACCAGATTGTCCCAGACCCCGTTCGCGTTGCCCGCGAACGGGATTCGCCGCATGGTGTCGGGAATGTGCCGGTAGAAGCCGGGGAAGAAGCGGAAACCGTGCTCGCCCATGAGTTCCGGGCGGCCGTCCCGGCCACTGTTCGGCACCGGGATGCTGCGGGCTTTGCCACCGAGTGCCCGGCGCTCGTACACGGTGACGTCGAAACCGCGCTCGGCCAATTCGTGCGCGGCGGTGAGACCGGCGACACCGCCGCCCAGTACGGCCACGCTGCGGCCCGGATCGGCGTGCGCGGGAGTGGGTCGCAAGGTGGCGGCGGCGCCCGCCAGCGCACCAGCCGCGACCGCGCCACGCAGCATCGTTCGCCGCGTGACGGACAAACGCTGTCCAGTCATTCCCTACCTCCCACGCCTGGGGGAATCCTAGGCAGCGGGAACCGGGGTTTGGTCCGTTGGGTCCTGTTTTGCGTACCTTGTGTTGAACATTGATGCCCGAATGCCGACTATTCGCTTCGCAGACTTCGCAGACTGTCCGGGCCGCGCCGAGGTCGCGGTGAACGCGCCCGCGATGACAATGGCCGCCCCCAGCAGGGAAACCGCCGTCGGACGCTCATGCAGGAACGCCCACGAGGCCGCGATGCCCACCACCGGAACCAGCAGCGACAGCGGTGCGACCGTGCCCGCCGGATAGCGGCTCATCAGATACGTCCACAGGCCCGAACCCGCGATGGTGCCCAGCAGCACGATGTACGCCAGCGCGGCATAGGCGGGCCAGCCGGTCACCGAGAACGAGGCCGCCAGATCGCGCAGGCCGGTGGTCGGTCCCTCCACGAGCGCGGACAGCGCGAACATGGGCAGCGGCGGAATCACCGTCATCCACAGCGTCAGATGCAGCGGATTCACCGGACCCCCGGGCGCGGCATGCGCCGCCGCCATGCGGGACCCGATATTGCCGAAGGCCCAGCCCAATCCGGCCAGCAGCGTCAGCACCAGCGGCAGCAGCGCCGCACTGTGCGATCGGTCCCAGCCGATCACCGCCATCCCGGCCATGGCGACCGCGATACCGGCGAATTGCATGGGCCGCAACCGTTCTCGCAGGAACACCGCCCCGAGCAATACCGTGAAGGGCGCGGACGACTGCAACACCAGCGAGGACAACCCGGTCGGCATCCCGGCCCGCATGGCGCTGAACAGAAACGCGAATTGCAGAATCCCGAACCCGACGCCGTACAGCAGCAACCAGCGCCACGGCACCTGCGGCCGCGGCACGAAGATCAGCACCGGCACCGCGATCACCGCGAACCGCAGGGCCGCGAAGAAGAACGGCTCGAAGTGATCGAGTCCGACCCGAATGGCCAGGAAATTCAGTCCCCAGAGCACCACGACACCCAGGCCGAGCAGCCGATCACGATTGGTCATGCGGCAAATACTGAAGCCATCGATAGGTAAGATCAATCGAATAATTCTGCACCAATGATGTAGTAGAACTTATCTATGCACCACCCCGAAGACCCGGAACACCCCACCCCACCCCGCACCGTTCCCCGCCCGCGCCGCATCACCACCCCGACCGCAATGGGGCCCCGCCACCTCCCGGCGGGCACCCCACCCCGGACCCTGGCGGAGGCCGTCGCGGCACCGGCCGGGGCGGACAACCCGGACACGGCGAGCCTGCGGCCCCCCGGACTTCGGCCCGATTCTCCCGGCGGCGGAGCGGAAAATAGTGGGCGCGTGGGTGATTCGAGTGAGGTCGGCAGCGGGGGGCCGCTCATGTCGGTGGAGCGGTTGCGGGTGCTGCGCGAATTGGCGGATCGGGGAACGGTGGCGGCGGTGGCGGCGGCACTGTCGATGACACCGTCGGCGGTTTCGCAGCAGTTGAAGGTGCTGGCTCGCGAGGCCGGGGTGGCGCTGCTGGAGCCGGACGGGCGGCGGGTGCGCTTGACCGATGCCGGGCGGGCACTCGTCGTGCGGGCGGATGAGGTGCTGGCGGCGATGGAGAAGGCAGCGGCCGAGATGGCGTCCTATCGGGGGTCGCCGCGCGGACAGGTGCGGGTGGCGCTGTTTCCGTCGGGGGCGGCGCTGCTGCTGCCGCAAGTGCTCGCCGAATTGGCGGAGACCGGGGTGGAGATGGTGGCGGCCGATGAGGATGTGCCGCCGGTGGAAGTGCCTCGGCTGCTTGCCGATTACGACGTGGTGCTGACCCATCGCGATGAGCGGTCGGCGTCCATGAGCGGGGCGCGGGTGGCCTCGCGGGTGCTGATGCGCGAGCCGATCGATGTGGTGGTGGGGCCCGAGCATCGGCTGGCGCGACAGGGTGCGGTGGTGCCCGCCGAGCTGGCGGATGAGACCTGGTTGAGTGTGCGGGGCGGATTCCCGGTGGACGACGTACTGCGGTCGATCGCCACCGTCACCGGCGTGCAGCCGCGAATCGCGCAGCGGCTCAACGATTTCACCGTGATCGAGGCGCTGGTCGCCTCCGGCTACGGCATCGCGCTCATGCCCCGCCACGCGGTGCGGCATCCGGATCTGGTGATGCTGCGCCTGGCGGGCGTGCGCGCGGCCCGCCTCTACGATCTGGCGACCCGGCCGCACGCGGAGAAAAGGCCCGCCGTCGCCACCGTGCTCGCGGCCTTTCAGCGAGCCGCCCGCCGCACCACCGCCGGCTGATGCGGGCCTTCGCGCCCGGGAATACGCTGCCGCACACTGAACATCCGGTGCGGCACTTGACTTGGAGTGCACTCCAAGTCATAGCGTGAACACATGAGCATTCGTCTCGGATATCAGATGCCCAACTTCAGCTACGGGGTAGCGCCGCGCGAGCTGTTCGCGGCCGTGGCCGCGCAGGCGCGCGAAGCCGAGGCGGCCGGATTCGACGCCGCCTTCGTCATGGATCACTTCTATCAGCTGCCGCTGCTCGGCACGCCCGATCAGCCCATGCTGGAGGCGTACAGCACGCTGTCCGGACTGGCGGCTGTCACCGAGCGAATTCAGTTGTCCGCCTTGGTGACCGGCAATACCTACCGCAATCCGGCGCTCACCGCCAAGACCGTCACCACACTGGACGTGGTGAGCAGCGGGCGCGCGGTGCTCGGGATCGGCGCGGGCTGGTTCGAGCTCGAACATCAGGCGTACGGCTTCGATTTCGACACCTTCACCCAGCGGTTCGAACGCCTGGAGGAGGCCCTGCAGATCATCACGCCGATGCTGCGCGGTCAGCACTCCACCTTCGACGGCAAGTGGTATCGGACCCTGGACGCCATGAACGAGCCGCGCGTGCGCGACGATCTGCCGATCATGCTCGGCGGCGGTGGCGAGAAGAAGACGTTCGCGCTGGCCGCGCGCTTCGCCGACCACCTCAATATCATCTGCAACGCCTCCGAACTGCCCCGCAAGCTGGAGGCCCTGCACGCCCGCCTCGACGAGGCCGGCCGCGCCCGCGAATCCCTGGAGACCAGCTACCTGGCCTTCGTCATCGTCGACGAAGACGGCGACCGCGCCCGCAAGACCCAGGCGGATCTCCTTGCCCGCATCGGCATTACGGACCTGTCCTCCATGCCGGTCGAGGCCCTGAAGCAGTCCCCCGCCGACCGCCAATTCGTCGGCACCCCCGACGAGGTGGCCGAACAGCTGCAAGCCCGCGTCCTCGACCACGGCATCGACGGCCTCATCGTCAACCTGGTCACCAACGGCCACGAGCCCGGCACCGTGGATCTGGCAGGCCGCGCCCTCGCACCCCTGGTCCACGCCTGACGTCAGACGACAGAACGCCCCGCGACTTCATGTCGCGGGGCGTTGTCGTATTCACCTGTGGCGCAGTGCTTTTCCGCTCAGCGCGGGTGGTTCGGGGAGAAGCGCTGGGAGGCGTGGTAGCCGAAATCGTCGGCGACCATGGCGGCCAGTTCCAGCAGGGCGCGGCGGGTCGGCTTGGAGACCAGTTCCAGGTCGATTTCGGCGCCCTCGGCGAGGTGATCGTCGAACGGCACCACCTGTACCGCGCGGGTGCGATCCAGGAACAGCTTGCGCAGCTGATCCAGATCGACCGTGGAGGAACCCTTGCGAGATGCGTTGACCACCACCACGGTTCGCTCCACCAGCTTGTGGTAGCCGTGATGATCGAGCCAGTCCAGCGTCGCCGAGGCGCTGCGCGCGCCGTCGATGGCGGGTGAGGTCACCAGCACCAGCGAGCTCGCCATATCCAGCACGCCGGACATGGCCGAGTGCATGAGTCCGGTGCCGCAGTCGGTGAGGATGATGTTGTAGAACTGCTGCAGGATGCCGATCGCCTTGCGGTAGTCGGCCTCGCTGAACGCCTCCGACACCGCCGGATCCTGTTCGCTGGCAAGCACTTCCAATCGGCTCGGAGCCTGCGAAGTATGCGCGCGCACATCGGAGTACCGGGTGATGTGGCTGTCCTCCAACAGGTTTCGCACCGTGGAGCGGGTCTGCCGCGGCACCCGGTGGGCGAGCGTGCCCAGGTCGGGATTGGCGTCGATGGCGATGACCCGGTCACCGCGCTCGGAGGCGAACGTCGACCCCAAACCGACAGTGGTGGTGGTCTTTCCGACACCGCCCTTGAGCGACAGGATCGCGATCCGGTAATCACCGCGCACCGGCTGATTCACCCGATCCACCAGCTGCGCGTGCATCAGATCCGCGGGCGACTCCCCCGGGTTGATCACACCGCCGGACGCCTTGTGCACCGCACGCCGCCAGCCACTGCGCGGCGCGCGCCGCGCCCGGCGCAGCAGATTCAGATCATTGACCGAATGCCCCGGCGGCGGCTGCTGCTGGAATCCGCCCTGCTGCTGCGGAAATCCCTGCTGCGGCTGACCATTCCAGCCCTGCTGCTGCGGGAAACCCTGCGGCGGCAGCTGCTGCTGCGGCGCCTGCGCGGGCGGCGGGGACCAGCTGTAGATCGGCCCGCCCGGTTGATCATTGGACGGCGCGAACTGCCCGGGGTGACCGAACTGCCCGGGTGCGCCGCCCGGTCCGGCAGCGCCCTCCGGTCCGTGCTGAGCGCCCGGATCGGGCTGGCCGGACTGGTCGGGAAACACCCGGCGAACCATGCCGTCGCTGCCGATTTCCTGCCGGATCTCGCCGTACGGGGTGTTGTCGCGGACCTCACCGTAGCTGCCGTCCGGACCCGGGAACTGGCCCGGCGCAGCCGAATTCGGCGGCGGCGCGAACTGTCCGGCATCGGGTGCGGGGTAGTTGCCGGTGGGCGGGAAACCCTGCGGCGGACCCTGCGGGAACTGGTTGCCCGCGAACGGGCCCTGTCCCTCGAACGGGCCGTTCGGGCCGCCCTGGTACGGCTGGCCGTACGGACCCTGCTGCGGGAATCCCGGCTGGCCCGCACCGTACGGTGCGGCCTCGGGCGGGAAGACGGTGGTCTGCTCGATCGAGTCCGGCACCGGCGGGAAGAAACCCGCGCCCTGCTCACCCTCGCCATTGGCTTCGGCCTCGGCCTTACCCGGCTCCGGGGCGCCCGCGCCGGACGAGGCGTGCTCATCCTTGACATCGTCGGCGTCCACCGGCAGCCCGGCCGCGGCCTGTGCGGTCGAATTCTGATCGTTCGTAGTCACGTGTCCCCCATCTGCTCGACAGCTCGAACAGAGAGCTCGGCGCTAATGCGGTTCCACGCTAGCATTGCCGACGCTCTCCCACCCTGGCCTGGTAATACCTCGCACCCCCGCGCAACTGCGCCGCTACCGGGAGTTCACTGTGGAAAACGATGATCCCGCCCCGAATCTCGGAGCGGGATCAGCACTGTGGATCGATGTGGATCAGTTGCCGCGGGCCGCGCGGTTGACGGCCGAGACGACCGCGCGCAGCGATGCGGTGGTGATCGAGGTGGCGATGCCGACGCCCCAGGTCACCTTGTCGCCGATGGCGCATTCCACGTAGGCGGCGGCCTGCGCGTCATCGCCCGAGGACATGGCGTGCTCGCTGTAATCCAGGACACGCACGTCGTATCCGATGGTGGCCAGCGCGTCCACGAACGAGGCGAGCGGGCCGTTGCCCTCACCGGAGATGGCCTGTTCGACGCCGTCCACCTTGACCACGGCCTCGATATGGTCGACGCCGCCGTCCAATTCGGAGGCGGTGACCTTCTGCCGGATGCGCTCCAGCGGCACGATCGGGGTCAGGTACTCCTCGGAGAAGACGTCCCACATCTCCTTCGGGGTGACCTCGCCGCCCTCACCGTCGGTGATCTTCTGGACCGCCTGCGAGAACTCGATCTGCAGACGGCGCGGCAGCACCAGCCCGTGATCGGTCTTCATGATGTACGCGACGCCGCCCTTGCCGGACTGCGAATTCACCCGGATGACCGCCTCGTACGTGCGGCCGACATCCTTCGGATCGATGGGCAGGTACGGGACCGCCCAGGTCATATCGGCCACATCGGAATCCGCGGCGTCGGCCGCGGCCTTCATGGCGTCCAGGCCCTTGTTGATGGCGTCCTGATGCGATCCGGAGAACGCGGTGTAGACCAGATCGCCGCCGTACGGGTGGCGCTCGGCGACGGGCAGCTGGTTGCAGTATTCGACCGTGCGGCGGATCTCGTCGATATTGCTGAAGTCGATCTGCGGATCGACACCGCGCGAGAACAGATTCATCCCCAGGGTCACCAGGCAGACATTGCCGGTGCGCTCACCGTTGCCGAACAGGCAGCCTTCGATGCGATCCGCACCGGCCTGGTAGCCCAGTTCGGCGGCGGCCACGGCGGTGCCGCGGTCATTGTGCGGGTGCAGCGACAGCACGATGGAATCGCGGCGCGCCAGGTTCCGGCTCATCCATTCGATGGAGTCGGCGTAGACGTTCGGGGTTGCCATCTCGACGGTCGCCGGCAGGTTGATGATCAGCGGCTTCTCCGGGGTCGGCTGAATGATCGCCGATACCGAATCGCATACGTCCAGTGCGTAATCCAGCTCGGTGCCGGTGTACGACTCGGGGCTGTACTCGTAGCGCCAGCGGGTGTCCGGGTACTTCTTCTCGATCTCCAGGCACAGCGTCGCGGCGTCGGTGGCGATCTTCTTGACGGCCTCGCGGTCCGCGCGGAAAACCACGCGGCGCTGCAGGATCGAGGTGGAGTTGTAGAAGTGCACGATGGCCTGCGGTGCGCCCGCGCACGCCTCGAAGGTGCGCTCGATCAGTTCGGCGCGGGACTGGGTCAGCACCTGAATGGTGACATCGTCCGGGATCGCGCCGTCCTCGATGATCTCGCGGACGAAGTCGAAGTCGGTCTGCGAGGCGGCGGGGAAGCCGACCTCGATCTCCTTGTAGCCCATCCGCACCAGCAGATCGAACATGCGGCGCTTGCGGGCCGGGCTCATCGGATCGATGAGCGCCTGATTGCCATCGCGCAGATCCACCGCACACCAGGACGGGGCGCGATCGATGATCTTGTCGGGCCAGGTGCGGTCGGGAACCGAGATGGGCTCGACCTCCTCCGCGAACGGCCGGTACCGGAAGGTCGGCATGGAGGAGTTCTTCTGCGTGTTCCAGGCAGGCTGGTCGGCAGGGGCCGGCTTCGACGGCACGTTGATCGTGCGCGAACCGGAAACGAAAGCATCAGCGGGTGACATGGCGATTTATCTCCGAGAGTGTGGCTGGATCCCAGGTATGGGGTAGACCGGCACGACGAACACCCGCGACGGGAGCCGGTCCGTATCAGACCCCGCCGCGGCGGCCGAGGAGAAGGCTTGCCCGCTGCATGATGATCACGAGTTTACAGCGTGGCAATACGGTGCCGGAACCCAGGTGCACGGCTACCCTCGGCCGCATGGCGATGCTGGCGAATCTGCTGGGGCAATGGTCCGGCGCGAACGATTTTCGGCTGATGCCGACCGACACCATGGAAACCTCCGCCGCGACCGTCACGGTCAGCTTCGGGGCGGGCGGGAATCTGGCGTCGATCGGCTACACCTGGAGTCATCCGGCGGACGGGCCGCAGCAGGGGATGCTGGTCGTCGGCGCGGACGCGGACGGGCAGGCGCAGGCGCTGTGGAGTGACACCTGGCATCAGAAACCAGGACCGTCGGTGCTGACCGGTACCGCGCTGCCGGGGGCGCAGGTCGAACTGTCGGCGACCTACGCGGGTGACTGGGAATGGCGAATCATGGTGGACGACACCGTGGACGGGGTCTTCCGGCTGCGGATGGACAATGTGGTGCCCGAGTCCTACAAGCCCGGCGTCGGCGCGTACACCGCCATGGAGCTCACCGCGCATCGCGGATAATCGCCGCGAATGATCAAGCGGCGGTGCACAGTTCGTGGATGAAGCGCATTTTCTCCAGTACCGGCCCGGCCAGCACGAACGGGTAGAGGTCGGGATGGCCCATGGAACGGTTCACCATGTTCAGCGACCAGGCCAGCGGTAGCCACAGTTCGATGATGCGATCGAAACCGGAGCGGCCGACCTGCGGGCGATCCATGGTCGCGCCCGCCGGCGCGAAGCCGAACGCGGCGGCGGTATCGAGGGTGTCGCGAATGTGCAGGTAGTGGGCGAAGGTTTCGGCCCAGTCCTCGGCCGGGTGCATGGTGGCGTACGAGGAGACGAAGCTCGACTCCCAGCCGGGCGGCGGACCGTCGGCGTAGTGCTTGTCCAGGGCCGCCTGATAGTCGGCGAAGGGATCGCCGAACAGGGTGCGCGACCGCTCCAACTCGGCATCGGTCACCAGCACCGGGAAGTAGTAGTGGCCGATCTCGTGCCGGAAGTGGCCGAGCAGGGTGCGGTAGGGCTCGGACATCTCCACGCGCAATTGTTCGCGGTGCACGTCATCGCCTTCGGCCAGATCCAGGGTGATGACCCCGTTCTCATGGCCGGTCATGACCTGATGGTCGGCGCTGGCGAGCAGATCGAAGGCCAGGCCGAAGTCCGGATCGGCGATTCGGTCCACGATGGGCAGACCGAGTTCGGTGAGTTCCACCAGCAGACGGCGTTTGGCGGCCTCGGCCTCGGCGAAGGCGGGCAGCCAGTGCTCGTCCTGATCGGATGGCCGGGTGCGGGTGAGGCGGCAGGATTCGCACAGACCGGAGCCGCGCACCAGCCAATTGCATTGCGCCACATGCCGGTTGTCGCAGAGCCGGAAGGTATTGGCGTCCACGACGCCGTCCAGATCGGGGTCGATGACTTCGCCCTCGGGATGGTTGTGCGTCTCCTCGGGCGCGGCGTCCTTCGCCAGCACCAGCAGTGTGCGATCGGCGAGGCTGAAACCCAGTGGGCTGCGGCAGTGCAGGCACAGCGAGTTCTCGAAGGCCAATTGCTGACCGCAGTTGGGGCAGGCGAAATCGCGCATGTCACACCTCTATCGGGGCGACGTCGACGGAGACCCGGATGCTGCTCTCCTTGGCGTCGGTGTAGATGATGCCGCGCACCGGCGGTACGTCGGCGTAATCGCGGCCCCAGGCCACGGTCACATAGCGTTCATCGGCGAATTGATTGTTGGTGGGATCGAAATCGACCCAGTGGCCCTCGGCGCTGCCGTCCGGCAGCCAGACCGCGGCCCAGGCGTGCGTGGCGTCCGCGCCGACCATGCGTTCCTTACCGGGCGGCGGATCGGTGGCGAGATAACCCGAGACGTAGCGGGCGGCCAGGCCGAGCGAGCGCAGGCAGGCGATGCCGAGCCGGGCGAAATCCTGGCAGACGCCGCGCCGATCGGCGAAGACGTCCGCGACGCGGGTGCTGACGTTGGTGGAACCGGATTCGTAGGTGAAATCGGTGTAGATGCGGGCGGTCAACTCCTCGACGGCCTCGAGCAGCGGGCGACCGGGCGGAAAGGATTCGGCGGCGTAGGCCGCGACCTCGGGAATGATCTCGGGCGGAGTCAGATCGAGTGTGAATTCCACTGCGAGCGGGCCGTTCTCGATGGACGGGCAGGCTTTCTCCCACGGGGCGGGCGCGGGCGGATCCGGCGGATTGTGCACCTCGACCACCGATTCACCGGTCACCTCCAGGCGGCGATGATCGGCGGTGACATGGAAATACAGGGTGGTGTTGCCGTAGACATCGGTGCCGACCGAGCGATCCGACGGCACCGGATCGATCCGGACCTCATGGGAGAGCAAACGCTGGCTCGGAAATTCGCGCGGTGTGAGATAGGCGCGGCCGTAGGAACTGGTGACCGCGTCCGAATACACGTAGACGGTGCTGTGCACAACCCGATAGCGGCGCATCCTCACTCCACCACCCGGGTGGAGCCCCACAGCGGCTGGATCTCACGCGGCACCGAAAGCCTTGTGGTCTCGAATGATTCGGAGATCTTGCGCAGGCGCAGGTGCACCCCGTCCAGCAGTTCGGCGAGTTCGGTGCGGCAGCCCGCGCTGTCGGTCACCTCCAGATCGGCCGGGTCGACGCGGCGCAGCATTCGCTGAGCATCGGTCAACAGCCGTTGCGGGCGCGAGGATCCCGAAGCGGCGGGCAACGCGAGGAAGTCCGCTTCCAGGCGTTCCAGCTGATAGGCCAGTGAGCGCGGATTGCCCGCGTCGAACAGCAGCAGGCCCGCGAGCGCGGCGACTCGTACCGAATCACCGTGCCGCCTGCGATAACTCACCGCGGACACACTGGCCTGCAGCACCGCCTCGGTCACCACCCGGGTGACCGGATCCGGATAGGAATCGGTGAGCGCGGCGGCGAGCAGGGACGACAGCGCCAAGCCGCGCTCCAGCCTGCGGCCGATATCCATCACATGCCAACCGGTGTCGCGCACAGTGGATTCCGCGTCGATGCCGGACAGCGACAGCAGTGCGGCGAGTGCGCGCGAATGCACCGCCGACAGTGCCGCGCCCCGATCCCTGCGCGCGCCACGGTATTCCGACAGCGCGCGGTCGATGGCGCCGAGAATCATCCAGGTATCCGGTGAAAGCTGGTCTCGCACAGCGCGAGCCGCCTTCCCGTATCGCTCGATGGCGAACGCCAGCGACCCGGGCAGCTCCCGGTCGACCGTCAGCGACACCAGATAGCCGTGATCGCGCCGCGAAGCACCCGGTAGCGCGATGGGCACCGTCGGCTGATCGGAGAACTCGCGCCGCCGCGCCGCCGCCGACAACTCCGGCGACGGCGTGCCTTGGCTCTGCCACTGCCCACCGGAACCTTGGCTCTGACTCTGGCCACCGGAACTCTGGCTCTGGCTCTGGCCCCCGGAGCCCTGGGTCTGCCCGCTCGAACCTTGACTTTGGGACAGGTCGCCTTCGCTCTGCCGTTGGTCGCTCGAATTCTGTTGCTGCCCGGCTGGATACGGATCAGCGGCAACGCCGTCCGGTGACGGGCCGGTCGAATCCGGTTGCGGCGGTGTCTTTCTCGGTGGTGGCGGGGTGGTGCCGGTCATATGCCCCAGGGCCGCGATGAGGATGGGCATGGCTTCCGCGCCCTCCATCCAGGGGCGGTAGCGGTAGTCCTGGTAGCGGTCGTGGGTGGCGCCGAGCAGGCGGACGGCGGCCTCGGCGCGTTCGGCATAGCGGCCCATCCAGAACAGGTCGTTCAGGACGCGCGGTGAACTGATGACGTCGAGGGTGGGGAGGACGGGGGCGCGGCGTTCGTGCTCCTCCGGGATCTCCGTGGCGGGCACCGCGGCCGGGGCGGCGCGCACCCAGACATCCTTGGCGGTGGCCTCGCCGATCATGCCGTCCGGGCCGGTGCGCTGATGCAGTTGGCCGAGTCCGCCCGCCATGACGCGATATCCGACCCGTCCGGCCAATGAGAACAGCCGGACCGCGACCGGCGCGGCGGCCAATTCGCCGGACCCGGCCACGGCCGGAGCCACCGAGAAGCGGGCGGGTTCCTGGCCCACCCACTTCCAGCCCTCGGCGGTGATGCGGTCCCGCCATTCGTCGAGTTGCGGCCGGGTGAGCAGGGATCCGAAGACGGTGGCATCGTCGACGGTGGAGCGCAGAATCAGCCGGGGCAGGTCGGCGAGCAGTTTGGTGTGCTGGGAATCGTCTCCGCCCCAATAGGTTTCGACACTCGGCAGGATGAGGTCCTGATCGAGCAGCGCACGCGAGAGTTCGGGCAGGAACGCGGCCAGGGCCGGGCTCTCCAGCAGTCCGCTGCCGAGCGTATTGACCACGGTGACCGCACCGCGCCGCAGCACCTCGACCAATCCCACCACTCCCAGCCGCGAATCCGGCCGCAAGTCCAGCGGATCGGAGAATTCCGCATCCACTCGGCGCAATACGACGTCCACCTGTTTGAGCGTGCCCAGCGAACGCATCCACAAACGTCCGTCGCGCACCACCAGATCCGCGTTCTCCACCAGCGGGAAACCCAGTACCGACGCCAGATACGCCTGATCGAAGGCGGTTTCGGAATGCGGGCCGGGGCTCAGCACCACCACCACGGGTTCCTCCGCGGCGGCGGGCGGGGCGGCCTCCACCAGCATGAGCCGCATGGCGCGCATGAACGGATTCAGCGGTAGCGGACTGGCCAGTTCGAAGGCCGCCGGAATGGCCGCGGACACCACCCGCCGATCGGCGAGCGCGTACCCCGCACCCGAGGGCGCCTGCGCCCAATCCGCCAGCACGCGGAAACCGCCGTCGCTGCGGCGGCTGATATCGCAGGCGTGCAGGAACAGCTGATGCCGTCCGGGCAGTGAGATCCCGTGCGCCGCACGCACATAACCGCGGCAGCCGAATACCACCTGGGGCGGCAGCAGACCCGCGGTGAGGGTGCGGCGCGGCCCGTACACATCGGCGAGCAGTGCGTCCAGCAGTCGCGAGCGCTGCACCACGCCCGCCTCCAGGCCCTGCCAGTCCGCGGCGTCCAGCAGCAGTGGAATCGGGTCCAGTCGCCAGGGTCGCGGTGCGGCGGGCTCATTCGCGTCGCCACCGAGATCGGTGTAGGTGATGCCGTCGTCCTCGATGCGGCGGCGCACCCGGGCATCGAGGGCGTGCAAACCGTCCCGGCCCTGCTCCAGGAATTCGGCGGACAGTTCGGCCCAGAGCGGGCGCAGGCGGCCGCTGTCGTTCACCAGTTCGTCGTAGTAGCCGTCGACGGGCAGGCCGACGGCATCGAAGGAACCCGTATCGGCTGCCGCCGCACGGTATTTCGCGTACTCCCCGGCAGCTCCCACCGTCACCACTTTCAGCGTGTGCCTACCGGTCGCCGGTACCCCAGACCGTGCGCGCCCGGCGTAGGTCGAGGATCCCAGGCGCGCCGATATCCGTGGCCTGTATGGCCATTTTGGCACGCAGATCCGCGATGTCGACCGGACCGGAGGTATGCCCGGCCGGTTCGAAGCGCCGGTTGCGCCGCGATTGCGCCACCATCGCGTTCACCGGCGGCCCGGCATAGAACATGCCGCCCGGATGCGCGACGTGATAGGTGCAGCCGCCGCGGGACAGACCGGTCTCCAGATCCACCACGTCGAAGGTCAGCGGGGCGTCCACGGTGATGGTGGGATGCAGGGATTCCGGTGGCTGCCAGGCGCGATACCGGACACCGCCGACCTGCACATCGGCCTTGCCCGCGGCCATCAGCGGGATGGGGAATCCATTGCAGGTCACCACATATCGGCCGCGATCGGCACCGGTCACCCGCACCTGCATGCGCTCCACCGAGGAATCCACATAGCGCGCGGTTCCGGCGGCGGTGGTCTGCTCGCCGAGGGTGTTCCACGGTTCGATCGCCCCGCGCAATTCCATTTCCACATCGCCGAGCACCACCGTCCCGAAACGCGGAAAACGGAACTCGGAGAACGGTTCCAGCCAGCTGATATCGAATTCGATACCGTGCGACCGCAGATCGGCCACCACATCGGCGATATCGGCGGCCAGGAAATGCGGCAGCAGATAGCGGCCGTGCAGATTCGCACCGTGCTGAATGAGCGGCGCGGTGTACGGCTGCTCCCAGAACCGCAGCACCAGCGCCCGCACCAGCAGCGATTGCACCATGGCCATGCGGAAATGCGGCGGCATCTCGAACCCGCGCAATTCCACCAGACCGAGACGGCCGCGCGTGGAATCCGGGCTGTACAGCTTGTCGATGCAGAATTCGGCGCGATGGGTGTTGCCGGTCAGATCGGTGAGCAGATGACGCAGTGCCCGATCGACAACCCAGGGGGCGGCGGCATTCTCGCGCGGGATCGCGCCCTGCGATCCGGGCAGGACACCGTCGTCGAATCTCGCGTGACCGCCCGCTCCCCCGGTGCCCGAGGTGGAATCGCGGCTCAGCCGGGCGATCTCGGCGAAGGCGATCTCCATTTCGTAGAGCGCCTCGACCCGGCCCTCATCGGCGCGCGGAGCCTGTGAGGTGGGGCCGATGAAACGGCCGGAGAACAGGTACGACAGCGCGGGATGCCGCTGCCAGTAGCGCAGCATGGAAACCAGCAGATCGGGACGCCGCAGCATCGGCGACCGCGCCGGGGTGGCACCGCCCAGTGTGATGTGATTGCCGCCGCCGGTACCGCGATCGGTGCCGTCCACATCGAAGGATTCGGTGCTCAGCCGCGCCAATCTGGCTTGTTCGTAGAGGGTTTCGAGCAGGGTCGACTGTTCGGCGAAACTCGTCGTCGGCTGCACGTTCACCTCGATCACGCCCGGGTCCGGGGTGATCGAGAGCGATTGCAGCCGGTCATCGGCCGGCGGGCCGTAGCCCTCCAGCACGACCGGCCGCCCGATCGCCAGCGCGGCCGCCTCGACCCGGCGCACCAGATCGCAGAACGCGCCGAATTCCGGCACCGGCGGCAGGAAAACGTACAGCCGGTCATCGCGAATCTCCGCCACCAGCGCGGAGATCGGCGCTCGATCGGCCGATTCCAGCACCGCGGACGGCTCATCCGCCGCGAGCGGCAGCCGGGGTGCGAACGGGTCCGCCTCCGGCCGCGCGGGCGGGGCCTGCCATGACACCGACCCCAGCGGCAACCGCAGTCCGGCGGGAGAATCACCTTCCGTCAGGATGATTCGGCCGCGCCGCAGCCGCCAGTCCGCACTGGCCCAGCCCGCCTCATCGGCGCGCCGATACAGCGACAGCACATACGCCGCGGGTGCGCCCACCCCGGAATCGAGCCGTTCCAGCAGTTCTCGCCGCGCCAGTGCCGAATCACGTTCCGGCGCAATATCGTCCTCGCGCTCGACCGGATCGCCACTCGGCAGCGCCGCGTGCGCGGCCATCCGCAGCAGCGGATCCTCATATGCCGCTCGCACCTGCGACGGCGGCAACCCCAGCCCCGCCACCACATGCGCGATCAGATCACGCGCGTCATCCACACTGTCGTCGGCACTCGAAGCGCTCCGGACAACCTCTCCCCCATCATGTTCCAGCGGCGAATCCCCGTGCGCATCCTCTGCCAGGTGGTGTGCACCGTTACCGGCATCGAGATCCGCGGAACCATCGCCTGGAACGTCCGTGCCATCACGCGGCGACGCGGCGGAATCGATGTCGGGACTCGCGTCCGCCGAATGCGCTGCTCGCGCACCATCGGGATCGGTCCCGGGAGGCGCGGGCACCGTGTTATCCGGCTGCGGCGCAAGGGGATCCGGCCTGAGGTGCAGTGGGGTCGGCACGACGGGCTCGCCGAGCGCCGCGTTCGCCTGGAGGGCGCGGCGTTGTTCGCCGAGCAGGGCGGCGCGGCGTTCCTCGTTCGCGCGGCTCGCCCGGATTTGTTCATCGGTGGTGCGGGTCGAGGAGCGGCCGCCGGAGCGGTGTGCGACCTGGTTCAGCTGGGCGATCGGCGGGGACAGCCAGGGGTCGGCGAGCAGTTCGGGGTGATTCCACAGGGGTTCGCCGTCGGTACGCCAGAGCAGCGCTATCTCCCAGCGCGGCAGGGGTTCTCCGGGATACCACTTGCCCTGGCGGTACTGGGTCAGCCCGCGCGGGGCGTAGACGCGACGCAGGCGCTGGGCGAGATCGGCGGCGCGCTCACGCTTTCGGGGTCCGTCGGCATCGGTGGTCCATTCCGGGCCGGTCTGATCGTCGAGGGACACGAAGGTGGGTTCACCGCCGAGGGTGAGGTCGATGCCCACGGCGCTCATGCGAGCGTCGACGGCGGCGCCGGCCTCGGTAATGCGCTCCCATTGAATATCGCTGTAGGGCAGCGTGACTCGCGGGTCCTCATGAATGCGATGGACCGTATTGGTGAAGTCGAGGGTGGCCTGCACCGGATCGGTCGCACCGGTGATGGGGGCCGAGGAGACCGGGTGCGGGGTGGCGGCCAGCGGTATGTGACCCTCACCCGCGAACAGGCCGGAGGTGGGGTCCAGGCCGATCCAGCCCGCGCCGGGCAGATACACCTCGGTCCAGGCGTGCAGATCGGTGAAGTCGGCGGGCGGGCCCGAGGGTCCGTCCAAAGACGGTACGTCCTGGGCCAATTGGATGAGGTAGCCGGAGACGAAGCGGGCGGCCAGCCCGTACTCGCGCAGGATCGACACCAGCAGCCAGGCCGAATCACGGCAGGAGCCGAGACCGGACTCCAGCGTGTGATCCGGTGTCTGCACACCGGGTTCCAGCCGAATGGTGTACGCGACGTCCTGGCACAGCGCCTGATTGAGGGCGATCAGGAATTCGATGGTGCGGGGTCCGTCCGCGGGCCGATGCCGGGCCACCCAGTCGAGTACGGCTTTGCCTGGGCCGGAACCGGATTCGCCTTCGTCCACGGGGCGCAGATACGCCTCGAGATCGGCGGCCAGCGCGGGGACATAGGTGAACGGGAAATGCTCGGCGGCCTCTTCGACGAAGAAGTCGAAGGGGTTGACCACATCCATATCGGCGATCAGGCCGACGGTGATGGACAACTCCTGCGCGGGTTCGGGAAACACCAGGCGCGCCAGGAAGTTTCCGAACGCGTCCTGCTGCCAGTTCACCCAGTGTTCGGCCGGGGTGACGTGCATCGAATACGACTGAATCGCGGTGCGCGTATGCGGCGCGGGTCGCAAACGAACCACGTGCGGATGGATCCGCACGGGGCGATCGAAGGTATAGGTGGTGCGATGTTCGAGGGAAACCCGAATCCCCATAGTCAAGTTCACCACGCCAGGCCGAGACACGCTGGGTTTATTCCCGACAGATCGGACGACACGCGGTGACCTCCCCCTGCTTGTCGGACCCGGGTGCTTGGATTTCGAGTAGACGGTTGAAGGAGGACGCATGAATTCCTGCCATGGAACGCTCATCGCACATGCCGACGGTTCGGCCGAGTGCACCGATTGGGCATGCGCGGACACCGACCGGCTACGCCACCCCTACCTGGCCGACTGCTCCGATATCGCGGGCGGCTGCGAATGCGTCGAGCCCGAGTTCAGCACCGGCCCGCAGACCCTCGCCGGGTGACTACTAGCCTGGTCAGGTGAGCTACGACCACGTTCTACTACCCTCCGGCGTCGCCGCGACGGCCGCCGAGATCGACGCGTTCCTGACCGCGCAGGATCGCAAGCCCGCCGCCGAGCCGGTGGCCGCGATGGCCGCCGAACTCGACGCGCGCAATGGTGAGCTCATCGAGGAGGACGCCTTCCTCGGTGCACCCGCCGCCGACGGGGCCATGGGCGAGGCGCTGTTCATCTCCAGCCCGTACGACGCCATCGGACATGTACGGGCACTGCTTTTCGAGCTGGCGACCCCGCGCGGGTACGCCCTCTACGATCCGCAACTGTCCTGGCTCATCGACCCCGCCGGTGCGGTGCCGGTCGCGGTATCGCACGGCGGCGCGGGTGATTTCCCCTATCTCACAAGCGAACTCGCGCATTTGTGGGTACCGGAACTCACCGCGCCCGGCCCTTATCTGATCGTGGAGAGCGGCGATCAGACCTATATCCAAACCTATCGCCATGAGAATGGCCGCTACGACGTGGAATACCGCGATGGATCACCGGACCGCCATTTCACCGTGCGCGTGGACGATCCGGCGACCGTGGCTGATCTGATCTGGTCGTGGACGCTCGGCGATCGGTCGAAATTCGACGTCCTCGATTGGCAGCGCCTCACCTTCTGAGCCGGGTCTACCGGACCGGACAATGGTTTCCACCGGTCCTGTGCATTCGGCGTCCATTCCGATCGGAAGATTACGATCCCGGTCGATAATCGGTGTTTCGCCAGCTCAGCGGCACTGAATCCGATGGATATCGCCAACTCGAGGTGCGCGGCCGAATAACAACAGCGTCTCGATTCGGGATTGGGCACCCGAGAGATTAAGTCCGCGCAGGCGTAGGAACGCTAGCCTTTCACTAATTTCGCGCTGTGCTGTTCCCCTGAGGCAGGAGAGAACTGTGAAGCTACGCCCGAAGAAAGCGACACCGAGGCTGCGTAAGAGCCTGGCGGTACTCGCCGGAATAGCCGCCGCGCTGGCCGCGGTAGTTGCTTTGCACGCCACGGGGGCGGGTGCCGATATACCCAGGAACAGCCAGCACATTCCCTGCCCGCAACCGGCGGCACTGGCACCGCCGGTGTGGACTTAGACAACTCTCGTAACTCTCAGGGGTAAACCCCTGAAACCCCGTTCGGCCGAGTTCTCGGGGCGAGCCCCCGAACCCCGCAAAGGTCATGCCCTTACAAGGCGCGGCGGCCGGAAAGGGCTCGGCCCAGGGTCAATTCGTCGGCGAATTCGAGGTCTCCGCCCATGGGGAGGCCCGAAGCGAGGCGGGTGACGCTGAGGCCCGGGAAATCGCGGAGCATGCGGACCAGGTAGGTCGCCGTCGCTTCACCCTCGGTGTTCGGGTCGGTGGCGATGATGACTTCGCTGACGTCGATGCCGTCTTCCTGATTGCCGATGCGCTGCAGCAGTTCCCGAATGCGGAGCTGATCGGGGCCGATACCGGACAGCGGGTCCAGGGCTCCGCCCAATACGTGGTAGCGGCCGCGGAATTCGCGGGTGCGCTCGATGGCCTGCACGTCCTTGGGCTCCTCGACCACGCAGATCATGGTGCGGTCGCGGCGCGGGTCGGAGCAGATCCGGCAGAGCTCACCGTCGGAGACGGTGCCGCAGACGGCACAGAAGCGCACGCCGTCGCGCACCTTCTGCAGGGCCGCCTGGAGCCGGTCGATCTCCGGCGGTTCCACGCCGAGTAGGTGAAACGCGATGCGCTGTGCGCTCTTCGGACCTACACCGGGCAGTTTGCCCAGCTCGTCGATGAGATCCTGAACCGGACCCTCGTACACGCCTCCACCTTCCCGTGGCCGAAACCGCCCGGCCGTATTCCTGTCCGAAACCCGGACGCGGTCATATCAGCCGGGCAGCGCCTATCTCAGCAGCCCGGGCTCAGAAACCCGGCAGCGCCCCGCCGGGTCCGCCCAGACCACCGGCCAGCGGGCCGAGCCGATCGGCGGCCAGCTGCTGGGCATTCTCCATGGCCGCGTTGAGCGCGCCGATGACCAGGTCCTGCAGGGTATCCACATCCTCGGGATCGACCACCTTGGGGTCGATGGTCAGCGCCAGCACCTCACCGGTGGCGCGAATCCGGGCGCGCACCAGGCCACCGCCCGCCTCGCCCTCGACCTCGGACTCCGCGATCTCCTGCTGTGCGGCCATCACGGCTGCCTGCATCTGCTGCGCCTGGGCCATCAACTGCTGGATATCGAACTCTCCACCGGGTTGCACGGCGTGTCCTCTCTGCGGGGGAAGTAACGGTGCCCAGCCTAGTCGTCGTTCCGCGCGGCGCTCTTGACTCTCCCCCGGTGGGAGAGTGTTCGCTGAAGGCATGACAGCGACGGTTCCGATCGGGGAGTTCTCCCGGCTCAGCTATCTCAGCGTGAAAGCGCTGCGCTACTACCACGAGATCGAATTGCTGCCGCCCGCCACGGTTGATCCGAGCACCGGGTACCGCTTCTATTCGACCGATCAGGTGGAGCGGGCGCATCTGATCCGCCGCTTGCGCGAGCTGAATATGCCGGTGCCGGAGATCAAAGCGGTGCTGGACGCGCCGGATCGCGGGACGCGCGATGCCGCACTGCGCGCACATCTCGAGCGCATGGAAGCCGAACTCGCCCGCACCCGCGATGTGGTGGCCTCACTGCGCGCGCTGCTGTTGCCGCCCGGCGATGAGCCGCTGAAGGTCGAATATCGTTCCGTCCCCAGCTTTCCCGCGCTCGCGATCGCCGAGGTGGTGTCCCGCGACGGCATCGATGTCTGGTGCGACACCAGTTTCGGCACGCTGTACCAGGCTCTGGAAGCCGCGGGCATCGCACCGGACGGCCCCGGCAGCGCGACCTACGCCATGGAGTTCTTCGAGAACGATCACGGTGAGGTGGTGGCCTTCGTGCCCATCGCACCCGCCGATCGGGAGCGTTGCGCCGCGCTCGGCACGGTGATCGATCTGCCCGCCCGCCGCTTCGCGGTGGCGGTGCACCTGGGTCCGTTCACCGATTTCGACCGCACCTACGGCGCACTGGGCAGCTATGTCGCCGAACATGACTCGGCGCTCGCGGAACCCGTCCGCGAACGCTATCTGGCCGGTCCCGGCGATGTCGCCGAGGCCGACTACATCACCGAAATCTGCTGGCCCATCGGCCGGCTCTGAACAGGAGAACCGCCATGCCATTGACCATCGCCAACATCACCGTCGACTGCGACAACGCCGCCGAACTCGCCGGATTCTGGGCGCAGCTGCTGGAGCGCACCGTCGATCCGGACGCCAACCGGGAATTCGCCACCGTCGGGCAGAGCACCGGCGTCACCCCGACGCTCATGTTCATCCGGGTGCCGGACAAGACGCCGGGCAAGAATGTGGTGCATCTGGATCTGCACGGTGAGGACCTCGCCAAGCAGATCGAACGCGCGGTTGCCCTCGGCGCCAAGCACATCGCCGATTTCGACGAGTACGGCATCAAGTGGTCGACACTCGCCGACCCCGAGGGCAACCTCTTCGATATCGCCGGTTAGGAAAGTTCCCGCTTCAGGTTCTCCAGCACCTCGGCCTGGATCTTCTTCAGGCCGAGCGGTGCGAAGATGCCTTCGAAGATGCCGCCGATGCCGCCCGCGCCCTTCCAGCTGGTGCGCGTGGTGACCAGCGAACCGCTGCCCTGCGGGGTCACTGTCCAGGTGGTGACCATGGAGGAGTTCGAATCCCGTTCGGTCACCATGGAATCGGAGACCGAGATGGTGGCGTGCACATTGCGCGACCGCTTCTCGGTGGCCTTGAGCGTCCAATCCACCACGGTGCCCGCACCCTTGCCGCCCTCGACCACCTTGTAGTCCAGGTAGTGCGCGGAGTTGATGCGCGGCCGCACCGATTCGTAGTCCGCGATCGCCTCGAGGGTGCGCTGCGGATCCGCCGTCACGACGATCGAACTGGAGGCGCTGACCTGTCCCACCATGTGCTCCTTAATTCCCGCTGTGCTGTTCCGCCTCCCAGACTTTAGCCCCAGGCCCAGCCGCACAACACTTTCAGATTCGGTTCCGCGTCGCGCTAGCCGGTGAGCAGCAGACCCGCGACGGCCAGTGTGGTCGCGGCGACAGCCAGCACCAGACCGGAGAGTACGAAGCGCGCCGGCGGAACCCGCACCCGATAGACGCGGCAGAACTCCAGGCACAGCAGGGTGGCCAGGGAGGCCCACGGGGTCACGATCGGGGCGACATTCGAGCCGATCAGCAAGGCCAGCAATTGGTTTCGGTTGGCGTCCGGGATCACGGCCTCACCGGCGGTGTAGGCGGGCAGGTTGTTCACGATATTGGACAGGCCCGCGCCCGCACCCGCCGCGCGGAACGCACCGGACGCTCCCGGATCGTCACCGATCAATCCGTGCATCAGATGTGCGAGGCCGAACCGGCTCAGGGTGGGCACCACCAGGAACAGGCCGGCGACGAATACCAGCAGCTGCCAAGGGAACAGCGACGGCCGCAGCACCGAGCGATCGAAGATCGCGAACGCCACCAGGGCGATCAGCGCCGCGGCCGCGGCCGCGTAACCGATGTGATCACCGGCCAGCGGGATCGCCAGCACGAAGGCCAGGCAGGCGCCGCCGGTCGACCAGAGCAGCCACCGTTCCCGGGAATCGGCCGGGCGCACCGGTTCCGGCACCACATAGCGATCCGCGCCGCGCCGCGAACGCCGCCAGTAGAACACCCACAGGCACACCATGGTGGCCGCCGTGGACAGCAGCTGCGGCAGCCACATGCGGGCCGCGAAACCGGTCACATCGAGGCCGACGCGATCGGCGGCGAGCAGATTGGTGAGGTTCGAGACCGGCAGCAGCAGGCTCGCGGTATTGGCCAGCCACAGCGTGGTCATGGCCAGCGGCAGCGGCGCGATCCGCGCCGGCACCGCGAGGGCCAGCATGACCGGGGTGAGCAGGACCGCGGTGGTGTCGAGATTGAGCACGACGGTGGTCACCGTGGCGAAGAGCCCGCACAGTAGGAACAACGCGGCGTAGTCGCCACCCGCCACGATCGCGAGCCGATGCGCGATCACATCGAATACCTTGGCGGCGCGGGCCAGTTCGGCCAGCACGATCACACTGCCGAGAAACAACAGCAGCGGCGCGATCCGCCGCATATTGTCGGCCGCCTCGGCGCGGGGTAGCAATCCGGTTGCCACACAGAGCAATCCGGCGGCCAGCAGCGCCAGCCGGACTTTATCCAGGTTGCTCGGACGCCAACGCACCGCCTCATTCAAGCAGCGGTGCGCGCTATAGCGCCGTCCGCCCCCGAGCAGTCCGGGCGATCGGCTGAGGCGCGAAGACCGGAAAAACTCCGGAGCGGAAATACATCCAGATAGTTAGCTCTAGTAACTATAATCACCGGGATAACGGGAATAGACTCGATATGCGGCTGGTAGCGGGTGTTGATGCGTATGCAAACTGTGCGTGAAAAACCGCCCCGCCGGTGTGCTCCTGCTGGCCGTACCGGTCGGTGCAGGCTAGCGTTTCGGGGGTGGCAGTGAGTCTGTTGGGGAAGGCAGGCCGGATACCGGCCGTGCGGGAATCAGGGTTCGCAGCGCATCAGGCAGGGGTCGATCGGCTACTCGCTTCGTATCGAGCCATACCGCCCGATGCGAATGTCCGGCTGGCCAAGAAGACCTCCAATCTGTTCCGCGCCCGGGCCAAGAGCACCGCGCCCGGACTCGACGTCTCCGGATTGACACAGGTCATCGCGGTCGACCGGCACGCCAAAACCGCCGACGTCGCGGGCATGACCACCTACGAGGATCTGGTCGCGGTCACCCTCCAGTACGGGCTCGCGCCGCTGGTGGTGCCGCAACTCAAGACCATCACCCTGGGCGGCGCGGTCACCGGACTCGGGATCGAGTCGACCTCGTTCCGCAATGGGCTGCCGCACGAATCCGTCCTGGAGATCGACGTACTCACCGGGGCGGGCGAGATCATCACCGCCACCCCCGACGGCGAGCACGCGGACCTGTTCCGGGGCTTCCCGAACTCCTACGGCACGCTCGGCTACTCCACCCGGCTGAAGATCCAGCTCGAAGCGGTCGAACCCTATGTGGCACTGCGCCACATAAGGTTTCATGAACTGCGGGAGCTGGAAACGACCATGGCGCAGATCATCGCGGACCGCTCGTACGCCGGGGAGCGGGTCGACTACCTCGACGGCGTGGTGTTCACCGCCGACGAGAGCTACCTGGTGCTCGGGCGGCAGACCGATGAACCCGGACCGGTCAGCGACTACACCGATATGGACATCTTCTACCGGTCCATCCAGCACGATTCGACCGAGCCCAAGCGCGACCGGCTGACCATCTCGGATTACCTGTGGCGCTGGGACACCGACTGGTTCTGGTGCTCACGGGCGTTCGGGGCGCAGAACCCGAAGATCCGGCGCTTCTGGCCGAAGAAGTACCGGCGCAGCAGTTTCTACTGGAAGCTCATCGGACTCGACCAGAAGTACCACATCGGCGACCGCATGGAGGCCCGGCAGGGCAATCTGCCGCGCGAACGCGTGGTGCAGGACATCGAGGTGCCCATCGAGCGCACCGCCGACTTCCTGGACTGGTTCCTGCGCGAGATACCGATCGAGCCGATCTGGTTGTGCCCCTTGCGATTGCGCGACTCCGGCGGACCGGAGCGGCCGTGGCCGCTCTACCCCCTGGAACCCGATCGTACCTATGTGAACGTCGGCTTCTGGTCGGCCGTGCCGACCCGGCCGGGACAGCAGGAGGGCGCGGCCAACCGCGCCATCGAGAAGGAGGTGTCCGCGCTCGACGGGCACAAATCCCTCTACTCGGACTCCTACTACGAGCAGGACGAGTTCGCCGAGCTCTATTACGGCGGCAAGACCTACACCCAACTCAAAGCAACCTACGACCCGGATTCTCGTTTACTGGATCTGTATTCGAAGGCGGTGCAACGCAAGTGACCACGTTCAAGGATCGTTCCGACGTTTTCGCCGAGCTCGGAACAAAACTCACCATTGCCGAGATCTTCGAGACCCTCATCGAGGGACCGATGCCGATCCGCTTCACCGCGTACGACGGCAGCAGCACCGGCCCCGAGGATTCCGAGTTCGGGCTGGAGATCGTCAATCCGCGCGGCGTCAACTACGTCGCCAACGCGCCCGGTGATCTCGGCATGGCGCGCGCCTACATCTCCGGCGATATGATCGCGCACGGCGTGCACGCGGGCGACCCGTACGAACTGCTGAAAGCCATGGCGGGCTTGAAGTTCCGGCGCCCCACCGCCATGCAGCTGGTCGTCATCGCACGCTCGCTGGGCTGGGAACTGCTCAAGCCGGTCGCCCCGCCGCCTCAGGAGACGCTGCCGCGCTGGCGGCGCATCGCGCTGGAAGGCTTGCGGCACAGCAAAACTCGCGACGCCGAGGCCATCCACCACCACTACGACGTCTCGAACACCTTCTACGAGTACGTCCTGGGCTCCTCCATGACCTACACCTGCGCGGTGTACGAGGACGAGCAGTGGAGCCTGGAACAGGCGCAGGAGAACAAGTACCGGCTCGTCTTCGACAAGCTGAACCTGAAGGCCGGAGACCGGCTGCTCGATATCGGCTGCGGCTGGGGCGGCATGGTGCGCTACGCCGCCAAGCGCGGCGTAAAGGTCATCGGCGCAACGCTTTCCGCCGAACAGGCGGAATGGGCGCAGCAGAAGATCGCCGAAGAGGGCCTGACCGAACTCGCCGAGGTGCGGCATTCGGACTACCGCGATGTGCGCGAGGGCGATTTCGACGCCGTCTCCTCCATCGGGCTCACCGAGCACATCGGCGTGCACAACTACCCGGCCTACTTCGAATTCATCAAATCCAAGCTCCGGGTCGGCGGCACCTTCCTCAACCACTCCATCACCCGGCCGGAGAACACCCGCACCACCAAGGCGGGCGACTTCATCGACCGCTACGTCTTCCCCGACGGTGAGCTAGCGGGCTCCGGGCGCATCATCTCCGATATCCAGAACGTGGGTCTCGAGGTGCTGCACGAGGAGAACCTGCGCCGGCACTACGCGCTCACCCTGGCCGAATGGTGCGAGAACCTGGTGAAGAACTGGGAAGCCGCCGTCGACGAGGTCGGCGAGGGCACCGCCAAGGTGTGGGGCCTGTACATGGCGGGCTGTCAGCTCGGCTTCGAGCGCAATGTGGTGCAGCTGCACCAGGTGCTCGGGGTCAAGCTCGGCGAGGACCAGGCGTGGACGGTACCGCTGCGCCCGTGGTGGAAGCCCTAGGAACAGGCCCTACGACAGGTTCGGCACCGGCAGCCCGAGACGGGCGGTCAGCCACGGCAGCGTCGAGGTGAACGCCGACGACGCGAACTGCCAGGTATGACCGCCCTCCGCGGTGTGCACCGTGCACTCGATGCCGACGCGGCGGCCATCCTCGCAGAGGGTGTTCGCCGCACCCAGCTCACCGGTGTCGAAGACGCCGTCGTGGCCGCCCAGGCCGACCGAATCATCATCGGCGGCAGGCTGTTTCGGGCGGAAGTTACCGCCGTTGCCGTAACCGTTCGCATTGGCGTTGCCGCCGTTGCGCATACCGCCCTGATGCTGCGGCGGGGTCAGATCGTCAAAGACGCCGACCATATCGGTGTACGGGCCATGCTCGGCCATCACCGTCTGCGGATCGAATCGCGCCCAGGTGTCGGCGTTTCCGGCGTACAGGCGGCGAATCGTCTGCTCCTTGGTGCCCGCCGTCGGGCCGAGATCACCGGCGATATCGAGGAACGTGTGCAGTAGCTCCGGGTGCATGACCGCCAGATCGACCGCGCAGGTGCCGCCCATGGACCAGCCCACCGCCGCCCACTTCGCCGGATCCGCCGACACCCCGAACGCCGACTTCGTATAGTCCGGAACATCATTGGTGAGATGGTCCGCGGCGTCACCGCGACTGCCGTTCACGCATTCGGTGTCATTGTTGAAACTGCCGCCGGAATCGACGAACACCAGCACCGGCGCCTGACCGTTGTTGCCGTTCACGAAATCGTCCACGGCGGGCATGATCTGGCCGCTGCGCACCCAGTCCGCCGGGGTGTTGAACTCCCCGCCGATCATCATCACCACCGGCAGCGCGGGCGGCTTGTCACCGGCGAACCACGCGGGCGGCAGGTACACGTACTCCTCGCGATGCTTGAAATGACTGCCGGACTCCGGAATATCCACCGGCACAATGCGTCCCGAGCCCACATTGGTATTGCGCAACGAGGCCAGCGACGCCAGCGAGGTCTGATGCGGCAGCGGTTCGGCCGTAAGCGCTTCCCACGCGGCATTCGCCGTCGGGTAGTAACCCACCCACTGATTCAGCACGATCAGCGCGTTCACCAGCGCCAGCGGCACGGCCAAGAGCGCCGCCCCCTGCTGCCACCACGGTCCCGACCGCCAGCCGACAATGAAGGCCCCACCCGCCGCCGCGATCATGGCGATGCACACCCACAGCAGCATCGGCGCCGGATCCGAGGCCAGCCCCTCGTCCATCATGTACAGCCACGCACCCCAGGCCGCCGCCACCCCGAGCGCCACACACACCGGCACCGAGAACAGCCACCAATTCCGCTTGCACCGGGCCAGCGCCACGATCAGCGCGAACACCGTCGCGAACAACACCACCTGCGGTAACCACCCGTGCAACAGCGAAATCCCGTGATGGAAGTTCCCACCCCGCCCCGTCATCACCGGAACGTGCGGTGCGGGAGGAGGACCGAGCGGAGGACTCTGCGACAGCACACGGGTGAACAGCACGACGGCGATTCTCAACACCGTTCCTCGAGAAACCCTGTGAACCCCCTCGAGGTCACCTGGCTACCCGCGCGATCAGAGCAGCGAATCGAGGAAGGCGCGCGGCAGCTCGGGAGCGTCGGGACTGCCGATATCCACCAGCGGGAGCTGGGTGCGCATGGTGCGCAGGATGTTCCGCACGCCGGGGCCCGCGTCCAGGAAGGGCCGGGTCCAGCCCAGCGGGGCGAACCGCACCACCACCGGGGTCAGCACCGCGATGGACTCCCCCACCCAGCCGGACGCGGACAGGCATTCGGTGAGCAGCAGGGCGGCATCCATTTCCGCGCGCGGGCGGTCCTTCTCGCGAATGCGGGCGTGCAGGGCGCGGGCGCGTTTGACGGCCGTGTCATCGGTGCCCAGGGGGGCCAGGTCATCAGCGGGGCCGCGATCGTCGCCGCGGTAGTGGCGGTAGAGCAGCGCTCGGACGGTGGCGAATTCCTCGGCCTCGGCGGCCAGGGCGGCCGCACCGGACAGATGCCGGACCGGGCGGGTCATCGGGTCGGTGACCAGGCCCGCGGTGAGTTGATCCGGCGGCAGGCCCAGGCGGAAGCGCTCGGCCCTGATATGGGCGGCGAGGCGATTGAGCTTGCGATCCAGGGCGATTCGCGCGCCCTCATCGAGTCTGGCGGTGGCGGTGTCCAGATCGCCGTGCACCGCCTTCACGCGGGCACCGATGACGAAGGTGCTGATCAGGAAGTCGACCGGCCCCACGTGGGTGGCGAGTTGATAGCTCTGGTCCAGCAGGCGTTCGGCGCTGTCGAGATCATTGCGGCGATAGGCGAGTTCGCCGAGCAGGGCGGCGGCCACCCGCACCGGCTGCGAATGCGGACCCGAGCGATCCCGCGCGGTCTGCCAGGCCTGTTCGAAAAAGGCTGTGGCGGAATCGATATCGAGTTGTTCGTAGGCGGCATCACCCTGACCGCAGAGGCCGAAGACCGCACCCAGCGGATCCGCGGACAGCGCGTGATACGGCGCGGCCCACTCCTGCATGCGGCGCGCGCCGTCGAAATCGAATTCGCAGAGCCGCACGAAGGAGGCCAGATTCGCGGCGGTGGAGACCGTCCAGGGCGGCAGCTCCTCCGCCAGGCGCAGACTGTCGGCGAGTTTGTCCAGGACGCCGTCGGTGCGATCGCGCGCCACCTGATCGGCGGCATCGAGCACGGCCGCCTGACAGCGCTGATTCACCGCCTCGGCATCGGTGGGTGAACTGCGCGCCAGCATGCTGGACAGCCGGCCCAGCGCGGTGCGGGCCGCACCGGACTGTTGCAGATTCACATTCGCCCGGGCCAGCGCCATCAACAGCTTGCTGCGCGAAGTCACCTGCTGCACAGGCAGTTTCGATACCGTTCCGAACAGCGTGGCCAGCCGCGAGCGGTCGATCAGATCCATGCCGCCGTTCTCGATGAGATCGAGGGCGAACTTGAAATCGGTGGCGGCCAGCGCGTGATCCACCGACTGCCGCAGCAGCTGATGTTCGGCGAACCAGCGGGAAGCCTTGCGGTGCAACGATTTCACCTGCCCGGGCTGAGCGCGTTCCAGCCGCGCGCGCAGATGTTCGGCCACCATCGGCTGCATGCGATACCAGGACGGGTCATCGGACAGCCTGTGCACGAACAACTCTCGCTGTTCAGCCTGATCCAGTAGCGCACCGGCCTCGGCGCTGCCGCTCAACGCCTCGGCGAGCGAGGCGTTCACCCGCTCCGGCACGGCGACGGCGGACAGGAAGTCGAGCATGGCCGGTTCCAGGCTGTCGAGCACATTCTCGGCGAGGTATTCGCGAATCGCCTTGCTGTCACCGGATATTCGAGTGATCAGCTGATCGGCGTCCGCCCCCGCGGCCCGCAAGGACAGGCTCGCCAGCTGAATGGCGGCGGGCCAGCCGTCGGTGGCGGCGTAGATCTGCTCGACCTGACGGTCGGTGAGTTGCAGCCCGGTGCGGTCGACGAGAATCTGCCGCGCCTCCGCCTCGGTGAGTTTCAGTTGATCGCAATCGATTTCGACGAGTTCATCGGCGACCTGCATGCGGCTCAACGGCAATCCGGAGCGCTCGCGGCTGGTGATCACGAAACGCAGGTGGTGACAGCCGTTGTCGAGCAGATTGTCCATCACCCGGTGCGCGCCGGTATCGGTCACCCGATGCCAATCATCCACCACCACGACAATGGTGTTCCCGCCCGCGTGCACCTCGTCTATCAGCGCGGACACCGCGTACGGCACCGCCTCGGCGGGCCGCTCCTCCAGCACCTGCTCCAGTCCGGCCCCGAGTTCGGGCCGCACCCTGCGAATGGCGGCGATGATGTGCGCGAGCAGCCACACCTCGTTGTCGTCGTATCGGTCGATGGCGATCCAGGCCACCGACACCCCGCGATCGGTGAGTTCGGCGCACCATTGCGCGGCCAGCGTGCTCTTGCCGAATCCCGCCGGGCCGTGAATGACCGCGAGCCGTCGCCTGCCGCCCGCCCGCAGCGGGTCCAGCAGCCGCGGCCGCGCCACCGGTTCGCGCGCGGGGGTCGGCGGCCGGAATTTCGTCGCGGCCGTTGGCGGTAGCGTATGCCCGCTCGGCGTGACGGACCCGCCCACGGGTGTGAAGGTCCCGCTCGGGGTGCTCGGCGGGCGCAGGGTCAGCGAGCGGTTGCGCGGTGAGTTCATCACCGTGCGCTGGCGCGAATACTGTTCGGTGGCTTCGGAATCCGCCTCGTCACCGGGGCTGTCCAGCAGCGCCATCTC
This sequence comes from Nocardia sp. NPDC052001, assembly GCF_040680615.1. Taxonomy (NCBI): domain Bacteria; kingdom Bacillati; phylum Actinomycetota; class Actinomycetes; order Mycobacteriales; family Nocardiaceae; genus Nocardia; species Nocardia sp. NPDC052001. The sequence goes on along the minus strand of NZ_JBFAXC010000003.1, from coordinate 694,280 downwards.
ATCCGGCACCTGCCCGTGCCCGGTCTGCACAGTGCGCAGCAGATCACCGAATTCCACCGCCGACTCCGGGCGATCGCGCGGATCCGGGGACATGGCGGCCTCGATGGCCGCCGCCACATCCGCCGGAATCTCCTGTTCCCGCAGATCCGGCAGCGGTGCGCTGGTGATGCGCAGGAACTGCGCGACGATCTTCTCCCCCGCCTGCCGCTCATAGGCGGCATGCCCGGTCAGCAGCGCGAACAGGGTGGAGCCGAGACCGTACACATCCGAGCGCACGGTGGGCTCGTCACCGCGCAGCACCTCGGGGGCGGTGAACGCGGGCGATCCGGTGATCAAACTGGTCGAGGTGCGGAAACCACCCGGAATCCGGGCGATGCCGAAATCGGTGAGCTGCGGTTCGCCGTATCGGCTCAGCAGCACATTGGCGGGCTTCACATCCCGGTGCAGCACCTGCGCGCGATGCGCGGTCTCGATCGCGCCCGCCAGCTTCACCCCGACCCGCAGGGAATCCGACCAGGTCAGCGGGCCGTTATCGCGCACGAGCTGTTCCAGGGAACCGTGCGTGGCATACGGCATCACGATGTACGGCCGCCCGCTCGCGGTCACGTCCACCTGGAGGATGTCGACGATATTCGGATGCCCGGAGAGCCGCCCCATGGCGTGCTCCTCGCGCAGGAAGCGCTCGCGGCTCTCATCGTCGATCTCGGTGGAGAGCACCTTCACCGCGACGACCCGATCGAGTACGCGCTGCGTGCAGCGGAAAACCACCCCGAAACCGCCGCGGCCCACCTCCTCGGCATCGATCAGTCCCATGGCCTCGAGCTCATCGGTGATGCTCACGGGAACATATGCCTGCGTGGCCGTTTCGGGCCGAGTAGAGTCGCTCCGGGAGCCTCCCGGGCGCGGCTGTGGTTCCATCTCTACCCCACCTCGCACTGGACGAGCGCGCACCGAATCTACGGGCGATACCGGTGTTCTACCCGCGCATATTCAAACGTAGCGCGCTAGGCACGTATGTGTGTGGAATTCAGCACAGCGCCGAGGTCCGAGCGGGGTTCCGGGCGCACCGAAATCCGGTACGACCGCCCCGAAATCCACGGGATGCCCAACGTTGGCCGCACCCGGCCCGAACATCGCCTCGCCATACCCGGACATCGCTTCGGACGATACGAACGTCACCCACGCTCGACAGGGCATCGGATACGACAGGACCCGGGCCGTGGGGACGACCCGGGTCCTGTCTGTACCCGCTATCGCGCCGAGGTTATCCGAACCCTCAGCGCGACAGGCGCTTTCGTATTACTTGCGCAGCGAGGCCGGAACCTCGAAACGCTCGCCGAACTTGGCGGCCAGCTCATCGGCGCGAGCCACGAAGCCGGCGGTGCCGCCCGGGTAGCCCACGATGAACTGGTGCACGCCACCGGTCCAGGCCGGGTAACCGATGCCGAAGATCGAGCCGATATTGGCGTCGGCGGTGGTGGTCAGCACACCCTCGTCGAAGCACTTCTGGGTCTCGATGGCCTCGATGAACAGCATGCGGTCCTTCAGGTCCTGCAGCGAAACGCCCTCGGGCAGTTCACGCTTGGAACCGAAGGCCTCACGCAGGCCCTCCCAGATGCCGGCGGTCTTGCCGTCGACGTAGTTGTAGAAGCCCGCGCCGCCCAGCTTGCCCTTGCGGTCGAACTTGTCGATCATCGTGTCGATGACGTTGCCCGACGCGAGCGAGGCGGCCGAGATGACCTTGCCCTCGGCCTCGGCGGCGGCCTTGGTCTCCTTGAAGATCTTGTTCATGGTCTCGAAGTTGAGCTCATCGCTCAGCTTCAGCGGCGCGGCCGGGTAGCCCGCCTGCAGACCGGCCTGCTCGATGGTCGCGGGATCGATGTTCTCCTGCAGCATCATGATCGCTTCATTGATGAAGGTGCCGATCACGCGCGAGGTGAAGAAGCCGCGGCTGTCGTTGACCACGATCGGGGTCTTGCGGATCGCGAGGGTGTAGTCGTACACCCGGGCCAGCGCCTCGTCCGAGGTCTTCTCACCGCGGATGATCTCGACCAGCGGCATCTTGTCCACCGGGGAGAAGAAGTGGATGCCGATGAAGTCCTCGGCCCGCTTCACACCGTTGGCCAGCAGGGTGATCGGCAGCGTCGAGGTGTTCGAGCCCAGCAGGGCGTCGGCGTCGACGATGTCCTCGATCTCCTGGAAGACCGCGTTCTTCAGTTCCGGCTTCTCGAAGACGGCCTCGATGACGAAGTCGACACCGGCGAAGTCGGCCGCATCGGCGGTCGGGTGGATCTTCGCGAGCAGCGCCTTGGACTTCTCCTCGGTGGTCTTGCCACGCGAGAGCGCCTTCTCCTCGAGCTTCTCGGAGTAGTTCTTGCCGCGCTCGGCCGCCTCGATGGTGACGTCCTTCAGCACGACCTCGTAGCCGGCCTTGGCGGAGACGTACGCGATACCCGCGCCCATCATGCCCGCGCCGACGACGCCGATCTTCTTGATCTCACGCTTGGGCACGTCCTTGGGACGCGAACCACCATTGTTGATCGACTGCAGATCGAAGAAGAACGCCTGGATCATGTTCTTCGCGACCGGGCCGGTCAGCAGCGAGACGAAGTAGCGCGACTCGATCAGCGACGCGTTGTCGAAATCGACCTGCGCGCCCTCGACCGCGGCGGCCATGATGGCCTGCGGCGCCGGCATGTTCTGGCCCTTGAGCTGCTTGCGCAGGTTGGCCGGGAACGCCGGGAGGTTGGCGGCGAGCGCCGGGGTGGACGGGGTGCCGCCCGGGATCTTGTAGCCCTTGACGTCCCAGGGCTGCACGCCCTTGTCCGGGTTGGCCTTGATCCACGCCTTCGCGGCGGGGACGAGCTCCTCGATCGAGCCGACGACCTCGTTGATCAGGCCGGTGGCCTTGGCCTTCTGCGGGTTGAACTTGTTGCCCTGCAGCAGGACACCCATCAGGCCGTTCGCGATGCCGAGCATGCGGGTGATGCGGGTGACGCCGCCACCGGCCGGGAGCAGGCCGAGGGAAACCTCGGGCAGGCCCAGCTGCACGCCCTTGACGTCCGCGGCGATGCGGTAGTGGGTCGCAAGGGTGATCTCCAGGCCGCCGCCGAGGGCAGCGCCGTTGATCGCGGAGACGACCGGCTTGCCGAGGGTCTCCAGACGACGCAGGTCACCCTTGATGGAGCCGAGCTCCTCCATGATGTCCGCCGCGTTCTCCGGGGTGGTCTTCATCATGTTCTTGAGGTCGCCGCCGGCGAAGAAGGTCTTCTTGCCGGAGGTGATGACGACACCGGTGATGTCGTCCTTCTCAGCCTCCAGGCGATCGACGGTCGCCTTCATGGAGTCCTTGTAGAGCTGGTTCATGGTGTTGGCGCCCTGGTTGGGGTCGTCCATGGTCAGCACGACGATGCCGTCGGCGTCCTTTTCCCAGCCGATCATGTTCTCAGTCATTGTCTTTGGTTCTCCTCGAGAAAAGTCGGTGGGCGTTAGACGCGCTCGATGATGGTGGCGACGCCCATGCCGCCGCCGATGCACAGGGTGATCAGGCCGTAGCGCGCGTTGCGACGGTGCAGCTCGTCGACAACGGTGCCGGTGATCATCGCGCCGGTGGCGCCCAGCGGGTGGCCCATCGCGATGGCGCCGCCGTTGACGTTCAGCTTCTCGTCCGGGATCGCCAGATCCTTCTGGAACTTGAGCACGACGGAGGCGAAGGCCTCGTTGATCTCGAAGATGTCGATATCGTCGACGGTCAGGCTCGCCTTGGCGAGAGCCTTGAACGCGGCCGGGGTCGGGCCGGTCAGCATGATGGTGGCGTCGGCGCCGGAGGTGGCGGTGGCCACGACGCGAGCGCGCGCGGTCAGGCCGGAAGCCTTGCCGGCGTCCTCGTTGCCGACCAGCACCAGCGCGGCGCCGTCGACGATGCCCGAGGAGTTACCACCGTGGTGCACGTGGTTGATGGCCTCGACGTAGGTGTAGCGCTGCATGGCGACGGCGTCGAAACCGCCCATTTCGCCGATGCCGGCGAAGGCCGGGTTCAGCTTGCCCAGGTCGGCGGCGGTGGTGCCGGGACGCATGTGCTCGTCGTTGTCCAGCACGGTCAGGCCGTTGAGGTCCTTGACCGGTACGACGGAGTTGGCGAAGTAGCCGTTCTTCCAGGCGTTGGCGGCCAGGTCCTGCGAGCGCACGGCGTAGGCGTCGACGTCATCGCGGGTGAAGCCCTCGATGGTGGCGATCAGGTCGGCCGAAATGCCCTGCGGGACAATGTAAGCCTCGTAGGAGGTCTTCGGGTCCATGAACATGGCGCCGCCGTCGGAGCCCATCGGCACGCGGGACATGGACTCGACGCCACCGGCGATGACCAGGTCATCGAAGCCGGAGCGGACCTTCTGGGCGGCCAGGTTGACGGCCTCGAGGCCGGAGGCGCAGAAGCGGTTGATCTGGATACCGCCGACGGTGTCGGGCAGGCCCGCGGTCAGCACGGTGGTGCGGGCGATATCCGCGCCCTGGTCACCGACGGGGGAAACAACACCCAGGATGATGTCCGAGATCCGATCCTCATCGAGGTTCGGGAAACGGTTCCGCAGCTCTTCGACCAGACCGGTGGTCAGATCGATCGGCTTGACCGAGTGCAGCGACCCCTTCTTGTTGCGGCCGCGCGGGGTGCGGATGGCCTCGTAAATGTAGGCCTCTGTGGTCATATCGGAGTTTTCCTTCCGTAATGTGCGCCGACACCGCGTTGTGCGGGGCGGCCGCGGGTAGCCTCGCCGATCGACTTGTTCGGGCGACCGTCTGACGCTGTACAAACAGCCTCAGAGGCGGACCGACGCGCTCTCTGGCAACCCGTACGCCTGGGCATACCTTAGAACCTCGCCGAACCGATACTCACGGCCACCCGATCATAGTACCGCCCGATGCGAACTCCGGTTAACTTAATGCGTCTCACAGGGCAACTGTCAACCCTCCAGCGGAGTCGCCCCCAGTTCCGACCGCAACAGTTCCAAGGCCACATCATCAGGGTCGCGGCGCTCCTCGGCGGGGATCGGCACGGCGGCGGCCGCCAGCAGCTCGCGCTCCTCCTCGTCCGTAGTAGCAGGTGGGACGCCGTCATAACCTACTGGCGAGTAGTCCGACGGCCCCGGGTCGTCCGGATAGTCCGGCCCGTCAGGCAGCGGAATATCGTCCTCCGGAGGTGCGTTCCGCACCCCCGCGCCACCGTTGCCGCCGCGGGCCTGCGCACCCGCCGCGGCGGTCCCCGCACCCCCGGCCGCCGCACCCGAACCACCTTGCGCCGAGCCGCCGAAGCCCGAACCGCCCGCTGCCGCATCACCCGCTGTGCCGGGGGCCACACCGTCACCCGCCGTGCCGGGCGCGGCCGCCGGGCTCCCCCACGCCGCCGGGGCGGCGACCGTGGTGGCCGCACCCGCCGTGGCGGCCTTGGCCTGACTCGGCCGCGAGAACTTGGCCGCGGCCTTCTTCGGCGCGGCTCCCGCACCCGCCGCCGGTCCCTTACCCGCTCCACCGGCACTCGCCTGCGGAGCGGCGGGCGCGGCCCCGCTCCCCACTTCCCACTTCACGTCATGCTCACGCCCCAGCACGGCCTTGACCGCCGACCGCACCGCATCCAGATTGGCGGGCTGCGACAACCGCTGCGCCAGCGGCGCGTGCTGATGCGCGAAAACAATCGTCCCGCCCTCGAGCCGCGATACCGAGGCCCCGGACAGCAGCGCCTGCACCGCCGCCCCGAACTCCCGCACCTTGGCCCGAATATCAGCCCAGGCCGCCTCGATCTCCCGCAACACATCCTCGGAGGAGTCACCCCCGGCCACCGGCGCGACGGGTTCGCTCACAGCGGCAACCGGCTCGGGCTCGGGGATCAACTCGGGCTCGGCGGCCTGGTCGGGTACTGAAACAACCTCGGCCGCAACAGGTTCCGGCTCGGCCAGCGGAGCGGCGACCTCAGCCGGAGCCTGCGGATCGACCTTCGCCTCGGAGTCCGCCACAAGTTGCGCGACCACCTCGGAAGCGGCTGCCGCATCAACGGATTGCGCCGAGAACGCGAACGCGGGCGTCAGTTCATCGGCCGAGTCGCCATCGGGCTCGTCCATGCCGAGTGCCATCTGATTCGGATCGATTTCCGGTTCGGCCGCTTCGGGTTCGGCCGCAGCCAGCTGCGCACTGCCCGCGGCACCGGCGGAATCCGCCGAACCTCCCTGCGCCGCAGCGGCTGCCGCGGCCCGAGCCGCCGCTTCCTTGGCGGCGGCGGCAGCGGCCAAATCCGCTTCCGCAACCAATCCGGGCAGCGGAATATCAGCAGCGGACCCGTCCTCAACAGCGGCGATATCAGCCACTCGCTCCGATACCGCTGCGGGCGCAGCGGGCGCTATCCCCATCGCACCTGCCGAATCAGCCTGCGGCGCAGCGTCCGAGATAGTGTCGGTGCTGGCAACGTCTTGCGCTGCAACAGTTTCCGTGGACGGCACAGGTGCAGCCTGCGACGCGGCGTCAGCCACCGGGCCACGCACCGCATTCATCTCCGGCGGCCGGACCGCCGCAACGGGAGCTTGCGCGGGCGAATCACCCTGCGGCACAGTCGCTTGCACCGGCGATTGCGGAGCCGCTGCCGCAGGTTGCTGCACGGGAGCCGCTGCCGTCCGCTGCTGCGGAGACACGGCGGCCTGAGGCTGCTGTGGCGCGGGAGGGTTTGCGCCGGGGCGGTTTTCGCGCAGGGCAGCGAGGGCTTCCGCGCCTCGGCGGCGTGGGGCTCCGGTCGGCGGCGCGGCGGGTGCGGCTGCTGCGGGGCTGGACGCGGGTGCGGGGTCGGAAGCCGGAGCGGACCGGCCCGCCGAGGGAGCGGCCTGCGGGATGGCGCCGCCCGCCATGCGGCGCTCGAGGGTTTCGAGGCGTTGCAGGGTGGCGGTTTCGGCGTCGGAGGCGGCGGGCAGGAGCATGCGGGCCGCGACGACTTCGAGTAGGAGGCGGGGGGCCGTTGCGCCGCGCATATCGCCGAGGCCCTCGTGCAGGAGTTCGGCGTGGCGGGCGAGGGTGGCGGGGCCGAGGCGGGCGGCCTGGTCTCGCATGCGGGCGAGGACATCGCCGGGGCCGGTGACCAGGTTGCGCTCGGTGGCGTCCGGGACCGCGCGCAGCAGGATGAGGTCGCGGAGGCGTTCGAGCAGGTCGGTGGCGAAGCGGCGGGGGTCGTGGCCCGCTTCGACGACGCGGTCGATGGTGCCGAACAGGGAGGCCCCGTCGGAGTTCGCCAGGGCGTCGACGGCGTCGTCGATCAGGGCCACATCGGTGACGCCGAGGAGGGAGACCGCGCGCGGATAGGTGACGCCTTCGGGGCCCGCACCCGCGAGCAGCTGGTCCAGCACCGAGAGGCTGTCGCGAGGTGAGCCGCCGCCCGCGCGAATCACCAAGGGGTACACGGATTCTTCGACTTCCACATGTTCCTGCTCGCAGATCTTGCCGAGCAGGCCGCGCATGGTGGCGGGCGGGAGCAGCCGGAAGGGGTAGTGGTGGGTGCGGGACCGAATGGTCGGCAGCACCTTCTCCGGTTCGGTGGTGGCGAATACGAAGATCAGGTGGGCGGGCGGCTCCTCGACGATCTTGAGCAGCGCGTTGAAGCCCGCGGTGGTCACCATGTGCGCCTCGTCGACGATGAAGACGCGGTAGCGGGATTCGGCGGGCGCGTAGAAGGCGCGGTCGCGCAGTTCGCGGGTGTCGTCGACGCCACCGTGGCTCGCGGCGTCGAGTTCGATCACATCGAGGTTGCCGGAGCCGCCGGGCCCGAGCGCGACGCAGGACGAGCAGACCCCGCACGGCGTGGAGGTCGGACCCTCCACACAGTTCAGCGAGCGCGCGAGGATGCGCGCGGACGAGGTCTTGCCGCAACCGCGCGGGCCGGAGAACAGATACGCGTGACTGATCCGCCCGGTGTCGAGGGCGATACTCAGGGGATCGGTGACGTGCTCCTGCCCCACCACTTCAGCGAACGTTGCCGGTCGGTACTTCCGGTACAGAGCCACGGCCCACAGGTTACCGAGTACCCCTGACATCGAGCGATTCGCTGCCCGCGCGGCCGCCCATGCGTCGCGTTCCAGCACTCCGGCGCGTCAAACTGTGGGTTATGTCACATCCATTCTGGATGCCCGTTCGATACCGACCGGACTGAACTCGATTCTGCTGTGACCCGTGAGCAAATTCTTGGCGTGGGTGTCCAGGGACGATAGCCGGACACCGGCTCCGCCCAAGATCGCCGTTTACGGATGCGTGTTCGGTTTCATCCACGCAGACCGGACATAACGATCCAGTGAACCGATGCAGCAAGATCGCAATCGTTTGGCTACCGTGGACATCGGCAACTTCGGTAGCCAAACCTTCATCAGGTTGGTGGCCCCGGCCGGTCCCTCATCCCGACCGGGGCACAACCAAATCTCATCGGAGGATCTCCCAAGTGCCGTCGCACGACGACATCGCCCACGCCTGGCTCTCCAGCACCGAATTCGCCGGTGATCTCGCCGCGGTCGGACTGCTCAGTCGAGCCATCAGCCCGCAGGACTACGACATCAAGCGTGATTCGCTACCGGTGTCGGCAGCCGCGGATCCGGCCACCGCGGGCGCGATTCTGGAACTGCTGCAGCGCGGCCAGGTGCCGACGCTGGCGGCCATTCAAACCCTCATCGTGCAGAACGATATGCGCGCCGAGGCCGAGCGCATCGAACGCCTGGGCCGCCGTGCCCAGCGCAGTGTCGACGATTTCGGCCGGGTGCTGGCCAAGCTCACCGACGAATACTGGACCGCGCACGGCACCGGGCCGACGCGCCGGGACATTCTGCTGTCGGAGCCGGTGTTCGCGCTGATTCGCGATCGCGTCGGCGATATCCCGCCGACCGCGGTGAAGCATCTGTGGTTGATCGAGCGGGCGCAGCGCGCGGGCTGGATCGCCTACAACGCGACACCCCGATCCCTGTGTGCCGGAAGGCGTTTCCATGCCGCCCGGTTCGGCAATCGGGTGTCGCTGCGGCCGGTGAACGCCATCGGCACGCTGGTGGCGGCCTATCTGCGCGATCAGCTGGCGGAGAACGAGCGGCCGCCGCGCTGGTCGGTGCTCGCCTATGAGCTGCGCGATGATCGCGGCCGGCGCGTGTTCAACGACACAGCCGACGCCCGGGCGCAGCAGCAGTGGCTCACCACCGCCGAGTGGATGGCGCTGACGGATGACCTGCCCGTGCCGGGACCGCGTGGAATGCGGGCATTGTCGCGCAAGAACAAAGAGCGCCGCGCCTGATCGCTGTTACATACACGTATCCAAGTCCTCATTTTCGTAACAGCGCCGAAACGTGAGGATTCGGTAACTTCCGTGCAACGCGATTTCGCGCGGAAGGAGTTTGTTCATGAACATCGATCCGGCGGCTACCGCCTGGCTGCTCGCGGCCACGGCGATGGTGCTGCTCATGACGCCCGGCCTGGCTATTTTCTACGGCGGCATGGTGCGCTCCAGCGGTGTGCTCAACATGCTCATGATGAGTTTCATCTCGATTCCGCTGGTCACGGTGGTGTGGCTGGTGGCGGGGTACAGCCTGGCGTTCGGTGATGACGCGGGCGGCGGACTCATCGGAAATCTCGGTCATTTCGGACTTTCCGGAATTGATCCCACGACTGTGCACGCGGGCAGCGGAATTCCGGAACTGCTGTTCGTCACCTTCCAGCTGACATTCGCGATTCTCACCGTGGCACTGGTCAGCGGCGCGATCGCGGACCGCGCGAAATTCTCCGCGTGGATGATCTTCGTTCCGATCTGGGCGCTCATTGTGTACGCCCCCATCGCGCACTGGGTGTGGACGCCGAACGGCTGGCTGGCCTCGTTCGGCACCATGGATTACGCGGGTGGCCTGGTCGTCGAGATCGCCTCGGGCGCTTCGGCACTCGCGCTGGCGATCGTGCTCGGCCCGCGCGTGGGCTTCAAGGTCGATGCCATGCGGCCGCACAATCTGCCGTTCGTGCTGCTCGGCGCGGGCCTGCTGTGGTTCGGCTGGTTCGGCTTCAATGCCGGTTCGGCCTTGGGCGCCAATGGAACCGCCGCCGCGGTGTTCTTGAATACGCTCGTCGCGGGCTGCCTCGGCATGCTTGGCTGGCTCATCGTGGAGCAGGTGCGCGACGGCCGGCCGACCACCTTCGGTGCGGCCTCGGGTGCGGTGGCCGGTCTGGTCGCCATCACCCCGTCCTGCGGTTCGGTCAACACCATGGGCGCGCTGATCGTGGGTCTGGTCGCGGGCACCGTGTGTTCGTTCGCGGTGGGCTGGAAGTTCAAGGGCGGCTACGACGATTCGCTCGATGTGGTGGGCGTGCACTTCGTCGGCGGCATCGTGGGCACGCTGCTCATCGGATTCCTGGCGAACCGGGCGATGACGGGTGAGAACGGTCCGGAGGGGCTGCTCTACGGCGGCGGACTCGCACAGCTGGGCAAGCAGTTGGTCGGCGTGCTCGCGGTGGCGGCGTTCGCGTTCGGGGTGTCGTTCGCACTGGGCAAGGTGATCGATCGGACCATCGGTTTCCGGGTGAGCCGCGAGGAGGAGATCTCCGGTATCGACTTCGCGCTGCACGCCGAGACCGCGTACGCCGAGGGCGTGAACGGGCACGGTCATCAGATCAAGCGGGACGGGCCGTTCGGGCACTGAGCCGATAGCCATGAAAGTGGCCGGGGCAGCGAATGATTCGCTGCCCCGGCCATTTTCGTGTGGTCAGTTGACCTTGTTCAGTGCCGCCGCGAAGGTGTTGCACTGCGCGGTGCGGTTCTTGTCGTAGCCCATCTCGAACCACGCGCCGCCGTTCTGCGAGGTGCCGTGATCGCGCATATCGCCGGGGGCGTCGCCGCGGTGGTACATATCGTTGCGGGCGACGCCGATCTGCGCATTGCTCAGTGCGCCACCGTTATTCGACGAGGACAGGAACATGCCGTCGAAGCAGTTGGCCTGGAGTTCGGTGCGGCGGGACAGTTCGAGGCCGGTATCGCTGCGCGCGCCCGCGTCCCGGCGCTGCTGATGCACCTTGCCCAGGATGCCGGATTCGGCCTGGACGTGATGCCCGTACTCGTGCGCGAACACCGACAGGTAGACCACCCAGTTGTTCTTGTAGATATCGGTCTGCAACTGGCTGATCGGCATGTAGATGGTCTTGTCGGCCGAGCAGTAGAAGGCGGCGAAATTACTGCTGTTGCCGGTGCACAGCGTGGTGATGCCGCTGGTGGTGGCCGAGACGTTCAGTTTCGGCGGTTCGAACGGCAGCTTGATATCGGTGAAGAGGGGTTTCCACGCTTCGGCGAGACAGTCCGCGGCCGTTTGGAAGAAGGTGCGCGCGACGTCGACGTCGGTGCTCCACGGCGTGTACGCGCAGTTCTCCGGCAGCAGGGTGAGGCTGTCATCGGTGACCAGCGGATTGTCCGAGGTCTTGGCGACGCCCGCGTTCTCGGTGCCCGGATCGTTGCTGTACCCGGTCTGCACCTTGTCGCCGGTTCCCAAGGCGCTCAATCCGGTTCGAATGGCGGTGCGCAGCACAACGGTGCTGACCAGCAGAATCAGAATGACCACGAGCGTGCCCCAGCGACGGCGGCGCGGCGGAGCCGGACGCTGGACCGCCTGCATCCCGGTCTGGGTATGCGCGGCGGGCGGCGGCATCGGCGGGCGATACGCGGGCTGCCGCGGCTGCGCGAAGGTGGGCGCGGGCCCGGAGCCCTGCGGCGATGAGAAACCCTGTCGCTGTGGATAACTCGGCTGCTGTGGATAACCCGTGCGCGGCTGCGCCGGAATCCCTCCCGGCGGTGCGGAGGGGTGCGGCGGCTGCACCGGATAGCCGCCCGGGCGCGAGGGATACCCACCCGGCCCACCGGGGTACCCGCCCGGCTGACCCGGATAGCCGCCGGGCTGGGCCGGATTCCCACCGGGGCGCGGGGGCTGCCCGCCGGGTTGTGCGGGGTGCTGTGGACGGCCGCCGGGCCGCTGGGGATAACCGCCGGGCGGTGGCGAATTGCCTTGCCGCGGTTGTCCGGGCGGCTGCTGGGGGCGGCGCGGATCGGGTTCGGGCGGCCAGCCGCCGTGGTTATTCGGTCCGTAGCCGGACGGTGGGCGAGTCATACCCCCGCACCCCCTCGTTCTCACCGATAACCGACAGCCGCTGAGGAAGAATAGCAAGCTGGCTAGAGTGACCATCCATGCAGATTTTTCGGGGCGGCGTCCTCGTGGCGCTGCTGCTCGCGCTGGCGGGCGTGGCAGCCCCGGCCGCCCAGGCGCAGCAGCCCGACGGTGTGAAGATCACCGCGGATGTGGATCTGGGCGATGACGGCCTGCTCCGGGTGACCGAAACCGTGGAAGTGCCCGCCGGCAACGAGTTCCGGCAGGTGCTGCCGCTGCGGGTGCAGGTCACCGATGCCATTCAGCGCACCTTCCAGGTGAGCGATATCCAGGCCACCGGTGACGGTGAGGCCACCGTCGCGGACGACCGTTTCACCATCGACGCCCGGTCCGGCACGGTGACGTTCAAGTACACGGTGCACAACACCGTCGCCGATTCCGCCGGGGCGCAGACGTTCCGGTGGACCGGGGTGCTCAATACCGATGTGGCGTCCATCAGCGTGGTGGTGACGAGTCCCGATTTCCGGATGGGCGTCACCAAATGCACCATCGGCCCGCCCGGTAAGCCGGAGGACTGCGCGGATATCCGCGTCGAACCGGACGGCGTCGCGCATCTGGACAAGACGGATCTGCGCAAGGGCGATGTCATCGATGTGACCCTGCAGATCCCGCCCGGCACGGTGAAACCGAATGCCGATATCCAGGACGATGATTCACCCGGCCCGTTCTCCATCACCGGCCCGGTGCTGGCGGCGTTCGGAGCGCTGCTGGCGGCGCTGGCGGCGGCCGCCGGATATGTGGTGTGGGCGCGCAGGCAGCAGCCGAGCGCGCAGGTGCTCGATCCGCTGGAGCGCCAGGGCGATCACATGCGATTCACCTCCCCCGACGGCATCCTGCCCGGCACCGCCGGTCTGCTGATCGACGGCTATGTCGACGCCCCCGATATGGCGGCCACGGTGGTGGATCTGGCTGTGCGCAGCTATATCTGGATCGCGGCGATCGGTGAATCCGATTGGCGGATCAGCCGGATGAACCCGATCGACGACCAGCTCACCGGTTACGAGCGCGCGGTCTACGAGACATTCCTGCCCGAGGGCACCGATGCGGTCATGGTGTCGACGCTGCGCGACAGGGTGAACGCGCGGGAGGTCCGCCGCACCCTCATCGACGAGGCCACCGCGCAGGGCAGTTTCATCGACCGCACGCGCCGGGGCTTCGAATTCTGGCTCGGCGCAACGCTGGTGGTGGCCGGTGCCGTCACCACCCTCGCCCTCGCGCTGGGTCCCGGTCACGCCCTGATCGGTGTCGCATTGATCCTGGGTGGCGTGGCGGCCCTGCTGCTCCCCCGCTACCTACCGTCCCGCACCGCCCTCGGCCGGGAGCTGGCTGGCCGCGTACAAGCCATGCTGCGCAGCCTGGATGCAGTTGTCCCACAGAACATTCCGGCACCCGACCGGGAAATGATCTTCTCCCGGGCGCTGCCCTTCATGGTGGCGGGCCGCCGCACCGATCAGTGGGTGCGCACCTTCCGCGACCTGAACCCGACAGATGACGGCACCCCCGGCCTCTACTGGTTCGGCGGCTTCGAATCCGATCACGATCTCTACCGTTTCGCGGCCCACTTCCCTTACTGCATAACCGAATTGGAGAAGCTCTTCACCGAGAGCTGAGGCCAGTCACGCTCCCGAATGGACGGCGAGCGCGCGCCGGGCGTAGGCGCGGACGTCGGCGTCGGAGTCGTCCAGGGCGATGTTCAGGGCATCGCGTGCGGCGGTGGATTCGGGCCAGCTGCTGAGCGTCAGCACGGCCGCCTTGCGGATATCCGGGTGGATATCGGCCAGCGCCAGGCTCAACGGTTCGGCGGCCAGGTCCGCGCCGACGGCCGGGAGCCCGCGCGCCGCGCCCTCGCGCACCTGCCAGGCCGAATCCTTCAGGGCGACAGTCAGAGTCGTGATGTCATCGGCATTGCCGAGCCGAGCCAGCGCGGTCAGGGCGGCGGCCCGGACGAGCGGATCGCGGTCGGCGAGCAGGGCCCGAACCGCTTCCAGTCCGCCGATGCCGATGGTGGCCAAACCCTTGGCAGCCACGATGCGGACCTCGCGGTTCTCATCGTGAGCGGCGGTAGCCAGCGTGGACCAATCATCCAGTGACACAAGACCGTTGATCGCCTCTATGCGTACTCGATGATCGGGGTCGACGGCGGCCTTGGCGAACAGTTCCACCGAACCGGCGCGCAGGGCACGCAGCAGATCCACCACGGTCGCGCGGACCGCCGGGTCCGGGGAATCGGCATGCTCGGCGAGGGCGCCGCCACTGCGCTCGGGCAGGATTTCGACGAGTTCCCGCAGTCCGGCGACGGCATTGCCGCGTACCGCCGAGTCGGAGTCGGCCAGCGCCGCGATGAGTGGCACGTCGAAGCCGTCCGGGGTGCCCTCGGTGAGCACGGAGAGGGCGGTGGCGCGCACCTGGGGGTCGGGATCGGCGAGGAAGGATTCGAGTTCTTCGACGGTGGGGCCGTCCAGGCTCAGCAGCAGTGCGATCCGCGGGGCGACAGGGGCTTTCGCGGGGGCTTCCGCATCGGGTGCGGTGCCGGGCGTGGTCGGCGCGGCGGCCAGGTTCGGCGGGCTGCCGATCAAGGCGGGCTGCCGCACCGGGATGACGGTGGGGTCGTCGGTGGGCAGATCGTCCAGGCCGGGAACCGGGACGAAATACGGTGCGACGGGGCGCTTCAGGAATTCCATCTCGCCGTCGTCCGCCTTGCGGAGGTTGAGGTGGTAGCGCCATTCGACGTCATCGCGCTCGGGGAGGTCGGCGCGTTCGTGGTAGAGGCCCCAGCGGGATTCGGTGCGGGTCAGCGAGGAGCGGGCGGCCATCTCCGCGCAGTCGCGAATGAAGGTCACCTCGGCGCAGCGCATCAGCTCGTGCGGGGTCTGCGCGCCCATGGCGGCGATGTCGTCCAACATGCGGTCGAAGGTCTCGATGGCGAGGGAGAGCTTGGTGGCCGTCTTCGGCGGGGCCACATAGTCATTGACGAAGCGGCGCAGTTTGTACTCGACCTGCTGCTGCGGCGGGCCTTCGGGATTGCGCAGCGGGCGGTAGACGAGTTCGTGTGCGGCGGCCAGCTGGTCGGCGGGCAGTTCGGCGGGGGCCGGGGTGTCGGCGAGGGTGCTCGCCGCGTGCGAACCCGCGAGGTCGCCGTAGACGAACGCCCCGATCATGTAGTTGTGCGGCACGCAGGCCAGATCACCGGCGGCGTAGAGGCCGGGGACGGTGGTGCGGGCGTTCTCGTCGACCCAGACGCCGGAGGCGGAATGTCCACTGCACAAACCGATTTCGGAGATGTGCATCTCGATATCGTGGGTGCGGTAGTCGTGCCCGCGATTGGCGTGGAAGGTGCCGCGGGTGGGGCGCTCGGTGGTGTGCAGGATGCCTTCGAGCGCGTCCAGGGTTTCGGTCGGCAGATGCGAGACCTTGAGATAGATGGGGCCGCGCGCGGATTCGATCTCCCGCTTGACCTCGGACATCATCTGACCCGACCAGTAATCGGAGTCGACGAAGCGCTCACCGAGGGCGTTGACCTGGTAGCCGCCGAACGGATTGGCCACGTACGCGCAGGCCGGGCCGTTGTAATCCTTGATGAGCGGGTTGATCTGGAAGCATTCGATACCGGAGAGCTCCGCCCCCGCGTGGTAGGCCATGGCGTAGCCGTCGCCCGCGTTGGTGGGGTTCTCATAGGTGCCGTAGAGGTAGCCGGAGGCGGGCAGTCCGAGGCGTCCGGCCGGACCGGTCGCCAGGATAACGGCTTTCGCGGCGACGGCCACGAATTCGCCCGTGCGCGTGTTCAATGCGGCCGCGCCGACCGCGCGCCCGTTCTCGGTGAGCACCCGCACCGGCATGAGCCGGTTCTCGATCTGGATCTTCTCGCGCATCTTGCGTTGCCGCAGTACGCGATACAGCGCCTTCTTGACATCCTTGCCCTCGGGCATGGGCAGCACGTACGACCCGGAGCGGTGCACGCGGCGGACCGCGTATTCACCGTAGGCGTCCTTCTCGAATTTCACGCCGTAGCGTTCGAGCCGCTGCACCATGGCGAAGCCGCGGGTGGCGGTCTGATAGATGGTGCGCTGGTTGACGATTCCGTCATTCGCCCGGGTGATCTCGGCGACGTAGTCCTCGGGTTCGGCCTTGCCCGGGATGACGGCGTTGTTGACGCCGTCCATACCCATGGCGAGCGCGCCGGAGTGCCGCACATGCGCCTTCTCCATGAGCAGCACGTTCGCGCCCTGTTCGGCGGCGGTGAGTGCGGCCATGGTGCCCGCGGTGCCGCCGCCGATGACCAGGACGTCGCAGTCGAGCCGGGTGATCGCGGCGAGGTCGGGAATCTCCATCAGGCACACCAACATTCGTGAGGGGATCGGTCGGGGACGCCGTCAGAGCGCGGCGAGATCGCCCGAATGGTCCAGGGCGGTAATGATTTCGGCGCGCAACACGGTGCGGTCCACACCGAGTTCGCGCGGTTGCGGCACATCCAGCAGGGCACGCAGGGGTGCTCCGGCGCGGCCCAGGACCGCGACGCGGTCACCCAGCAGCAGCGCCTCGTCCACATCGTGGGTGACGAAGACCAGGGTGGTGGGGTGGGTGCGCCAGGTGTCGATCAGCAGGCGCTGCATGGTGGCGCGGGTCTGTGAGTCGAGCGCGCCGAAGGGTTCGTCCATGAGCACCGAGCGGGGCGCACCGGCCAGACCGCGCGCGAGCTGAACGCGCTGGCGCATACCGCCGGACAGGCTCTTGGGCAGGAAGTCGGCGAATCCGGTGAGACCGATCTCCTCGATCCACCTCTCCGCCAGCGTCTTTCGGCCCGCGCGGGGTTCCCCGCGCAGTTTCAGCGCCAACTCGATATTGGATCGCACGGTGCGCCAAGGCAGTAGCGCGTTGTCCTGGAAGACGACGGCTCGATCCCGATTTGTTCCGGTGACCGGCGTCCCGTCGGCGAGCACCTGTCCGGCATCGGGTCGCAGCAGTCCGGCGAGGGCGCGCAGGACGGTGGATTTTCCGCATCCGGACGGCCCCGTGAGAATCAGGATCTCGCCCGGGCGGACCTCCAGGGACAGGTCCCGGATCACCGGCGCACCGGTGTAGGACAGGTCGATTCCGTCCACCCGCAGACTCATACCGCTGGTCATTTGGTCACCTCCGGTACCCGCGGCAGCCAGTGCGTGACCCGCCGTCCGATGAGTTCGACGGCGGCGGAGGTGCCGTACCCCAGCACGCCGATGGTGATGATGCCGACGAACACGCCCGGGTAGTCGACGATGGTGTACGCCTGCCAGGTGCGGTACCCCACACCGAGGCGGCCGGAGATCATCTCCGCGGAGACCACGCAGATCCAGGACACCCCGATGCCGACGGACAACCCGCTGAAGACGCCGGGCAGGCTGCCGGGCAATACGACCCGCAGCAACACATCCCAGCGACTGCCGCCGAGCGTGCGCACCGAGTCCTCCCAGATGGTCGGCAGCGCACGCACGGCGTGCCGGGTGGAGACCATGACCGGGAAGAACGCGGCCAGGAAGGTGATGAATACGATCCCGGCCTCGTCATCCGGGAAGAGCAGAATCGCCACGGGCACAACGGCGATGGCCGGAATCGGCCGGGCCAGTTCGGTGAGCGGCCCGATGGTGTCCGCGATCCAGCGCGAACGCCCCAGCGCCACACCGAGTGTCACGCCGAACACCGCCGCGAGCCCGAATCCGGTGAGGATGCGGATCAGCGACTGCCCGAGGTCGAGATAGTAGGTATCGGTCCCCAGCTGCTTGTGGAATGCCCGCACGATCTCGGTGACGGTCGGCAGCGTGTCGAACCGCACCCAGAGCCGAATGTTGTTGGCGGTCAGGAACTGCCAGGCCCCTATGACCACGAGCACCGAGATGAGCTTGACCAGGCGGGAGGTCCACACCACCCGGATCGCCCGCCCCGCGCGAGCGTCCCCAACTCCGTCATCCCGGCGTGTTCGTGGCCGGGATCCACCGTTTTCGACCTGGTCACCGTGGATCCCGGCCAAAAGCGTGCCGGGATGACGAGAGGACTGTGCGGCGGCCTGCGAGGTCATTGCCGGACCTCGGTGATGGCTTGGTCGTAGCCGACGACCGCGCCCGAGGGGTGCTGGGTCAGGTAGCGCTGGGCCGCGGCGGGGGTGGTGAAGGGCAGGTAGGTGTCGCCGTCGCGAACCCAGATGGCCTTGTCGGCGAACCAGCGGGTGCCGAGTTCGGCATCGGGGACGTAGGCGGCGCGGACCGTTTTGCCCTGTGCGCGAGCCTGTTTGATGGCACGCAGCAGACTGGTGGGGTCGGCGGCGGGCTGGGTGGCGGCGGAACCGGTGAACCAGATCTCACCGGCCTGGGCCGGGTTGTCGGTTGGGCGGTTGGTCAGCGGATCGATACCGGTGACGGGTGCCGGGTTGGCGTTATTACCCAGTGCCGCATCGTAGTTCGCGCCGCTCTCCTGGAAGGCCTTGCGCAGTGCGGTGTCGTCGACGAACTTGTCGATATCTAGGTCGGCGAAGTCACCGATCGACTTCAGGTACGGCACATCGGCTTTGAAGGCGTCGAGCAGTTTCGGCTTCAGCGTGGTGTCGAAGGAGGTTCCGCCCGGCCCGTTGTAGAGGTACACGACCTCCTGAGGCAGGCCGCTGCCCTCGGCGACGAGCTCGGCCGCTTCCAGGGGCTGCTTGTGGATGAAATCGGTCGCGTCCAGTTGTGCGCGCAGGAACGCATCGAGCACCTCCGGGTGCTGTTTCGCGTAGTCGCGACGGGCCACCACGCCGTGGAAGGTCGGGACGTTCAGCTCCGCACCGTCGTAGAGGAGCTTGGCCTTGTTCTGGAATACCAGCAGTCCGGGCCAGGCCACGAACTGGGACAGCGCCGCCACCTGACCGGATTCCAGTGCGGAGGAACCGATCTGGGGCTGCTGGTTGAGCACCTCGACCCCGGTCTTGGGATCGATGTGCGCGCGGGTCAGCGCCTGCACCAGGGTGCCGTGCCCGGCGGAGCCGACGCTGGCCGATACCTTCTGCCCCGCGAGATCATTGATGGCCTGCGCCTTCGAATCCGGCGCGACCACAACCATATTCAGCGCACCCTTGGGGTTGTACCCGGTGATCGAGACCAGTTCGGTCTGGGACCGCTCATTGGCCTGCGTGCGCGAACCGTTGATCAGCAGCGGGTAATCGCCCATGGAGCCGATATCGATCTTCTCGGCCACCATCTGCGCGGTGATGGGGGCACCGGTGTCGTAGTCCTGCCATTCCACCGCGTACTTGGGCCCCCCGTGCGCCGACAGGTCGTTGAGCCGCTGCTCCAGGAATCCCTTGGCCTTCAACAGGGTTCCGGCGGTGACGGTATTGATGGTCTTGGACTGGTAGCCGATGACGACCTTGACGGTATCGCCGTCACCGGAGGATTCCAGCGAGCAGCCGGACGCGGTGAGCGCGATGGCGGCGGCGACCGCGGCGGCGGCGAGACGGGCGATGCGGTGGTGCTTCATGCGTGGTCCTTCAGCGGAGCAGGTAGGGCATATTGACGGTGACGGCGCCGGTGGGACAGCGCGCGGCGCACGGGCCGCAGTACCAGCACTCGTCCACGTGCATGAAGGCCTTACCGTTTTCCGGATTGATGGCCAGCGAGTCGAGCGGGCAGATCTCCACGCAGAGCGTGCAGCCCTGGATACACAGGGATTCGTCGATGGTGACGGGGACGTCGGCGCGCTGATTGACCAGTGCCATCAGGTCAGCCTCCAATCGGTGCGTTCGGGCGGCCGGGTGAGGCTGCCGCGCATGGTGATCCGGTCGCCGCGCATCCGGATGTATTCGAGGTCGACGGGGCGGCCGTCGTCGAGTTTGGTGAGGCGTTCCAGCAACAGCAGGGCGCCGCCCTCTGGCATTTGCAGGGTCGCTGCCGAATGGGTGTCGGCGGTAATGGCTTCCAGGGCCAGGTCGGCGGAGCCGAGCGGGCCGCCGCTGATCTGTTCGATGAGCGCGAACACGTCGTTCGTCTCCAGATCGCGGGTGATGACCTCATCGCCGATATCCGGGACGAGGTAGGTCAGATCGAGACTGAGAGGCAGATCACCGAACCAGCGCAGCCGCTCGATATATACGGCGGGTTCGCCCGGCGCGAGCCGCAATTTGCGGGCAACCGCCGGGGGCGGGGTGGTGCGGGTGGCGGCGCGCACCTCATTGCGCACGTCACCGTGGCCGCGCAGGGTTTCCTTCAACCCGAGCAGCGCGTCCAGACCGTGGTCGTATTTGCGGCGTGCGACGTGCGTGCCGATCTTGGGTGCGCGCTCGATCAGCCCCTCATCCTTGAGGAGGGCGAGGGCGTCGCGCACGGTGTTGCGCGAGACCGTGAATTCGGCGGCCAGCTCCTGCTCGGTGGGCAGTGAATCCTCGATCGCCCCGGCGTGAATCTGCTGGCGCACGATATCGGCCACCTGGCGGGCTCGATCGGCCCGGCGGGCGGGGGTGCGCAGCGGTGTGGGTTCCGGCGTCACGTCATCTCCTTTCCGCCATTGACCAGCGGTTTCAGACTTTAACGGGGACGCCGGAGAGTACCGCTCGAGCGCTTCACGCCACCCGGCACGGCCTGTGGATTTGCGCCGCCCGCGCATGCGCCCGGCCTGCCGCGATCCGCGCTCGGAGGGCTATTGCGCCACCCCGCTCCGACCAGCTGAGTCTTGTAATCACGGTGATCGGAATACCTGCGCTCGCGGGCGCGACGAGGTGGAGTGAGCAGGCACTCATTTCTCGAGATATGGGAGAACGGATTCCGTTCGCCCTGAGCGGGATGTTAACTTTGTACCCATGTCCGCCAATCGCACCGCTGCCGCACGGGTCACGTATGTGACCGTGGCGCTCGGTGTTCGGCTGCCTCGCCAACGCGAACTGTGTTGTCGCTGCTTCCAGGCAGCCGAGCTCTGATTCCCCGATCGGCCTCGAATCCTTCGTGATTCGCTCCCGGGTCCGGGCCTCCTCGCTGCACCGCTGAATCTCTTCATGTAGGCACTCGTCCCCCCTTTTCCAGGCCGGGACCGCAGCAAGGACTTCATATTATGACCAGCCCCACCCTTGAAAAACGTACCCACGGCACCGTCGCCACCGCTCGTCTGGCCCCGGCCCGCCCCGCGGTGCCGCCGGAGCTGCGCATTACCGACAACCCCGCCGCGGCCGTGCTGCGGGCCGCCGCACGCGGCCCGATCTTCCGCGATATCGCCGCGCAGAGCACGGGTTTGAGCATCGCGACCGTGAATCGCCAAGTGTCGGCGCTGCTTACGGCCGGACTGCTGCGCGAGCGCGCCGATCTGACCGCCTCCGGCGCGGTGGGCCGTCCCCGCGTGCCGTTCGAGGTGGACACCGATTCGTTCGTGACGCTCGGTGTGCACATCGGTTCCACGCTCACCCGCATCGTGGCCGCGGATCTGTCCGGCCGGATTCTGGGCGGGCTCGAAATCGCCACTCCCCAAACGGGTCAGGACGCGGCGCTGACCATAGTGGCCCGCAGTGCCAAGGCTTTCCTGGATCGACTGCCGCGCCGCCGTCCGCTGTGGACCGGTGTGGCGCTGGCCGGCCGGGTAGATCCGGCCGCCGGTGTGGTGGATCATCCGCGCCTGGGCTGGCAGGCCGCGCCGGTGGCGGCGGTGTTCAGCAGCGTGCTGGATCTGCCGGTGTCGGTGTCCGCGCACGTGGAGGCCATGGCCGCCGCGGAACTGCTGCTGGCCGGGCGCGAGCCGGGCGAGGGTCAGCGACCGGGTTCCAGCCTGTACATCTACGCGCGGGAGACCGCGGGTGTGGCTGTGACACTGCATGATCGGGTGCACACGCCCGCCAACGGCCCGGGTTCCATCGCGCATCTGCCGACCGGTTCGGACGCCGATTGCACCTGCGGCCGCAAGGGTTGCTTGGAGGCGACCATCGGTGAGCGCTTCTTCCTGGAGCGCGCGGTGCGCCGCGGTGTACTGCCCAAGCCGGAGGCGCCGCGCCGCCCGGTGATCACCGATCTGTACCGGGCCGCCGATTCGGGTTCGGCCGCAGCGAAGGATCTGCTGCTGGAGCGGGCCGAAATCCTCGGGCGCACAGCGGCTCTGGTGCGGGATATGTTCAACCCGGACCGAGTCGTGCTCGGCGGTCAGGCTTTCACCGGCTACCGGCCCGGAATGGAGCGGGTGGCACAGGCTTTCGCGGAGAGCACCACGCTCCCGGCGGCGGATCTGCGCATCAGCCGTTTCGGCGGCCGGGTGCAGGAGTTCGCGGCGGCGGTTACCTCGCTGAGCGTGTTCTACGCCGATCCGGTCTCGGCCATGCGCCGCGCCACCCGTACCGCCCGCTGACCCACCGACCCGAAAACGCCCGGCTGGATGGTCCCAGCCGGGCGTTTTCGTTTGTCCCGCACGCCTTTTCAGGCTCGCCTACGCCCGTCAAGCGGCGCGGCGGATCAGCGGAAGATGGTCATGTACCAGAGGCCGTCGTTGCCCTGGTCGCAGCGGTAGCGCCAGCCGTCCTCACCGCGCAGGTTGACACCACCGGCCTGGAAGCTGCCGTTGGAACCGTCGGCGTCGCAGGCCTGCACGGAGCCGTAGCTGCCGTCGACCTGGAGCTCCTCGGCGTGCGCCACACCCGCGCCCAGTCCGGCGGCGGCGAGCGCGAGGGCGGTGACGGCGAGAGTCTTCTTCATGGGGTTTTCCTATCGTTCGATGACCTCTGCACCACATTCAATAGGTCGCATCGTGACGATTTCATGACTGGCACAGGAGGTTTCGAAACATGGAAGAGCCGGGCCCGGACGGTCCACGGTCCGGGCCCGGCTCGACGACCACATCTGCGGGTTGGCCCTAGGGCGCAGATGTGGTTTTTCCGCGCCGCTCGCTCACGGAGTCCCCGTTCGCTCGCGAGCGGCGGCGGATTCACGCCGCGCGAACGTGGGTCAACCCCCATTCGCGGGCAAGCAGGCGGTGCGAATTCAGGCGATCCGCGTGATCGTGGGTGACGCTGGTGATCACGAGTTCGTCCGCACCGGTGAGTTGTTGCAGGGCGCGCAGCCGCTCGGCCACCGAACTCGGTGAACCGACGAACTGGGTGGCGACCCGGTCATCGATCAGGCGGCGCTGATGATCCGAGAGCGCCGGAGCGGTGGCGGGATCGAGGTACTCGGCCGCCCCGGCCCCGCTGCGAATGCTGTAGACCCAGTGCCCGTAGCTAGAGGCCAGGTGCCGCGCGGTCGCATCGTCTTCTGCTACCACGACATCCGCCGATACCACCAGGTAGGGGCGCGGGAAGCGTTCGGAGGGACGGAAAGCGGCGCGATACGCCTCCACCGTCTCGATGATGGTGCCCGGCGACACGTGATAGTTCGCCGCGAAGGGAAGTCCCAATTCGCCTGCGAGCTGCGCGCTTTCACCGCCGCTGCTGCCGAAAAGCCACAGCTGCACATCCGCGCCCTCACCGGGGAACGCCCTCAGGTGCACGCCATCACCGGCCGTATAGGTGCCCGCCAGCAAGTCCCGAATCTGCTGTACCTGTTCGGTGTACGGCAGCGGTTGCGCCCCGGGCAGACTGAGCGCCTCCAAACCCGCTGCGATACGGGAGGTGTCGAGCAGCTGCCCCGGATTGAAGGGCGGCGGCAGCACCACACCGTCGCGCACCTCGGTGCGCCGGTCCTGCTTCGGCACCGGCGGCACCCCGGCGGAACGGATCTGTGCGCCACGGTGACCGGAGCGGCCCAGACCCAGATCCAGGCGGCCCGGGTACAGCGCGTCGACCGTACCGAACGCCTCCACCACGGCGGCGGAGGTGTGATGACCCAGCTGCACCGCCGCCGTGCCCACCCGAATGGATTCGGTGGCGGCGGCGATGAGGCCGATCAGGGTGGTGGATGCCGAGCTGGCCACATTCACGAAATGGTGTTCGGCGATCCAGAAGCGCCGGTAGCCCCAGCGTTCGGCCTGTCGCGCCAGATCGATGGTGTTGCGCAGCGCCTGCCGGGCGTCCGAGCCCGCGCTGATCGGTGAGAGGTCCAGGACCGAGAGCGGAGTGGTCATAGCGCCTGCCCCTTGCGCGGATCCTGTTCGCCCGCCGTGATTTCCACCGGGAGACGGTTCTCCGGCGGGGCGACCGGGCAGGTCGCGTAATCGGTGAAGGCGCAGGGCAGGTTCGCCGTGCGGTTGAAGTCGATGGTGAGGGTGCCATCGGCGGCCGGGCGGGGCAGATCGAGGCGGCGCGCGCCGCCGTAGGTGGTGACGCCGCTGGTGCCGTCGGTGAAGAGCAGGTGCAGGCCGGAGGTCTGGTTGCCGAACACGACCAGCGTGTGTTCGGTCCCGTCGAGCTCGAAAGTGACCGTGCCGGTGGCGACATGGTGGTGTTCGAGCCCCGCCACGACCGCGCCGGTGGTGACCACGCGCGCCACCTCGAAGGGGGTGAACCGGCCGGTGACCACCCAGCGCGGATCGGGCGCGTAGGCCGGGATCGCGGTGAACGCAGCCAGGGACGGTGCGGCCGGATCGTGCACGCGCAGCGCGAATTGCCCACTGCGGCGGATGACTTCGATGAGCCGATCGCCGTGGCGCACCTCGAGGCCGGGCGCGCCTTCACCGGGTGTGAGGACGGTGGTACCGGACAGCACCGCGCCGTCGCGGGTCAAGGGTGTCGCCACGCCCTGCCCCGCCGGGTCCGCGGTGTCGGATTCCGCTGTCACGTAGACGTTTTCGGCATCGGCGCGCCAGCGGCCCGGCAGCCCCGGCACGGTCTCGTCGGCATTGCCGAGCCAGTGCAGTCCGGTGAGGCTGAGCCAGCCCAGGGGCTGCCGCGCCCAGGCGTCCCGCTCGGATTGCCAGGTGGCCCACTGCTGTTCGAATTCGGTGACGATGGCGGTCATGACGCGCGTACTCCTTCGGTGCTGCGGTGCGGGTGGCGCAGACCGAGGTGGTCGCGCAGGGTGGGGCCGGTGTACTCGGTGCGGAAGCTGCCGAGTTCCTGGAGTTCGGGGATCACCTTGTCGACGAATTCGTCGAGGCCGGTGGGGGTGAGATGCGGGACCAGCACGAAACCGTCGGCGGCATCGCTCTGCACGTAGTGATCGATGGCCACCGCGACCTCGCGGGGCGTGCCGACGAACTGCTGGCGCGCGGTGGTCTCGATGATCAGATCGCGAATACTGAGGTGCTCGGCCGCCGCCTTGGCGCGCCAGGCTTCGGCCACCGCGCGCGGATCCTTGGCATGCCGCACCCGGCCGCGGGTGATGTCGGCATTGTCGACCGGATCGATATCGGGCAGTGGGCCCTCGGGATCGTATTCGGACAGGTCGCGGCCCCACACCTGCTCCAGGAAGGCGATCGCGGTCTGCGGGGTGACCTGTTGGCGGCGAATGCGTTTCGCGTTCGCCGCGGCTTCCTCGGTGGTGTCGCCGAGCACGAATCCGGCGGCGGGCAGGATCTTCAGGTCGTCGCGGGCGCGGCCGTATTTGGCCAGGCGATCCTTGACGTCGGTGTAGAAGCGCTGCCCGTCCTCGAGCTCGCCGTGCGCGCTGAAGATGACATCGGCCTTGGCGGCGGCGAATTCGCGACCGTCATCGGAGTCTCCGGCCTGGATCTGCACGGGATAGCCCTGTGGACTGCGCGGCAGCACGTAGTCGCCGTCGATGTCGAACTGATCGCTGCTGAAGCGCACCCGCGGCGCGGGCTGGGCGAAGACGCCGCGTTCGCGATCCACCACGAGGGCATCGGCGGGCCAGCTGTCCCAGAGCGCGCGGGTCGCCTCGATCACCTCGTTGGCGCGGGTGTACCGCTTGGCGTGCTCCAGATAGCCGCCGCGCCGGAAGTTCTCGCCGGTGAAGGCGTCCGAGGAGGTGACCGCGTTCCAGGCCGCACGACCGCCGGACAGAAGATCCAGCGATGCGAATTGCCGTGCCAGTTCGAAGGGTTCGTTATAGGTGGTGTTGATGGTGCCCGCGAGCCCGAGATGCGTGGTGACCGCCGCGAGCGCGTTGAGCACCGTAAAGGTGTCCGGCCGTCCCACCACGTCCAGATCATGGATGCGGCCGCGCTGTTCGCGCAGGCGCAGGCCCTCGGCCAGGAAGAAGAAGTCGAACAGACCGCGTTCGGCGGTGCGCGCCAGGTGTACGAAGGAGTCGAAA
The DNA here is from genome assembly GCF_040680615.1 of Nocardia sp. NPDC052001. Taxonomy (NCBI): domain Bacteria; kingdom Bacillati; phylum Actinomycetota; class Actinomycetes; order Mycobacteriales; family Nocardiaceae; genus Nocardia; species Nocardia sp. NPDC052001. The sequence goes on along the minus strand of NZ_JBFAXC010000003.1, from coordinate 667,975 downwards.
TCGATCTGACTGCCCGAATTCGGGTCGGTCCACACCGTGTTGTGGTTGACGCCCGGAAAATGGGCGGCGAGGTGGATCTGCTTACGTATCCGCTGTTCCGGCATGGCTCTCCTCAGGCGTTCAGATAGCGATTGACGGGGCGCGGCAGCCCGAGGCGATCCCGCAGCGTCGGCGTGCCGGGATCGGCCGGGATACCGGCGGTCAGCTCGGCGAGGTACGGCAGCGCGGCGGGCAGGGCCAGCGGACGCAGTACGACTCCGTCCGCATGGCAGTCGGTGTCGATCCGGTCCAGTAGATCCTTCAGTTCCGCGGCGGAGCCGATGTGGAAGAGCGTGCCGGGCGCGGGGGTGGCGATCCAGTCCTCCAACTGCGATACCTCCACGGCGGCGTCATCGGCGTTCACGGCGAGGTGGATATCGATATCCAGCAGTATTCGCACCTGATTCGGATCGCGACCGGCGGCGGCCACCGCCGTGCGGAGTTCGGTGCGCAGCGCGGCGGCCGCGTCCAGATCCTGGGCGGTGACGCGAATCAGGTCGGCGCGGTGCACCGCGAGCCGGGCACTGTGCGAATCGGCGGCGCGCACGGTGACCAGCGGCTGTCCCTGCGGCGGGCGCGGGGTGATGGAGGGCCCCTTCACCGAGAAGTTGTCGCCGACGAAATCGATGTAGTGCAGCCGATCGCGGTCGATGAAACGCCCGGTCGCGACATCCCGGATCTCGGCATCGTCCTGCCACGAATCCCACAGGCGGGCAACCACTTCGATGGCCTCATCGGCCTCGAACCAGCGCGAGTGCGCATCCTGTTCGGGCTTGCGGCCGAACAGTTTCGCCTCGCCGTCCGCCGATACGGTGACCTCCCAGCCCGCACGGCCGTAGGACGCGAAGTCCAGGCTCGCAATGGCTTTGGACAGATGGAAGGGTTCGGTATGGGTGACCGGGGCCTGCGGAATCAGGCCGATCCGCTGCGTCGCGGCGGCGGCGCGGGCGGCGATGGCGACCGCGTCCAGGCGGCCGGTCGCACCCGCGGCCTGGAGCGCGAACGAGTCCGGCAGGAACGCCAGATCGAAGCCCGCGTGCTCGGCCGCGCGCAACGCGTCCACCCAGTAGCCGCCGGTGAACAGCTCCTCGGCGCGTGAGTCCGCGCGCCGCCAGGAGGCGGGGTGCGCGCCGGTGCCGGACAGTTCCAGGCCCAGCAGCAGCGGTGCGAGTTGCGGCATCACGCTGTCCTTTCGAGAGGGGTGAGCAGGGCGGGAGGGGCATCGGCCGCCCCGGCGCGGGGCACGGCGGCGAGCAGCTCCCGGGTGTACTCGTGCACGGGGTTGTCGAATAGTGCCGCGGTCGTGGCGGTTTCGACGATGACGCCCTGCCGCATCACCGCGACGCGATCGGCGAGGCGGCGCACCACGGCAAGATCGTGCGAGATGAACAGGTAGGCGAGATTCAGTTCGGACTGCAGGTGTTCGAGCAGGTCGAGAATCTGCGCCTGCACCGAGACATCCAGGGCCGATACGGGTTCGTCCAGCACCAGCAGGTCCGGGCGCAGCGCCAGCGCACGGGCGATGGCGACGCGCTGCCGCTGTCCGCCGGAGAGTTCGGCGGGGCGGCGATCGAGGTAGTGGGCGGGCAGGGCCACCTGATCCAGCAGTTCGGCGACGGTCTCCCGCCGGGACTTGCGATCCCCGATCCCGAAGGCCTGCAACGGTTCCGCGATGATCCGCGCGATGCTGAGCTTCGGGTTCAGCGAGATGTAGGGGTTCTGATAGACCACCTGGACGCGGCGGCGGAACTCGCGCAGCTTCGCCCCGCGCAGCCCGCCGACCTCCCGGCCGTCGAAGGTGACGACGCCCGCGTCCGCTTTTTCCAGGCGCGCCGCGATGCGCGCGGTGGTGGACTTGCCGGAACCGGATTCGCCTACCACAGCGAGGGTTTCACCGCGCGCCACCTCGAACGATACGTCCGAGACCGCCGTCAGCGAGACACCATGCCCGATCGAGAAGACCTTGCGCAGCCCGTTCACCGACAGCAGCGTTGTGCGGTCCGCGAGCTCCGGGCGCGGCGGGAGTTCGGTATCGAGGCTGGGTGCGGCGGCGATCAACCGCCGGGTGTACTCGTGTTGCGGATTGCCGAGAACCTCTGTGGTATCGCCGGTTTCGACCACGCGCCCGTGCTGCATGACCACGATGCGATCGGAGCGTTCGGCGGCGACCGCCAGATCGTGCGTGATGAGCAGTACCGAGCTGCCGGATTCGGCGGTGCGACTGGCCAAATGGTCCAGGATCCGGCGCTGCACGGTGACATCGAGAGCGCTGGTCGGCTCATCGGCGATGACCAGTTCGGGCGCGCAGGCCAGCGCGATGCCGATCAGCACGCGCTGACGCTGTCCGCCGGACAGGTCCTGGGGATATTGGCGCGCCCGCGTCTCGGGTCGGTCCAGTCCGGCCTCGGTGAGAATCCGCACCGCCTCGATATGCGCGGTGCGGCGGTCGGCGCGGCCGTGAATGCGCAGCACCTCCGCCACCTGATCGCCGATGCGCAGCACCGGGTTCAGCGCGGTGCCCGGATCCTGCGGCACCAGGCCGATACGCGCGCCTCGAATCGCCTGCAGGGCACGCCGATTCGCCTGGTCCAGCCGCTGTCCCGCGAAATCGACGGAACCGCCGGTGATCACGCCGCCGTTCAGCAGTCCGATCACCGCGTGCGCGAGAGTGGACTTACCGGAACCGGATTCGCCCACCAGCGCGACCGTCTCCCCGGCGCGCACCTCGAGCGAGACGCCGTCGACCGCGACGGTGGTCCCGGTGCTCCCCCGGTACTCCACCTGCAGATCGCTGATGCTCAGCAGTGCGTCACTCATCGGGCGTTGTCCTTGTGCAGGGCGCGGGCAATGCGCTGGGTGGCGAGCACCAGGGCGATGATCACCAGGCCGGGCAGGGTGGTCAGCCACCAGGCGGTGGCCAGGAAGTTCCGGCCCTCGGAGACCAGCGAGCCCCATTCCGGGGTGGGCGGCACCGCGCCGTACCCGAGGAAGCTGAGTGAGGCCACGAACAGCACCGCCATACCGAAGTCGATCACCGCGAGCGCGGCCACCGGCCCGTAGGCATTGCGCAGCACATGCCGGAACAGCACCACCGGCCAGCGCACGCCGGCGGCGAACGCGGCCTCCACGTACGGTGCGCGGCGCACCCGCAGCACCTCACCGCGCATCACCCGGGCGAACCGGGCGATGAGCGAAATACCCACGGCCAGTGCCACATTGCGGGTGCCCATACCGAGCACGGTGATCAGCGCCAGTGAGACCAGCAGATCCGGAATCGAGAGCAGCACATCGGTGACGCGCATGATCACGCTGTCGACCGCACCGCCCGCGGTACCCGCCACCAGGCCCACGAGGGAGCCGATGACCAGGCCGAGCACCACCGCGAAAACGGTGGCGCTGAGCGAGAGTCCCGCACCGTGCACCATGCGCGTGTAGAGATCGCGGCCGAGGTTATCGGTGCCGAACCAGTGCTCGGCGCTCGGACCGCGCAGCTTCTGCGCCGGAATCCCATGCAGCGGATCGCCACTGGCGAATACACCCGGAACCGCTGCCCAGCCGAGCACCAGCAGCAGGATCACACCGGCGACGACCAGGCCGTAGTTCCGGCGCAGCCAGGTGAGCGCCTGGCGTGCCGAAACAACTTGGACCGCTTGGATGCCGGTGCGGCGGCCCGCCTCGGGTGCTGCGCTGGGCGCGCCCAGCGTGAGGGCCTCAGACATCGTTGACCTCATCGCCGGTGAACCAGTAGGCCATGCCCGGATCGAGCATCGCGTGAGTCAGGGTGATCACCCGCAGTCGCGGCGGGCGCGCGGGTTCGGCTGCCGCGCTGTGACTCCCGGCGACCTCGGTATCCGGCCGCGTCCTGGTGAGCAGGGACAGGCCGCCGAGGGCGACGGTCAGGACCGCCAGCAGGTAGAAGATCTCAGGCATGCGCGGACTCCTTACGCGAACTGCGCTGTGCCACCCGGGGATCGAGCAGCGGATAGGCGAGGTCGATGAGCAGGTTGACCGTCACGAACACCAGCGAGGCGAACACGACGATGCCCTGCACCACCGGAATGTCCTGGTACAGCACCGATTGCTGGGTGAGGCGGCCGATGCCGGGGCGGGAGAACACCGTCTCGGTGACCACCGATCCGGCCAGTACGGTGCCGACCCACAGGCCTGCCACGGTCAGCGCGGGCGCGACGGCCGGGCGCAGCACATGCCGCAGTTGCACCCACCAGCGCGATGCGCCCTTGGCGAAGGCAACCTCCACGAACGGCTGCCGCCAGGTGGTGACCAGGCTGGAGTACAGCACCTGCGCGATGACCGCGCCCACCGGCAGCGCCAGCGTGATCGCGGGCAGGATGGTCGCCGCGAATCCGGTGCCGCCGAACGCGGGCACCAGTTTGAACCGGAACGAGAACAGTTGCAGCAGTAGCAATCCCACCCAGAACTGCGGCATGGACGCACCCAGCGGCGGTAGCGCGGTGAGCAGGCTCCGCAATCGCGGCCGCTCGGTGTACGCCGCCGCGACGGCCAGTCCGGTACCGCCGAGCACCGCGAACACCATGGCGAGCGCGGCCAGCGCCAGCGTCGAGGGCAATGCGTCGGCGAGCGCGCCGGTGACCGATTGGCCGGTACTGATCGAATACCCCAGATCCCCGTGCACCGCATGCGTGATCGCATGCCAGTACTGCACCCAGATCGGTTGATCCAGGCCGTATCTGGCGCGCATCTCGGCGATGGCGGCGGCATCGGTGGGCAGACCGTCGGCCGCGTTCGCGGCCATTTCCACCGGGTCCGACGGCAGCAGGTAGAGCACCACGAAGGACAGCGAGAAGGCCGCCCACAGCACGAGCACCGCCTGCAGAATCCGCCCGATCACGTACCGGCGCATGGCGATTACCGTCGCAGTCCGGCGTCGTGGAACTGCAGGCGCGCCGAGGCGTCGAACTTGATGTCCGCGACATTCTTGCCGACGCCGATGGCCTGGGACAGTTCGATGGTGGGAATCCACAGGCCGTCGTCGAGCACCGCGTTCTGCGCCTCGCCGAGCAGGCGGGTGCGCACCGCGTTGTCGGTAGCCGCGAGTTGCTGGTCCAGCAGCGCGTCGAGCTTGTCGGTCTCGGTGCGGGCGTTGAGGTTTCGCCCGTTCACCGCGAACTGGCGCAGGATATCGCCGTCGGCCCGGCTGACGTTGTAGTAGGTGACGTCGTAATCCTTGTTGTTCTGCCGGGTGGTGCTCTCGGCCACCGATACCGGCTCCAGCCGCAGATCGATGCCGACAGCCCGCACCTGCTGCTGGGTCAGTTCCAGAATCGCCTGGTTACCGGCGAATACGGCCGAGAACAGCACGCCGAAGGACAGCCGCTGGCCGTCCTTGACCCGGATGCCGTCGGCCCCGGGCACCCAGCCCGCGTCATCGAGGATCTTCTTCGCCGCGGCCTGATCGAACTTCACCCGGGACGACAGATCCAGGTAGCCGGGGGTCGCCGAGGCCAGCACGCTGGTCGCGTACTTGAACTGCGGCCCCAGCACGGTGTCCACCAGTTCCTTGCGGTTGATGGCGGTCAACAGCGCGGTGCGCACCGCCGGATCGCGCAGTGCGCCGCGAGTCACGTTGGGCTGCAAGCCGAATGGCACACCCGGATTGGCGGTGTACTGCACCTTGCCGCCCGCGCCCTCGATCTGCGGGGCGTCCTGCGGCAGCGCGTCACTGACCGCGTCCAGCTGCCCTGAGGCCAGGCTGCCGGTGCGCACACCCGATTCGGGCACGACGGTGAAGACGATCTTGTCCAGCAACGCCTCGCCCTGGGTGGCGAAAAGCGAAGAGCCCCAGTGGTATCCGATGCGCTTGGCCAGCGTGGCGGAAGCGTTCTGCTTCCACTCCGCGTAGGTGAATGGGCCACTGCCGATATTGCCGCCGAGGCAGCGATCATCGGCCGATTTGGCGAGGGTGGCCTCGGACTGGATGCCGAGCTGCGTGGTCGAGGACGCCTGCAGGAACTGGGCATTCGGCGCGTTGAAGTCCACCCGCACGGTACGCGGGTCCACCGCCGTGCTGCCGGTGTACCCGGCCAGGAAGCTGGCGGCCTGCGGGGCCTTCACCCCACCCAGCGCGACGATCGAATCGAAGTTCTTGCGCACGGTATCCGCGGTGAGCGGGGTGCCGTCGCTGAAGGTGACGCCCTCCTTCAGATGGAAGGTGAAGCTGCGCGCGTCCTGGCTCACGAACCAGCTGTCCGCCAGCCACGGCCGGAGCTGACCGGTGGCCGGATCCTGATCGGTGAGCGAATCCACGATCTGCCGGGTCACGTACAGCGTCTGATTGGTCCCCGACTGCGCGGGATCCGAGCAGGTCGGGGCCGTCGAGAGACCGTAGCGCAGGGTGCCGCCCGGCTGCGCCGGACCGGACGCGGCCGCACCGTCGTCGCTCCCGCACGCCGCCAGGGCTAACGCGGCGGCCAGGACACCGGCGAGCGCGACCGGACGCCGCAGGCGAGCCGCGGCCGATCGGCTCGGCGATGCCGCGACGGGCTCGGTGTGCACGGCTGGGGATGAATTCACTGTGGATCTCCGGAGGGGTAGCGATCGGCGCCGAGCGGACGGCTCGGAATGCGGTGGCGCAGTTCGGGCGCCACCTCCGCCTGGAACAGTTCGAGGCTTTCGCGGTGCTGCTTCTCGGTGCGGCCATCCGCGTCGGCGCTCAGGTGCAGCACCTCGTGACCGAGTTGCTCGTGGTAGCGGTGCAGCTTGTCCAGCACCTGCGCGGGCGAGCCGAGCAGGGCCGAGGAGCGCGCGGCGAAATCCTCGACGGTCTCGAACACGATGGGCACGTTGAACTTCGCGGCCGCGGCCTTACGGGCCTCGAAGATCGGGCGATAGAGGTCCAGTGCCTCCTGCGAATCCCGGGTGACCAGGAAACCGGCCGTGCCCGCGCCCACCAGCGCCTCCGCCGGATCATGCCCGTAGGCCGCCCAGCGTTCGCGGTAGTGCCGGACCAGCGCCGCATACGGTTCGATCGGATAGGTGACATTCGCCGAGAACAGCGGATCACCGTGCAGCGCAGCGTAATCCGCGGATTCCTCGCTGGTGGCGCTGCCGTGCCAGATACGCAGGCGCGGTTGCAGCGGGCGCGGCAACGCCTTCGCCTCGGTCAGCGACGGGCGGAACTTACCGCTCCAGGTGACGCTGTCACTGGCCCACAGCCGCCGGAACAGTTCGTAGCCTTCGCGATTGCGCTCCCACTGATCCTCGGTGGTGACGTGGAACAGCTGCGCCTGCGCCGCGCCGTTGCCCTTGCCGATAATCAGTTCCAGGCGGCCGTCCGAGAGATTGTCCAGGGTCGAATAGTCCTCGAAGGCGCGCACCGGATCCAGCAGGCTGAGCGTGGTGACACCGGTGAACAGCGCGATCCTATTCGTGACGGCGGCGATATGGCTGAGCACCACCGGCGGTGCGGCCGAGATGAACGGATCCTCGTGCCGCTCCCCCACCGCGAAACCGTCATAGCCGAGATCCTCGGCCAGGCGCGCGCTGTCGACCACCCGGCGCAACCGCTGCCGGGGCGACTCCTGGATGCCGGTGACCGGGTCCGGGGTATGCGTGATCAGGGTCAGGAGAAGGAATTTCACGTGCTCAGCCCTTCTTCTTCGGCAGGCCGGGCGGGTTGATCCGAGAGGCCGTCACGGTCTCGTTCTTCAGACCCCAACGGTCGATCACCTTCTGGTAGAGGCCGTGGTCGATGGCGTACTGGATGGCCTCGTGGATCGGCCCGATCAGGCCGTTGTCCTTCTTGACGAGCACGCCGATCTCGGCCTGCAGGGCATCGCCCGCACCGGAGAGGGTGCCGATCACCTTGGTCTGACCGGCGGTGACGGCGTGATACTGCGCCGACGGGTTCGGCCCCAGATAGCCGTCCAGGCGACCCGAGGACAGGCCCAGGTAGTAGTCGGTGATCTGCTGGAAGTAGGCGATATCGATCTTGGGCAGACCCTCGGCGATATTCGCCTCGTTCCACTGCACCAGGATCTGCTCCTGATTGGTGCCGGAGCCGACGCCGATCCGCTTGCCCGCCAACGACTTTCGATCGGTAAAGGTCCAGGTCGCGTCCTTGGGCACCTCGAGTGCGAGATTGTCCAGGCGGTAGGTGGCGAAGTCGAACTTCTCCTTGCGCTCCTCGGTGACGGTCACATTGGAGATGAAGGCGTCCACCTCACCGGAATCCACCTTGACCGAGTTCTGCGCCCAATCCGCCGTGCGCAGATCGACTTTCAAGCCGAGGATGTCGGCGAAGAGATTGGCGAAATCCACCTCGGAGCCGACCGTGGTGCGATCGTCATTGGCCAGGAAGCGCAGCGGCGGCGCGGACGCCGCCGAACCGGTCACGATCAGCGTGCCGCGATCACGGATCGCCTTGGGCACCTGCGCCGCAATGGAATCCACCTTGTCCGCGTGCACGCGGCCGGACTGCTGCGGGGTCAGATCGTAGGTCAGGCCGTTCACGGTGCGGGTGCTGTCCGCGCCGCCGTCGCCGTTACCGCACGCGCCGACGAACAGGCCCAGGATCGCGACCGCGAGCGCGGTGCTTATCCGTCTGCGACGACTCGACAAAGACATGACAATCCTTCACTGAAAGGCAATGCGTCAGAGCGCATGCGAGAGAAAAGCTTTGGTGCGCTCGTGCGCGGGCTCGTCGAAGACCTGGGCGGGCGGGCCCTGCTCGACTATTCGCCCGGCGTCCAGCAGTACGACGGTGTCGGCCACCTCGCGGGCGAAACCCAGTTCGTGCGTGACGATCACCAGCGTGGAACCCGACCGCGCCAGATCCCGGATGACATCGAGCACCTCGCCGACCAGCTGCGGATCCAGCGCCGAGGTGGGCTCGTCGAAGAGCAGCACCTGCGGACGCAGCGCCAGCGCGCGGGCGATGGCCACCCGCTGCTGCTGACCGCCGGACAGCCGGCGCGGATACTCATCGGCCTTGTCCGCCAGGCCGACTCGTTCCAGCCACCGCAGCGCCTCGGTGCGGGCTTCGGTCTTGGGCCGCCGTTGCGCGCCGATCAGCGCGAAGGCCACATTGTCCCGAACCGTCTTGTGCGGGAAGAGATTGAAGTTCTGGAAGACGAAACCGATACGTGAACGCTGCCGCAGGATCTCGCGCTCGGGCAGTTCGTGCAGCCGATTACCCTTGCGGCGGTAGCCGACCAGCTCACCGCCCACCCGGACGGTTCCGGCATCCACCTTCTCCAGGTGATTGATGGTGCGCAGCAGGGTCGACTTCCCGGAGCCGGACGCGCCGAGGATCACGGTCACCTCACCCGCGCGCACCGCCAGATCCACCCCGCCGAGCACCTCGAGATCGCCGAAAGACTTTCGGATGCCGCGCAATTCGACCGCGTACTCGCTCATCGCTGGCTCCCCTTCGCGAAGTGGCGTTCGATGTAGTACTGCGCGACGTTCAGGATCGAGGTGAGGACGATGTACCAGACCGTCGCCACCATGAGCAGCGGCACCACCCGGCCATTGCGGCCGAAGATCACCTGCACCTGGTAGAACAGCTCCGCGATCGCCATCGTCGAGACGATCGAGGTGCCCTTGAACAGGCTGATCACCTCATTGGCGGCATTGGGCAGAATCCCACGCATGGCCTGCGGCGCGATCACCCCGAAGAACTGCCTGCGCCAGGGCAATCCGAGCGATCTGGCCGCCTCCCACTGGCCCTGATCCACCGAAATGATCCCGGCGCGAATGATTTCCGCCGAATACGCGGCCTGATGCAATGCCAAACCGATGACGGCGGCGGTGAATCCGCTGATCACACCATTCACATCGAAGGTGTAGAACGCCGGTCCGAACGGCACGCCCAGCGACAGCGTCTTGTACAGGTACGCGATATTGAACCAGAACAGCAATTGCACGATCAGCGGAATGGACCGGAACAACCAGATGTAGGCCCACGAAATAGCCTGCAACACCGGATTTTTCGACAGCCGACCGATCGCGAGCCAGACGCCGATGAAGAAGCCCAGCAGGGTGCCCCAGAACGTCAGCTCGATGGTCACCTTCAGTGCCGAGAGCACCGAGGCGGCCGTGATGTACTGCGCGAACGTGGACCAGTCCCAGCCCGGATTCACGGCCAGGCCGTGCGCGAACTGCGCGACCAGCAGCAGCGCGATGCCGCCGACGACCCAGCGCCAGGGATGGCGGGTGGGTGCGACGGTCAGTGCGCCGTCGTCATGATGTGCGTCCTCCTCCCGGGAATCGGGCGGCGCGGCAAGGGTACTCATGTGGATCTGTCCTCCATCGGTCCCGGCGGTAGCACCCGCACCCGATTCGGGGGGTTGCTGCGACTTCTACGAGCCAGGTCTCTCGGTCGCTCTGGATGGTGAGGATGACGTTACGAGCCGGTGCGGCGACTGTCGCCGGTCCGGATCAACGTGAATTCAATGGCGCGGCAGTATCTCTCGGCGGCTCCGCAGCACGCCGTCCCGGCCGATCAGCTGGCGGCCTCGGTCAGTCCCGGCGGCGCGCCGTCGTGCAGCGAACGGAATCCGCTGCGGTGGAACACCAGCGGCTCGGTATCGGGATGCGCGGTCAGCCGGTGCACCCGCAACAGCACCACCGCGTGATCGCCCGCCGGAACCTGTTCGTGCACAGAGGCTTCCAGCCAGGCGCTGGCGCCCGCGATGAACGCGGCATTGCCGTGCCCGCTGCGCAGCTCCACATCCCGGAAGCGGTCACCGCTGCGCGAACTCAGACTGCGCGCCGCGGCCTGCTGCTCGGTACCGAGCAGGCTCAGCCCCAGCAGCGACGCCTTCTCCAGCCGCGGCCAGGTCTCCGACGAGTACTGCACGCACAGCGATACCAGCGGCGGATCCAGCGATACCGGCACGAAGGTGCTCACCACCATGCCGTGCGGCACCCCGCCGATCCGCGCGCAGACCGCCACCACCCCACTGGGGAAGTGCGCAAAGGTCTTTCGCAGATCCGCCCCATCCACCGTCGTGAGTGCGGCCGCATCGCCGCGAATCGAGGTCAGCTCACCCATCACCCCAGTGCACCACCGCGGACGTCGTCCGGACACCATTGGATTCACGGAGATCCCAAGGAAATACGACAAACCCGCTCGGTCGTTCGACCGAGCGGGTTCATCCATCTCTTGCGGTACATCACCGGACCCGATATGGACCGGTGATGTACCGAGCTGGTTCCGGTTTACTTGGCCGGAGCCACCGGAGGCTGGTTGATCGTCGTGAAGTACTGCACGGCAGCGAGAATCGCGACCGGCGCGGTCACGAAGATCTGACCGCCGACCGTACCGAGGAAGCCCACCAGGCTCGCACCGACGATGCAGCCACCCAGCGGACCGGCACCGAACAGTGCCAGCAGCGGAGTGGTGGCGGCGAAGGCCACGCCCGCACCGAGCACGCAGCCCAGCGCCGCGCCGCCGATACCACCGACCAGGGTGCCGATGGTGGCGCCCAGGGTGATGGTCTGGGTCAGGCGGGTCCAGGCGGCGACCTCACGGTCGTAATCCGTCTTCCACGGCGCCTGGTTCTCGTAAGGCAGCGCGACCGGCTTGTACACAGCCTTGTCTGCGACGAATTCGGGAGTCAGGGTCGCGGTGCGATCCTTGATCTCCGCCGCGATCGGGAACTCGAAGTCGTCAACGCGGAACTTCAGCTCGGTGCCGGCGACGGTGGCGCCATTGGCGGCCTTCACCTTGAAGACGCCATCCTCGACCACGAGCGAACCGGCGTCGGTGCTGATAATGGCGTTGGTCTGGGTATTGGTGATGCTGTAATTGATTGCGCCCGAATCGGACTCGGGGGCGGCATTGACGGCGCCTGCGGTCACGCCCAGGGCAGCGGTCACCAGCGCGGAAACGACCGCAAATTTACTCAACTTCATGTACTGCTTCCCTCATCTCTCATGCAGTGCGCGAGCAAGCATCGGGGAAAAGCCCGCAAATGAGGAGCGTTAAAAACCGGGTGATTCAAACCGGGACACGAGCAATCCCCGCCCGGATAGTCCGGACGGGGATCGGGTGCTTCCGTAAGAAATTACGACCTACTTGCCCGAAACGGCGGGCTGGTTGATGGTCGTGAAGTAGTTGAACGCCGCGGCGATCGCGACCGGGGCGGTCACGAAGATCTGACCCGCGACGGTACCCAGGAAACCGACCAGGCTCGCACCGACGAGGCAGCCACCCAGCGGACCCGCGCCGAACATCAGCAGCAGCGGAGTCGTCGCGGCGAACGCGATGCCCGCGCCGATAACGCAGCCCAGGGCCGCGCCGCCGATGCCACCGACCAGGGTGCCGACGGTGGCGCCCATGCTGATGGTCTGGGTCATGCGGTTCCAGGCGGCCAGTTCCCGGTCGTAGTCCGTCTTGAACGGGGCAAGGTTCTCGAACGGCAGATTGACCGGCTTGTAGACGGCCTTGTCCGCGACGAATTCAGGGGTCAGGGTCGCGGTGCGATCCTTGATCTCGGCGGAGATCGGGAAGACGTAATCGTCGACGCGGAAGCTGAGTTCGGTGCCGCCGATGACGGCGCCGTTGGCGGCCTTCACCTTGAACACGCCGTCCTCGACAACCATGGAACCGGCATCGGTCCGGACGATCGTCTGGTTGCCGGTATTCGTGGTGGTGTAATTGATGACATCCGCGGCGGCGGGCTCGGGGGCCGCGCCGGCCGTACCCGCGGCGATGCCCAGGGCAGCGATCAGCAGCGCCGCGGTAGCGGCGAATTTCTTCGAGAGCATGTTTTTCGGTTTTTCCTCATCAGGTGGTCCGCAGGGAGAACCCCCCGATCGAAACCGAAATACGAGAACGAATGATGGCTCGAGGGTGCCGCGAAAGTGAATATCTTCGCGACACCCTCAGCAATAGCCGGACGAACTACTTCGGAGGTGCGACAGGCGCCTGGTTGATCGTCGTGAAGTATTGCGCGGCAGCGAGAATCGCGACCGGCGCGGTCACGAAAATCTGACCCGCGACGGTGCCCAGGAAGCCCACCAGGCTCGCACCGACGATGCAGCCACCCAGCGGACCGGCACCGAACAGTGCCAGCAGCGGAGTGGTGGCGGCGAAGGCCACGCCCGCACCCAGGACGCAACCCAGCGCCGCGCCACCGATACCACCGACCAGGGTGCCGATGGTGGCGCCCAGGGCGATGGTCTGGGTCAGACGGGTCCAAGCGGCGACCTCACGGTCGTAATCCGTCTTCCACGGCGCCTGGTTCTCGTAAGGCAGCGCGACCGGCTTGTATACCGCGTGAGCCTGATCGAACTGCGGGGTCAGCGTCGCGGTGTGATCCTTGATCTCCGCCGCGATCGGGAAGACGAAATCGTCCACCCGGAAGTTCAATTCGGTGCCGGCCACGGTCGTGCCGTTGGCCGCTTTTACCTTGAAAACCCCATCCTCGACCACGAGCGAACCGGCGTCGGTCCGAACGATCGTGTTGGTCTCGGAATTGGTAATGGAGTAATTGATCCCGGCGTCATCGGTGTTGGCCGGAGACGCGCCGGCGGTCGCGGTCGCCGCACCGAGCGCGGCGATAACGAACGCCGCGACACCGGCGTATTTCCTCATCTTCATTGGTACTGCTTCCCTCACCACTGCCTGAAACGGACTGATGACAGCAAGCATTAAGCAAATTCCCAGGATCCTGGAGGTTAAAAACCAGCTTGATTCGATAGGGCCGCGACCCCGTCACTTCACTTTGGCGGCCGCTTTGGCCTGTTTCTTGAATTCCCTTACCTGCGCCAGGGATTCGGCATCGGTCACATCGGCGACCGAGCGGCGGGAGTTTTCCTCGCCATAAGCGCCCGCGGCCTCGCGCCAGCCCCTACCGGTGAACCCTTTTTGTTTGCCCAAGATCGCCAGGAAGATTCGGGCCTTCTGGTCGCCGAAGCCCGGGAGGGCCTTGAGGCGCTTCAGGACTTCCTTGCCGTCCGGATCTCCGGCCGTCCACAGGCCGGAGGTGTCGCCGTCATAGTTCTCGACTATGAAATGCGCCAGCTCCTGGACGCGGCGGGCCATGGAGCGGCCGTAGCGGTGTATGGCGGGCGGGGTGGCGGCCAACTCCTCGAATTCGGCGGGATCGGCGGCGGCGATCTTATTGATGTCGAAGCCGCCCATCCGATCGGCGATCTTCTGCGGGCCGCGGAACGCATGCTCCATCGGGAACTGCTGATCCAGGGTCATACCCACCAAAAGCGCGAAATCGTCTGCCGAGAGCAGGGCGTCGGCGGCGGGTTCTTGAGCGATACACACAGCGCGGCTCACCATGGCTCGATCATCCCACCCGGTCCTCGTTGCGGTGACGCGGGTCACGAGTAGGGTCGGCCCCATGCCCGACACCATGGCTAATTCTTCAGTGGGAACCGTGCCGCACGACGGCCTCGGATCCGGCTCGAAACCGGATCGGTTCGATCGCGACGGCCAGGATCAACTGGTCGATGTCCAGGATTTGCAGGCCGCGCTGCCCGGCGTGCGCCGACTGCGGAACTGGGCGCAGGACGCATTGGCGGTACAGCCCGGCGAAAGCGCCGTCGATATCGGCTCCGGTACCGGATCCGAAGTGTTCACCTTCGCCGACCGGGTCGGCCCGACCGGATCCGCGATCGGCGTCGAACCCGATCCGCGACTGCTGGCCGAGGCCGAACGGCGCGTGCGCCAGTCCGGATCCACCGCCAAATTCGTCTCCGGCGACGCCTACGGGCTGCCGTTCGGCAGTGAGACCTTCGATGTCGCCCTGTGCGAGCGGGTCTTCCAGCATCTGACCTCGCCCGCCCGCGCGGCCGGGGAGATCGCCCGGGTGCTCAAGCCCGGCGGGCGCGTGGTCGTGATGGACAGCGACTGGGGCACGGCGGTCGTGCACCCGGGCGATCGCGCCGTAGTGCACGAGGTGATCGAAACCATGATCGCTGGAACCACCAATCCGTTCGCGGGGCGGCGGCTCGCCGGACAGCTCACCGCGGCCGGACTGGTCGTCGACGATATCGGTTCGCACGCACTGATTCAGGACGGCGGCATCGGCGCGGGCGCGCTGGTGGCGCGGATCGCGGATATGTCCGTGGCGCGCGGCTCCATCACCGAACAGCAGCGCGATCAGCTCATCGCCGATCTGGAGGCCGGGGCCGCCAGCGGTGACATCCACCTGTCGGTGACCATCTTCGCGGTGCTGGCGCACAAGCCCGCCTAGGAAATGTTCGGCAAAAGCAAAGGCGCGCACCGGATTCCGATGCGCGCCTTTCTCATTGCGAATTATTCGCCGCTGAGGCTCAGGATCTTCTCGGTGGCCGCGAGCAGGACGCAGGTGGCCAGGCCGTCCATCGCCTTCTCCAGCTCACCCAGTGACGGGAAGCTCGGGGCGATGCGAATGTTCTTGTCCTCCACATCTTTTCCATACGGGTAGGACGAACCCGCGGGGGTCAGCGCGATACCCGCGTCCTTGGCCAGCGCCACCACCCGGGTCGCGGTGCCCTCCAGCACATCCAGGCTGATGAAGTAGCCGCCCTTGGGCTCGGTCCAGGACGCGATCTTCGAGGCGCCGAGGCGATCCTCCAGAATGCGCAGCACCAGTTTGAACTTGGGCTCCAGGATGGCGCGATGCTTCTGCATATGCGTGCGCACACCCTCCGCGTCACCGAAGAAACGCAGGTGACGCAGCTGATTCACCTTGTCCGGGCCGATGCTCTTCTTACCGGCGTGCTTCAGGTACCAGTCCAGGTTCGCGGTCGAGGAACCGAAGAAGCTCACGCCCGACCCCGCGAAGGTGATCTTCGAGGTGGAGGCGAAGACGTAGGGGCGGTTCGGGTTTCCGGCCGCGGCCGCCAGACCCAGCACGTCCAGCACCGGATCCGCGGCATCGGTGAGCGGATGCACCGCGTACGCGTTGTCCCAGAACAGGCGGAAGTCCGGCGCGGCCGTCGGCATCGAAACCAGTTCGCGGGTAATGGCTTCGGAGAAGGTGACACCGGTCGGGTTGGAGTAGTTCGGCACCGCCCACAGACCCTTGATGCTCGCGTCGGTGGCCACCAGTTCGGCGATGGCATGCACATCCGGGCCGTCATGATCCATCGGAATCGGGATCATCTGCACACCGAGCGATTCGGTGATGGCGAAGTGCCGGTCGTAACCCGGTGCGGGACACAGGAACTTGATGACCGGCTCGTCCACCCAGCGCCGGACCGAATCGGCGTTGCCGTGCAGCATCGAGAACACGATCACGTCGTGCATGAGCTCCAGGCTGGCATTGTTTCCGGCCAGCAGATTCGACACCGGAATGCCGAGCAGTTCGCCGAAGATGGCGCGCAGCTCCGGAAGCCCGTGCAGGCCACCGTAATTGCGCACATCGGTGCCGTTGCCGTCGCGGTAGTCGTCATTGCCCGGCAGCGAGAGCAGATCCAGCGACAGGTCGAGCTGCTCGGGCGCGGGCTTACCGCGGGTAATGTCCAGCGTCAGCTTTTCGGTCTTGAGCTTCGCGTAGTTCGCGGTCTGCGTCTCGTGTTCGGATACGAGTTCCGCATGGCTCATCAAACCGATCTGCGTCTGCCGAGGCATCAGTGCAGCCTTTCCAGGGGCTAGGGGCAATGTGTGCGGGCTCGCGCGCGTGCGTGAACCCAACTGGTCACGTTACTTGGTGGCACCGGCCGGTGGGGAGCTATATACGTCCCCGCACACCCCGAAAATTAAAGGGGACCCAGCGCACCCGGCAGAGCCCGTTGACCCTTGCTGCCTTCCGGCCCTGGGGGAGTTCACAGGATGCGCGCCGCGCTGGATCCGTCGGCCAGTGTAGCGGCTCGAGAACACCCGCGCCGCCGGGGGTCGTTACGATCCTTTGCGACAGCGCGGGGTGAGCCCCGCTCGGTACCGGAGGGGAACCAGTAGTGACGAGCTCAGGAGCGGGTGGGCCGCAGGATCCGGCCAATCATCAGGAGACCGCGCAATGGTGGGCCACCCCGCCTACCGGGACCGATGCCGGGCAGCCGGTCACCGGCGCGGATCCGACCATGCTCAACTACGGCACCGCCGGAAACCAGTACGCCCCACCGCCGCAACAGTTTCCGCCGAACTATCAGTCCGCGCCCGCGCAGCAGGCGGTGCCGAACTATCAGGCCGCGCCCGGATACCAGGCCGCGCCGCCGGTCGGCGGGTACGGTCAGCCGCAGTACCAGCCGGGGCCGCCGCCCATGAACACCATCTACAACAACCAGCCGCCGTCCGGCGGCGGTGGTAAGACCGGCTGGATCATCGGCGGTGTGCTCGGACTGGTGGTGCTGGTCGGCATCGGTATCGCGGCGGTCGCACTCACCCAGAAGGACAAGCCGCTCACCACGCTCGGCAATGACAAGAAGGCCATGGACGGCAACTACTCCATGGACAAGGTCGGCAACGCGTGCAGCCTGATCGACCCGACCGTGCTGACCAAATGGTCCACCACCTCCAAGGGCAGTCCGACGCATTCGGAGACCAAGCCCACCGATTACAGCGGCGGCCGCCTGAACTGCACCGCCGGCTACTCCGGGCAGTCCAGCACCAGCAAGTACCACACCAATGAGGCGGACATCACCCTCGATGTCACCTTCCTCAGCGCGTACGGCAAACCCGATTACGACTCCTGGAAGTCCTACGACACCGGCACCACCGGCAGCGGCCGCTCCTCCGGCGATGTCACCGGCCTGGGGTCGCAGGCGTACTGGCACGCCGAAACCCGCGACTACTCCTCCTTCACCGTCCTGGACTACACCGTGGCCGCTCAGGACAGCAATGTCTCGGTCAAGGTCAAGATCAGCGTCGACCGCGGCAGCGGCGAAACCATCACCAAGGACGATGTGGCCCAGGTCGCCAAAGACCAGGTCCAGAAGGCCCTGACCGGCCTCCGCAAGAACTGACCACCCCCTGGCGAATGCTCCCCAGAACCTCGCGATTTGCTTTCGACAGGGGTGCAACCGGTATATTGCTCCACGGAGGATTCGCCTAGTGGCCTATGGCGCTCGCCTGGAAC
The DNA here is from genome assembly GCF_040680615.1 of Nocardia sp. NPDC052001. NCBI lineage: Bacteria > Bacillati > Actinomycetota > Actinomycetes > Mycobacteriales > Nocardiaceae > Nocardia > Nocardia sp. NPDC052001. Next base: position 649,934 of record NZ_JBFAXC010000003.1, on the reverse strand, counting down.
GCGGGTTGGGTTAACGCCCTCAGGGGTTCAAATCCCCTATCCTCCGCTCACGAGGCCCCCACCGAACCAGTTTCGGTGGGGGCCTTCGTCCTTCCCGCAGGGTCGCGACGACCTCCGCCAAGGCCGCGCTCAACAGGGTGGCGTAGGCGTCGAGGTCGGGGATGGCGGCCGGGTCGGCGTGCAGGGAAATCGTGACGGTGTCGCCGAGGCCGTGAATACCGTGCGTGAGACGCATCACCGAGCCGATGGCCGGGAAACCCGCTGTGAAACGGACCCCGCCGGTGGCGAAGGTCAGGTCGGCGGGGCCGCGGTGGACGCTGGAGATGACGGTGTGGCCTGAAACCTTTTGGGGTAGAACGTCTATCGGGTAGGCCATGATGTCTCGGTGCAGGATGGGGGCCGGAATGGCCTCGGTGGCGCGGGATCTGGCTTCCTGTAGCGGATGTTCGGCGCGGTGGCGGCGCTGGGCCAGGTCGGCGGCGATGCGGGCGGCGCGGTGCGAGATATCCGGCTCCCGGATGAACAGGTCGACTGTCAGGTCGCGGTAGCTGTTGCGGGGACCGGAGTCGGTGGCAACCGCCATCGGGATTTGAGCCAGGAGGGTATCGGTGGGTTCAGCGCGGGAGTCCAGGTAGCGCTGTAGGGCCAGGGAGATCGCGGTCGCGGCGATCACGGTGACGGTGTGGCCGGGGGCTTTCAGGTCCGCGGCGGGGTGCACGAGCATGCGGGCTACGTGGGCCGCGGGGGCGGAGCCGGTGCCGTTCAGCGGGTTCGGCGGGGCGGTGGGGGCCGGGGGCGGGAGCGCACCGGCGGAGGTCAGTTCGGCTAGGCGCTGTTCGGCGCGATAGGCAGCGAAACCTCGGAATACCGTGCGCACCATGGCTATCGGGAAGTTCGGGACGGCCGAGGCGGTGGCCGACCATTCCGGCGGGATCACCCTGGACAACGAATTCCGCAGGGAGCCATCGGTTTTCGGAGCGTCCTCGATCGATTCGGTGAACAGGGCGCGGGCCAGGGCGGCGGCGCGGCGGCCGTCGGCGAGAGCGTGCGAGAGCTGAAGCACGGCGATCAGGGCCGGTTCTCCGGCGGCGAAACCCGGAGCGGCGGTGACGTTCCGGAACAGATGCAGACGCCAGGGGCGGTGTGCGGCATCCAGCACGGTGCCGAGCAGGCCGCCGAGCGCGGTACCGAATTCGGGCCACTCACCTGCGGGCGGTTCGTGCTCGAGCACCTGGTCGTCGATGAATTCGCAAGCCGCCCAAATGGGATACGCAATGTTTGCAGGAGTGTCCAGCACGCGCACCAGCAAATCCGGAATGCGAGTGACCCGATTCGCGATGGATCGCCGGAGAACGGCGGTCGGCTCCCCCGTCTCCGCGAATGCGTAGAGCAGTAACAAGTCGTTGGGGGTGCGGGTGGAAAGCCAGTACATGGTGGCGTCCCGGGGCGTCAGGGCGGTACCGGCCAGGTTCACTCGATGAGCCTAGCGAAAGGCCGTACGGGGCACGGACTCTGGGTGCTACCGTTTGTAGTAGAAGCCTTACCATTCTCTACGGGGGCGGGTGACCGCAATGGCAACTCGTAATCGTCTGGCCGAACAGGCCGATGCGGCGGATGAGCGGTATCAGGCCGCGTCATTCCTCAAAAGATCCATCAACAAGGTGTTTCCGACGCACTGGTCGTTTCTGCTCGGAGAAATAGCGCTGTACAGCTTCATCATTCTGCTGCTCTCCGGCGTGTATTTGACCTTGTTCTTCGACCCGTCCATGACCGAGGTCACCTATAACGGCGCATTTCAACCACTGCGCGGCGTCACCATGTCGCGCGCCTACGAATCCGCGCTCGATATCTCCTTCGACGTCCGCGGCGGACTGTTCGTCCGGCAGGTGCACCACTGGTCCGCACTGCTGTTCTCCGCGTCCATGATCGTGCACCTGTGCCGCGTCTTCTTCACCGGCGCCTTCCGCAAACCGCGCGAGGCGAACTGGGTGATCGGCGCGATCCTGTTGATACTGGCCATGTTCGAAGGCTTCTTCGGCTACTCGCTCCCGGACGACCTGCTGTCCGGCACCGGGCTGCGCGCCGCCTTCGCCGGCATCACCATGGGCGCGCCCATCATCGGCACCTGGCTGCAATGGCTCATGTTCGGCGGCGACTTTCCGGGCGACATCATCATCCCGCGGCTCTACATCGCGCACGTGCTGCTCATACCCGGAATCATGCTGGCGCTCATCGCCGCTCACATCGCCCTGGTCTGGTATCAGAAGCACACCCAGTACCCCGGCCCCGGCCGCACCGAACGCAATGTGATCGGCACCCGCATCGTGCCGGTGTTCTCCCTCGACCAGGGCGCGTTCTTCGCCTTCACCCTCGGCGTCGTCGCCATCATGGGCGGCATACTGCAGATCAATCCGATCTGGAATCTGGGGCCCTACAACCCATCCCAGGTTTCCGCGGGCACCCAGCCGGACTTCTACATGATGTGGACCGACGGCTTCCTGCGCCTGTTCCCGGCCTGGGAACTGCATATCTTCGGGCATATGGTGCCCGGCGCGTTCTCGGTGGGACTGGTCATGCCGATCATCTTCGGCCTGCTCATCGGCTATCCATGGATCGAGAAACGGCTCACCGGCGATGTGGCCCGGCACAATCTGCTGCAGCGGCCGCGAGATGTACCGGTGCGCACGGCAATCGGGGCCATGTCCCTGATGTTCTATCTCATCCTCACCCTGGCCTGCGTCAATGACATCATCGCGCTGCAATTCCACATCTCGCTGAACGCGACCACCTGGGGATTCCGCATCGCGCTGCTGTTCGGGCCGCCGCTGGCCTACTTCGCGGCCTATCGGCTCTGCCTCGGCCTGCAACGCGGTGATCGCGCGGTACTCGAGCACGGCATCGAAACCGGTGTGGTGCGGCGACTTCCGCACGGCGAGTACATCGAGGTGCATCAGCCGCTCGGACCCGTGGACGCACACGGGCATCCGGTGCCGCTGGAATATCAGGGCGCGAAGGTGCCCCGGAAGATGAACGAACTCGGGGCCGCCGGACGGCCGGGCACCGGGAGTTTCTTCCGCGCCGACCCACCCGCCGAGCGGGACAGCAATGCCGAGGTCGAACGCGAGGCCGAGCACACGCAGCTGGCCGTGCTGCGGCGCGCGCAGGACAACGGCAACGGCAACGGCAGCGGGCACTGACGCACCGAATCAGGCACTGACGCGAAAAGCCCCGAGTCAGTCGACTCGGGGCCCTGCTATCTCGGTTCTGCCGACCGCTCAGGCCCGCTTGAACTCCCCATCGGATACGCCCGCTACGAACGCATCCCACTCACCCGGGGTGAACGCCAAGACGGGGCCATTGCCGTGCTGCTTGCTGTCACGCACGCCGACATTGCCGTCTTCGGAAAAAGCGACCTCTACACAGTTACCGTTGGGGCCGCTATGTTTGCTCTTGCGCCATACGGCGCCTGTGAAATCCACATTCACTGTACTAGCTCCTTTGCTGCGTCAAGCACGAGATCTTGCTGGCATCGATCTTGGTGACGCCGGAATCCGGCATTTACAGCGGATCCTGCGTACGCCGCGAGTTGCACGCAACCTCTCCGTACAACCTGCTCTCTGCACTTCACGATGGGAATGCACCCCCGATGGCCGTTCCCGCGCTAAACACTAGCAGGGTTCGTCATAAGGAGATCGCATTCTTTCGTTTTCAATCAGCAAATTTAGGGCAAGGTTAACCAGCTAATTATTTGCTTGAAAATAGCCGGACTTTCGAGCGCACAAATTATGAAGGCCGCAATTAAGTTGTCGGCGCATTTGCGCACCTTTCCGCTATCGCACACCACCCTGGTCGTCACGGCATCGGGGATCATGGTCCGCATGGGCGAACAGCCGCAGGACGAGACCGGACGAGACCGCGACGATGAGGGGCGTGCCCGGAATGCCCGACCGCGTGACCGATTTGGGCGACCGCTGCCCTTCGGAAGCACCGGCGTACCGCGCATTCCCGATGATCTACAGCTCACCCCCGAGGCGACCCTCGACTTCGCACAACGCCTGCTCGACGAGGGCCTGGCCTTCAACGCGCACGAGGTGCTGGAGGCCGCCTGGAAGAACGGCCCGTTCGCCGAGCGGATGCTGTGGCAGGGCCTCGCCCAATACGCCGTTGGCCTGACCCACATTCAGCGCGGAAATTCGAAGGGCGCGCGCACCCTGCTCGAACGCGCGGCGCATCGGCTCACGGCCTTCGGACCACCTCCGTACGGTATCGACGCCGCCGGACTCATCGCCCGCGCGCACACCCTGCTCGCCGCGCTGGACCGGGAAACGCCGTTGTCGGAGGCCGATCTGAGCCCGCAGCTGCGGATTCACTGAATACGCAAAACCGCTGCCACCGCACACCCGAGGTGTGTGCACCCGCAAACATGCGAAGGACCCGCGATCAGCGAAGGCTGCGAAGGCCGGGGCCGCGACTCACCATCGAGCAACCCGCCTAGCATTGGCCACCGTGCCCGGATTCGGACGATTCGCCCCCAGCCCCTCAGGTGATCTACATCTGGGGAATCTGCGCACCGCCCTGCTCGCCTGGTTGTTCGCCCGCTCCACCGGACGCGGCTTCCTGATCCGCCTCGAGGATCTGGATCGGGTGAAAGCCGGTGCGGCCGAACGTCAACTGGCCGACCTCGCCGCCATCGGACTGGACTGGGATGATCCGGTGGTCCGCCAATCCGAACGCCTGCCGCTGTACGAGGACGCCATCGCGCGCCTGACCGCCGCCGGGCGCACCTACGAATGCTTCTGCACCCGCAAGGAGATACAGCAGGCCGTCACCGCACCGCACGGACCCCTGGGCGCGTATCCCGGCACCTGTCGCGATCTCACCGAAAACGAACGCGCACAACGCCGTGCGACGGGCCGACCAGCGGCCTTGCGCCTGCGCGCGGACATCACCGAGCTGGAGATCACCGACGAACTGCTCGGCAGTTATCGCGGCGCTATCGATGATCTGGTGCTGCGCCGCGGCGACGGCAGCCCGGCCTACAACCTCGCCGTCGTGGTCGACGATGCCGCGCAGGGCATCGACCAGGTGGTGCGCGGTGACGACCTGCTGCCCTCCACACCGCGGCAGGTGTACCTCGCGACGCTGCTGGGGCTGCCGATCCCGCAATACGCCCATGTGCCACTGGTTCTCAATACCGAGGGACAGCGGCTGGCCAAACGCGACGGCGCGGTCACCCTGCACGATCGAATCGCGCTCGGTGAATCTCCGGCGCAGGTCCGGGGCGTGCTCGCGGCCTCGCTGGGCTATCCGAACGCAACCACAACCTCGCAGTTACTCACCGGATTCCGGCCGGACACCCTGCCGAAAGAACCATGGCGACTCGACCCTGACGGGTTGTTGCAACCCTGGTCAGGTCCGTAACGTACGCAACCGACCCAGATCCCGAACGAATTCGACGAGGACGGCGAGAACAATGACGAGCGGTGGGTACGACCCCAACCAGTATCCGCAGGGCGGCCAGCCGTACGGGCAGCAGCCGTACCCGCAGGGCCAGCCTTACGGTCAACAACCCCAACAGCCCTATGGGCAGTCCGATCCCTACGGTCAGCAGCCGCAGCAGCCTTACGGGCAGCAGCCGCCGTCGGATCCGTACGGTCAGCAGCAGCCTCCGGCCTACGGCCAGCAGCCCGGTTACGGCCAGCAGCCGGCCGACGGCTACGGCCAGCAGCCTCCGGCCTACGGCCAGCAGCCGGGTTACGGCGGTCAGCAGCCGTACCAGCCGTACGGCGGCCAGCCGGGTTACAACGCACCGGGTTTCGGTGGCGGCGCACAGCCCGGTGATCTGTGGCTGCGCCTCGCGGCGCGCATCATCGACAGCCTGATCGTCGGCATCCCGGCCGGCATCATCTACGCGGTACTGCCGGGCAAGCTCGGCTGGGCCTGGGAGGTGCTGGTCCCGGTTCTGCTGTTCGGTTACTTCGTGCTGATGGAGACCTCGCAGGGCGCGACCCTCGGCAAGAAGATCCTCGGCCTCAAGGTGCTCGCCCCCGGCGGCGGCAATGTGGATCCGGCCACCTCGGCCAAGCGCAACCTGTTCGTGCTCGTGCAGCTGATCCCGTGCCTGGGCTGGCTGGTCAGCATCGGTGCGCAGATCTACATCGCGGTCACCATCGAGCAGGATCCGAACAAGCAGGGCTGGCACGACAAGTTCGCCGGCGGCACCCAGGTCGTCAAGGGCTGACAACAGCCGACAATGGCTCGGTGAAGCGGGGCGCATCCATCGAATGGATGCGCCCCGCAATCGTTTTCGGCCGAACTAGGAACCGGCTCCGATGAACGCCGCGCCGATGATCAGCCACAGCACGATGCCGAGCGCCAATCCGGCCGCGCCGACCCAGATACCGCCCTGCGCGAGACCGCGGCCGTCCTGCCCGGAACTCTTCACCTGATTCAGCGCGATCACGCCGAGGATCAGGCCGACCAGCGAACCGATCGGCAGGAAGCAGAAGAACAGCGTGGACAGGCCCAGCACCGAGACGATCAGCGAGGCGATGGCCATGCCGTTGGTGCCCAGACCGGCGGGCTGAAAGCCGTACGGCTGATACCCCTGCGGCTGGCCGTAGGGCGCGGCGGGCGGATAGGCACCCGGCGTGGGCTGCGCGAAACCGCCCGACCCGGGCTGCTGAAACCCGCCCGAATTGGGCTGTGCGAAACCGCCGGAGTTGGGCTGTGCGTAACCCCCGGAGTTGGGCTGTGCGAAACCGCCCGAGTTCGGTTGCGCGTACCCGCCCGAATTGGGCTGTGCATAGCCCCCGGACGGATTCGCCTGCGGCGGTGGATAATTCGGATACTGCAAGGGCTGCGGGCTGGCGTCCGCGGGCTTGTGCAGATTCGGTGCGGACGAGTATCCGGCCGGAGGCGGTGGCGGTTGCTGCGCCCCCGCGTCGGCGGGCGCGCTCTCACCCCCGTACTGCTTCCACCACTCGTCGGAATCCCCGGATTGCGTCATTGCTTCAGCCTATGCCACCCCACCAGCCCATAACCATCGATCGCAGCGGGGATACTGCTCGGGTGAGCGATACGAAAACGGTCGATTCGGACCGATCTGGACACCCCGCGCCCGAGCACGCAGCATTCGCCTCGGCCGCGGGGGGCTACTACACGCAGGTGGTCGTGGTCTTCACCGCGGTCCTGCTGATCTCCAATATCTGCGCCACCAAGGGCGTGCAATTCTTCGCCGACAAGCATGCCTCACTCGGCCCGATCCAACTGCTGCCGATCAATACCGACGGCGCGTTCTTCCTCTTCCCGATCGCCTATGTGATCGGTGACATCCTCAGCGAGGTCTACGGCTTCAAGGCCACCCGCCGCGCCGTCTACTACGGCTTCGGGATGCTGCTGCTCATGGTCGGCACCTTCTGGATCGCCATCGGCCTGCCCGCGGCGGACTTCTACGAGAACCAGGACTCGTTCCGCAATGTCCTGGGCACCACACCGCAATTGGTGCTCGCCGGACTCGCCGGATACTTCGTCGGCCAGTTCCTGAACTCGGTCACGCTGGTGATGATCAAGGAGCGCACCAAGGAGAAGCATCTCTGGGCGCGCCTGCTCGGCTCCACCGTGGCCGGTGAATTCGGCGACACCCTGGTGTTCTGCTCCATCGCCGCCACCGCCATCGGCATCCACACCTGGCCCGACTTCATCAACTACGTGCTGGTCGGGTTTATCTGGAAGACCCTGGTGGAGGCCATGATCCTGCCCATCAGCTACCGCTGCATCGCCTTCCTGAAGAAGCGCGAGACCAGCTACCGCCCGCGCGAGCGCTCGGCGCTCTACGAGTAGGCGGCCACGGCGCGATCGCCGCGTGCGTCGCGGCGATCGCGCAAACGCGCGTATTCCCTTGCCATATCGATGATCTCGGCATCGGACAACCCGCAGATCCGCGCGAATTCGAGGTGCCCGTCGGTGATCTCACCGTGCGTGCGCACCAGCGCCGCCTTGAATCCCAGCACCGCGCTCACCCGCAATACCGCGCGCGCCGCGGTCGATCCGTTCGCCTCGATCATTGTCGGTCCCGGCATCCCTGCCTCCTCATCTCGGCGTCGAGATGATCGTCGCGCGTACGGGGTACGCGGAACAATGGCTATCTGTGCATGGATCGATTAGCCAGGCTCACTGATCCGGCGCGGGTTACAGCTCGGGAGCCTTGATCCGGCCCCGCCACTGACCCATGAACTCGGTCTTGTAGTCGGCGAAGTAGCCGCCGTCGATGCTCTCGCGAATGCGGTCCACCAGGCGAATGGTGAAGCGCTCATTGTGGATCGTGCACAGCGTGGAGGCCAGGATCTCCTTGGCCTTGAACAGATGATGCAGGTAGGCGCGGGTGTAGTTGGCGCAGGTGTAGCAGTCGCAGGTCTCGTCGATGGGGGTGAAATCGCGGCGGAACCGGGCGGTGTCGATATTGAACCGGCCCTTGTCCACATAGATGGCGGCATTGCGGGCCACCCGCGACGGATTCACGCAGTCGAAGGTGTCCGCGCCGTTCTCGACCGCGACGAACACATCCTCCGGCTCGCTGATGCCGAGCATATGGCGCGGCTTGTGCTCGGGCAGCTCATCACAGCACCAGCCGACGATGGTGCCCAGATTGTGCTTCTCCAGCGCGCCACCGATGCCGTAACCGTCGAATTCCGTTCCAGCGGCGCCGCGCAACGCCTCCAGATCGCGAGAAGCCTTGCGGCGCAGGTCTTCATACTGCGCGCCCTGGATGACGCCGAACAGCGCCTGATACGGGCGATGGGTGCGCGCGTCGGTGAGGCGTTCGTGTTCGTCCAGGCAACGCTGCGCCCAGCGGCGGGTGCGCTCCAGCGATTCCTCCTGGTAGCCACGGGTATTCATGAGCGTGGTGAGCTCATCGAAGGCGAACATGATGTCCGCGCCGAGCTGATGCTGAATGCCCATGGACACCTCGGGCGTGAAGCGATGCCGGGAACCGTCCAGGTGTGAGCGGAAGGTGACGCCGTCATCGTCGACGTGCGCGAGGCGCTCCTTGCCCTTGGCGATCACATCGTCGTTCTGCACGCCGACCGATTCCATCGCCAGCACCTTCTTGAACCCGACGCCCAGCGACATGACCTGGAAGCCGCCGCTGTCGGTGAAGGTGGGGCCGGGCCAGTTCATGAACTTCGACAGCCCGCCCGCCTCGTCCACGATGTCCGAGCCCGGCTGTAGATACAGGTGGTAGGCGTTGGCCAGCAGCGCCTGCGAACCGATTTCCTTCATGGTCTCGGGCAGCACCGCTTTCACGGTCGCCTTCGTCCCGACCGGGATGAACGCGGGCGTGGCGATATCCCCGTGCGGGGTGCTGATCAGCCCGGATCGGCCATGCTGACCTTCCAGACGGGTACCGACCTTGAACGAGAATTCGGATGCTGACACCCGAGCATTCTCCCAGCCCCGGCAGGACGACTCACCAGCGCCTCACCGCTCGGGTGAGGCGCGCCACGACACACCTCAGCTGCTGGATTTCGAGAGTTCGATCGCCTCGGGTTCCTCGTCCTCGTCGATCGGGGCGGCGAATTGCGCCTGGTAGAGGCGGAAGTACGCGCCGCGTTCGGCGAGCAGGCGGTCGTGTGTGCCGGTCTCGACGATCCGGCCCTTCTCCATGACGACGATCAGATCGGCGTCGCGGATTGTCGAAAGCCGGTGTGCGATAACGAAACTGGTGCGATCTCGGCGCAGCGCCGCCATGGCGTGCTGCACCAGCAATTCGGTGCGGGTGTCGACCGAACTGGTGGCCTCGTCCAGGATGAGAATCGACGGCTTGGCCAGGAACGCGCGCGCGATGGTGATGAGCTGCTTCTCACCGGCGCTGACGCCGGAGCCCTCCTCATCGATCATGGTCTCGTAGCCGTGCGGCAGCGCGTGCACGAAACGATCCACATACGCCGCCCGCGCCGCCGCAAGGATCTCGTCCTCGGAGGCGTTCGGATTGCCGTACGCGATGTTCTCCTTGATGGTCCCGCCGAACAGCCAGGTGTCCTGCAGCACCATGCCGATGCGAGAACGCAGATGGTCCCGCGTGATTCGGGTGATATCCACATCGTCGATGGTGATGGCGCCCGAATCCACCTCGTAGAACCGCATGAGCAGATTCACCAGCGTGGTCTTGCCCGCACCGGTCGGCCCGACGATCGCCACCACGTGCCCGGGCTCGGCGACCAGCGAGAGTTCCTCGATGATCGGGGTCTCCGGCTCGTACCGGAAGGACACGTTCTCGAACGCGACGCGCCCGCGATCCACCGGCCGCGAATCCTCGATCTCGGGATCGGGCACCTGCTCGGCGGTGTCCAGGATCTCGAAAATGCGCTCCGCGGAAGCGACTCCGGATTGCAGCATGTTGATCATCGAGCCGATCTGGGTGAGCGGCTGGGTGAATCCCCGCGAGTACTGGATGAACGCCTGCACCTCACCGAGGGACAGCTGACCCGAGGCCACCCGCAGACCGCCGACCACCGCGATCAGCACATAGTTCAGGTTCCCGAGGAACATGATCGCGGGCATGATCAGCCCGGAGATGAACTGCGACTGGAACGAGGCGTTGTACAGCTTGTCGTTGGTGTCGTCGAAACGCTCGCCGACCTCGCGCACGCGGCCGAACGCGCTCACCACCTCGTGCCCGGTGAAAGCCTCTTCGACCTGGGCGTTGGCCTGGCCGGTCAGCTTCCACTGATCCACGAAATGCGGTTTCGACCGCTTGGCGATCTGCGCGGTCACGATGACCGCCAGCGGCACGGTGAGCAGCGCGATCAGCGCCAGCAGCCAGGAGATCCAGAACATCATGCCCAGGATGCCGATCACCGACAGCACCGAGATGAGCAACTGGCTCATGGTCTGATTCAGCGTCTGCGCCACATTGTCGACGTCATTGGTGACGCGGGAGAGCACATCGCCGCGCGGCATGGAGTCGAAGTAGCTCAGTGGCAGGCGGTGGATCTTCTCCTCGATCTCCCCGCGCAGGCGCTTGACGGTCCGGTTGATCACCACATTGAGCAGATACGCCTGCAACCAGCCGAATACCGAGGAGCCGACGTACAGCGCCAGCACCAGTGCCAGCACATGGCCGACGGCCGTGAAGTCCACGCCGACACCGGGAATCACGTCCATGCTGGCGAGCATGTCCGCGAAGGTCTTGTCACCGCCCTGGCGCAGCGCCTCGACGGCCTGATCCTTGCTGGTGCCCGGCGGCAGGCTCTGCCCGAGCTGTTTGCCGACCACACCGTCGAAGATGAGGTTGGTGGCCTTGCCGAGAATCTGCGGGCCCAGCGTATTGAGCACCACCGAACCGATGGCGAGCACCAAAACCACTGTGAGATAGAAACGTTCGGGCGCGAGGCGGCGCATCAGCCGCTTCAGCGAGGGACCGAAGGATTTGGCCTTGGTATCCGGCGCGCCGGGATTCGGTGCTCCGGGCCTCATCGGACCTCCTCCGCGCTGAACTGGGACTCCACGATCTCCCTGTATTCCTTGCAGTCGCGCAGCAATTGGTCGTGCGTGCCGATGCCCGCCATGGCGCCGTCCTCCAGCACCACGATCTGATCGGCCTCCCGGATGGTCGAAATGCGTTGCGCCACAATGATCACCGACGCATCGGCGGTCTCGGGGCGGAGCGCGTCGCGCACCCGCACATCGGTGGCGACGTCGAGCGCGGAGAAGCAATCGTCGAAGAGGTAGACGCGCGGCCTGCGCACCAGCGCGCGGGCGATGGCCAAGCGCTGGCGCTGACCACCCGAGACGGTCGTACCACCCTGTGCGACAGGGGTTTCCAGCCCCTGCGGCATATCCCGCATGAAGTCCGCGGCCTGCGCGATCTCCAGCGCGTGCCACAGTTCGGCATCGGTGGCGTCCGGTTTGCCGTAGCGCAGGTTCGAGCCGATGGTGCCGGAGAACAGGTACGCCTTCTGCGGCACCAGGCCGATCTGATTGCGCAACCGCTCCAATTCGATGTGGCGCACATCGGTGCCGCCCACGTAGAGCGCGCCGTCGGTGACATCGATGAGCCGCGGGATCAGATTCACCAGCGTGGTCTTACCAGCACCGGTCGCACCCACGATGGCCGTGGTGGTGCCGGGTTCGGCACGGAACCGAATCGCCCGCAGCACAGGCTTTTCCGCGCCCGGGAACTTGAATTCGGCGAACTGGAAATCCACGATCGCCGGATCGTCCTTGAAGTCCTGCGGCAGCCGCGGTTCGGTCACCGAGGATTCGGTGTCCAGCACCCCGGCGATGCGCTCGGCCGAGACCGCCGCGCGCGGGGCCATCATGGCCAGGAACGAGGCCATCATGACCGCGGTCAGGATCTGCATGATGTAGGACAGCATCGCGGTGAGCGAGCCGATCTGCATGGTGCCGTTGTCGACACTGTGCCCGCCGAACCAGATCACGCCGACGGCGGTCACATTCGAGATCAGCATGACCAGCGGGAACATCAGCGCCATATAGCGGCCGACATACAGCGACTGTTCGGTGAGCTCGGTATTGGCGACCCCGAAACGCCACGCCTCCTGCCGTTCGCGCACGAAGGCGCGCACCACGCGGATACCCGTGATCTGTTCGCGCAGAACGCGATTCACCGCGTCGATGCGTTCCTGCATGCGCCGGAAGCCGGGCACCATGCGGGCGATGATCAGGGCCATGGCCAGGCCGAGCGCGGGCACCGCGATGAGCAGCAGCCAGGACAGGCCCAGACTCTGCCGCAGCGCCATGATGATGCCGCCCACGCACATGATCGGGGCCATCACCAGGATGGTCGCGCTCATCAGCACGAGCAGCTGTACCTGCTGCACGTCATTGGTATTGCGGGTGATCAGCGAGGGCGCCCCGAAAACGCCGACCTCGCGGGCGGAGAAGGTGCCGACCCGGTGCAGCAGGCCCGCGCGCATATCGCGGCCCGCGCCCATGGCGGCCTGTGCGCCCAGATAGACCGAGATGCCCTGGGCGATGATCTGTACGCCGGTGACGGCGAGCATCATCAGACCGGTGCTCCAGATATAGCCGATATCGCCTTTGGTGACGCCTTTGTCGATGATGTCGGCGTTCAGGCTCGGCAGATAGAGCATGGCGATGACCGATATCAATTGCAGTACGACGACCCCCGCCAACTGCTTGCGGTAGGGCGCCAAGAAGGTGCGGAGTAGTCGAATCAACATGATGCTTGGCAGGCTACCGCCATAGTGGGAGCCTCGGCGCGACGTTTTCCCAGCTTGCCGGTGAATCCCCGGATGACCTGCGGGATTCAGATGTCCGGGCGGTCCAGATCCTGCCATTGCGTGGCGGTCGCACCCTCCGAGGATCGAGTGCGGCGGGTCCAGGCGTCCGGATCGTGCAGCAGCTCGTCCAGGAATGATGGCAGCAGATCGTGCGCGATATCGGCGATGGTCACGCGCTCCAGCACCGAGCGGATATTCACCCGCAAACCGATCCACACCCGCTGCAGCGGTTCGGCCGCTCCGGCGTAGCTGACATCCTCCGGACGCTGTCCGCGCACCGACGCGAGGGGCCCTTCGACGGCGCGAATGACATCGGCGATGGTTATTTCGCCGGCCGGGCGGCCGAGCCGATAACCGCCGTCCGGACCGCGGCGACTGGTCACCAATTTGCCGCGCCGCAGATCCGCGACAACCGATTCCAGCACCTTCGGCGGAATATCCTGCGCGGCCGAGATGGCATCGGCTTTCACCGAATCCGATTGCGCCTTCGCTATTTCCACGAGGGTGCGCACCGCGTAATCGACCTTCGCGGTGATGTGCACTGCGCTCTCCTGATCTCGTCCGGCGGGTGAACGAAACCTTATCGCGCCACCAACCGTGGATTCAGCACGCCCAGTGCGGCTTCCAGTAATACGCCACCGATCAGTTCCTCCGAGGCCCCGGGGACGCTGTCCTTCGACATCAGCCCCGCGCCGAGCACCTGCATGGCGGCGTACGCGCGCAGCACGGTCTCGTCATCGGCGCCGGGTCCGGCGAGCCAGGCGCACATGCGGCGACTGAGTTCGATCATGTCCGGATAACGGTCACCGAGTGCGTTCAGGATTGCGACGGTATCGCGCATACACAGGGTGCCCGCGGTGCGATGGCCGAGCGTCGAGCGCAGATGCGCCTCGAGTACTTCGCGCACGGTCTCCGGTGAATGCGGAATTGCGTCGAGGCCCTCTACCAGAGCGCGTAGGTCATCGACCATCGGCTCGACAATCGCTATGAGCAGATCCACTTTCGAGGCATAGTGATAGTAGAGCGATGCTTTTGTGATTCCCACCGCATCGGCTACCTCGCGTAAGCTGCTCTGTTCGAAGCCTTTGCTGGTAAATAGCTCAATCGCGGCGTCCCGAATCGCGTCTTTCGTGCTTCTACCTGCGACAACTGTTCCCGCCACGCTACGACCCGCCATGCGCATCATCCTCTCACCGGCTTTCGCGACGCGAGGAACGTCGGAAAAGTCGAGGTTGTTCCTCCGCTTACTCAACGGTTAGTCTACCTACCGCACGGTAGGCAGAAATTACGTGGAGGCGAGGAGCGGACAGCGCGCTCCCGCGGCAGGGCTGTCTACGCGCTCACGACGCACGGTGCAGTGCGAATGAAACCATCGCCCCGAGACCATCGCCAGGAGAACCCCTCGTGTCCGTATACCTCTATAGGTGGGGAAAGTTCGCCTTCCGCCAGAAATGGCTCGTCATCGGAGTCTGGCTCGCCGCCCTGATCGTCATCGGCGGCGTCGGCGGCTCCCTCGCCAAACCCTTCCAGGACAGCTTCAGCATGCCCGGCCTCCCCTCGGAGCGGGCCACCGAAATCCTCGACAAGCACTTCCCGGGCGCCTCGGCGGACTTCGATCCCGATGCGGTCACCGGCACCTATGTGATCGGCGCGCCCGCGGGTGAGAAGCTCACCGATCCGAAGAACGCGGCACAGCTGCAGGCGTTCGTCGACAAGCTGAACGGGCTCGACATCGTCGACAAGGCCGTTCCGGCGATGAACCCGATCGATGTCACCAAGAAGATCGGCGAATCCGCCAAGATCGACTGCCTCACCGGCGATCGTCAGTCGGCGGACTTCACCGGCATCTGCTCGGCCGCACCGCTGAACGTGCTCGGCAAGGACGGCACCGCCGACTCGGTCGCGACCGTCAAGGCCAAGTACGACATCGCCAAGTTCTCGGACATCACCAAGGATGACCAGAAGAAGGCGTACGACGTCGGTGACGAGGCGCGCGCCAACGGCCTCACCATCGAACTGACCGGTTCCATCGCACAGGAACAGGGCGGCTCACAGGGCACCTCCGAGATGATCGGCATCGCGGTCGCGCTGGTGGTCATGATGATCGGCTTCGGCGCGGTCGTCGCGGCCTTCGTGCCGATCCTCACCGCGCTCGTCGGCGTGGGCACCGCCATCTCCATCATCATGTTCGGCACGCACTGGCTCACGGTGCCGACCTTCACCCCGATCCTGGCGTCCATGATCGGCCTGGCGCTGTCCATCGACTACGCCATGTTCATCGTGTCCAGGTACAAACATGAACTGGCCGTATCGAATTCGCCGGAGGAAGCCGCAGGCACCGCGGTCGGCACCGCCGGATCCGCGGTCATCTTCGCCGGTCTGACGGTCATCATCGCGCTGGCGGGATTGGCGTTCGTCGGTGTCAGCTTCCTGACCTACATGGGTATCTTCGGCGCGGTCGCGGCCTTCATGGCGGTGCTCGTGGCGGTCACCCTGATGCCCGCGCTGATGGGCGCGTTCGGCCGCTTCCTGTTCAAGCCGAAGCTGCCGCTGGTCGCCCGGCACGATCCCGAGGACGAGAACTCCGTCACCAACGGACAGCGCTTCGCCCGATTCATCGGCAAGGCGCCGGCTCTGACGCTGGCGGTCTCGGTGGTGCTGCTCGGCCTGCTGGCCGCGCCCGCGCTCAATATGCAGCTCGGCCTGCCCGGCGGCGACTCCATGCCGAAGGATTCGACGCTGCGCAAGGCGTACGACCTGCAGACCGCCGGATTCGGCGAGGGCGCGAACGGCACCCTCATGATCGCCGTGGATATGAGCAAGACCCCCGCCGATCAGCGCACCGAGGCCCTGGACGAGCTGCGCGCTCAGCTCGGCCCCAAGGGTCCGTACCAGGGTGTGGAATATCTGACGCACGCCCAGACGAGCAAGGACGGCGAAGCCGCCCTGTTCACCGTCGTCCCCAAGGCAGGGCCGAATGACAAGGTCACCAAGGATCTGGTCAAGGACGCCCGCAATGCCGAGTCGAAGTTCAACGACAAGTACGGCATGGAGTACGGAATCACCGGCACCACAGCGATTTACGCGGATGTGTCGGCGGGTCTGCTCAGCAAGATCGTGCCCTACCTGGCCATCGTGGCGGGCGCGGCGTTCCTGCTGCTGATCCTGGTGTTCCGCTCGATCCTGGTGCCGCTCACCGCCGCGCTCGGCTTCCTGCTGTCCATGGCGGCCACCTTCGGCGCGACGGTGCTCATCTTCCAGGAGGGCAAGTTCAACCTGGTCGAGGCGCATCCGCTGGTGTCATTCCTGCCAATCATGTTGATCGGCTTGGTATTCGGACTCGCGATGGACTACCAGGTGTTCCTGGTGACCCGCATGCGCGAGGAATACGTGCACGGCAAGTCCGCCAAGGAAGCCATGATCAGCGGCTACCACCACGGCGCGCGCGTGGTGACCTCCGCGGCCATCATCATGATCTCGGTGTTCAGCGCCTTCATGCTGGAACCGAACGTGGTGGCCAAGTCCATGGGCTTCGCCATGGCGGCGGGCGTGCTGCTGGACGCCTTCGTGGTCCGCATGGTGCTCATCCCGTCACTGCTGGTGCTGATGGGCAAGTGGGCGTGGTGGATTCCGAAGTGGCTGGATCGGGTCCTGCCCGATATCGATGTCGAGGGCGCCAAGCTGGCGGCGCTCAAGGAGTCGTCGGCTCCGGTGTCGATGGATAAGGAGCCGGCCGGGGTGTGATCCCCCGATAGATCGAAAGTCTCTGCCCCGCATCTGAATTCAGGTGCGGGGCAGAGTCGTTTCCGTGGTTGCTCACGCGCGGGCCAGTTCCTCGCCCATGCGGGCGGTGATGGTGATCAGCACGCGGGCGGCGGTCTCCAGGTCTGCGGGCGAGACCGAACCGTAGGCGGGGCCGATGATCTTGCCGGAGGCCGCCCGCACCCGGGCCACCAATTCGCTACCGGCATCGTTGATCCGGATCTCATCGCCGGGCAGCGTGGCCAGCAGATCCTTGCCGACCAGCGCCGCGACGGCGGCTTCGACGTCCGCGGGGTCCCACTGGGTCATACCGGCGACCCGGGCGACATGGGCGGTGCGGGCGACCGGAACACCCTGGGCCAGAGCCTGATTCAGGGTGATCCACTGCCGCTCGTCCAGGGTGGTGCCCGCCAGCGCGCGGGTCAGTACGGCGGTGTGGTGCTTCTCGGCCTGGCCGATGATCGCGGGGTTCAGGACGGGGGCGGTGGTGGTCATTTCGAGCTCCTGATGCGGGGTGTTCGGTTCGGTGTGCAGCAATCATGACACTCAGTTCCAGAAGTGCGCAAGTACCAATTTGGACCGAGTTTCTTCAGCGACTCAGTTTCGGCACCGGCTATGATCACCGGCATGACCACGGACGACCGCGCGCTTCCGCTGCGCGAACGCAAGCGCCTGCGCACCCGCCGCGCCCTCGCCGATGTCGCGCTGCGCCTGTTCACCGAGCAGGGCTTCGACAGCACCAAGGTGGAGCAGCTGGTCGAGGAGGCCGAGGTCTCGCGCAGCACCTTCTTCCGCACCTTCCCGACCAAAGAAGCCGCGGCCACCGAGGCCGAAACCGAGTTGTGGGCGAATTACCTTGCGGCACTGGAGGTTCGGGAATTATCCGGTCCCGTGCTGGACGAACTGCGCGATACCCTCGCCGCCGCCGCGCGGGAACTGCCCGAGGACTGGGACCGCCGCTACATCGCCACCCGCCGCCTGGTGCTGACCGCACCCGCACTCATGGGCCATGTGGAGTACCACCGCTCCGGTATCGAGAAGCAGGTAATCGACTGTCTCACAACCAAACTCGACCTCCCCCCGGAGGATCTGCGCCCGCACATCCTCGCCGAGCTCACCACCACCGCCTGGAGCATCGCGGGCCGCGCCTGGGTCGGCGCCGATGGCGACGGCGGCCGCGAGGCCCTCATCGAGCGGCTGCACCGGGCCTTCGCCGCCATCGGATCGGCACTGGAATTGACCGCTGGCTAGCCCCTCCGCGAAGCGATCAGGAATCGAGAAGCGCGCACACCCCTGCGGCAAATAATGTTCTTCTCATGAACATCACAGCAGCTCAGACCACCATTACCGCCATCACCCTGGAGGCCGACGACCCGGCCGCGACCACCGCGTTCTACGCCGCGGCGTTCGGCCTCGGCGACCGCCTGCGGGTGCGCGCCGCCCAGGCCCCGTCCACCGGTTTCCGCGGCTTCGTCCTCTCGCTCGTGGTGTCGCAGCCGAGCACCGTGGACAGCCTCATGGGCACCGCCGTGGAAGCGGGCGCGACGGTCGTGAAGCCCGCCAAGAAGAGCCTCTGGGGCTACAGCGGCGTCCTGCGGTCGCCCGACGGCGTGGTGTGGAAGATCGCCACCTCCGCCAAGAAGGACACCGGCCCGTTCACCCGCGAAGTCGACGCCTTCGTACTGCTGCTCGGCGTCGATGATGTGAAGGCCACCAAGCAGTTCTACGTCGAGCACGGCCTCGCCGTCGCCAAGAGTTTCGGCAGCAAGTACGTCGAATTCGAGGCCCCGGAGGCCGCCCCGGTCAAGCTCGCGCTCTACACCCGCAAATTCGCGGCCAAGGACGCGGGCGTGAGCGCCGAGGGCAGCGGTTCGCACCGCGTCGCCATCCAGACCGCCGCCGCCCCTTTCACCGATCTGGACGGTTTCGACTGGGAGCGGATCTAAATTCGCATCGCACCCACCGGGATATTTGAAACGTTTACATTTCATTCAATGGGTATCGCGATTACCGTTCCGACCCATGACACGAATCCTGACCAAGGCATCCGCCGCCACCGCCCTGTTCGCCGGCATCATCGCCGCCGGATCGGGCCTGGCGAACGCCGAAGCCCCGACGCTTCAGCCCGCACCGATCGCGGCCGATTCCGGATCGAGCCAGGCCAGCGTCGTGCAAACCGGTTCCGGCACCGGATCGGCCGCGCTGGATCTCCCCACCGCCATGCTGCTGTGCCGCCTCACCGGCGGCACCTACAACCTCGGCCTCGGCAGCAGCATGATGAACCACGGGCCCAGCGGCTGCTTCAACGGCCTCTTCGGCAAAACCCCGATCGGATGACATTCCGACAAAAAGCCGCCCACCTGAAATCAGTTGGGCGGCTTCAGCATTGGTCGCGCAGGCTGGAATCTCCCGCCCCGTCAACCGGTCAGTGCGGGGTGTTCGCGTAAGCGGAACCCGCGCTCGCCAGCTGGAGAGCCTTCGCGAAGAAGATGCTGATAAGTTCCATGTCCCCTGAATTCCTAACTCCCGTGGATTGGGCGGACCACATTCCGCCGGGACTACCGATATCACATGTGCGCCACCACCGCATCCGGATATGTTGTGGCACAAGCAAAAAGCCCCTCGCCTGTAATCAGGCGAGGGGCTTGCAGCGGTGGCGGAGGGATTTGAACCCTCGGAGGGGGGTTACCCCTCACACGCTTTCGAGGCGTGCTCCTTAGGCCGCTCGGACACGCCACCGCCGGTGACTTTACCGGACCACCTGCCGAATCCCGAAATCGCCTGCGGAGGGGGTCAGGGGCGCTGGGTTTTGAAGAAGGTGTCCAGTAGGGCGGCGCATTCGGGCTCCAGAATCCCGCCGCGAACCTGGGGGCGATGATTGAGACGTCGATCACGTACCACGTCCCAGAGCGAGCCCACCGCACCGGTTTTCGGCTCCCACGCGCCGAAGATCAGCTTGCCCACCCGGGACAGCACCAGCGCGCCCGCGCACATGGTGCAGGGTTCGAGGGTGACCGCGAGGGTCGCGCCCTCCAGCCGCCAGCCGTCACCCATGACCTTCGCGGCAGCCCGCAGCGCCAGCACTTCGGCGTGCGCGGTCGGATCACCGAGCGCCTCACGGGCATTGGCGGCCCGGGCCAGTTCGCGGCCCGACGCGTCGAAGACGACCGCACCCACCGGTACGTCCCGCGGGTCGGCTGTGCGCGCGGCCTCGATGGCCGCGCGGATCATGTCCTCGTCTACGAGCGGGTTCAGCGCGGGAGTTTGTCGAGGGCCGCGGCGAACTGGTCGGCGAAGCCCAGTGAGCGAGCCACCATGCCGAGCTGTTCGTCCGGGTAGAGGTCGGTTTCGGCGAGGATGACGCTGAGCACCGGTTCGGGCAGGCCCAGATCGGACAGAACGCCGAGGTCGCCCTCCTCCCAGGGTTCGATGTCGTCCAGTTCGTCCGGATCGATATCCGGGATCTCGATATTCAGTTCCTCGAGGACATCGGCCGCGATGTCGTAGTCGATGGCCGCGGTCGCATCGGAGAGCAGGATTCTGCTCCCGGTCGGGCCGGGGCGGAGGATGATGAAGAACTCGTCGTCGATATCGAGCAGGCCGAATACCGCGCCGGAAGCTCGCAGCTCACGCAACTCGGCCTCGGCCGCGGAAAGACTGGAGAGGGCAGCCGCGCTCAACGGCGTGACTTTCCAATCGGCTTCTTCGCGGACAACCGCCACTGCGAACCCTTCCACGTCGTCGTACTCGTCCGACGCCGCCCTGTTCGTGCTCGAGCGCTGTGCTGCCATGGGCGCAACGGTAGTCCGCTTCGGGGGAAATGTTGAAGTCGTATGCGAATCTGATCGCATGACGGGCCATCCGAAAGCAGCTGTCTGTGTCCTGGGCGCCGGATTGATCGGCGGATCGGTGCTCCGCGCCGCCGCCGCGGCGGGTTACGAGGTGTGGGGTTTCAACCGATCCGAGGCCGGTGCGAAAGCCGCCCGCGCCGATGACGTCGACGTGACCAGCGAGATCGAACCGGTGCTGCGGCGGGCTGCCCGCGAGGACGCGCTGATCGTGGTCGGCGTGCCCATGCCCGCACTGGACACCATCCTCTCGGATGTGAAGTCCTTCGCACTCGAATGCGCGCTCACCGATGTGGTGAGCGTCAAAGCCCCGGTGGCGGCGGCTATGAAACGGCATGAGCTGGCGGCCCGCTACGTGGGCGGGCATCCGATGGCCGGGACCAGCGAGTCCGGTTGGGCCGCATCCACTCCCGACCTGTTCCAGCGGGCCGCGTGGGCGGTGAGCGTGGATCCGGGGACGCACGCGGGCGCGTTCGAGCGAGTGGCGCGATTGGCCCTGGATTGCGGTTCCGTGGTGGTGCCGGTGCTGAGCGAGGAACACGATCGAGCCGTGGCGCGCATCTCGCATCTGCCGCACGTGCTGGCCGAGGCGCTCGCGATCCAGGGCCGCAATGGCGGAGCGCTGGCGCTGGGCCTGGCGGCGGGTTCGTTCCGCGACGGCACCCGGGTCGCGGCCACCGCGCCGGATCTGGTGCGGGCCATCTGCGATCCGAACGCGACCGCACTGCTGGAGGTGCTGGAGGACGCGCTGCGGGTGCTGGAGGGCGCGCGGGACAGCCTGCGCGAGAACGGCACCATCGGGCAGCTGGCCGATGCGGGACATGACGCGCGTGTCGACTTCGACGACAACGAGCGTTGGGCGATCACCGATATCCGCCCGGGGGACCAGGATTGGGCCGAGCGGCTGGCCGAGGCGGGACGACGCGGCGGGGTCATCGAGTCGCTGTAGGGCGGCTCAGATGCGTTCGGCGAGGCCCGGGTAGTCGAGCAGGAAGCCGTCGTCGTCGACCTTGACGGTCGCGCTCGATACCGGTGACAGCACGTGGATGCCGTCGGCGCCGCTGCTGTAGGTGAGGCTGGCTTCCTGGACATGCAGGTCGGGCAGGCGGACGTAGACGACCGGGACCTGGACGTCCTCGCTGGCGTGCGCGAGGCCGTAGCGGCGGATGGGCAGGGTGTTGAAGAACGGGCTCAGCACCACGTCGACGTCGAGCGCACCGCCAAAGGTGGAGCGCACATGTGTGCCACCGGCGTCGATGAGCCAGTAGTTCTCCTCGTCGCGGGCGATGGAGGCGTGCCGCTCGCCGGTGGCGAGGGTGCTGCGCAGGGACAGTCGCCGGGTGACGCCGTTCTCGTCGGTGACCAGGTCGTAGGACGCGCTGAAGGCCGGATGATCCTCGCACTCCCCCGCGATGATGCGGCCGGCCGCGCGAATCCGGTTGCCGCTGAGCACAACCCGCACCGATTCCATTCGCGACGCGTTATGCGCGCGCCAGGTCAATATCGACGGCCATTTCGGCGCCGCCGGTTTCGAATCCTCGCTCCCGCTCTCCGTCACGCCTATAACCGTACGTGCAGCCGGTTTTCCTCCGGTGACCCCCGGCGCGCGTTTCCCGGCGGCGTGTCGGGGCGCTGACGACCGCAGGCGATGCAGACCGCCCGGTATGCCCGGTGTTGCTCGAGGTCGGGTCGCGGGGACTCGAGTAACGTGTTCGCGGGCATGTGTGGGGAACTCGGGGCTGGAAGGGACTTTTGTGACTGGCGCGCGGATGGTCGGGCTGTTCGCCGGGATCGGCGGGCTGGAGCTCGGACTGGCCGCGCACGGCTGGCAGAGCGAACTGCTGTGTGAGATCGACGCGGGCGCGCAGGCCGTGCTAGCCGCCAGGTTCCCCGGGGTCGAGCTGCATTCGGATGTGACCCGGCTGCGCGCGCTGCCCGCCGGCACCGATCTGGTGGCCGCCGGATTCCCCTGCCAGGATCTGTCCCAAGCCGGACGAACAGCCGGAATCACCGGTGCCCGTTCGGGTTTGGTGGACGAGGTGTTCCGCCTGGTGAAGCGCAAGCGCGGACCGCGCTGGCTGCTCATCGAGAATGTCCCGTTCATGCTGCAACTGGGCGCGGGCGCGGCCATGCGGCACATTACGAGCGCGCTGGAGGAGCTCGGATACACCTGGGCATACCGGGTGGTCGACGCGCGCGCGTTCGGGCTGCCACAGCGCCGTCAGCGGGTGCTCATGCTGGCCTCGCGCACCGAGGACCCGAGGCCGGTGCTGTTCGGCACCGATGCCGGACCGCATCCGGTCGGCGATCCGGCGCACGATCCGTGCGGCTTCTACTGGACCGAGGGCAATCGCGGACTCGGCTGGGCGGTGAACGCGGTGCCGACCCTCAAGGGCGGGTCGGGGCTGGGCATCGCGAGCCCACCCGCGGTGCGGCTGCCGTCGGGCGAACTGGTCACCCCGGGCATCACCGACTGCGAACGGCTGCAGGGTTTCGATCGGGATTGGACGACACCGGCCCTCGATGTCCCCGGCGTGCGGCGCGGGCATCGCTGGAAGCTGGTCGGCAATGCGGTGAGCGTGCGGATGGCGTCCTGGATCGCGGGCCGCCTCGCCGATCCCGCCGACGACCCGTTCCCGGCGGGCGAACCGCACACCCGCCGCGCCTGGCCGCTGGCCGCGTGGGGCCGCGACGGCGCGGTGTACCGGGTTCCGGTGTCCACCTGGCCCGTACACGCGCCCTACGAGGATCTGCGCTGGTTCCTCGACGATGTGAGCCTGCTCTCGGCCCGCGCCACGGCCGGATTCCTGCGCCGCACCACCATGGGCACACTGCGCTTCCCGCCCGGTTTCATCGAGGACGTGGAGAACCATCTCGACCGAATGGGAGGATTCCCCCGCGAGGCCGCCTGAGCCGAACGGGCGAATTCGCCGATCGCACTTCACGAGTCGCTCTGCCGTTCAGGAGTAGTCATGCCGCGTCCGATCACCGATGCGGCGACCAGTGCGCGAATGGCGAAGCAGCGGCGGGTCGACACCAAGCCGGAAATGGCGCTGCGCCGGGAATTGCACAGGCGGGGTGCGCGGTTCTTCGTCGATAGGGCTCCGCTGCCGAAGATGCGGCGGCGAGCCGACATCGTGTTCCCGCGGCGGAAGGTGGCGGTGTTCGTGGACGGCTGTTTCTGGCACAGCTGTCCGCAACACGCCACGTCGCCGAAGAACAACGCCGAGTTCTGGGCCGAGAAATTGGCCGGGAATGTGGCCCGGGATCGCGATACCGATGCGCGGCTGACGGCGCAGGGCTGGACGGTGGTGCGGGTGTGGGAACACGAATCGGCGCAAGCGGCCGCCGACCTGGTATTGCTGGTATTGGCCCGCGGGGCGTGAAGCCCGCGCGGTCGATGCGCGACAATGGACGTACCACCGGACCGTCCGACCAGTACGGCTGCGAGAGCGAGCGAGGCCAGCGAAAGCGAGTACGGCTATGACCCGGACCCAGGAGAAACAGGTAGCGGCGGCCCCGAGTGACGCACCGCCCACTCCACGCTGGCGACGGGTACTGCGCTGGTGCATCGCCATCCTGATCGGGCTGGCCGGGCTCGGTTATTCGTCCTGGGTGCTGGAATTCCTGCTACCCATCCCCAGCGATCCGACGAACACCTTCCTGAGTCAGCTGGCCGAGAAGGGTGCGCCGTTCCGCTGGGTCTTCACCACCGGTGACACCGTGTCGGGGACGATGCTCGCGGTGGCCGGTATCGGCGGCCTGCTGTTGTTCTCGCGCCGCCGCTATTCCACCATCGGCTGGATCGCGCTGACCTGTTTCGGACTCTCCACCATCGCCGATGCCCAGTGGCCGATCGATCCCACTGTGACGCATACGTATTCGGAATCCGGACTGGTTCCGCAGCTGCATCAGATTCACGCGCTCACCAGTTCGCTGGCGGTGTTCTCCATCTACATCGCGATGATCGCGTTCAGTGTGGCGGCGTTCAAATACAAGCGCTGGCCGATTCTGCGCCATACCGGCCTGTGGATTCTCATCATCGGTTCGGTCGTGACGGCCTGGATGCTGATCGCCGACAATCTGCCCGGCAATTACGGTCTCGGCATCGCACAGCGCATCCAGGTGGGCGCGATGTCGCTGTGGCTGGTCGTGCTCGCGGTGCAAATCGTTCTCGCCGAACGGGATTCCGACCGCCGCGCTGGGTAGGGTCGATGCTGTGACCAGCGACGCACTCACCGAGATTCCCACGCAGCTCGACACCGTCGCGGCCGCGACGACCCTGCTGCTCGACGCCGCCTCCGGCCTCACCGACGCCGATCTGATCGAGGCGTCGCTACTGCCCGGCTGGACCCGCGGGCATGTGCTGACGCATCTGTCCCGCAATGCCGACAGCCTGGTGAACCTGCTGCTGTGGGCGCGCACCGGTATCGAAACCCCGCAGTACGCAAGCGCTTTCCTGCGCGACGCCGATATCGAAGCCGGCGCCCCGCGCGCCATGCGCGAACAATTCGAGGACCTCACCGCGTCCGCCGAGCGCTGGCTCGCCCTGGCCCGGGTGATGCCCGCCGAATCCTGGCAGGCGATCGTGCGCAACCGCCAGGGCGGCGAGCTGCCCGCCAGCCGCGTGCTGTGGATGCGCCTGCTGGAGGTCGAGATTCACCACGTGGACCTGAATATCGGCTACACGCCCCAGGATTGGCCCGCCGCCTTCGTCACCCGCCTGCTCCCCCAGGCCATCGGTGACCTGTCCGCCAAGGAGGGTCCGGGCTTCACCGTCACCGCGACCGACACCGGCTACACCGGCACGGTAGGCACCCCTGAGACGGAAATCACCGGCCCCGCACCAGCTCTCGCCGCCTGGCTCATCGGCCGCTCCGATGGCGCGGATCTCACCGGCACCCTCCCGGACCTCGCGGACTGGAAATAACGAGCACCACCCCGGATAACAAGAATGTCCCCGCACCTGCTGGTGCGGGGACATTCTGCTGTGCGCCCGAAGGGATTCGAACCCCTAACCTTCTGATCCGTAGTCAGATGCTCTATCCGTTGAGCTACGGGCGCATGGTCGAACATATTCAGTTGTAGCAGCCCGGCGAACCGGGCTTGGCGGAGGCGAGAGGATTTGAACCTCCGGTCCCCGTGAAGGGACAACTCATTAGCAGTGAGTCCCATTCGGCCGCTCTGGCACGCCTCCTGGAGCCTTCTCTTACGAGGGCGCCGGTCCTTTCGAACCGCCGGGACGAAAGATTACACAGCGGGTGACCAATAGGCAAAACGGCTGGTCAGAGGCTCGATGCGGGCCATCTGACGAGGGTGGTCTCAGCGCAGGTGACTGTCGAACCATTCGAAGATGCGGGTTTGCGCGTCGAGGGTGGCGGCGTCCTCGGGGCCGGCCGGATCGAAGCCGGGGTGATCGGGGCGGTGCCGCAGGCCCGGA
Organism: Nocardia sp. NPDC052001; assembly: GCF_040680615.1. NCBI lineage: Bacteria > Bacillati > Actinomycetota > Actinomycetes > Mycobacteriales > Nocardiaceae > Nocardia > Nocardia sp. NPDC052001. The sequence continues at coordinate 623,616 of NZ_JBFAXC010000003.1, read as the reverse complement.
TAGCTGACCACGAGGGTGGCGACGTCGGCGCGGGCGGCGGCGTCGCGCAGGCGGTCGACCTGATCGGGCGGGGTGCGCGGATCGTCCGCGCCGAACAGGGCGAGCCAGGGCGCTTTGAGGCCGGGCGCGGCGATGGCGAGCGCGACAGCCTGTGGGGTGAGCGGGGTTTCGATGCCGGGGGCGGCGACGCTGACGGCCGCGCCGATGCGGCGATCGGTGGCGACCAGGGCGGCGGCGGTGCCCGCGGAGTCGAAGCCGAGCACCCCGATGCAGTCACCGAAGACGCCGTGCCCGGTGAGCCATTCGAAGCAGGCGTCGAAATCCTCGACCAGGTCCGCGCCGAAAACCTGTTCCGGCACCACGCCATTGGCGCGGTGGAAGAGGTCGGGCGCGACCACCGTCCAGCCCTCATCGGCCAGGGATCGCATGAGATCCAGCAAAGGATCGGTGAATTCGCGCGATTCGTGCAACACCACGATGCCACCTCGTGCATGACCATCCGGTTCGATCACAGTGAGAGGAACCCGCATCGTCTCGTGCACAGGCGCTAGATCTCGGAAAATGCCCGCCATGCAGCCAGAGTAGTTGCGCAAGGTAACTTCGGGATTAATGTTTTGCCGGGGTCAATGCGCAGAACATTTTCCGGTACAAACACCCGCACGGCAAACGCCGTGCCACTTTCGCGGCGGTCACCGATCGGCGGCCGCGGCGCATCGGTACGGCACCACCGGGGCGGTGCGAATCGGGCACCGCATAGGGTGGGATGGTGAGCGCGCACATTCGTCCGGATCTCGATGCCATCCCGGCGTACATCGCCGGCCGCAGCCACCCCGACCTGGTGAAGCTGGCCAGCAACGAGACCACCTTTCCGCCGCTGCCCTCGGTGGCCAAGGCCATCGCCGAGGCCGCCGAACTGGTGAACCGGTACCCGGACAACGCCGCGCTCGAATTGCGCAGCGCCATCGCCGAATTCCACGGTGTCGCGGTGGAGAACGTGGCGGCCGGTTGCGGCAGTGTCGCCATCTGCCAGGAACTGGTGCAGATCACCTGCCTCGCGCCCACCGATGAGGTGGTTTTCGCGTGGCGCTCGTTCGAGGCGTACCCGATCGTGACGCAGGTGGCGGGCGCGACGGCGGTACGAGTGCCGCTCGATCACGATTTCGCGCACGATCTGGACGCGCTGGCGGCGGCGATCACGCCCAATACCCGCGTGGTGTTCGTGTGCAATCCGAACAATCCGACCGGGACCGCGCACGGCACCGCCGAACTCATCCGCTTCGTGGATTCGGTGCCCGCGAACGTGCTGGTGGTGCTGGACGAGGCCTACTACGAGTACATGCGGCTGGACGATCAGCCCAACGGCGTGGAGATCGGCCGCACCCGGCCCAATGTGCTTGTGCTGCGCACCTTCTCGAAGGCGTACGGCCTCGCGGGGCTGCGCGTCGGCTATGCGGTCGGCGATCCCGACGTGGTCACCGCGCTGATGAAGGTGCATATCCCGTTCAGCGTGAACCGGGTGGCGCAGGCCGCCGCCATCGCCTCGCTGGACGCCCGGCACGAGCTGCTCGAGCGCACCAACGCCGTTGTGGCCGAACGCAATCGCATGCGGGACGCACTGGCGGCGGTGGGCTATCGGGTCGCGGACAGCCAGGCCAACTTCCTGTGGCTGCCGCTCGGCGACCGCAGTGCCGAATACGGTCAGGCCAGCGCCGAGGCCGGAGTGCTGGTGCGGCCCTACGGAGATGACGGCGTCCGCATCACCGCGGGCGACCCGCACGAGAACGACCTGTTCCTGAGCTTCGCCACCGATCCGGCGACCGTCGCGCGCTTCCTCGGCTAGCCGATTCCGAGGTTGGGCTAGCCGATTCCGAGCCCCAGGGCCAAGGTCGGCCAGGAGCGCGGGAGTTCGTCGGCCCAGTAGGGCCAGGAGTGGGTGCCGGTGAGGCGGCGGTCGACCACGGCCGGAATGCCGAGTTGACCGAGGCGGTCCGAGAGTTGCGCGGTGCACATGTCCGCACCCGCTTCGAGCGGTCCGCCGAACAGAATCGATTGGCGGGCATCGGGATTGCCCGGACCGTCGTGTTCACCGGGCAGCCCGCTGCCCGAGGACAGGTAGATGGTCTTGCCGCGCAACGCTTCCGCGTGCAGCAGCACATCGTGCGCGGCCCACTGCGGATCGTCCGAGGGGCCGAACATATTGTCCGGATCGCCGCCGAAGGTGCCGACCACGGCGCGCGCCTGCGCCTGGCCGAAGTCCGAACTCATTGCGTAGCAGCCGCTGTGCGCCCCCACGGCCCGGTAGAGCTCCGGATGGCGCACGGCCAGCATCATGGCCGCCTCCGCGCCCATGGAGACGCCGGTGAGCCCGTTGACGCCGTCTCCGCCGAAGCGGGCGTCCAGCAGTGGCGGCAGTTCGCGGGTGAGGAAGGTTTCCCACCGGTTGGTGCCGAGTTTGGGGTCGGCGTGCAGCCAGTCGGTGTAGTAGCTGGCCGGTCCGCCGAGGGTGAAGACCACGTTCACGTTCTTATCGGCGAAGAAGCGCAGTGCGCCGCCCTTGTTCGCCCAATTGTTGGCGTCGGCCGCGGCGCTGCGCCCGTCCAGCATGTAGAGGGTGGGGCGCGGGGAATCGCGGACGGCGGGCAGCAGCACCTGCACGTCCACGGTCCGCCCCATGGCGGGTGAGTTGACCGAGACCTGCAGCAGCCGATCGTTCAGATTCTCGATGCGCGCGATGGCGGCGTGGCTGGGATGCACGGCGTCGACCGCGGGCGGAGCCTCCTCGTTGGACCCGGAGTCCACGGGCGGTTCGGCAAGCGATTGCGGAAGGCTGAACAACGCCGCACCGGCGAGCAGTGCGGCGCTGGCGAGGGCGCCGGCGAGGCGACGCCGTACTGCACTGCGGCGAAGCACCCTGCCAATCCTGCCAGAAATCAATCGGCGGCGAGATCACGTTCCCAGCGCGTCTCCACATCGGTGAAGCGCCACACGGCGATTGCGACCGCCCAGGTGCCCAGGAACAGCCCGGCGATGACGAAGCCGAGGTCGCCGAGGTCCAGATTTCCGATCCAGGCGATGAAACCCGTTGTGATATCGAGACGTTCGACGAAGATCGAGATGATCTCCTGCACGCCGATCAGCAGTGCGACGGCCACGGACAGCCCGGTGATGACCAGGTTGTAGTAGATCTTGCGCACCGGTCGCGCGAACGCCCAGTCGTAGGCGTAGCTCATGAAGGAGCCGTCGAGGGCGTCGAACAGCGTCATACCGGCCGAAAACAGCACGGGCAGAACGAGAATCGTGTACCAGGGCAGTCCGGTGGCGGCCGCGCCGCCCGCGATCACCAGCAGCCCGACCTCGGTGACGGTGTCGAAGCCGAGCCCGAAAAGCAGTCCGACCGGGTACATCTGCCACGGTTTGCGCACCAGCTTCACCACCGGCCCGAGAATCCGGTTGAGCGCGCCGCGGTGTTCGAGTTCGTATTCCAGGCGCGCCTCGTCGAGGTCACCGCCGCGCATGCGCCGGTACACCTTCCAAATGGCCACCAGCGACGCCAGATTCAGCAGGCCGATGGCGATCAGGAAGATGCCGGAGATGCTGGTGCCCCACAGCCCCGTCCACCTGTGCAGGGCAGAGCCTTCGTCCTCGATGGGCCCGGCGAGCGCGCGCACGCCCGCCGCCAGCAGGGCCACCATCAGGAAGACGATGCTGGAATGGCCGAGGGCGAACCAGAATCCGACGGTGTGCGTCTTGGCGCGGCCGTTCTCGGCGACGAGTTTGCGGGTGGTGTTGTCGATGGCGGCGATATGGTCGGCGTCGAAGGCGTGCCGCATACCGAGCGTGTAGGCGGTCACGCCCAGCCCGACCCCGAAGACCGCGCCCTGCACCATGTGATGGCCCGGCACCACGAATATCAGCAGGGTGCCCCAGCCGATGATGTGCAGCGCGAGAACCGCGAGACCCATTGCCACCCAACCGCGCACGACACACCCTCATCTCGCCGTGCCCGCACCTGCGCCACATCCTCGGAGCCCAAGGCGCGGGCGTCGACGCAAATGGGCACCGGCAACTTGATCCGGTGCCCATCTACGTATCTTCAGCGGAAGCGGAGGGATTTGAACCCCCGGTCGCTCTCACGACGCTCGCTTTCAAGGCGAGTGCATTCGGCCGCTCTGCCACGCTTCCAGCGGGTTGATGTTAGCAGCGTCCAGTTATCCACCGCTTCGCTCCGGCCGGGTCCGTGACCGACCTGCTAATCGGCGCGATGGTCGCCCGCTCGGTCGATGACTTCCATCGCCGCCGCCATCGCGGCGAGCTGCTGCGGGGTGAGCAGGTCGATGAAGTAGCGGCGGACGGCGGCGACGTGGCCGGGGGCGGCCAGGCGCAGGCGGCGCAGGCCCTCATCGGTGAGCTGGGCCAGCACGCCGCGGCCGTCGTCCTCGCAGGCGGTGCGGCGGACCATGTGCTGGCCTTCGAGGCGGCGGATCTGATGGGTGAGGCGACTGCGGGAGGAGAGCACGCCGTCGGCGAGATCGCTCATGCGCAGCGAGCGGCCGGGCGCTTCGGAGAGTTTGACCAGGATGCGGTAGTCGGCGAAGGAGAGCGCGCTGTCGCGTTGCAGTTGGCGATTGAGGTCGGCCATGAGGCGCTGGCCGCCGTCCATATAGGACCGCCACGCGCGCTGCTGCTCGGGGGTGAGCCACCTCGGTTCGGCGGCTATACCGCGGCCGCCGGATTCGAAAGCCACGCGCTGATTGTAGCCAAACAGGCGTGTCGAACCCGGGCGAGCTGCGGTGGAGTTTTTCCCGAAGATCAGTTCAGCGGAAGCTGCTGATCATGGTGCGGCTCAGGTCGTGCACGGTGGTGCAGCCCGAAAGTCCCATGGCCGCATCGAAATCCGCGAGCAGGGTGCGCAGTGCGTGCCGGACGCCGTCGCGTCCGGCGATGCCGAGACCGTAGGCCCAGGGGCGGCCGTAGAGCACGGCTTTCGCACCGAGGGACAGCGCGATCATGACATCGGAGCCGGTGCGGATGCCGGAATCGAAGAGCACATCGGCGCGATCGCCGACCGTCGCCACGATGGTCGGCAGCGCGTCCAGGGCCGCGATGGCCCCGTCCACCTGGCGGCCGCCGTGATTGCTGACGACCACCGCGTCCGCGCCCGCGTCCACGCATTGCCGGGCGTCATCGGGGTGCACGACGCCTTTCACCGCGATGGGCAGAGTGGTCCAGTCGCGCAGTTTCGCGATGTCGGCGGGCCGCAGCCCGTGATTGCCGAACAGGCCGATCCAGGTGAGCACGGCCGCGCGCATGGCGTCCGCGCTCTCCTCCGGGGGGGCGGGGAGTTTGGCGCGGAAGACCGGATCGGAGAGATAGTTGGCGATGCCCTTTGCGGCCAGGAACGGCAGGTGCCCGAGTTCCAGATCGCGCGGCCGCCAGCCCAGGGACGGAGTGTCGACGGTGACGACAATGGCCTTGGCTCCGGCCTTTTCGGCGCGTTCGACGAAGGAGCGCGCGAGTTCGGGATCGCTGGGCCAGTACAGCTGATACCACCAGTCACCCGCGAGCGCCCCGGCTTCCTCGATGGTGGAGGAGCCCGCGGTGGAGAGCACCATGCCGATGCCGAGTTCGCGGGTCACCTCGGCGACCACGGTTTCGCCGCGCTCGTGCAGCAGACCCAGCACACCGATGGGCGCGGTGAGAATCGGTGCGGCCAAATGGGTTCCGAGCACTTCGACCGACAGGTCGCGAACGTCCGGGCCGCTGGTGCCGCGCAGTACCCGCGGCATGAGCCGGTATTTCTCGAAGGCGTGCAGATTGTTCGCCGCGGTGCGCTCGGCGGAGGCGCTGCCCGCCACATAGGCGAAGGCCGCCGGTTCCAGTACTTCCCGAGCCCGGGCTTCGAGTCCGGCCGCCGTCATGGGTAGGGCGGGGACATTGCCGGCGAGTCCGGAGAGGTAGATCTCGTTCTGGAAGTCGACGAAACTGCTCATTCGGCAAACGCTAGTACCAACACCGGTGGTACGGGGGGTGTCGGAAATACTTTCCCGGAGCGTAACTTCCGGAAAGGTTCCGGCCGGAATGCGCTGGTATCAGCGTCGGTTGCTGCGCACGCGCACCAGTGCGCGCGGGGATTCGGCGGCGACGAAGCCGGAAATGGCCATTGCGGTCAGGATGGTCAGCGCACACAGTGCGGTCACGAAGCCGATCATGGATTCTCCCTTTCGGATGTGGTCATTACACAATGACCGCCGAAGCTGACAGGAGGCTGTGCGCCCGCCCAGGCCCGCCTGGCAATAACCGAGCCCGGCCTGACAGTAATCGTTGATCCGCCGCCGTAGGCTCGCTTTCATGTATGCGGTGACACTCGACGGTTTCGGTGAGCCAGAGGTCATGAAATGGGCGCAGGTACCCGACCTGCCCGCGCCCGGACCCGGTGAAGTTTTGATCGAGGTGGCGGCGGCCGGTGTGAACCGCGCGGATCTGCTGCAACGGCAGGGGTTCTATCCGCCGCCACCCGGTGCGAGCGAAACATTGGGACTGGAGGTCTCCGGTGTGATCGCGGCGCTCGGCCCGCATGTGCGGGATTGGCATGTGGGCGACAAGGTCTGCGCGCTGCTTTCCGGCGGCGGTTATGCCGAGCGGGTGCTGGCGCCGGAATCCCAATTGCTGCCGGTGCCCGAACATCTGGATGTGGTTGCGGCGGCGGCACTTCCGGAGGTGGCGGCGACGGTCTGGTCGAATCTGGTGATGACGGCGGGCCTGCACAGCGGACATCTGCTGCTGATTCACGGCGGCGGCAGTGGAATCGGGACGCATGCCATTCAGGTGGCGCGGGCGCTCGGTGCGCGGGTGGCGGTGACCGCGGGTTCGGACGCGAAGCTGGAACTGTGCCGGGAACTGGGCGCGACGGTGCTGATCAATTACCGCGAACATGATTTCGTCACCGTCATCCACAGCGAATATCCCGGTGTGGACATCATTCTCGACAATATGGGTGCGGCCTATCTGGAACGCAATGTCGAGGCGCTCGCCGATGACGGCCGACTGGTGATCATCGGTATGCAGGGCGGGATCAAAGCGGAACTGAATCTCGGTGCGCTGCTTGCCAAACGCGGCACCATTCACGCCACGAATCTGCGCCGCCGCCCCGAGCACGGTCGCGGCTCCAAGGCCGAGATCATCACCGAGCTGCGCAGGCACCTGTGGCCGATGATCTCCGACGGCACCATCGTCCCCGTGGTCTCCGACGAACTGCCCATAACCGATGTGGCACAGGCACATCGGCTGCTGGACTCGCCGGAGAACTTCGGGAAGGTGATCCTGCGGGTCGACTAGGTGTCGAGTGCGGTGAGGGCGCGGCCGAGCTGATCGATCTCGAATTTGGTCGTATACGGGGCGAGACCGATGGTGACCGCCCCGCCCTCATCGTTCACGCCGAGCGCGTCGAGCAGGCGGGAGCCGCCGTGCGATCCGCTCAGCGTGCCGATGCGGGCGTCGGCGAGTTTGGCCGAGACCTTCTCCGCCTGCATGCCCGAGATGGTGAAGCTCACCGTCGGGATGCGGGTGGAGGCGCGGCCGATGACGGTCAGGTTCGGGATGGTGTCCAGCACCGACATCAGATGTTCGAAGAGCTGATCGTGATAGTCCTGCAGCGATGTGATGGACATCTCGAGGCGTTCGCGGCGGGTGCCGGTGGCGCGTTCGTCGAGTACGGCCAGATAGTCGATCGAGGTGGCCAGGCCAGCCAGCAGCGCGTACTGGTGTCCACCGACCTCGAGCCGCTCCGCGCCCTTGGCGTAGGGGTTGAGCGACATGGACGGAATCCGGTCCAGGAACGCGGGATCGCGGAAGACCAGTGCGCCGATCTGCGGTCCGCCCCACGCGGGTGCGCTGAGCGCGATCACATCGGCATTGAGTTCGTCGATATCGATGAGCGCGTACGGCGCGGCCCCGAAGCAGTCGGCGACCAGCAGTCCGCCCACCTCGTGCACGCGATCGGCGGCCACCCGCACCGCGGGCGCGGAGCCGACGATCGGGGAGGCGGCGGTCAGCGCGACCAGCCGGGCGGTGGGCCCGATGAGCTCCTCGAATTGCCAGGCCGGCATTTCGCAGGTCTCGATCTCCACTTCGGCCCAGCGCACATGTGCGCCATAGCGATTCGCGATGCGCAGCCACGGCGCGACATTGGCTTCGTCATCCAGGCGCGACAGCACGATCCCGGTGCCCAGACCCAGTCGGGAGCTCAGCGATTCGGCCAGCCAGGCCAGCAGTACCGCGCGATCCGGGCCGAGCACCACGCCCGCCGGGTCGCCGCCGACCAAATCCGCGACCGCCTCGCGAGCGGCCTCCAGAATGGCGGCGCTGCGCTTGGCCGCGCCGTGCCGATTGGTATGCGAGAAGGCGGAGGTCCGGAAACCCGTTGAGACGGCTCGGGATACCGAATCGGGGACCAGCATGCCCGCTTGCGGGTCGAGGTGGATCCAGCCGTCGCCCAGGGACGGTATTAGGCCCCGAACCCGTGCGACGTCGTAAGTCATGCTGGTCACTCTAAAGGCAGAGGGCAAGTCGGCGTAACGGTGTGTGCGGTTTGGGTGGGTGCCGCTTAGCGCCGTCGGCGGTGACGGGACATGATGGGGGGATGACGCAATCGGATGGGGCGCCGGAATCCATTGTGGTGATCGGCCCCGAGGGCAAGCCGTTGATGATTCCGGCCGCCGCGCAGATCGGCGGCGAACCGGTCGAGGTGACCGGACAGGTTGTCGGTGAGGGTAATTCCGGCGATTCCGGCGAACAGGATGAGTCGCTCGCCGACATGGTGGAACAGCCCGCGAAGGTCATGCGCATCGGCACCATGATCAAACAGCTGCTGGAGGAAGTCCGGCACGCACCGCTCGACGATGCCAGCCGCAGCCGGCTGCGCGATATCCACCGCACCTCGATTCGCGAACTCGAACAGGGCCTCGCGCCCGAACTCCGCGAAGAACTCGAACGCCTCGCCCTGCCCTTCAGCGATGACGTGATCCCCTCCGACGCCGAACTGCGCATCGCCCAGGCGCAATTGGTCGGCTGGCTGGAGGGCCTGTTCCACGGCATCCAGACCGCCCTGTTCGCACAGCAGATGGCGGCCCGCGCGCAACTCGAGCAAATGCGCCACGCCCTCCCGCCCGGCATGAGCGGAACCGATGCGCGCGGTGGGTCGTCCTCCGGCGGTGGTGGCCAATATCTCTGACCATCTGCGGGTCGGCAGCAGGTTCCCGACGCAACTCGCGGGCTATTAGATAGGGTCGGGGACTGTGCCTGCTGCTGCTCCCCCCGACTCGGCGACGACCGAAGTGCGCCCGGATGATGAAACGGTGACGCTGGTGTCGGATTCGCAGTCCTTCGCGCGTGCCTTCAAAGACTTCCGCGACGGATTCTCCCAGCGTGAATTGTGGCTGGCGCTCGGCTGGCAGGACATCAAACAGCGCTATCGGCGTTCGGTGCTCGGGCCGTTCTGGATCACCATCGCCACCGGTTTACAGGCGGCGGCGATGGGTGTGCTGTACGCCACCCTGTTCGGGCAGTCGCTGAATTCGTATCTGCCCTATGTGACTGTTGGCCTGATTGTCTGGAATGTCATCAATGCCAGCATTCTCGAGGGCTCCGATGTCTTCATCGCCAATGAGGGCCTGATCAAACAACTTCCGTCGGCGCTGAGCGTGCACGTGTATCGCCTGGTGTGGCGGCAGTTCCTGTTCTTCGCGCACAACCTGATCATCTACGTGATCATGCTGGCGGCGTTCAGCATCTGGCGGCATCTGCACTGGTCGGCACTGCTGGCGATTCCGGGCCTGCTGCTGATTTTCCTGAACGCGCTCTGGGTGACCATCGTGTTCGGCATTTTCAGCACCCGCTACCGCGATCTCGCGCCGATCCTGGGCAGCACCACGCTGATGCTCTTCGTGCTGACCCCGGTCATGTGGAAGCCGACCGCGCTGACCGGCACCGCAAGCGACCGCGCGAAACTGGCCGAGCTGGTGCCGACCTTCCACTACCTGGAAATCGTGCGCGCGCCGCTGCTGGGCGATCCGATTCACCTGCGCAGCTGGATTGTGGTGCTGGCCATCACCGTCGTCGGCTGGATAGTCGCGATACTGGCCATGAAGAAGTTCCGTTCCCGCGTCCCCTACTGGGTGTGAAGGCTCAATGACCGACCATGTGAGTATCGAAACCCAGCACGCGTGGGTCGAGTTCCCGATCTTCGACGCCAAATCCCGATCGCTGAAGAAGGCGGTCCTGGGGTCGGCCGGTGGCGCCATCGGGCGCAATCAGTCCGATGTGGTGGTCGTGGAGGCGTTGCGCGATATCACCATGTCGCTGAAAGAGGGCGATCGGATCGGCCTGGTCGGACACAACGGCGCGGGCAAATCGACGCTGCTGCGGCTGCTTTCGGGCATCTACGAGCCCACCCGCGGTAGCGCCCGGATTCGCGGGCGGGTCGCCCCGGTCTTCGATCTGGGCGTCGGCATGGATCCGGAGGTCTCGGGCTACGACAACATCATCATTCGCGGTTTGTTCCTCGGGCAGACCCGCAAGAAGATGCTGTCGCTGATCGACGAGATCGCCGAATTCACCGAATTGGGCGAATATTTGGCGATGCCGCTGCGCACCTACTCCACCGGTATGCGGGTGCGCCTGGCCATGGGTGTGGTGACCTCCATCGATCCGGAGATCCTGCTGCTCGACGAGGGTATCGGCGCGGTCGACGCGGAATTCATGAAGAAGGCGCGAATCCGTTTGCAGGAATTGGTTTCCCGCTCCGGCATCCTGGTTTTCGCGAGTCACTCCAACGAATTCCTCGCCCAACTATGTGATTCCGCGATGTGGATAGATCATGGACAGGTACGCATGCACGGCGGCATCGAGGAAGTCGTGCGCGCGTACGAAGGCCCGGAGGCGGGCGATCACGTGGCGCAGGTGCTGCGGGATCTGGCACGTGAACCCGAACGGAATCCCGCATGAGCGACCGTCAATCCGGCAACGCTGACCAGACCACACCGCATTTCGGCGACGATGCCCGCATCGTCGCCATCGTGGTGACCCATAAACGCCGGGAACTGCTGGCGGAGTCACTCAAGGTGCTCTCCACCCAGACCCGGCCCATCGACCACCTCATCGTCGTGGACAACGGCAATGAGGCCGAGGTGGGTGAGCTGGTGCGCAATCAGCCCATCGAATCCACCTACCTGGGCTCCGCGCACAATCTCGGCGGCGCGGGCGGTTTCGCGCTCGGCATGCTGCACGCGCTCACCATGGGCGCGGACTGGGTGTGGCTGGCCGATGACGACGGCCGCCCCGACGGGCCGGAAGTGCTTGCCACGCTGTTCGATTGCGCGAAGCGGCATCAGCTGGTCGAGGTGTCGCCGGTGGTCGCCGATATCGACGATCCGGACCGGCTGGCGTTCCCGCTGCGCCGCGGCGTGGTGTGGCGGCGGCTGCGGTCCGAACTCGGCGACGAGGATTTCCTGCCGGGCATCGCCTCGCTGTTCAATGGCGCGCTGGTGTCGGCGGAGGCCGTGGACATCATCGGCGTACCGGATCTGCGGCTGTTCGTGCGCGGTGACGAGGTCGAGGTGCATCGGCGACTGGTGCGGTCCGGGCTGCCGTTCGGCACCTGTCTGCAAACCGCGTACCTGCACCCCAATGGGTCCGAGGAGTTCAAGCCGATCCTGGGCGGGCGGATGCACACCCAGTATCCGGACGATCCGGTGAAGCGGTACTTCACCTATCGCAATCGCGGATACCTCATGGCGCAGCCGGGCATGCGGAAGTTATTGCCGCAGGAGCTGGCTCGGTTCGGCTGGTTCTTCCTGTTACAGCAGAAGGATCCGCAGGGGTTCCTGGAGTGGCTGCGGTTGCAGCGGCTCGGGCGGCGCGAGCAGTTCCGCAAGCCGGAAGCCAAGACATAAGCGCTGGTCAGAAAATCGATTGCGCCGATCGGGCGAACCTGACAGGGTTGGCCCCGTTCTTATTCGGCGTCGCGATCGCCCCGGTGGTCGCCAAGGGAGAGATGAGGAGGTGGATTACGTGACTACAGCAGCTCGGATTGTCGTGCCCGCGCGTGTTTTCGCCGCGCCGTGCGTATCCACCTCGAATATCTCGCGCTGAGTCCCGGACGGGCTCGGCCCGTCGAAGGACTCTCCCACCATGTCTGTGGTCGACTACGACCTGCTCTCCCCCTACGGCTGGACCGCCGAGGTGGCCGCCGAATACCTTCCGCTGCTGGGTGATTCGCTGACCCCGGCGCGACTGCTGCGCATGGATCGCAGCGAATGCGATGTGGCGGTGCCGATTTCCGGCACTCGCCTGCCCGATCAGGCCGCGGCGGTCATCGTGCGCGCCCGCTGCCCGCGCTCGGACTCCGATGTCACCGGACTGTGCACCGGGGATTGGGTGGGGCTGAGCACCGAATCCGGTGAGCGGCCCGTGACGCGCGGCATGCTGAATTCGGCGGTGGTGCGAAAGCTGTTGCCGCGCAGGACCGCCATCGTGCGGGCCGCCGTCTCCGGGCATTCGGATTCGCGGGCACGCGCCGGGGATCAGGTGCTGGCCGCCAATGTCGACACCGTGCTGATCTGCTCGCCCGGTGACGGGGATGTGGATCTCGGGCGCATCGAGCGCATGCTCGCGCTGGCCTGGGAATCCGGGGCGCAACCGGTGGTGGTGCTCACCAAAGCCGATCTCGCCCAGGATCTCTCGCTGGACGAGGTGCGGGCGGCGGCTCCGGGCGCGACCGTGCTCGCGGTGAGCGCGTCGACCGGACTCGGCATGGAGGTGCTGACCGCCGTGCTGGACGGCACGGTGGCGCTGCTCGGACCGTCCGGCGCGGGCAAATCCACCCTCGCCAATGCTCTGCTGGGTTCGGAAGTGTTCGCCACCAACGCGGTTCGCGAGGGTGACAAACGCGGACGGCACACCACCGTGCACCGCGAACTCCGTCCGCTCCCCGGCGGCGGCACCCTCATCGACACCCCCGGGCTGCGCTCCATCGGCCTCTGGGATGCCGCCGAGGGCATCGGCCGCACCTTCAGCGATATCGAATCCCTGGCCGTCGCATGCCGTTTCACCGATTGCTCACACGATCGGGAACCCGGCTGTGCCGTACAGGCGGCCATCGAATCCGGAGAAATCCCCGAACGCCGCCTCACCAGCTACCGCAAACTCTCCCGCGAGAACGAGTGGATGGCGGCCCGCTCCGACCACCGCCTGCGCGCCGAACGCGAACGCGCCTGGAAACAGATCGGCAAGGACCAACGCCGCATGTACCGCGACCGCACCAAATTCGGCCGATGACCACGCCGACCGCGCCCACCCCGAGCGCACCCCCGCACCCCCTGGCCGCCCAGGTCCTCAAAGCCTGGGCGCGCTGGGGGCACCTCCCCGACCTCCCGCCCCCGCCGCCAAAACCCTGGGTCGGCGGCGGCGGTAGGCCCTAGCGCCTGCCGGGAACACAGGGTGGGGGCCACACCCTCACCTCCCCCGTCATCCCGGCATGCTTTTGGCCGGGATGACGAGAGGCCGTGTCAGGGCGACTGGCGGTTACGTGTCGGGGCGCTGGACGGGTGAACAGATGGGGGCAGATAGGTTGGAAGGGTGCGAAGAGCTGCGAGTTTTCCCGATGCGGGGTTGAGTGCCGCCCTGCGGTGGGTGGCGGCTCGGGGCGGGTTGATGGCCGGGATGAGCCGATGAGTTTCGTGGTGGGGTGGGTTCGGGGTCGGCTGCGGGCCATGCCGAGTGCGCTGCTGTACCTCGGGATCGGGGCGGTCAGCTCGGTGGTGTCGGTGCTAGCGCTGGTGGGGCTGCTGCTGGTCGCGGCGGCCTGTTTGGTGGGGGTGGGGTTGCCGCTCATGCCGGAGGCGGTGCGGGTGGTGCGGCCGCTGATCCGGTTCGATCGGCGGCGGGCCGCGGACTTCCTCGGGGTGGAGGTGGCCGAGCCGTATCAGCCGATGGACGGGGATTGGCGGCGGCAGTGGGCGACGCTGGTGCGGGATCCGGCCAATCGGCGGGATCTGGGGTGGCTGGTGCTGCACGCGGTGACCGGGATCTTCGTGGGCACGATCGCGGTGGCGTTGCCGTTCGCGGCGGTGGCGCAGGCGGTGCGGCCGTGGTTCTGGCAGGCGCTGCCCGAGCGCAGTGTCGAGGGGCTGGGATTCGTCGTCGACTCGTGGGGTTTGGCCGCGGTGGGTTCGATCGCGGCGCTGCCGTTCCTGTGGCTGGGGCTGCAAGCCCCGGTGGTGGCACGGTGGCAGGCCCGGATCGCGGCCGCACTGCTCGGCCCGGCGAAGGGGATCGTGCTGGCCGATCGGGTGGCGGCGTTGACCGCGACCCGGGCCGCCGCCCTGGACGCGCACGGCGCGGAATTGCGCCGCATCGAACGCGATCTGCACGATGGCGCGCAGGCGCGCATCGCCGCGGTGATCATGCAGCTCGGAGTGGCCGACCAACTGCGGCAACGAGATCCGAACGCCGCCGATGAACTGGTGCGCAAGGCGCAGGACACCGCTACCGCCGCACTGGCCGAACTGCGCGATGTGGTGCGCAGCGTCTATCCCCCGGTGCTGTCCGATCGCGGTCTCGCCAGCGCGATTTCGGCCTTGGCCGCGCGCAGCCCCATCCCCTGCACGGTGGATCTCGGCTCGGGTGCGCATCGCCCCGGCCCCGCGGACCAGGGCACCGAGTCGACGCCGGGCTTCCCGCGCCGTCCCGCGGCCGTCGAAGCCGCGGCCTATTTCGTGATCGCGGAGGCACTCACCAATGCCACCAAACATTCTCGGGCCGAGCATGTTTCGGTGTCCCTCGGCGGTTCGGCCGACATGTTGACGGTTGAGATCGCCGATGACGGGGTCGGCGACGCCCGGGATATCGAGGGTGGCGGGCTGGCCGGCATCAGGCGTCGGGCCGAAGCCTTGGACGGGCGCATGCTGCTGAGCAGTCCGGCCGGGGGCCCTACTGTGGTGCGCGTGGAGTTGCCATGCGGGTTGTGATCGCCGAGGACGATGCCCTGTTGCGTGAAGGGCTGGCGCTGCTGTTGAAATCCGCCGGGATCGAGGTGGTGGCGGCGGTCGACAATGCCGATGATCTGCTCGCCGTGGCGACGGCGGATCGGCCGGACGCGCTGGTGGTGGATGTGCGGATGCCGCCCACGTTCACCGATGACGGTTTGCGGGCGGCGGTGCGGGCCAGGCGGATTCACCCCGGACTGCCGGTGCTGGTGCTGTCGGCATGGGTCGAGGACAGTTATGCCGCCGAACTGCTCGGGGACGGTGCGGGCGGGGTGGGGTATCTGCTCAAGGAACGGGTCGGGAAGGTGGACCGGTTCCTGGAGTCACTGCATCGGGTCGCGGCGGGCGGGACCGCCATGGATCCGGAGGTGATCTCGCAGCTGCTGGTGCGGCGCAAGGCCGATGATCCGCTGTCCGCGCTCACGCCTCGGGAACGAGAAGTGCTGGCGCTCATGGCCGAGGGCCTGGACAACGGCACCATCGCCGAGCGCCTGACGGTGTCCGAAGGCGCTGTGCTGAAACATATTCGGAGTATTTTCGCCAAACTCGGACTGTTCGCGGACGAGGTCGGGCACCGCCGGGTGCTGGCGGTGCTCGCCTATCTCAACGCCTGACCGGACGCATCAATCCCGCTGGCAGGTCTCATCATTCGCGGGCAGCGTGCCGTCCAGGAAATACTTGTTCACCGCCGCGTACACGCAGTTGTTCGGGTAGCGGCCGAAGATCCAGTGAATGGCGACATTGTCCAGCGTCACCAGGCGCGAGGCCGTCATCGCCCGGTGCAGGCCCTGGGCATTGCCGTAGCTGGTGCGGGTGTCGCCGGTGGACTGCACGATGAGCGCGGGCACCGAATTGTCCACGGCCGTACGCTCTTCCAGCGGCGGAGCCCAGAACGCGCACGGGGTGATGTTGTTGGTGAACGCGCCGAACACCGGCTGGGTGGGGCGGGCCGCTTCGATATTGCGCCAGTACCACGCCGGATCGCGGGGCACCCCGGCATCACCGCACATGATGGCCATCTGCGCCGCGCCGTCCTCCGGATCGGCCTTCAGCATGTAGGCCAGGGATTTCAGAATGCCCGGGTCCGGATCGACCGAGACACCGTCGGCCGCGTCGGCGAACAGCCGGACCATATCGGAGACCGCGTCGTAGGCCCGCGGATCATCGAGGACGGTGAACAGCATCATCGGCAGCGCATGGTCATCCACATCGTATTCGCCCACCCGGATCGGCTTTTCGGCCGCGCGCCGAATCAGATTCTGGACGGTGGCGCGCACTTCTTCCCGGGTGCCGCCGAGCCGGTACGTGTTGTTCTTCGCGGCCGCGGAGTCGGCCCAGGCGTCCAGGGCCGCCTCATTCGGCACGCCCATATCCCGCACCATGTCCACCGCCCCGTAGCGGGCCGGATCGACCGCGCTGTCCAGCACGATGCGATCGCTGCGCTCGGGGAACATCTGGGTGTAGACCGCGCCCAGGTAGGTGCCGTAGGAGGTGCCGAAATAGCTGGTCTTCGGCTCCCCGAGCACCTGGCGGATGACATCCATATCGCGGGCGGTATTGCGAGTGGTGAAGTACCGCAGTCGTTCTCCGCCGGAGGTGGCGCAGCGGGCCGCGAGTTCAGCTTGGGAGGCAACCGATTCCGCGTAACCCGCGGCGTCGATTCCGGCCGATTGCAGGCCGAATCCGCGCGGCCAGCCGCAGTGCACCGCGGATGAGCGGCCGATACCGCGCGGGTCCATGCCGATCAGGTCGTAGCGGGCGCGCACCTCGGGGGTCATCGCGGCGGCGATCTCCGGAGTGAAGTCCAGGCCCGCACCACCCGGGCCGCCCGGATTGGAGAGCATGATGCCGCGCCGGTTCGCGGTATCGGTGGCGGCCATCCGCGATATCGCGACGGTGATCGTCTCGCCCTGCGGGGCAGCGTAATTCAGTGGAACGGTGATATCGGCGCACTGCGCGCCCACCTTGTCCAGGCCGGGCAGATCGCACGACTTCCATTGCGGCCGTTGCCCATAGAACCCGTCCAATGCGGGTTCCGCATCGGCGGGCGGGACGATGGGGGTGACGATCAGGGCCCCGACCACCGCGGCGACCCCGGTCAGCACGCTCGCGCCGATGGTCAGCCGCCGCCTCGTGCGGCGGTTACCGCGCGGGGCCGCCACGTCGGGGAGATCGGGTGGGGATGCCGCGGAATCGTCGGGACGATCGCTCTTCGAGTGGCGCACAGTCATTCCTTCCAAAACATGCAGCGGTGACGAGTCTGGTTGCGGCTCAGCGCGATTCAGCTGGCGCAGAAGGCTGCATCCACAACCTTGACGACCAGCTCGTCGGTCGCCTCATCGGTGGGGAGCTGGTTCACCGTGACGGTGATCGCGGTGCCGTCGGCGAGCACGCCATTACGGGTTTCGAAGCCGGGGATGCTGCCGCCGTGGCCCCAGATCTCCCTACCGCAGGTGTTGGCTTCGCGTATGAGGCCCAATCCGTATCCCGCGCCGGGCATCCGGTCGAAGGGCACGGTCTGCTTCATCTGCTCGAGCAGGGTGGCGGGAACCAGGTCCCCCTTCATCAGCGCGATGAAGAAGCGGTTGAGTTCGGCTCCGGTGGAGACCATGGCTCCCGCGGTGCCGCCCCAGGACGGGTTGAGATCGGTGTAATCCTGTTGTCGGCCGTCGATCACCTGGTATCCCCTGGGATGTGGTCCGCGAATGACGGTTTCGCCATCGGCCGGGAAGTAGGTGTCCTTCAGACCGAGTTTGCCGATGATGCGGGCGTCGATCTCGGCGGCGGCGGATCGGCCGGTGATCTTCTCGATGAGCATGCCGAGCAGCTGGTAGTTGGTGTTGGTGTAGACCGAGCGCGCGCCGGGCGCGTATTGCGGGGGCATCGTCATCGCGGCGCGGACCAGTTCGGCCGAATCATATTGCCGGTAGCGGGTTTCGGGCCGCAACACCTGCACCTGTGCGGGATTCGGGGGCTCCGTCGCCGCCGGGTTGGCGCTGGCGAGGTAGTCGGGCAGACCGCTGGTGTGCTGGAGCAGTTGCCGCACGCTGATCTTGTTGCCGTCATTGCCGCTGCCCTGCACCACGCCCGGCAGATAGCGCTCGATGGGCGCGTCCAGGTCGAGTTTGCCTTCGGCGACCAGTTGCAGCAGAACCGTCGAGACGAATGTCTTGGTATTGCTGCCGATTCGGACCTGCGCGTTGTCGGCGATGGGCGCGCCGGTGGTGACATCGCCGACGCCCGCGGTCAGGGTGCGCTGTCCGTCCGGTCCGGTGATGACCACCTGGACGCCCGGGATTCCGCCTTTCACGGCCGCGTTCATGGCGTCGGCGATGGCGCGGTTCCGGTCGGGGCTGTTCGGTGCGGGAGGGGTGTCCCCGCTACCGCATCCGGCCGCGGTGAGTGCCGCGATCAGTCCGAGTCCGGCCAGCGCGGTACGGCCGCGATGCCGCGCGAGTGTCCTCATGAGAAGGCGTTCCTCCTGTTCAGGCCGGGTTGTCCGGCGGATTCCAGCCTAGGAAAACGGCTCTGACCTGCCCATCCGGTAAACACCCTGATCTTTGGTAGCGCTGGCGCTACCGGTGGTATGCAACTCGTTGCATAACGCGGCGAATACGCCTACTGTCCGAATTGCAGGGTTTCGCCCCGGCCTCGCATGGACGCGCGGATTATCGAACCGGGGCGAAGGCAAGGGAGAGGGAGCTGACCATGACGCAAGAACGCAAGCCGCTGGCGGGCCGGACCATGATCATGTCGGGCGGCAGCCGCGGCATCGGGCTGGAGATCGCCAAACGAGCGGCGGCGGACGGCGCGAACATCACGCTGATCGCCAAGACCGATACCCCGCATCCGAAACTGCCCGGCACCATTCACACCGCGGCGGCCGAACTGGAGCAGGCGGGCGGCACCGTCCTCAAGTACGTCGGCGATGTCCGCGATGACGGCGCGGTGGCCGAGGCGGTACAGCAGACCGTGCAGCGGTTCGGCGGCATCGATCTGGTGGTGAACAACGCGTCGGCAATCGACCTGTCCCCCACCGAGATTCTTCCCATGAAGAAGTACGACCTGATGCAGGACATCAACTGCCGCGGCAGCTTCCTGCTCTCGAAGACCTGCATTCCGGCACTGAAGGATTCCGCCCAGGCGGGCCGCAACCCGCACATCCTGACCCTGTCGCCGCCGCTGAACCTGGACCCGAAATGGGCCGGGGCCTCACTCGGCTACACCATCGCCAAATACGGAATGTCCCTGACCACACTGGGTTTGGCCGAAGAACTCCGCAAGTACGGCATCGGCGTCAACTCGCTGTGGCCCCGCACCACCATCGCCACGGCGGCGGTACGCAACCTGCTCGGCGGCGAGGAAATGGTCGCCACCTCCCGCACCCCCGACATCTACGCCGACGCCGCCTACCTGGTCCTGACCTCCCCCGCCAAGGACACCTCCGGCAACTTCTTCCTCGATGACGAAGTCCTTGCCGCCCACGGCATCACGGACCTCGACAAATACCGCGTCATCCCCGGCGACGGCCCCCTCACCACCGACCTGTTCCTCTGATTCGTTCCGGGCAACGGCGGGTCGCGTACGCGCGGCCCGCCGTTCTCATGCCGCGGCGGCGATTCGGCGCAGCATGGAGCGGACGACGAGGCGGTGGCCGCCACTGCCTATGACGAGGGCGCGATAGAGGCGGCCGTGCAGGCCCGGGAAGACGGCGCGGGTTTCGGCGGTGAGGCGGGTTCGGGTGGGGGTTTCCTCGGTGAGGGTGAAGGTGAGGGCGTAGCGGGAGAAGGGGTGGTGGCCCACGGCGGCGAGCCGATTCGGCGGGTCGGCGGCGTCGAGGGTGAATCCGCGCGGGAGTGTGCTGAGATCATTCGGGTTCTCGCAGGTCGTGCGCAGTAGGGCGGACCATGTTCCGGCGCGGTCGGCGGGGACTATTGTGGAATGCTCATCGATATAGGGCAAACGCTCCATATAGAAGGACTGTACTAGTTCATGGCACCTCCCCGGAAGCACGACACCGATGTGATCCTCGACGCGGCACGCACCCTGGTGCTGCGCGATGGGCCGCGGGCGGCCAGCGTGGCCGCCATCGCGGAGGCCAGTGGCGCGCCCGTGGGGACGCTGTACCACCGGTTCGGCAATCGCAATGGCGTGGTGATCGCGGCCTGGCTGCGCGCGCTGGAGCGTTTTCAGACCGGGGTGGTGAACGCGGCTGTGGCGCAGCCGGATCCGATCGAAGCCGCGGTGGCCATGACCACCGCGTCGCTGACGTTCGGGCGGGAGTTGCCCGAGGACGCCAAACTGCTGCTGAATCTGCGGCTCCGCGATCTGCTCGACGGCACACCGGATACCGAATTCAACGAGCGACTGGCCGTGATGAACGAACCGCTGTTCGCCGAATTCCATCGAATCGCGCGGGGCGTCTTCGGTTCCGACGGCGAACGTGAACTCGACGCGGTCCGCCGCGCGGTGGTGGACCTGCCCTACGGCGCACTGCGACGCTTCGCGCAGACGGCGTCGTTCCCGGACTGGCTGGACGACGACCTGACCGCCGCCACCCGCACGCTGCTGACCGCACAACGCTGATCCCGCCACTTGGATATGAACGAAGCGGCCACACCCCCTCTGGGATGTGGCCGCTTCGATGTTCAGATCGAACTCACTTCGGGTCGATGCCGTAGAGGCGTTCCCAGTTCTCGCGGCTGGTGAGTTCGGGCATGGCGGCGCGCCACTGCTGTTGCAGGGACGGGAGCTCCTCGCGCAGCTGCTTGAGCACCTTGTACGCGCGGACCAGCAGGCGGCGCGCGGTTTCCTTGTCGCGGCGGCGAATTCGCACACCGGACTGGGAGGCGTCGGTGACCACCACGTGGTCATAGAGGCCGATATGCCACCAGTGCGCGTCCTCGCGGGTGACGCCGACGACGCCCGGAATGGTGCGGCCGGTCCACTGGGTGAACGCGCGCTTGAACAGGATCAGCAGCGGGCGGCTGGGTTCACCGCCGGCGCGGCGCACGTGCACGTGCGCGTTCACCACCGGTGCGGTCGACGCCGGATGCTTGATGGTCTCCGGGTAGTCGGCGCGCGAGCCGCGGGCGGTGGCGAGGGCTTCGATTCCGCCGTCGCGCAACGCCTTCGGGCCGCGCAGGTAATCCTCGATACCGGCCAGGGTGGTGTGCGCCAGACCGTACTGCATACCGACCAGATATTCGCCGATCTCCCGGAAGAGCTGGCGGGTAATGGCTTTGGCGTCGAGATCGTGATGCAGCGAGGACACGATGAGCGAGTTGCGCGAGCTGAAGTAGCGCGCCCAGTCGTCGAAGTCCTTCCAGTAGAAGTCGGCGTGCCAGACGGCGGCGTTGGGCAGGGTGACGGTGACGAAACCGTTCTCCCGTGCGCGCAAACCGTATTCGACGTCGTCCCATTGGAAGAAGATCGGCACCGGCAGCCCGATCTTCTTGACCACCTCGGCCGGGATGAGGCAGGTCCACCAGGCCTGGTACCCCGCGTCCACGCGGCGTTCCTGGTTCTTCTTGAGCATGCTGGTGTTGCGCAGCGCCTTGGACACCTTCTGCCCGTGCCGCAGCGTGGCCAGATTCGTCTCCTCCGCACCGACATTGAGGTAGTCGGGGTTGTAGAGGAACAGCATCTGCGCGCCCACCAGGGTGGGTTCGGTGGTCATATTCGCGAAAGCGTTGAGCCGCAACACCGTTTCCGGCTCACACAGGATGTCGTCGTCCATCAGGATGATGTCGGCGTGCTCGTTGGCGCCGGACACCTCGTAGAGGCCGCGGGTAAAACCGCCCGCGCCACCGAGATTCGGCTGCCGGATGTAGCGCAGCTTGTCACCCAATTTGGGTGCCGTCTCGGTGTAGAGGGGTTGATCCTGCACCAGATCGCTGCCCTGATCGACCACGTACACCGCGTCGATGGCGTCGAGCACGGTGGCGTCCGAGGCGAGCGCGGCCACGGTGGCCGCGCAGTCCGGCGCGCGGTTGAACGTGCAGATGGCGATGGCCACCGGGCGCACGTGATCCGGTGCGGGCGCGGTCCATTCCAGATCGCTGACGGTGACCTCGCCGCCGATGGCGTCGATCTCCAGCCACAGCGCGCCGCCGTCGATGAACATGTCCAGGGCCGTGGTCAATACGACCCGCCCGGTCTCGCTGGTTTCGGCGGTCGCGACGACACGCCGATGCCCGGCGATATCGGAGGCGGCCAGTCGCACCTTGGTCTTACCGCCGACCTCGAGGGTCATGGCGACCTCGACGGCGGTGACGGTGGTCCAGCGCTGCCAGTAGCTGGCGGCGAAGCGCCCGAAGTAGGTGTTGGTGTGCGCCTTCGCGCCTTTGTCCAGTCGCAGGCTGAAGCGTTCGCGATGTGCCTTGCCGCCCTTGACGACCGCGTACAGCTCATCGCTGATCCGCGGCGCGGGACCGGTGAACAGTCCGCGCGCGAGCACCAGCCGCTCGGGAGCCGCGTGATCCGCACGTAGCGTCGCGGGGGCTCCGGCGGTCAACCGGTCATTGATTTCGGTCACGGCTTGGCCAGCCGACGCATCCATGAATTCCCTCGACATCCTTTGAAAACAACAGACACCGGCAACACTTGACGTGGACGCACACCCACTGTCACCGCTCGGCCCGGCGACAATATCAATCGTCGGGCATAGCGTCAGCGCGAACCCGCGTTAACGCGATTCTTCGCGCGCGCCGGTGAAGACGAATTTGTCATATGCCCAGTAGCGGAAGACAACCGCGACGATCTGGCCGATGAGTGTTCCGGAGATGTTGTCCGCCAAGGGACTGGACAGGTCGAGCACATACCGGGAGAAGCCGAGGCAGCTCAGTTGCAGTCCGATCGCGACCACATTGAACAGGGCGTAGAGGACGTATTCGCGCGTCTGGCTGCCGCCCTTCTTGTGCGCGAAGGTCCACCATTTGTTGCCGAAATAGGTGACCACGGTGGCGACGCCGATGGCGATGATCTTGGCGAGCAACGGCTGATGGAACAGCGGGCCCTCGCCGCCCGCGAACACCAGCAGGTTGTAGGTGCCCGCGTCCACGGCGAAGCCGAGCAGGCCCACGACCAGGAACGCACCGCCCTGGCGTAGCGCCGAACGCACCTTGTCGACGAGGGTTTGCGGAACGCTCTCGGCGGACTCCGCGGGACTGACGCCGGGGGTCGCCGACTCACTGCTGGGCACTCGGCGACGGTACCGCAGCATTCTCGGGTACCCTCCCCGTGTTCGTATTCGCCTTCCGATCACATCGAGGATTGACCGGGTGGACCCCACCGAGCTCCGAATTGCCGCCGTGGTTCCGTGCCACAACGAAGAGGCCTCGGTCGCACAGGTCGTCACCGACCTCAAGGCCGCCGTGCCCGGAATCGTCGTATATGTCTACGACAACCGGAGTACCGACGCGACCGCAGAGCGGGCGCGCGAGGCCGGCGCGATCGTGCGTCACGAATATCGGAAGGGCAAGGGCAATGTGGTGCGCCGTGCCTTCGCCGATATCGAGGCCGATGTCTATTTGATGATCGACGGCGATGACACCTATGACGCGTCCGCCGCACCGCGCATGATCGAAGCGCTGCTATCCGGGCCGTACGACCATGTGCTGGGCGTGCGCCGCGAGATCGCCGGTGAATCCGCCTACCGCCCGGGCCATGAGACCGGTAACAAGGTCCTCAATGGCGTTGTGGCGCAGGTGTTCGGCGAGAATGTCGAGGACATGCTGAGCGGATACCGGGTGTTCTCCCGGCGATTCGTGAAGAGTTTCCCGGCGGTTTCGCGCGAATTCGAGATCGAGACCGAATTGACCGTGCATTCACTGCATCTGCGCGTCCCGCAGACCGCGGTGCCGGTCGGATTCAAGGATCGTCCCGAAGGCAGCGAATCCAAACTGCGCACCTACACCGACGGTTTCAAGATCCTGCGGCTGATCGTCGGCCTGGCCCGGCATGAGCGCCCGGTCGCGTTCTACGGCCTGTTCGGCACGCTGGCCTGGTTGATCTCGATCATTCTGATCACCCCGATAGTGATCCAGTTCTACGAGATCCACGAGGTGCCGCGGTTCCCGACGCTGTTCCTGGGCTTCACGCTGCTGCTGCTCGGCAGTCTGGCCTGGACCGCGGGCCTGGTGCTGGACGGCATCCGCCGGTCCCGGCACGAGGCCGCCCGCCTGATGTACCTGCGCTATTCCGCCGTCGGAGCGGATGAACCCGCCGATGAACGCTCGGGCGGTACTCGGCGATGACCCCGCCTGCCACACCCACGAATGGCCGTACAGCAGAATCGGACATCGTGGTAACCGAGGCAAGCGACAGCACGGCCGCGAACGCGACGGCATCCCCGGACGGGGCGGTGCGGACCGTCATCGCCGCACCCGCGACGACCGCGCCGGAACCGGCGGAACCGGAAACGAGCGGGCTCACGGGCGCGATCGCCGGAATCGAAAGGCGTTTCGGCGCGGCCGCTTTGGCGTTCCTGCTGATCGCCGGAGTATTCGGCGCGGTGTGGTCGGTGCTGACGCCGCCCTTCTGGGGACATGACGAGATCACCCAGTTCGGGCGCGCCTACCAGGTGGCGCACGGCGGGTTCCTGCCGGAGAAGATCAAGGACGATCGCGGTCCGGCCTGGGGCGGTCAGGTTCCGGTCACCATCGACGCGCTGCAGAGCTACGCGTTCGACGATTATCAGAACAACAATGACGAGCCGGAGCCGAAGGTCGCCGATCCGGACGCCTACGACCGGCTGGGTTCGGCCGCGGTATCCAAGCACACCACGCAGGTGTGGTTCACCAATACCGCCGCCTACTCGCCGATTCCGTATCTGCCCGCCGCGGCGGGCATTCGGCTCGCCGAGGTGCTGGATCTCGATGTCGGCGGGACCATTCTCGCGCCCCGCTGGGCCGGACTGCTCGCCTATCTGGCGATCGTCGGGTTCGCGCTGCGCACGCTGCGCGGGCATCGCATCCAGTGGCTGGCGCTGACGGTCGCGGTGCTGCCGATCGCGCTGTTCCAGGCCGGGACCGTCACCGCGGACACCGTCACCAACGCACTGGCGCTGCTGGTGTCGGCGCTGGTGGTGAAGGGCCTGTTCCTGGGTGAGCGGCTGTCCCGCCCGGAAACCGTTGCGGCGCTTGCCGCCACGATTCTGCTGCCGGTGTGCAAGCCGACCTACGTGCTGCTGGCCATGCTCATCGTGGTGATCCCGGCGCGCAATCTCGGTTTCGGCGGCACCGAGCGCATCGCGGTGTGGCAGCGCCTACTGCCGTGGGCCGCCGCCGCCATCGGCGGTATCAGTTTCGCGCTGTGGATGAAGATCGCCGCGCCGACCGGTGACGGCATGAGCCTGATGCGGCCGCAGAAGCAGTGGGGCACAGTGCGTCCCGGCGATCAGCTGCATAACGTCCTGACCGATCCGGGCCATTTCATCCGGGTGTTCGGCGACAGCATCGCGCGCCGCGATCAGCGCTGGTTCATGCAGTTCTTCGGCGAATTGGGCTTCGCCTACGTCGATGTTCCGGCGCTGACCGTCTGCGCGAGCCTGGTCGCCTTCGCCGTGAGCGTCGGCATCGCCGACCGCCTCACCGGCGACCGCCTGCGCACCTGGGTGGTCCTGCTGACCATGGCCGCAAGCGTCGCGATGATCTACGTAACCCTCTACATGTCCTTCACACCGGTCGACTATTTCATCATCGACGGCGTCCAGGGCCGCTACTTCGTCCCCCTGGCCCTGCTCACCCTCGCGGTGTTGCTCCGCTGGATGCCGTTGCGCCTCACCGATTCCGGCAACCGCACGCCGAGTCGAGGTCCCGCGATCACGGTCGTGGTCGCCACCGTCGTATCGCTGACGGCCGCGGCCGTCACGTACTCCACCGTCGTCTGGGGCTGACCTCCGGCGAACTCGGTAGAGTTCGAAAATGGGAGAAAAGGGGCGGCTGCGGCGCATCGCCGCAGCCGGGGCGGGGCAGCTCGGCGGCTGGAAGCACTGGCGAAAATTACGGGTTGCCTGCCTGATCCTGGTGTGCGCGTTGCTGATTCCACCCGCCGCGGTGGCGATCTACCTGTGGCGGCAGAACTCGGGGACACCCGACCACGCCGCCCATACCCGGGGGCAGGACGCGGTCTGGCTCGGGCACGCGTGGGTCGACGGGCGCAAGACCGAGGCCGATCTCGTCGCCTTGGGAAAACTGCTGTCCGATAACGGAATCCGTGACCTGTACGTGCACACCGGCCCGCTTGACCATGACGGCACCCTGCCGGAGTCACTCCATCCGCAAGCCCGGTGGTTCGTCGAGACGGCGCATCGTTTGCTGCCCGATATCCGAGTGCAGTCCTGGCTCGGCGATATTCTCGCGCCGGAATTCGACGGGCTCGACGTGGAGAACGCGCCGACCCGGGATCGGGTGCTCGGTTCGGTGCGCCAGGTGCTCGACCTCGGATTCGACGGTATTCATTTCGATTTGGAGCCGGTGCGCTCCGGATCCAAGGGTTTCCTCACCCTGCTGGATCAGACGTGCGCGGTGACCTCCGGTGCGCGGCGACAACTTTCGGTGTCCGCGCCGGTGATCGATCCACTGCCGGGGCTGCACTCGGTGGGCCTGGCCGTGGCAGATCACGGAAAGTGGTGGTCCCAGGCTTATTTCGCGGAAGTCGCGCGCCGGGTGGACCAGGTCGCGGTGATGTCGTACGACACCGCGATGCCGTGGGAATCGCTGTACGGCGGCTATGTCGCGCAGCAGACCCGGCTGGCATTGCAGGTCACGCCACCACGGGTGACGCTGCTGATGGGACTGCCCGCCTTCTGGGCCGACGATGCCGGGCATCACGGTGCGGCCGAGACGGTGGCGGGCGCGATCCGCGGGGTGCGATTGGGTGTGGGGCGCACCGATATCCACCGCGCGGCATTCGGCGTGGCGCTCTACGTGGATTTCACGGCCACACCCGAGGATTGGGCGGTATACAGTCGTGATTGGGGAGCGCGGGTCGCCGTCGCCGAACCCGTGCCGCGCTAGAGGACTTTTTCCCCGGCGGCCGCGTAGGCGTTCTCGGTGGCGGTTTTCTGTGGCCGCCACCAGTTCTCGTTGTCGCGGTACCACCGCACGGTGTCGGCCAGTCCGGTGCGGAAGTCCGAATATCGGGGTTTCCAGCCGAGTTCGGTGCGCAGCAGGGTGGAATCGATGGCGTAGCGCAGATCGTGGCCGGGGCGATCGGTGACGTGATCGAAGTCGTCCGGAGCGCGGCCGAAGGTCTCCAGAATGAGCTCTACGACGGATTTGTTGTCGCGTTCGCCGTCCGCGCCGATGAGGTAGGTCTGCCCGATTCGACCGCGCTCCAGAATTTCCCAGACGGCGCTGTTGTGGTCGTCGACGTGAATCCAGTCGCGCACTTGATGTCCGGCGCCGTAGAGCCGCGGCCGCACCCCGTCGATGAGATTGGTGATCTGCCGCGGGATGAATTTCTCCACATGCTGGTACGGGCCATAGTTGTTGCTGCAGTTGGAAAGTGTGGCCCGCACCCCGAAGGACCGCACCCAGGCGCGCACCAGCATATCGCTCGACGCCTTGCTGGCGGAGTACGGACTGGACGGGTTGTAGGGCGTGGCCTCGGTGAACGCCGCCGGATCGTCGAGCTCGAGATCGCCGTAGACCTCATCGGTGGAGATGTGGTGATACCGCACCTGATGCTTGCGCACGGCCTGCAGCAGCGAATAGGTGCCGACGATATTGGTTTGCACGAAGGGCCAGGGATCGGCGAGCGAATTGTCATTGTGCGATTCGGCGGCGAAATGCACCACCGCGTCCACTCCGCCGACCAGACGGTCGACCAGCGCGGCGTCGGCGATGTCGCCGTGCACGAACTCGATGCGATCGGCGATCGAGGCCAGCGAAGCCCGATTCCCGGCATAGGTGAGTTTGTCCAGGACGGTCACCTGGACATCGGGACGGGTGGTCACGGTCTGATGAACGAAGTTCGCGCCGATGAAGCCGGCGCCTCCGGTTACGAGCAATCGCACATCGAAAACCCTACGTCGCCTTCGGAGTCCAGCGGCGTTCGGTCTCCATGTTGCGGTTCCTACACCGTTCCACCGTTTCCCGGGAGCGGAATCGGACACAAGAAGGAAACAAGTTGACCACCGAATACTCGTACTTTCATACGGAAAGTCATGAATTCGCGGAATACCCGGGACTTTCGGGTCAGGATCATTCCGGTTTTACGGGAAAACACTGTGACCTTCGCCACAAAGAGACCGCATAGTAACAAACCAGCCGGCGGGAAGCGCACCCGAAAACCATACGCACGCAGCACATTTCCGAAAGCTGACGAACCGTGCGATCGGTGAAGTGAACGTAATTTGAACAAACGGTCACGACCGGTTCACCGCTCGTTAGCTGTCCTGGCTTTCGATTCTCCTGTCCCCCCGAGCTCTTCCCCGATGAGGTTCTGAAAAAAATGCTGATGAGGAAATTCGCCGCCACGTCGGCGCTGCTGATCGCCGCCATGGGCGTCACCGCCGGCACCGTGAACGCGGCGCCCGCGACCGATGAGGCCGCTGCGATCAACTACACCGCGACCAACACCGAGACCAACACGATCATCCGCACCGATGCCGGTTCCATGGTCGTCGAGGACGGTGTCTTCAAGGTCAAGGCCGCCAACGGCACCACCGTCGCCGGTACCGAACTGAAGTTCCGCGTCGATGATTTCGAGTTCCCCATCGCGGCGAATATCTCCGACCACACCGCGACCCTGACTCCCGAGTACTCGATCGACAAGGCTGTCTACAAGCCGGTCGCGCTGCCTTACGAGAACGTGGCTCCGTGGAAGTCGGACTACGACCGTGAGCAGGCCGCCTGGAACCGCATGAAGGACACCATCGCGCTGGGCGCCACCGTCGGCACCCTGGTCGGTGGCATCGGCGGCGCGGCCCTGGGCTGTGTCATCGGCGCCGGTATCGCCTTCGCCGCCACCACCCCGCTGCTGCTGATGTTCGGCGCCGGTCCGCTGGGCGGCTGCCTCGTCGGCGCGAGCCTGGTCGGCTTCCTGGGTACCGTCGCGGGTCAGATCTTCGTGACCGCCCCGGTCGCCATCCTGGCTGCCGCGCAGTACTTCACCACCATCAACCAGCCGTCGATCAACCCGGCCCCGGCCAAGTAATTCGACTGCGGTAGCACACGAAATCCCCCGCCCGGACCACCCGGGTGGGGGATTTCGTCGTGATGGCACACCCGTGTCCGCACAGCCGCCCCGCCCGCCGACACGGCAGGCGGGGCGGCTTTCGTTGTATCAGGCTGTCCGGGCGATCTGCGCGGATTCGATTCGGGCGCGGACGAATTGGGCCACGTGCGCGAGCGCGGCCCGGCTCTCGGGCATATTCGGGAAGATGGCCATGAAGGCGTGCACCTGGCCCCGCCAGATCTCCAGGGTGGCCGGTACGCCCGCCTGGGCGAGCCGCTGCGCCATGATCTCGCTGTCCCGGCGCAGCACCTCGTCCTCGGCGACGATGAGCAGTGCGGGCGGCATTCCGGCGAGCGGGTTGTTGATCGGTGAGAGTTGCGGATCCAGGCGGCCGTTCACCTCCGCGCCGAGCTTCACCACGGTTTCCAAGGCGGACAACGGGATCAGCGAATCGCGATGGTAGTTGGGGTGCGCGCGCTTCTCGGTGCAGTCCAGATCCAGTGCGGGACACAGGCCGACGAGTCCGGCGGGCACCGGGAGTCCGGCATCGCGGGCGCGCAGTGCGGTCGCGAAGGTCATATAGCCGCCCGCGGAGTCACCGGCGAATACGATGCGCGATGCGGGCACGCCGTGGCTGAGCAGCCACTGGTAGGCGGTGAGGCAGTCGGTGACCGAACCGGCGATATCGGTCCGGGGCAGTTGCCGGTATTCGACGCTGACGACGGGCATTCCGGTGCGCCGGGCGATCGCGGCGACCACGGGCCGGTGCGTATCGAGTCCGCAGAGGAAGAAGCCGCCGCCGTGCATGTACATCACGACGCCGTCGCTCATGGCGCTGCGCGCTCCGGCGGGCCGCACGATCTCCATGCGGAAGCCGTTGAGCCGCACCTCTTCCCGTTCCACCCCGCGCGGTGCGGGCCGCAGCCTGGCGAGACTGTTGATGACGCCGCTGACGATCGGCATGGCGCCTTCGGTCAGGGTCATGAGTTCCCCGGCGGGCCGGATGGTCGCGCGGCTGACGGCCTCCAGGGTGCGTGCGTAGACGCTGACGGTATCGGGATTGACGACCGGGGCCTCGGCGTGGTCGTCGCGGGTCTTCGCCATTGCGCACCTACCTCATTGTTGGCGCGCCGAGCCGTTCGTCCGGAGAACCGAAGACAGCTCGGGTTATCCGGCGCGGGAGAGTCGGCGCTGACATCTCACATAGCGTCGTTTCAGAACACCATGGGAACGTGACCTACGCAACAGATATCGCCGAATAGGTATGGCCGCAAACGACCGTGACGGTTTCGCGGCGGAGTCGGAACCTCCCCGCTCTCGCTCGCAACGGAACTGGCAGACTCTCGTGACATGCGTGGAATCATCCTGGCGGGCGGCACCGGGTCGCGTTTGCACCCGATTACGCGCGGGGTGAGCAAACAACTTGTCCCCGTGTACGACAAACCGATGGTGTACTACCCGCTGTCCACCCTCATGCTGGCGGGCATCCGGGACATCCTGGTCATCACCACCCCCGAGGACGCGGACGCGTTCACCCGGCTGCTCGGCGACGGCAGCCAGTTCGGACTGAATCTGAGCTACGTCGTGCAGCCCGAACCGGATGGGCTGGCGCGCGCCTTCGTGCTCGGCGCGGAGCACATCGGGAACGAGACCGCCGCACTCGTGCTGGGCGACAACATCTTCCACGGTCCGGGCCTGGGCCAGAGCCTGGGCGGGTACGCGCACGTGGACGGCGGCGCGGTCTTCGCGTACCGGGTCTCCAATCCGACCGCGTACGGCGTGGTCGAATTCGCCGACGGCAAGGCCATTTCCATCGAGGAGAAGCCCAAGACGCCGCGCTCGAACTACGCGATCCCGGGGCTGTACTTCTACGACAACGACGTGCTGGCGATCGCGCGCGAGCTGAAGCCGTCCGATCGCGGCGAATACGAGATCACCGATATCAATCGCGCCTACCTCGAACAGGGCCGATTGAATGTGGAGGTGCTGCGCCGCGGCACCGCGTGGCTGGACACCGGCACCTTCGATTCGCTGCTGGATGCCGCCAACTACGTCCGTACCATCGAGGAGCGCCAGGGCCTGAAGATCGGGGTACCCGAGGAAGTGGCCTGGCGTATGGGTTTCATCGACGACGAGCAATTGGACGCGGCCGCCCGGCCGCTGGTGCGTTCCGGTTACGGGGCCTACCTGCTGCGCCTGCTGGAACAGGGACGAGTGGAATGAGCATGCGAATTCGCGAACTGGCGGTGCCCGGCGCGTGGGAGTTCACCCCCGCCCTGCACGGCGACCAGCGCGGAGTCTTCGCCGAGACCTTCAAATCCTCGGAGTTCGAGAAGATCGTGGGGCGGAAATTCGAACTGCTCCAGGTCAATACCTCCACTTCGGCGGCGGGGGTGCTGCGCGGTATCCACTACACCGAGGATCCGCCGGGCCAGGCCAAATACGTGACGTGCGTGCGCGGCGCGTTCCTGGACGTGGTGGTGGATCTGCGGCCCGGGTCGCCGACCTTCGGGCGGTGGGACAGCGTCGTCATCGACGATGTGGAGCGGAAATCGGTATTCCTGGCCGAGGGGCTGGGTCACGCGCTGCTGTCGCTGGAGGACGATTCCACCGTCATCTATCTGTGCTCGCTGGAGTACGCGCCCGAATTCGACCGGGATCTGGACGCTTTCGATCCGGACCTGGGCATCGAATGGCCGGAGCTGGATCGCTACGGAAACCCGCTCAGCTTCACCCGCTCCGCCAAGGACGCCGCGGCGCCGCGCCTGGCGGATCTGAAACTGCCGCACTGAGAACGACTTCCGAATACGGCACTGGGGCGCACCGTGTACTACGGTGCGCCCCAGGTCTTTCAGGATGGCCGTCGCCCGTGTGAGCGGCGGGCGTCGGCCCGGTGTCTCAGCCGACCAGTGCGACCTCCGGCTCCGCCGCGACGGCCTTGCGCGCCTTGCGCTTGGGCAGGTAGACCGTGAGGGCGACCAGCGCGCCGACAATGGCGACACCGGCGGCGAATTCCAGTCCGGGGCGGTAGTTGTCGAGCACCGCGGCGGGGCTGGTGTCGGTGTGCGATCCGGAGGAGATGATCGCGGTGGTCACCGCGAGCACGATGGCCGCGCCGACCTGCATGGCGGTCTGCAGCACGCCTGCCGCCAGGCCCTGTTCATCATCATCGATGCCACTGGTGGCCTGGATGTTGATGGCGGGGAAGCCGACCCAGCCGATGCCGACCAGCAGCACCGCGGGCAGCAGCACCGTCAGGTAGGCGGGGGCGGTGTCGATGCGCAGGTACATCAGGTAGCCGATGGCCATGATGGTCATGGTGACCGCGATGATCGGCCCGGTGCCGAAGCGATCGACCAGCTTGTCCGAGACGAAGGCCGAGGCGACCACCAGCAGGCCGACGGGCAGCAGCGCGAGCGACAGCTTGAGCGGCGACCAGCCGAGGGTGTCCTGCAGGTACAGCGTGGTGATGAACTGCCAGCTGAAGAAGGAACCGGCGACCGCGATGATGGCCAGGCTGGCCCGCCACAGCGTGGGCTTCTTCAGGATGCCGAGGCGAACGAGCGGGTAGCGCACCCGCTTCTCCACCGCGACGAATCCGGCGAACAGTGCGGCGACCGCGATGAACGAGATGATGGTGCGCGCCGAGGCCCAGCCGGCTTCGGGAGCCGAGACCACGGTGTAGACCAGCAGCAGCATGCCCGCGGTGGACAGCAGCGCGCCGAGCAGATCGTGACCGCCCTCTTCGGCGGGCCCGTCCTTGGGCACCAGGTAGAAGGCCGCGATCAGGGCCGCGATGGCGACCGGGAAGGGCAGCAGGAAGGTCCAGCGCCAGCCGAGACCGGTCATGAGTCCGCCGAACAGCAGGCCCATGGAGTAACCGCCCGCACCGAACACAGTGTAGATGGACAGCGCCTTGTTGCGGGCCGGGCCCTCGGCGAAATTGGTGGTGATGATGGACAGTCCGGTCGGCGCGGTGAACGCGGCGGCCAGGCCCTTGATGAAGCGGGTCAGGATCAGCAGCGGACCGGAGCTCACCAAGGCGCCCGCGAGAGAGGCGATGGCGAATACGGCCAGGGCGATCAGGAAGACCTTGCGCCGGCCGAGCAGGTCGGCGGTGCGGCCGCCGAGCAGCAGCAGGCCGCCGTAGCCGAGGACATATCCGGAGACCAGCCACTGCAGGGTGGAGGTCTGCAGGTCGAGTTCGGTGCCGATGGACGGGAGGGCGACGCCGATCATCGACACGTCCAGGCCGTCGAGGAACAGCACGATGCACAGGGTGATGAGCATGCCCCAGAGCCGGAGCGTCCACTGCGTGGAGTCTGCCGCGGTGCTCACTGCGGGGCGTAGGTCTGTGGAAGTCACGAGAGAGGACAGTACATGCACACGCATATGTTGTCCAAACATTTAATGCAGTTGCATGAGTTGCACTCTCGCACTAAGATGGCGGCCATGCCGAAGCCGACAACGACTGTCGAACAGGTCGTTCCTGATGCTCTAGTAGCTCAGTGGCGCGATCTTCTCGCCCGGCACGCGACGACCTCCTGCGCCCTCGAGAAGGAACTGCAAGGCCGCCACCACCTCGGGCTCAGCGAATTCGAAACCCTCGACCGGCTCATGGACGCCGGGGTCGAGAGCTACAAGATGGCCGATCTGGCCCACGACATCCATCTGAGTCAGAGCGCGCTCTCACGCGCGGTGGCGCGGCTGGAACGCGACGGACTGGTCAGCCGCACCCTGTGCACGGAGGATCGGCGAGCTATCTTCGTCTGCCTCACCGATAAGGGTCGCGAACTGCACGGCGAGGCCGCGCCCACGCACCGCGAGGTGCTGGAGCAGTCGCTCAGCGAATAGATTTCGCGCGAAAATACTGCGGCGCGGCGGTTTTCACCACCGCGCCGAGCAATGAGCCGCGTTCAGACCGTGGCGCGAATGGTCTCGATCAGCGGGAGCGCGTCCACCGCGATGGCCGCCGCCGCCGCGAACGCCTCGCGATACCGCTCCACATCGGGTTCCTTGTCCAGGTAGGACGCACCCGTCAGCGATTCCACGTAGACCACCGGCGGTTCGGTCTGTTCGGTTGCGGTGGAAGGGAATTCGAGCAGCACGAAGCGCCCGGCGTCCATACCGTGGTGATAGCCGCAGTCGGCGGGCAGCAGCCGCAGCCGCACATTCGACAGTTCACCCAGTTTGCGCAGCTTGTCCAGCTGGCCGATGGTGACCTCGTCACCGCCGATGCGATGCCACAGCACGGCCTCGGAAATGATCACGTCCAGATGCACCGGCGATTCGGCGCGGGTGAGCAGCGACTGCCGGGCGGTGCGCACCCGCACGCGCCGGTCCATCTGCTCGGCGGAGATGCCCGGATTGGCACCGGCCAGCACCGCGCGCATATACGCCTCGGTCTGCAAAAGCCCGGGTACCAGCTCGTTTTCGTAGGTGGTGAGCCGCGCCGCCGCCTCTTCGAGCCCGATGTAGACCTCGTACCCCTCGTCGATCACATCGCCGAACTCGGTCCACCAGCCGCGCGCCTTGGTTTCCCGGGCCAGGGCGGTGAGCGGTTCGATGGCGTCCTCGGGCGCGCCGTAGATGCGGCACATGGCCTCGACATCGAGGCTGCGCAGTGAGGTCTGCCCCGTTTCTATCCGCCAGATCTTGGCTTCGGACCATTCCAGCCGCTGCGCTGCCACCCGGGTCGTCATCCGGGCGCGATTGCGCAGGTCGCGCAGGTGACGGCCGAGTTGCCGCCGCGGCATGGTGGATCCGGTGATGCCCTGCGGTAGTGCCATCCCTCCCCCTTACGAGTCTTGCGCTCGCATTGTTGCACAATTACTTGCGCGACGACCGTCTCCCGAAGCGCCAGAACTGCACGGCGCGAACATCTTCCGACAATTGATTGACCGGTTCTGCCACGTCGGAAAGGGCTTGGAACAGGTCATCGCCCATCTCGGCGATGTGCTCCACCCGGCTTGCCAGCCGTGAGGCGTTGAGCACGAATTCCAGCAGCAATCGCACCACCGCGGCGATGGTCAGGCCCAGTGGAATCGCGAAGACCACCGCGAAGACGATGCCCAGCCAGGCCGAAACCCGCCACAGCCCAATGGTTCCCACGATCGGGATGGCGAAAGCGGCTGCCAAGCCCAGGATGTAGGCCAGCGGCAGCAGGGTGCGGGTGGCGGCGCGATGGAATTGCACGTCCAGCAGCGCGCGGATGGCCTCGAGACTCCAGGACCCGAAAGCGCTTGGGCTGGCGAAGGGTTCGACGGGCTCCTCGTCGACCACGGCCTCCTGTTCCAGCCGCCGGTTCATGCGCCGGGCCGCGGAGTCCTTGAAAGCGGCCCACCGCCGGATCTCGAACTCCTCGACCTCGAGTTCATCGAGTTCGGGTGTCTTGCCGTTCGATTGGTCGGACATGCCGTCGATCTCCTCTCCCGCAGACCTTTTCGACCATGCGAAGTCTCATCGCTATCCCCCTTCTGGGACAGATCGAAACAGTGTGTTCTAGAACACTCCGAGGTTGGATGTTGCATTCCTGGGTAGCGCGAGCGATAGACCTCCTGACGGCGTCTTCGCAGGCAGTGGGCTCCTCCCCCGGACCTGTCGCAGATGTGCCAGCGACTCTGTCGCGCCACGAACAAGGACGAGCCGTCTCTTTTGGAGGGAAAAACCATATCGGCGCAAAACAACGTTGTAACGCAACGAACGGCTCGTTCCGATACCCCGCACAGAGCAGGACATAGATCTACCGGGGAATGGAGAAACCAGTGCGAACGACGTTTTCGTCTTCCGTCATGGCGGCAGCACTGGCCGCCTCTGCGCAGGAGTACACCGAGCGTGGATGGACGGTCGCCGAAACGGCCAATGGCATCAGCCTGGTCACCGATGAGAACCTGTCGGGCATCGAGGTAACGGGTGAGACCGCCGCCTTCGTCCGCCGGTACTTGCGGGCCAACGATCTGACCGGGCCGGTCATCGAGATCCCGGGCGCCGAGCGCCGCGAGATCCACCTGGTCACGGGGCTGCGCAAGGCCGCCATGGCCATCGAGGCGCTGCGTGCCGCGGGCGCCATCGTGCACACCGACGGCGCGGGCATCCCGCTGCCGCCGACCCAGCTGTTCGACGGTTCGGCCTGTTGGGGCGTGGCACCGCACGAGGCCCGCTGGGTCCCGCCGGTGGTCGCCATCTCGGCGGCGGTGCGCGCCGCCGCCAAAGGCGGAGTCAAGCCACAGAGCACCCGCATCGCTTCCTGAGGGGAATGACGCACCGTCACATGTGAATAGGCACTACCGCCGGTAGCTAATAGCTATAACAGCAGAACCGCGGATGCTCCCCGGCATCCGCGGTTTTTGGCGTATCTGGAAGTGGAAACTCTTCAGGCGGTGCGCAGTCGGCGTGACGGGTGTGAATTGTGATGTGTGAGAGCTGCTCTGGGGCCGGAGGGATGACCCGATTGCACCGGCTGCTCATCGCCGAGCACCTTGGCGCGGGCCGCGCGGCGATTGCGGACGCCGAGGGTGCGCAGGATGGCCGAGACGTGGTGATCGACGGTCCGGACCGACAGCACGAGGTATTCGGCGATCTCCGCATTGGTCAGGCCCGCGCACAGCAGGTCCAGAACGTCCTGCTGGCGGCCGGTCAGCCCGGGCACGGTGTGCGAGCCGGGCGACGGTGCCGGAGCGGGCCGCGAGATGGCCGACCGGGCGGCCGGAGGCGGCACGGGGGCGTCCGGCAGCGGGATGAAGATGCCGGTTTCACCGCCGACGCTGAGCACGACCGCCGATCCATTGCCCGCGGCGATGTCCTGCCAGGCCGCGCGCAGCACCTCGAGTGCTTGTGTTCGCTCCAAAAACCGCATGTGGCAAGCCTGGTCGCGGGAGCCGCGCCGCGTCTGTCTCCGCCGACACGGTCGGTGTGTCGGAAAACCGACACTCGCAATTGATGCCCAGTTGACGCGTTGCTGTTTCCGTTGTCGTGCCACCGCGCGATGATGAGGTATGACCCCCGCCATGAACACCTCGCGGACCCTGCCGCGCACCTGTCCGCTGTGCGAGGCGGTGTGCGGGCTGGAGATCACGCTCGACGCCGATGATCACGTGACAGCTGTACGCGGCGATAAGGCGGATCCGTTCAGCCGTGGTTTCATCTGCCCCAAGGGCGCGACGCTCGGACATCTCGACGAGGATCCGGACCGGCTGACCGCGCCCATGCTTCGGGACCGCGCCACGAACACCTGGCGGGCGGTGAGCTGGGATGAGGCGTTCGGGGTGATCCGGGAGCGGCTGCCGCAGGTCACCGCCGCGCACGGCAATCAGTCGGCGGGGCTGTATCTCGGCAATCCGAACGCGCACACGGTGGCGGGAGCACTGTATGTGCCGCTGCTGATCCGGGCGCTGGCCACCCGGAACCTGTTCTCCGCCAGCACCTCCGATCAGATGCCCAAACAGGTGGCGTCCGGGCTGATGTTCGGCGATCCGCTCACGGTGGCGGTGCCGGATCTGGATCGCACCGATTACCTGCTCATGCTGGGCGCGAATCCGCTCGAATCCAATGGATCACTGTGCACCGCACCGGATTTCCCGGGACGGTTGAAGGCACTGCGGCAGCGCGGCGGGAAGTTCGTGGTGGTGGATCCACGCCGCACCCGCACCGCGAAACTCGCCGATGAGCATCTGTTCGTGCGGCCGGGCAGTGATGCGTACCTGCTGTTCGGGATCGTGCACACGCTGTTCGCGGAGCATCTGACCGAGGTGCGGGTGCCGGTGCGCGGACTCGATGAAGTCCGCGATGCCGCAGCGCCTTTCACCCCCGACGTGGTGGCCGAGCGCACCGGGGTGGCCGCGGACACCGTGGTCCGGCTCGCGCGCGAGCTCGCCGCCGCGCCCACCGCCGCCGTCTACGCGCGCATCGGCACCTGCACGGCCGAATTCGGCACCGTGACGCAGTGGCTGGTCGATGTGATCAACGCGCTGACCGGCAATCTGGATTCACCCGGCGGCGCGATGTTCGCCAACGCGGCGGCGCTCGGCATCGTCCGCACCCGGGCCTTCCGGCTCGGGCGCTGGAACAGCCGGGTGCGTGAACTGCCCGAGGCCATGGGTGAACTGCCGGTCGCGACATTGGCCGATGAGATCCTCACACCCGGTGACGGGCAGATTCGCGCCATGGTGACGGTCGCGGGCAATCCGGTGCTGTCCGCACCCAGTGGGCCGCGCCTGGCCGACGCCTTCGCGGGACTGGACTTCATGGTGAGCGTGGACCGCTACCTCAACGAGACCACCCGGCACGCCGATGTGATCCTGCCGCCGCCGCGCATCCTGCAATCACCGCACTACGATTTCGCACTGCTCAACTTCGCCGTGCACAACTACGCGCGGTACTCGCGGCCGCTGCTGCCGCTTGGTCCGGATGAGCTCTCCGAATCCGAGATCATGGCGCGGCTGGCGCTGGCCATCACCGGTCAGGAGACGCAGCCGGGCGTGGATCCGCTCGCGGCCGTGGACGAATTCGTGATCGCGGGGACGCTGCACAAGGCCGGGCTCTCGGAACGGCGGTCGGAACTGCTGGGCGAGAACACCATCGAACAGCGCATCGACATGATGGTGCGGCTGGGTCCCTACGGCGAGTGGACGGGCTCGGATCGTGGGCTGAATCTGCAAGTGCTGCTGGATAACCCGCACGGGATCGACCTCGGACCGCTCCAGCCGCGACTGCCGGAGTTGTTGCTCACCGCGTCGAAGCAGGTGGATCTCGCGCCGGAGGCGCTGTTGGCCGATGTGCGGCGGCTGCATGAGCGGCTAGCGGACGCCGCGCCCGCCATGGTGCTGGTCGGGCGCAGGCATCTGCGGTCCAACAACAGCTGGCTGCACAATGTGCCGCCGCTGGTGGGCGGTGCGAATCGGTGCACGCTGCATATTCATCCGGACGATATGACCCGGCTCGGGCTGGACGGGCACGCGGTGGTGAAGTCCGCCGCGGGCGTGCTCACGGTGGATCTGGAGCCGACCGAGGACATCATGCCGGGTGTGGTGAGCCTGCCGCACGGCTGGGGACACGGCGATTCCGAGCAGTCGGTGGCGCGGGCGCACGCCGGGGTGAATGCCAATGCGCTGACCGATGATTCGCTGGTGGACGCACCTTCCGGCAATGCCGTGTTCAACGGTGTGCCGGTGACATTGACACCCGCCTGAGACACCGGGCGGACAGAACGATCGTGAGACCGAGCGGGGCGGGTATGTCGGCCGCTCGGGTGGAGAGGGGCGCGCCGTGACCGCGGTTGGCACAGGCCGGATTTCGATATCGCGGGTGGCGCTGTGGGCGGTGCACGTGGCGTTGCCCGCCGCCGGACTGCTGCTGTTGATCACGCATCCGCCGCTGGATCACATGTACATGGACGGCGGTGTGCACTTCTGGCTGATCCTCGGCGCGGCAGTGCTGTCGCTCGGACTCGGGGTGCTGCTGTTGCGCGCCGCCCGCGCGCACCGGGATATGCGGTTGATCCTGGTTTCGCTGGTGTTCCAAGTGAATTCGGGTTTTCTGGGCCTGCACGCGCTGGCCACACCGGGTGTCATTCTCTCCGAGCCGAATGTGGGCTTCACCGGAGCCGTCCCGGTCGGTATGGTGCTGGGCGGGCTGGCGGCGCTGGCCTCGGTCGTGGAGTACGGGCCCACCGCGCGGGCGCACCGCTTCACCGAGCTCCTCGCCGCCCTGCCTCTGACTCTCATGGCGGTGTGGGCACTGGCCTCGCTGACCCGGGTGCCGCCGTTCGATTCGGTGCCCGATCCGGACGAGGTGCAGGGGCCGCTGGTGGCGGCGGCCTTCGTCGGCGGGGCCTGCTATCTGGTGGCCGCGGGCGCGTACGCCGTTCTCTACCTGCGCAATCGGTCGACGATCCTGCTGAGCGTGCTCACCTCGTTCGTACTGCTGGCCGAGGCCATGTTCGCGGTCGGGTTCGGGCGCAGCTGGCGGCTGTCCTGGTGGGAATGGCATGTGCTGCTCGGGGTGGCGTTCGCGCTCATCGCCATCAGCGCGCATCGCAGCTTCCTGCGCGAGGGCTCCGCGCGCGGACTGTTCGACAGCATCACCCAGCGCAGCACCCTCGCCGCCATCCAGCGCGATTACGCGCGGGCGCTGGAGGAGATGGTGATCGCGCTGGATCAGCGCGGCACCGGCGGGGTGCGCCCGGATGAACCGCTCGGCGCTGTGGGACAAGAGCTTTCGCGGCGCTTCGGGCTCACCGAGCGACAGGTCGCGGTGCTGCAGCAGAGCGCGCACGCGCTCGGCGATGAGCGGGAACAGGTGCGGCGGCTCGGTGCGCTGGTCGCGGTCGGCGAGCGCGCCAATGTGATTCGCGGTGAGGACGAATTGCTCACTGAGATACAGCAATTGGCCAATCACGCTTTCGACCGCGACCTGGTGCGCATCGGCGTGCTGCGGCAGGGACGGCTGCATTTCAGCGACGGACAGCCGCCGAATCCCGCCGCGTTCGCATACCCGTTGACGGTCAAGGGAATTCGCACCGGCGTGCTGGAACTGTCGCGCACCGGACCGGGCGCGCCGGCACAGCTCGGGCCCGCCGAACACGCGGTGGCGCAGTCGTTCGCCAGCCAGACCTCGGTGACACTCGAAAACGCCAGGCTCTACCAGCAATTGGACGGACTGTTCCGGTCCTATATGTCGCCGCAGGTGGCGACCGCGCTGCTGGCTGATCCGTCCCAGGCCGGATTGGGTGGCGAGGTACACGAGGTGAGTGTGCTCATGGCGGATCTGCGCGGGTACACGCCGTTCTCCGAACAGGCCGGGCCGGTGCAGGTCATGCGCATGCTCAACACCTACTACGGGGTGATCGTGCCCGAGATCCTCGCCGAGGGCGGCACGGTGGTGCAGTTCGTCGGCGATGCGGTGATGGCGATCTTCAACGCGCCGGTGCGGCAACCGGATCACGCGCTGCGCGCGGCACGGGCGGGGCTGGCGATTCAGCGCGCGACGGCCGCGGTGCGCGAACGCCAGGGCACGGCGTACGTCACGGCGGGGCGGCCCGGAACGCCGGGACCCACCGGCCCGGGAAGAGAGGCGCATACCGGACCGTCCGGGCAGGCCGGGTCTGATCCGGCCGACGAGGCGACGGTGCGGTACGGCCGGGTCGGCACCGGCGACACCGTCCAGATCAAGCGCGCGAGCGGTGCGACCGCGCTGGAGTGGCCGATGTTCCGGGTCGGGGTGAATACCGGTCCGGCCATCGTCGGCAATGTGGGCGCGCGGGAGATGCGGAATTTCACCGCCATCGGCGACACCACGAATCTGGCCGCGCGCCTGGAGGGTTTGGCCGAACCGGGCACGGTGGCGATCGGGCCGCTCACCCGGCAGCGGCTCGGCGATCGGGCGCGGGTGACGAACCTGGGCGATTTCGACATCAAGGGCAAGAGCCTGCCGGTGACGGTGTACCGGCTGAACGGACTGCGGTGAGGTAGTGGCGGAATTCGAACTGCTGGAAGGTCTTTCGCCGGAGGAACGGCGGGAGTTCATCGCGGCGTGCACACCGCGGCGGTTCCGCCGCCGCGATATCGTCTGCCACGAGGGCGATCCCGGGGATTGCGTGCACCTGATCCTGTCCGGGCGCTACGTCGTGCGCATCACCACGCCGCTGGGCAATTCGGCCACCCTGACCATTCTCGGGCCGGGTGAGATGTTCGGTGAACAGGCGCTGCTGAGTCCGGACGCGCGGCGCACCGCGACCATCGTGGCGGTCACCGACGGGGAGACGCTCACGCTGAACCGGACCCAGCTGGAGCGGTTGCGGCGGGAGCATCCGCAGGTGGAGCGCTTCCTCACCACTTCGCTCGCGGCGCAGGTGCGGCGACTGTCGGCGGCGGTGCTGGAGGCGCTGTACCTGCCGGTGGAGACGCGGGTGCTGCGGCGGCTGGCGCATCTGGCGGCGGTGTACGGCGACGGGGACGGTAAGCCCGCGCTCATCCGGCTCACCCAGGAGGATCTGGCGTCCATGGCCGGGACCACGCGGGCCACGGCCAACAAGGTGTTGCGCGAGCTGGAGGATGCGGGCGTGGTGCGGCTGGGGCGGGGTTCGGTGCTGGTGCTGGACCGGGCGCGGTTGACGCGCGGACGATAAGGGGGATTGCGGCATACCGGTGGTTAAGGGTCCGAAGACCCTTGTTCTCGCGCATTCGCCGGACGAAAATAGCTAAACCGTATAGCATTTCGGATGGCCTGAGTTCGTGGCCGAGCCTCTTTTCATCCGGTATTCAGCTACCAAAGGGGTCGGACGATGCCCGGTATCAGAAACGGCAGCGACGGCGAGCGAGAACTGCAGGAGCGCTACGGCACCCAGGAACGAGCCGATCGGTTTTATTCCGATCAGGTCCGGAATCGGTTGAATGCGCAGATGATCGAATTCATCGGCCGGATGGATATGGCCTTCATCGCCACCGCCGATAAACATGGTGAGTGCGACACCAGCTTTCGCGCCGGAAAACCCGGCTTCCTGCATGTGATCGACGATCGCACGCTCGCCTATCCGGAGTATCGCGGCAACGGGGTGCTCGCCAGCCTGGGGAACATGCTGGAGAACCCGCACGTCGGCATCCTGCTGGTGGATTTCGTGCGCGATCTGATCGGGCTGCACATCAACGGCACCGCCCGCATCGTGGACGACGCGCTGATGCGGCGCTGTGTGCCGGAGCTGCCGCCGGGTGAGCGCGGACGGCAGGCCGAGCGCTGGGTGGTGGTCGATGTGGAGGAGGCGTACATCCACTGCCGCAAGCACATTCCGCATCTGGTCCCCGCACAGCGCGAAGCCGTGCAGTGGGGCACCGACAATGTCCGGGCCAAGGGCGGCGATTACTTCCACACCAAGGCCGAGGCCGAATCCGTTGCCCTAGTGGATCACTGACCTTACCGCAGGTACGAGGCTCCATTGACGTCCAGCACGGTGCCCGAACTCCAGATCGCCTCCGCGGAGGCGAGATAGCGCACCGCCGCGGCGATCTCGTGCGGTTCGGCCACCCGTCCGAATGGGCTCTGCCCCTTGACCGCATCGGTGACCCGCTCGGCCACCCGTTCGGTGGCGACGAAGCCCGGAGCGACCGCCGCGACGCCGATGCCGTAGGGCGCGAGGGCGACCGCGAGCGATTGCGCGAGGGACTGCGCGCCGGCCTTGGTCGCGCCGTATGCCACGTGATCGGGTTCGCCGCGATAGGCCCCGCGCGATCCGATATTCACGATTCGACCGGGTACGCCGCGCTCGATCATGTTCCGCGCCACCAGGAATGACACATTCGCGGTACCGATGAGATTGACGTCGACGGTCTGCCGCCAAATCCGCTGCCACTGCTCGTAGGAGGTATCCGCGACCGGTTGCGCCAGATTCACGGCGGCATTGTTGACCAGCACGTCGACACCGCCGAGTGCGTCGATGGCGGTGTCCACCACCAGTTTCGCGCCGTCGGGGGTGGAGATGTCGCCGCCGATCAGCGCATGTCCGGATCCCGGCAGCGCGGCGAGCGTCCGCTGGGCCTCCTCGCGCCGCGAGGAGTAGTGCACCGCGACTCGATCTCCGGTTTCGGCGAACACTGTCGCGACCGCTCGGCCGATCCCCCGCGAGGCTCCGGTGACCAGTACCGCCCGGGTCATAGTTCA
Source organism: Nocardia sp. NPDC052001 (assembly GCF_040680615.1). Classification (NCBI taxonomy): domain Bacteria; kingdom Bacillati; phylum Actinomycetota; class Actinomycetes; order Mycobacteriales; family Nocardiaceae; genus Nocardia; species Nocardia sp. NPDC052001. Next base: position 579,742 of record NZ_JBFAXC010000003.1, on the reverse strand, counting down.
ACCACCATGCGATTCACCCTGCCACGTGCGAGGGCGGTCTAGTTGATCTTGAAGATGACCGCGCGCTGCACGATGAAATTGATCACGGTCGCGGTGCCCTGCGCCACGCAGAACGCCAGCCAGATCCGCCACCACTGATCGGGCAGGGCGTAATAGCAGAGCTGGTTGATCCCCACCTGAATCGCGAAGGTCGCCGCGTACAGCACGATGACCGCGATGAAGCGGTTGCGATTCGGCTCGGCGTTGAAGGTCCAGCGCCGGTTGATCAGGTAGGCGGTGGTGGTGCCCGCGATGAAACTGATCGACTTCGCCACCGGGAGCGGCAGTCCGAAGACCTTGAAGAGCAGCGTGTAGAGGCCGAAGTCGACAATGGCCGACAGGCCGCCGGTGACGCCGAACCGGATGATCTGGGTCTTCAGATCGACGTCCGTACCGCCCGGCTCGTCGACGAGGGGCAGCTCGGGCGGCAGGGGCAGATGGGGTTCCGCGGTCACAAGGCATGAGGGTATCGCCCGGGACGAAGGACACAAGCCTCGAGACGGTTATGCCTGTAGCCTCTATCCCGATGTCCACGAAAGCTCAGACCACCACCACGGCCGCTCCCGATACGAAATCGGCGAGCGCGGGTGCGGACGTAGCGTCGAACGGTTCCTATGAACTGCCCACGCAGACCCGCCGCCTGACCGGTTGGGGTCGCACCGCAGCCACCACATCTGAAGTCCTGTCGACCAGTGATCCGGAGGTGATCGCCAAGGCGGTCGCCATGGTCGCCGACGACAACGACTCCAAGCCCGCGCACCTACGCCGCGGCGTCATCGCGCGCGGCCTCGGCCGCTCGTACGGCGACCACGCGCAGAACTCGGGCGGGCTCGTCATCAATATGCCCGCGCTGAACCGCATCCACCGCATCGACCGGGATTCGCGCCTGGTCGACGTGGACGGCGGCGTCAGCCTGGACCAGTTGATGAAGGCGGCGCTGCCGTTCGGGCTGTGGGTTCCGGTGCTGCCGGGTACGCGGCAGGTGACGATCGGCGGCGCCATCGCCTCCGATATCCACGGCAAGAATCACCACTCCGAGGGTTCGTTCGGCAATCACGTGCGGTCCATCGACCTGCTGACGGCCGACGGCAAGGTGTCGACCATCGGGCCGAAGAAGAACGCGAAGCTGTTCTGGGCGACCGTCGGCGGTAACGGGCTGACCGGCATCATCCTGCGCGCGACCATCGAGATGGTGGCGACGGAGACCGCGTACTTCATCAACGACGGTGTGAAGACCAGCACCCTCGACGAGACCATCGCCGCGCACAGCGATGGCAGCGAGGCGAACTACACGTATTCGAGCGCGTGGTTCGACGTGATGAACCCGCTGCCGAAGCTGGGGCGCGCCACCATCACTCGCGGCCGGTTGGCCAAGGTGGATGAGCTGCCGAAGAAGAAGCAGCGCAATCCGCTGAAGTTCGACGCGCCGCAGCTGCTGACGGTGCCGAACATCTTCCCGAGCTTCACCGCGAACAAGCTGACCCTGGGTTCGGTCGGCGAGGCGTACTACGCCATGGGCGGCAACTACACCGGCAAGATCCAGAACCTGACCCAGTTCTATCACCCGCTGGACATGATCGCGGAGTGGAATCGGGCGTACGGTCCGGCCGGATTCCTGCAGTACCAGTTCGTGGTGCCGACCGAAGCCGTCGATGAGTTCAAGAAGATCATCATCGATATCCAGGCGTCGGGGCACTATTCGGCGCTGAATGTTTTCAAGCTGTTCGGCCCGGGTAACCCGGCGCCGTTGAGCTTCCCGATGCCGGGCTGGAACATCTGCGTGGACTTCCCGATTCGGAACGGGCTCAACGAACTCGTCACCGAGCTCGACCGGCGCGTCACCGAATTCGGCGGCCGGCTCTACACCGCGAAGGACTCCCGCACCACGGCGGAGACCTTCCACAAGATGTACCCCCGGATCGACGAGTGGATCAAAATCCGCCGAAGTGTCGATCCCACAGGCGTTTTCATGTCCGATATGGCGCGAAGGCTGGAGCTTCAGTGATCAATGCGGTAGGGAATCCGCAGTCCATTCTGCTGCTTGGCGGCACCTCCGAGATCGGTCTCGCGATCTGCTCGGAGTACCTCAAGAAGGGTCCCGCGCGGATCATTCTGGCGGCGCTGCCCGGCGACCCGCTGCGCGAAGAGTCTGTCGCGCTGCTGAAGTCGGCCGGTGCCTCCGAGGTCGAGGTCATCGACTTCGACGCGCTGGAGATGGACTCCCACCCCAAGGTCATCGACGCGGCCTGGTCGCACGGTGACGTGGACGTCGCCATCGTCGCGTTCGGCATGCTCGGCGACGCCGAGGAACTGTGGCAGGACCAGCGCAAGGCCGTCATCGCCTGCGAGCTGAACTACACCGCCGCCGTCTCGGTCGGTGTGCTGGTCGGCGAGAAGATGAAGGCCCAGGGCTACGGGCGCATTATCGCCATGTCCTCCGTGGCCGGTGAGCGCGTCCGCCGCTCCAACTTCGTCTACGGCTCCACCAAGGCGGGCTTGGACGGCTTCTACCTCGGCCTCGGCGAAGCGCTGCGCCCGCACGGACCGCGCGTCACCGTGATCCGACCGGGGCAGGTCCGCACCCGCATGTCGGCGCATGTGAAGGAAGCGCCGCTGACGGTGGACAAGGAAGACGTGGCGGCTCTCGCTGTCGCGGCTTCCGAGAAGGGCAAGGAAATCGTCTGGGCCCCGGGGACTTTCCGGTACATCATGATGGTGCTGCGGCATATTCCGCGGCCTGTGTTCCGGAAGCTGCCCGTGTAGGCGGGAGCGAAAACGCAACGAGCGGTGGCCGATTCGGCTGCCGCTCGTTTTTCGTTCAGGTGGAGATAAAACATCGATATTCTGAATATCCTTATATCACAACGCAATTCGACTTTCGGGGTCTGTTTTGCGGGAGTAGAATAGGGGTATGAATTCAGGGGAGAACATCGCAATCACGGAGAGTGCATCAGCACTTTCCGCTGCGATTGACACCCTGATCTCTCAGCCGCTTATTCCGGTGTCGGACAACGACATTGTCGAATTGATGCAGCAGATCGAAACCGCTACCCGCAAACTCGACGCGCTCAAACTCGACCTGGTCGTGCAGACCTGCTCACGGTCACTGCCCAAGCGGGCGGGCGCAGGCAGCGTGGCGCTGTTTCTGCAACAGACACTGCGGATCTCACACGGGGACGCGTTGAACCGGTGGCACTGCGCCGAACAAGCAGCCATCTGGCCGCGTGTCGGAGACAACTCCGAAATCTCCGTCCCTGCACCAATCCTGCCGAACACCGCACTGGCGCAGGAAGAAGGCGCGATCGGCCTCGACCATGTGCGCGTTATCCGGCAGGTCATGGACCGGCTGCCCAACAAGGTCACCGCCGAAGACCGGGCCTTGGCCGAAGAGCACCTGGCGCGGCATGCGCGTGCGTTGAACCCGAACCAGCTCCCCAAAATCGGGGACAGGATCCTGGGTCATCTCGACCCGGATGGCACCCTGACCGATGACACTGATCGTGCGCGGATGCGCAGCATGCGGTTGAGCCCGCAGGGCTTCGACTTGATGTCCACCATGACCGTGGTGTTGACCCCCGAAGCCCGCGCCGCCATGGACGCCGTCTTGGCCAAGCTCGCACGGCCGGGTCTGTGCAACCCGGCCGATCCCGAGAGCCCGTTCGTGGTCGATGAGAACCTCGACCCCGAGGTTGTGAAGGCCGCTGCCAAGCGCGATATGCGCACCACCGTGCAACGCCAGCATGATGCGTTGTTCGCGCTGCTGCACCCGGACTTCCACCCCGCACACCTGGGCGTGCACCGTGGGTTGCCGGTCACCACCATTGTGACCATGAGCATCCACGATGTGGAACGCGCCGCTGGTGTGGCCACCACGGCCACCGGTGGGACTGTGCCTGTCGCTGTGGCGTTGGAAATGGCCGCCCGCAAGAGCAAGACGTTCTCGGTCATCACCGACGGCGAGGACATGCCCCTGCACATCGGTCGGGCCCGCCTGGCGAACCCGGCCCAGCGGATGGCGTTGATCGCCACCGAACGCGGCTGCACCCGCCCCGGTTGCACCGCACCCGCCAGCATGGCCGCCGTGCATCATGTGACCGAGTTCGTCAAAGGCGGACTGACCGATATCGAAAACCTCACCCTGGCATGCGATCACTGCCACGCTTTGGTCAACGACACCCCCACCGGATGGACCACCATCAAACTCGGTAAAGGTGCGAAGTTCGCCGGACGTACCGCCTGGATCGCTCCCGCGCATATCGATCCGACTCGGACACCGCAGGTCAATCACATGCATCACCCGGACGAGTTGATGGCCACCGCCCCGGCCGCACCACCGTTGCCCGTCAGCCCTGTTCGAGCGTGTGCGCCGAACAGGATGCGTCAGCGACCCTGGGTATTGCCTCGCCCGGCTTGCCCAGCCAGGCAATAGGCTCCACCCCACCTGTTTTCACCGTCAGGAGCCTTCCTGCCGGTCCTACAGGCATGTCCGCACCTCTACAGGCATGGCCCGTACCTCAATCCAGGTGCCCCGTCTCCGGTTCCAGCCCTGCCGCAGTCCAGGCAAAGAAGCAGTGCTGGTTACTTCGCCTGCCGTACCCGACTTGCTCTCCCGCAACCCAGGCCGCCCCTCACGTCCCCGACGGGGTGACTGGCTGTGGTCACCTCCCAAGACTCGAGAACCAAGCCGCCCAAGTGTTTTGGTTCTTGTTGTTGGTCTTTGTCTTTTGTTCTTGTTCTTTTCTTGTCCGGGCGTCTTTGTCTTTGGTTCTTTTTCTTTCCAGGTCTTGTCTGTTGAGGTTTGGGTCTCTGAAGGCCGTGTCGGCCGGGCGAGAGTTCATGAGGGTCCGAAGATCGTTAGGCTTCGCTGCGGTAAGCGGTCCATGGAAGCGAACCCGGAGGCGGAGTGGGAATGAGCGAGAAAGCAGGCAGCCGGGGGGCGATGCTGGTGCGGCAGGCCGGGGGTGCGCTCGGTGAGGGCGCGCTGGCGGCGGTTGTCGCGGCCGTTGTCGCCGGTATCGGTCTCGTGGCGTTCTCGACCGTGCAGTGGCCCGCCTTCAACTCCTCCAACGTGACTCGGGCGCTGACGACCGTCGGCCAGGTGGTGACGCTGGCGCTGCTGGTCGCGGCGATCGTGCTGGTGCGCATGGACAAATGGCCGTGGGTGGCGAAACTGCTGTCCTGGGTGGGTATTTCGGGGTTCGCGACCGTCACCCTGGGGATGCCGCTGGCTGCCACCAAGCTGTATCTGTTCGGCATCTCCGTCGACCAGGAGTTCCGGACCCAATATCTGACGCGACTGACGGACAGTGCGGCGCTGCACGATATGAACTACGTGGATCTGCCGCCGTTCTATCCGGCCGGATGGTTCTGGGTCGGCGGACGTTTCGCGAGCCTGACCGGTATGGCGGGGTGGGAGGCGTTCAAGCCGTTCGCCATCATCGGGCTCGCGGTAACGGCGGTTCTCGCGGTTGTGCTGTGGTCCAAGCTGATTCGAGCGGACTGGGCTATCGCGATCGCGGCCGCCACGACCGCTGTGACACTGGCCTACGGCTCGCCCGAGGCGTACAGCGCTCCGCTGGTGCTGCTGTTCGCGCCCGCGATGGTGCTGGCCTGGGGCGCGTTGTACCGGCCTGCCGAGCCCGCGGCCGCCACGGCGGGCGGCTGGGGAGCGGTGCTGGGAACCGGGCTGTTCCTCGGGGTGGGGGCGATGCTCTACACCCTGTACTTCGGTGTCGCGGTATTCGCGGTGTGCCTGATGGCACTGGTCGCGGCAGGACTCGCACTGCGCGAGCGCGGTAAAGCGGTTCGAGCGCAACGGCATCGGGTCGACGGTGAACCGGCCGTCCCCGGACGCTGGCGCGTGGTGTGGCCGATTCTGCTGCGGCTAATCGGCGCCGGAGTCGTCGCGGGCCTGTTGGCGCTGACCGTATGGTTCCCGTTCCTGCTGAAGCTGCTGGGCGGCACCATCCCCAAGTCCGGCACCGCATTCCACTATCTGCCCGAGGGCGGGTCGCAGCTGCCGCTGCCCATGTTCGACTTCTCCCTGATCGGCGTCTTCTGCCTGCTCGGCACGGTGTGGCTGGTGCTGCGGGTCGGAAGTTCGCGTCGCGCACAGGCTTTGGGCATCGCCGTCGTGGCCGTCTACCTGTGGTGCCTGCTGTCCATGACCGCCACCGCGGCGGGGACCACACTGCTGTCCTTCCGCTTGGAGCCGATCCTGTACGCGCTGCTGGCCACGGCCGGGGCGTTCGGGTTCGTCGAAGGCGCTCGCGCGATCTATCAGGTGCTGAACGAGCCCGCACGAATGCCGTTGGCGGCGGGGGTGATCGCGGTGATCGGCGCTGTCGCGTTCGCGCAGCAGATTCCGCATGTGCTGGCCAATGAGATCACCACCGCCTACACCGATACCGATGGCAACGGTGAGCGGGCGGATAAGCGGCCGCCGTCCGCGGTGTCGCACTACCGGGATGTGGATGCGGCGCTGCTGGCGCAGACGGGGCGCGCCCGCGATCAGAGCGTGGTGCTGACCGCCGACACCAGTTTCCTGTCGATCTACCCGTACTACGGATTCCAGGCGCTCACTTCGCATTACGCGAACCCGCTCGCCGACTTCGCGGCACGCTCCGCGGAGATCAAGCGGTGGAGCGAGTTGAAGTCGCCGCAGGAGTTGCGGGACGCGCTGGCGAAGTCGCCGTGGCGGGCACCGGACGCGTTCCTGTTCCGGCGTTCCGGCGACGATTACACGCTGCGGCTGTCCGAGGACGTGTACCCGAATGATCCGAATGTGAAGCGGTACACGGTGGCGTTCCCGAAGTCGTTGTTCGCGGATCCGCACTTCCGGATCACCGAGATCGGGCCGTTCACACTGGTGGTCGTTCAGCCCTGAGAGTTATAGCCGGGGCCACTCAAATGTGATGTGGCCCACGGTACTTATCCCCAAAAGGGGGCAGAAACCTGGGGATGAAGGCCCTTTTCTGTGGATAACTCGACAAACTTGCCAGCGCGGTCTCAGATGCACGCGGTAGCGTGGGCCGCTGTTCTGAAGGCAAAAGGGGTTATCGCGTGGCACAGGGGTTCGACACCGTTCTCGACCGAACAGTACCGAAAACTGTTGCCCCGGAGCGCACTCGTGGGCAGCGTGTCGCGCACCGGGTGCGCACCGCCCGCGCCGATCTGATCGCCGCCGCCGGATACCTCTCGCTCGCCGTGCTGGTGTTGTCCGGGCAGTGGCTGCACACCGATCGCGGGTACCTGATCAAGAGCGGTCAGGACCAGACCATGTGGGAGTGGTTCTTCGCGGTCACCGCGCACAAGATCGCGCATCTGGAGAATCCGCTCGGCACCAGCCTGCAGAATTATCCCGACGGTGTGAACATGATGGCCAATACCGCCATGTTCGGGGTCGGTGTCCCGCTGACGCCGGTGACGCTGCTGTTCGGGCCGACCGTCACCTTCGTGCTGGTGCTCACGCTCGGGCTGTTCGGCACCGCGTTCGCCTGGTACTGGCTGTTCTCGCGGGAGCTGGTCACCTCCAAATTCGCGGCGGCCGTAGGCGGTTTGTTCTGCGGGTTCGCGCCCGCCATGATCTCGCACGCCAACGCTCACCCGAATTTCGTTGTGCTGGCGCTGCTTCCGTTGATCGCCTTGCAGCTCATCCGGGTCGCCAGGCTGTCCGGCACTCCGGCTGACGCCCGTAAGGCCCGCCGACTGCGCGATGCCTTCATCCTGGGCCTGCTGATCGCCTTGCAGATCGCGCTCGGTGAGGAGCCGCTGCTCATTTTCGCGCTGGCCTTCGGGCTGTTCGCGTTCGTCTACTACCTGCACGCACCGCGCACCGGATTGCGCGTGGTGCGCACCGTCGCGCCGACAGTGCTGCTGGCGGCGGGAATCACGCTCGCGTTCACCGAGATTCCGCTGTGGTGGCAGTTCTTCGGGCCACAGTCCTACCGGTCCATCGATCACGGGCCGATGCAGAACGATCTCAAGGCGCTGTTCCAGTTTCCGTCCGAATCGCTGGGCGGGGTGTTCCAGCACGGGCAGAACGTGGCCATCAATCCGACCGAGGAGAACTCGTATTTCGGCTGGCCGCTGCTGCTGCTGGTGCTCATGACCGCCGTATTCATGTGGCGCGAGCGGGTGGTGCGGGCCGCGGTCGTGGTGATCGCGGCGGGCACCCTGCTCTCGCTCGGCTCGACCCTCACGATCGGTAAGCGCGACACCGGAATCGCCCTGCCGTGGCAGTGGTTCGAGCGGGTGCCGTTGCTCAACTCGGTGCTGGAATCGCGGTTCACGATGGCCGCCATTCCGGCCATCGCGATCGTGCTCGCCATGGGAACCCAACGCGCCCTGGACTATTGGCGGGTGTCGGCGACCGATTGGCGGCCGCTGGCCTGGTTCGCGGCCGTGGCGCTGGCGCTGCTGCCGCTCGCCCCCACCATCCTGCCGGTGGTGCAGCGCCCGGCCGCGCCCAGGTTCTTCACCGATGGCACTGTGCGCCAGTATGTTTCGCACGGTTCGGTGGTGATCGCGCCGCCGCCCACGCCGCCCGATGCCCGCGCGCTGCAATGGCAGACTCGCGCCGATTTCCAGTTCCCGTTGGCCGGAGGCTATTTCGTCGGACCCACCGGGACCGAGAAGAAGGGGCGGTACGGGCCGGATGACCGTCCGACCGCCAGCCTGTTGATCAAGGCGCAGCAGTCCAACAAGGTTCCGGTCATCGATGACGCCGTGAAGGCGCAGGCCCTGGCCGACCTGCGGTTCTGGCAGGCCGATGTGATCGTGCTGCCGCCCACCGACAATGCCGACGTCCTGCGGTACACCGTGGATCAGCTGATCGGCATCCCGGCCGAACGTGTCGACGGCGTATGGCTCTGGGATGTGCGGGGACTCGTCAACTGACCCTCGTATAGGTGACGTGGCCGCTGATATCCAGGTCCCGGACTATCTGCCCGCCGGTCAGCCGCAGCACCTGGGTGGTCTGGGGATGACAGTTCGAACCGCCGCTGGTGGTGATGCCGTTGCCGACGGTGATATCGGTGGCGGAGACATCCAGTAGCCGATAGTCGAACGAGCACACCGGGGTTCCATTGCGGTACACCGTCGAGGTTTCCACCACCTGGTTCAGTTCGCCCTGCCGAATGGTGAGGCGGTAGTCGTCGGCGTTCTGATCACTGGAGCCGGTCCACTCCCCCAGGAACGCGGCGGGCACGCGACCGGCGGGTGTGGCGACGGTGGTCGCGGTCGGCACGGTGGCGGTGGGCGCGGTGAACGCCGGGGTGACCGGCGCGGTCGCCGCCGTCTGCACGATGGCCGACAGCGGTGCGCCCGGCGTGCTCCCATTGCTCTCCAGCTTGTACGCGAGCAGGAATCCGCCACCGGCGAGCAGTATCGCGACCGCGCCACCGAGCACCCCGGCGAGCACGCGGGAGCCGCCGCGTTCGGGTGGCGGCACGGGGACCGGGGTCGGCGGCGGGGTCGGCTCCGGCTGCGTATACGGGTGCGCGAACCCCGATGCGCGCAGCGTGGTCTTCATCCGCGCCGGGTCGACCGGCGGAATCGGCTGTGGCGCACTGATATACGGCATCCGGTCGGCGGTCACCGGCCCGGACAGGGCGGTCCACGCGGCGTCCACGAAATCGGCGCAGCCGCCGAACCGGTACTCCGGATTCTTGGCCAGCGCCCGATCGAACACGAAATCCAGGGCGCGCGGCAGATCCGGGCGCACCTGGGTGATGCGCAGCGGCGGAATCTGGGTGTGCGCGAGCACCCAGCCCGCGAGATCCTTGGCCATATACGGCCGATGCCCGGTGAGCAGTACGAAAAGCGTGCAGGCCAGCGAATATTGGTCGGTGCGCGGATCGAGATCGCGGCCGGAGACCTGTTCGGGTGAGGCGTAGGCGAAGGTGGCCGCCACATCACCGGTGCGGGTGAGATGGGTTGATTCGTCACGCAGCCGGGCGATTCCGAAATCGGTCAGCAGTGCGCGCTCGGCTCGCCCGTCCTCGGCCGGGGAGAGCAGGATGTTCGACGGTTTCACATCGCGGTGCAGGACGCCCTTGCCGTGCGCGTAATCCAGCGCCGAGGCCACCCCGCTCGCGATGCGCAGCGCCCGTTCGGGATGCGTGCCGCGCAGGGCGTCGGCATCCTTGCCCTCCACGTACTGCATGGAGATCCACAGTCGCCCGGCGTCTTCCCCGGTGTCGTAGACGGCCACGATATTCGGATGGTCGAAGCGCGCGGTGATATCGGCCTCGCGTTCGAAGCGCTTCCACGCCTCGGCATCGGCGTGCACCTTGTCACTGCCGAAGACCTTGATGGCGGCCAGCCGGGGTAGTCGCGGATGGCGGGCCAGGTAGACCGCACCGGAGCCCCCGGCACCGATACCGCGTTGAATGACATACCCGGCGATCACCTCGCCGGGACGCAATTCCGCCATGACGCACCTACTTCAGCGGCGCTCGGGAAAGCCAGTCGCTCAGAACATTATCGACGGTGTGGCCCGGCCAGCGGAGCAGTAGCACGAAACGTGACCTGGGATCGCCGTCCGGAAAGCTGACCGCGGCCATCGCGTGCTTGGCATCGGTATCGGTGAAAGTGGCCGGGTCAACGCTGTTTCCGGTGGTGACGGTCAGCGCGCCGGCCACATCCTGATGCGGAAACGAGAGGGTGCGGGCATTGCCGCCGAAGAACAGCGCCGCCGCCGATTGGGCCGGGCGGACACCGAAATCGAAGAGGCTGAAGCGCACCTGACCGGTCGGGTCCTGGGCATTGCAGAGCACCCGGTGCGTGCCCTGGGCCGGTTCACCGGCGGCCGGATCGAGTTTCTGGCAGTTCGCGCCCTGCCAGCCCACCGCACCGCCGGTGGACGCCAGTTGCCCGATCAGGCTCGGGAAAGCCTGTGCGATGGGTTCGTGGTCGCGGCCCCAGGAATCGGCGACCGCGCCCGCGCTGGTGTACGTGATCAGCCCGCTCACATCGGTTTTGCGGCTCACCCGCCCGTCCGAGAGCAGGGTGAGGGTGGTGGGACCGTTGGCACGGCAGGCATTGGCGGGTTCGCGGTCGACGATTTCGGAGGTGCCGATGAGCAGGCGGTCGCCGTCGGCTGGCACCTGGCCGAGCGGGGCGGCGAACTCGCAGTGGAAGGGAGAACCGTTGGGCAGCACGCCGTCCACGCGGTTCTGCAGAATCGAATCGCCCACCCGGCCCTGCTGCACGATGAGGCGATAGTTGGTCTGGCCCTCGGTGGCGAGCCAGGTGCCGACGAATTTGTCCGGCACCGTGCCGGTGTCGACGGCAGGCGGTTCGGAGCCGGTGCGGTAGAGCGCGAAGCTCACACCCGCGGCGACGATGGCGGCCGTGATCACGGCGACGCCGATCTGTCTGCGAAACAGTCTCCGGGCCAGTGGTTTTCGCGGTGTGGACGCGGGCGATGCGGCGGCCCCGCGCGCGGTGACGCGAGCGGGCGCGGTGACCGCGAGCGCCGGGTCCGAGTAGTAGGCGGCGGTGGCGGCCTCGGCGAATTCGCGACAGCTGGGATAGCGGTCGGCGGGATCCTTGGCCAGCGCGCGCTCGAACACCGGGTTCAGCGCGGCGGGCAGGTCCGGGCGGATATCGCTGACGCGCAATGGTTTTCCCTGCGTGTGCGCGTGCACCCAGCCGAGCAGATTGTCCGCGGTGAAGGGGCGCTGATCGGTGAGCAGGACGAACAGCGTGCAGGCGAGTGAGTACTGATCGGAGCCGGGACCGACCGGTTTCCCCGAAACCTGTTCGGGCGAAGCGAAAGCGAAGGTCGCCGAGATATTTCCCGGACTCGTCAGATTGGTGGTCTCGTCCCGCAGCCGGGCGATGCCGAAATCGGTGAGCAGCGCACGCTCCGGGCGACCGCTGTCCGGGGCAGCGATCAGCAGGTTCGACGGTTTCACATCGCGGTGCAGCACGCCCTTGCCGTGCGCGTAATCCAGCGCGCCGCCGATCTCCTCCGCGATCCGCAATGCCCGCTCCGCCGAAACTCCTTGCAGCTCAGCGGCATCGGTGCCCTCGATGTACTGCATGGAGATCCAGAACCGATCGTCCTCGATCCCCCGGTCGTACACCTGCACGATATTCGGGTGATCGAAATGCGCGGCGATATCGGCTTCCCGCTCGAATCGCTTCCACACCTCGTCGGCCGCGGTGACGTCATCGCGCTTCAGAATCTTCAGCGCCGTCAACCTGGGCAGCCGGGGATGCCGCGCCGCGTAGACGACGCCTGATCCACCAGCACCGATTCGCCGCGCTATGACAAACCCGGCGATCACTTCGCCCGGACGCAGCTCGGTCATGCTCCCTCGTAATCTCCCGGCCCGGCCCCTCGCCCAGTTCGGATAACAACCATCCTGACGTGTTTCCACCGGAAGAGCCAGTTTCCACCTCGCGGGGGAGGATGAACGCGGCGGGGGCACAGGTTATTTCAGCGCCGCGGTAGCCCGGCTGCGCCGGGAACTCGAGCAGGGTGGATAGCATCGGCACTCGTGCGCGAAGACACCCGAGCGTTTCATCGAGTCCGACTGCTCGCCGTGGTATCCGGAATTCTCGGATTCCTGCTGGCGGTGCTGACCCCGATCCTGCCCGTCCGGCAGGACCGGCCCACCGTGCACTGGCCACAGGGGGATTCGGCGAATATCGACGCGCCGCTGGTGTCCTATGTGCCGCTGAACCTGGATGTGAACCTGCCGTGCCAGGTGCTGCGGGAGCTGCCGAAGGGGACGCTGTTCTCCACGGTGCCGGTCGCCTCGGGCAAGGCCATCGACAAGGGCCTGGTCATCAAGGTCGACGAGGGGGCCGAGGCCGCGCCCACGCTGTCGGTGCTGCTGCGCAATATCCCGCTGCTGTCCGCACCCGTCGCCGAGATCCAGGACTGCACGGCGCTGACCCTGCACTCCGATGCCGGCTCGACCCGCGTCGAGCTCACCGGTGTCAGCCGCAAGGACGGCACGCCGTTCGTCGGCAGCGTGGGCGGGGACACCCGGCCGCAGGTGGTCGGCATGTTCACCGATCTGAGCCGCGCACAGCTCGGAACCGGTGCCGCGCAGGCGGATATCGACGCCCGATTCACCTCCAGCCCGAGCTGGCTCAAGTACGCCGCGATCATCGGCGCGGTGCTGTTCACGCTGCTGTCGCTGTACGCGCTGCACCTGCTCGACACCCGGGACGGGCGACGGCCGCGCCGGTTCCTGCCCGCGCACTGGTGGCGCTTCCGGCTCGTCGACGGCGTGGCGCTGGGCACGCTGGTGCTGTGGCATTTCATCGGGGCCAATACCTCCGATGACGGCTACATCCTGAATATGGCTCGGGCCTCCAAGGTTTCGGGCTACATGGCCAATTACTACCGCTGGTTCGGCGTCGCCGAAGCCCCGTTCGGCTGGCCGTACGAAGTGCTGGTCTGGATGACCCGGATCAGCGATTCCAGCCCCTGGATGCGCCTGCCGTCACTGCTCGCGGGCATCGTGTGCTGGCTGGTGATCAGCCGGGAAGTGCTGCCGCGCTTGGGCGCTCGGGTGCGCCGCGACAATGTCGCGGTCTGGACCGCCGCACTGGTGTTCCTGGCCGCCTGGATGCCCTATGACAACGGACTGCGGCCGGAACCGATCATCGCCGCGGGCGCACTGCTGACCTGGTGCTCCATCGAACGTGCCATCGCCACCGGGCGACTGCTGCCCGCCGCCGTCGGCGTGCTGATCGCCGCCTTCTCGCTCGCCGCCGGGCCGACCGGGCTCATCTGCATCGCGGCGCTCATCGCGGGCTCGCGACCGGTGCTCCAGGTGATCATCAAGCAGGCCAAGGGAACCGGATCGGCGCTGCTGCGGTACGCCGCGCTGCTCGCGCCGAGCGTAGCCGCCGGAACCCTGGTGCTGGTGGTCGTCTTCGGTGATCAGACCCTGGCCTCGGTGCTGGAGGCCACCCGGGTGCGCAAGATCATCGGGCCGAATGTGGCCTGGTTCGACGAACGCACCCGCTGGGATTCGCTGCTCATGCTCTCCCCCGACGGATCGCTGGCCCGCCGGTTCGGCATTCTCGCCATGCTGCTGTGCCTGGGCGTCTGCGTCATGGTGATGCTGCGCAAGAACGGCCGGATTCCCGGGGCCTCGCGCGGACCGTCCGCGCGCATTCTCGGCATCGTGTTCATGTCGCTTTTCCTGATGATGTTCACGCCCACCAAGTGGACGCACCACTTCGGCGTCTACGCCGGACTCGCCGGATCGGTGGCGGCGCTGGCGGCGGTCGCGGTGGGCGTCAACGGGATTCGCTCCCCGCGCAATCGGACGCTGTTCTGCGCGGCGGTGCTGTTCCTGCTGGCCATCACCTTCACCGGGCCCAATGGCTGGTGGTACGTGTCCAGCTACGGCGTGCCCTGGTTCGACAAGGCCCCGCTGATCGCGGGCAAGGGCCTGTCCACGCTCTTCCTCGGCCTGGCCATCCTGTGCCTGCTCATCGCCGCCTTCCAGCACTATCGCGAACCGTACCGGCAGCCGAAACCGCTGCGGGCCTTCGACAAATTCGCGAGCATGCCGCTCACCATCGCGGCAGCGCTGCTGGTGCTGTTCGAGGTGCTGTCGCTGGCCAAGGCCGCGGTCAGCCAGTACCCGGCGTACAGCATCGCCAAGTCGAATATCGATGCGCTGAAGGGTGATTCGTGCGCGCTCGCCAATGACGTACTGGTGGAGACGAATACCGCGGACTCGCTGCTGCAGCCGTGGACCGGTGCGGCCGCCGACGGATTGGCCGCGGAGAACACCGGATTCACCCCGAACGGCGTCGCCACCGATCTGACCGCCGATGCGGAGGAGACCGTCACCGGCGGAGCCAACTCGGTGAACAAGGACGACAACAAGACCACCAACACCACCGGCGCGGGCACCGGCGGCGGTAAGACCACGCAGGCCGGTGTCAACGGCTCCACGGTGGCACTGCCGTTCGGGCTGGACGCGGCGCGCACGCCGGTCATGGGCAGCTACACCGAAGGTGATCAGGCTCCGGCCAAGCTGACCACCGAGTGGTACAAAGTCGACCTCTCCGACAGCGTTCGGAATGACCCCGCCTACCAGGTGCTCGTCGTGACCGCGGCCGGGCGCATCCGCTCGATCAACAAGGACCACGTGGAGACCTACGGCGCGGACCTGTGGGTGGAGTACGGCACCCGCGCCGCCGACGGCTCCATGAGCGAGGTGAATCGGATTCGGCCGCTGGATATCGGCGGCGCACCGTCGTGGCGCAATCTGCGGGTGCCGATCGCCGATATCCCGGTGGGCGCCAACAGCATCCGCCTGGTCGCCAATGATCCGGACATAACACCCAAACAGTGGCTGGCTGTCACCCCTCCTCGACTGCCGAAACTGCAAACCCTGAATTCGCTTGTCGGCCATCAGGCTCCGGTCCTGGAGGACTGGCACGTCGGCCTGGCCTTCCCCTGCCAGCGCCCGTTCGACCACCACGACGGCATCGCCGAGGTGCCGCAGTGGCGCATCCTGCCCGACCGCACCGGCGCGGACGCCTCCAATGCCTGGCAGGACGATATCGGCGGCGGCCCGCTCGGCTGGACCGGACTGCTGCTGAAATCGCAGACCAAACCGTCCTATCTGAACCATGACTGGGGCCGGGACTGGGGTTCGCTGGAGCAGTTCACCCCGTACGTCCCGGACGCGGTGCAGGCCGCGCCGGATGTGGCGGTGCAGACGCGCTCCGGACTGGCGAAGGACTCGCCGATCAGGGCGAAGTAACCGGCGACACCGCGGGAATCGGGTGCGACACGGCATACGTGTCGCGCCGCCGGAGTGAAGAGCGCCACTCGGGCCGGGGGCAGATACCATCAGCAACCGTGCCCGACGCCTCCGCTGTATTGAGCAAACCGCCAACGCCGCCGATTCCCACCGCGACGCCGCGCGACTTCCGCATCGCGAAGATGATCGCGATCGTCGCCGGTGTGCTCGGTGCGCTGTTCGCGCTGGC
The DNA here is from genome assembly GCF_040680615.1 of Nocardia sp. NPDC052001. Lineage (NCBI taxonomy): Bacteria > Bacillati > Actinomycetota > Actinomycetes > Mycobacteriales > Nocardiaceae > Nocardia > Nocardia sp. NPDC052001. The sequence continues at coordinate 563,719 of NZ_JBFAXC010000003.1, read as the reverse complement.
GACGCCGTTCCTTCCGGTCACCCAGACCACCGCGGTGGTGAACTGGCCGCAGAACGGCACCCTCGGCAATGTCGACGCACCGCTCATGTCGCAGGTGCCGATCGATTTGAGCGCCACCATTCCCTGTTCGGCGATCGGGCAATTGGATCCGCGCGGCGGCATTCTGCTGGCAACCGCGCCGCCGCAGGGCAAGGGCGCGGACCTGGAGGGACTGTTCGTCCGAGTCTCCGGCGACACCGTCGACGTGCTCGATCGCAATGCGGTCGTGGTGTCGGCGCAGCGCTCGGAGATGACCGAATGCTCCGCCATCGTCATCGAATCCGACGCCAAGCGCACCTACGCGAAATTCGAGGGCCTCAACCGGACCATCGAGAAGCCGACCGCCGACGGCGGCCGCGAACTCGTCACCGTGCCGGTGGAGAACTCGCTGCTCGGGGATCTGCGGCCGCAGGTGGTCGGCGTCTTCACCGATCTGAAAGGTGATGTGCCGCAGGGCCTCTCGTTCCACATGAACGTGGACTCGCGGTTCTCCTCGGCACCGACCATCCTCAAGCTGGTCGCCATCATCGCGGCCGTGCTGTTGACCCTGCTGGCCATGGGCGCGCTGGCGGTGCTCGACACCAGCGACGGGCGCGGGCACCGGCGCATCTTCCCCCGGCACTGGCTGCAGCCGACCTGGGCGGACGGCGGCATCATCGGCACGCTGGTGCTCTGGCATTTCGTGGGCGCCAACACCTCCGACGACGGCTACATCCTGACCATGGTGCGCGTCGCACCGCACGCGGGATACATGGCCAACTACTTCCGCTGGTTCGGCGTTCCGGAAGCGCCGTTCGGCTGGTACTACTACGTCATCCAGGCCTTCGCGGAGATCTCCACCGCGAGCCCGTGGGTGCGAATTCCCGCGCTGCTGTGCGGCATTCTCTGCTGGCTGGTCATCAGCCGCGAGGTGGTGCCCCGGCTCGGGCGCGGCGTCGCCACCTCCAAGGTGGCGCTGTGGACCGGCGGCCTGGTGTTCCTGGCGTTCTGGCTGCCCTACGACAACGGCCTGCGCTCCGAGCCCATCGTCGCGCTGGGCGCGCTGCTGACCTGGGTCTCCATCGAACGAGCCATCGCCACTTCACGATTGCTGCCCGCCGCGGTCGCGGTCCTGGTCGCGGCCTTCACCCTGGCCGCGGCCCCAACGGGTTTGATGTGTGTGGCCGCACTGCTCGCCGGTATCCGGCCGCTGGTGCGGATCGTGGTGCGCAGGCGTAAACGGTTCGGTGATCTCGCACTGCTCGCCCCCATCGCCGCCGCCGGATTCCTGGTGCTGGTGGTCGTCTTCGGCGATCAGACCTTCGCCGGAATCATGGAAGCCAACCGGGTGCGGCAGGCCACCGGACCGAATCTGGCCTGGTACGAGGACTATCTGCGCTACTACTACCTGTTCGTCGAAACCGTCGACGGATCACTGGCACGCCGCTTCGCGTTCCTGGTGATGATCCTGTGCCTGGTCACCACGCTGCTGGTGCTACTGCGCCGGCGGCAGGTGCCGGGCATCGCCTCCGGGCCGACCTGGCGACTGCTCGGCGTGGTGTTCGGAACCATCTTCTTCATGATGTTCAACCCGACCAAGTGGACCCACCACTTCGGTTCGTACGCGGGCATCGCGGGCGCGCTGGCGGCGGTGACCGCGGTCGCGGTGTCCGCCACCGCATTGCGCTCCCGCAAGAACCGCTCGGTCTTCCTGGCCGGGCTCATGTTCACGCTCGCGCTGGCGTTCTCGGGCATCAACGGCTACTGGTACGTCTCCAGCTACGGCGTGCCGTGGTTCGACAAGCGCGTCTCACTGCACGGCTTCCAGTCCAACACGCTGATGCTGGTGTTCTTCGGCCTCGCGCTCGCGGTGGTGGCCTGGCAGTCACTGCGCGAGGGCTACGCCAAACCGATGGCGAACGGAAAGACCGCGCGCGGCAGGCGAGTTCGCAAATTCGCCGCCATCCCGCTGACGGTCGTCGCGGCGCTCATGGTGGCGTTCGAGGTGCTGTCGCTGGTCAAGGGCGCGGCCACGCAGTACCCGGCGTACTCGCTGGCCCGCTCCAACTTCGACGCGCTGTCCGGCAAGGGCTGCGGGCTCGCCAATGACGTGCTGGTCGAACCGAATGTCAACGGCGGCAACCTGACCCCGGTCATCGATCCGGCGCATCCGCCGCTGAACGGTGATCCGCTCGCCGGTGTCGATCCGAAGGGCTTCTCCCCCAACGGAGTTCCCGAGAAGCTCGACGCCGACAGCGTCGAGGTGAAGCCGGGCACCGGCAACACCTCGAATCAGACCGTCGGCCCGGCCTTCGAGAAGGGCCAGAACGCGGGCACCGGCGGCGGTAAGGGCGCGGAGGGCGTGAACGGTTCCACCGTGGCGCTGCCGTTCGGCCTGGACCCGGCCACCACCCCGATCATGGGCAGCTGGCAGGACGGCGTGCAGCAGCCCGCCAGCCTGATCTCCAGCTGGTACCAGCTGCCCGCCCGCTCGGCCGATTCACCGCTCATCGTGATCTCGGCGGCCGGGCGCATCATGTCCTTCGACGACACCGGCAATATGACCTACGGGCAGCAGCTGCTGGTCGAGTTCGGCCATCAGAACGCGGACGGGTCGGTCAGCCAGCTGCCCGGCAACTACCGGCCGCAGGACATCGGCCCGGCACCGTCCTGGCGCAATCTGCGGGTGCCGGTGGACGCACTGCCGGACGGCACCGACGTGATTCGCATCAACGCCAACGACCCGATCCTCATCGGTGATCAGTGGCTGGCGTTCACCCCGCCGCGCATGCCGAAGTTGCAGACGCTCAACAGCTACCTGGGCACCGAACAGCCGATCCTGGAGGACTGGGCCGTCGGCCTGCAATTCCCGTGCCAGCGGCCGTTCGACCATCGCTACGGCGTGGCCGAGGTGCCCAACTTCCGCATCCTGCCGGACCGCCCGCTCGCCATCAGCTCCACCAACACCTGGCAGGCGGAGGAATTCGGCGGACCGCTCGGCTGGGCGGAAATGCTCGGCTCCTCCGAGACCGTGCCCACCTATCTGAAGGACAACTGGGCGCGCGACTGGGGTTCGCTGGAGAAGTACACGCCGTACTACCAGGCGAATCCGGCCGAGATCCAGACCGGGACGCAAACCCGCTCCGGACTCTGGTCACCGGGCAAACTCCGGGCCTGACCTCCCCTCGAACGACAACCGGCCGTCCGCGAAACGCGGGCGGCCGGTTCCGTTTTCGAGACCGTTTCAGAGACCGTTTCCGGGCCGCCTCACCACCAGTGGGCACCCGTTGTGAGACCGGCGCGACCCACCCGGGAGGATAGAGCCCATGGTGAACATGCAACTCGGCGATGTGGCGGCCTGGTACGACGTGCACGGCGACGGTGAAGCCGTGGTCCTGCTGCACGGCGCCTTCGTCGATTCGCGCATGTTCGCGCCCGCCATGCCCTCGCTCGTCGGCCGCTTCCGGGTGTACACGAACGATCGCCGCGGCCACGGGCACACCCCCGATGTGCCCGGCCCGATCTCCTATGACGTCATGGCCGAGGACACCATCGCGTTCCTGGAACAGGTCGTCCGCGAACCCGCGCATCTCATCGGGCACAGCGACGGCGCGAACGTGGCCCTGCTGGTGGCCCTGCGCCGCCCCGACCTGGTCCGCAAGCTCGTGCTGATCAGCGGAAACTTCCACTACGACGGCATTCTGCCGGGCGTGCTGGACGGCTTCGAAGACGAAGAGACCATGCGCTACCTGGGCTCGAACTACGGTGCGGTCTCACCCGACGGCGAAGAGCACTTCCCGATCGTGGCCCGCAAACTGGCCGAAATGTGGGAGACGCAGCCCGATCTCACCCCCGAGGATCTGAAGGCCGTCTCCACCCGCACGCTGGTCATGTCCGGTGACGACGACTCCGTCTCCCTGGAACACACCATCGCCCTCTACCGGGCGATTCCCGATTCCGAACTCGCGATCATTCCCGGCACCTCGCACCTGCTGGTCATGGAGAAGCCGAACGAGGTCTACCCCTTGATCGCCGACTTCCTGACCAACGATCCGGTCCCGACGCGACAGCCCATCCGCCGCGCCGCTCCCGCCTGATCGCAGTGCTTATGCTCTCTCAGTGCCCGTCCGAGTTCATTCGGTGCCGGTCCGAGTCAACTCAGTGCTCGGTGTGCGCGACCCACTCGTAGACGGGGAGGCTGCCCTCCGGGGTGTCCTCCCACCGCGGCGTCACCTTGAACCGCTCGTACCCGCCCCCGTGCGCAACCCTCAACTCGATACCCGGCGGCGTAATGGGCACGATCCGCTGTTCCAGCCCGTCAGGTCCGCCTTCGAGCAATGCCTTCGGTGAGCTACTCATAGCTGAAGGCTCTCACATCCACCCCACCCGACCGACCGATTCAGCACAATCGGCGAGCCGCGCCTACAGGGGCAGCAGGTGGTGTTTACGGGGGTTGCGCGGCAGCTGCTTATCCCGCAGGACCTGGAGGGCACGGCGGATTTCCAGCCGAGTCGAAGCCGGGTCGATCACGCCGTCGATATAGCCGCGCTCGGCCGCCACCCAGGGGGTCGCGATGGTGGCGTTGTAGAAGTCGATCATCTGCTGCCGCATCGCGGCGCGCTGCTCTTCCGGGGCAGCGTCCAAAGACTTTGCGCCGATGAGGGTTACGGCCGACTCCGCGCCCATGACCGCGATCCGCGCGGTGGGCCAGGCCAGATTCACATCCGCGCCCAGCTGTTTGGAACCCATGACCGCGTAACCGCCGCCGTAGGACTTGCGGATCACCACCGTCACCTTGGGAACCGTGGCCTCCACGAAGGAGAAGATGAAACGGCCGCCGCGCTTGATGACGCCGATCTTCTCCTGCTCCACACCGGGTAGGAAGCCCGGGGTGTCGACCACGAACACCAGCGGAAGTTCGAACGCGTCGCAGAGCCGGACGAAATGCGCGGCCTTATCGGAGGCGCGGGCATCCAGGGCTCCGGCGTAGACCAGCGGCTGATTGGCGACCACGCCCACCGAGCGACCGTCCACGCGCGCGAAACCGCAGATCACGTTGCGCCCCGCGGATTCTCCGAATTCGTGGAAATCGCCGTCGTCGAAAATGCGCAGCAGAATGTCGTGCATGTCGTAGCCCGCGTTATCGGCATCGGGGACGATGCCGCGCAGTTCCAGATCCGATTCGGTGAGCTCCGGTTCCATACCCGGATTCACGATCGGGGCGAGTTCCTGACAGCTGGACGGCAGGAAGCCGAGATAGTCCCGCACCCATTGGAACGCTGCCGCTTCATCTTTCGCGACATGGTGGATATTGCCGTACTCGGCCTGATTGCGCGCGCCGCCGAGCTCCTCGAGGCTCACATCCTCGCCGGTGACCTCGCGAATCACCTTGGGACCGGTGACGAACATGTACGCCGCCTCGGTCGCCACCACCACATCGGTATTGATCGGCGCGTACACCGCACCGCCCGCACAACTGCCCAGGATCATCGAAATCTGCGGCACCAGACCGGAAAGCGGCTCCTGGCGGCGACCCAGCTCGGCATACCAGGCCAGCGAGGTGACCGCCTCCTGCACGCGCGCGCCACCGGAATCATTGATGCCCACCACCGGACAACCGACCTTGGCCGCGAACTCCATGATCCCGGCGACCTTGCGGCCGAACATCTCTCCCACCGAACCGCCGTACACGGTCTGATCATGGGAGAAGACCGCCACCGGGCGGCCCTCCACCAAACCGTGCCCGGTGACCACACCATCGCTGAACAGGGCGTTCTTATCGCCCGGATTCCGCACCAGCGCACCGATTTCCACGAAGGTGCCCGGATCCAACAGCATGTTGATCCGATCGCGGGCGGAAGGGATACCCTTCCTGGCCCGCTTCGCCCGCCCCGCCTCGCCCGCCGGTTCTCTCGCAACGGCCAACTTGTGTCGCAGGTCGGCGAGTTTCTCAGCGGTCGTGGCCACGGGGCTCCCTTCGGTAGAAACCTACTTTCGCAGAACCTTTTTCACGGTGGGGCTATTTCGGGGTCGTGTCGATTGCCCCAAGTTTCTTGGTCAGATCGGCACCGATGACCCCGATACGCGGTTCATCGACGATATCGATGTGATCACCCGGGATGTGGATGATCTCCAGATCCGGAATGTGCTCACCCCAGCCACCGTTCGGCAGTCGCTCGGCGAAACGCGGTTCCAGCTCGATGATTCCGTCGTGGTAGCGGTCGGCCAGGTACAGCACGACATGACCTTCATACCGCTGCGGCGAGATGCGTTGCAACTCACCACCGTCGATGTACGAGCTGCGCTGATGTTCGAGCACGCCGCCCGGAATGTCCACGCCCGCGAACTTGACCAGCTGCAACACGATATCGATCTGTTCGGCATCGGTCGCGGCGGCCAGCTCCTCGAGCTGCTCGTCATCCAGCTCGCCCTCGAAACCATAGGTCTTCTTGGCGAAGTTCTGGAAACGACGCACCCGGTTCAACCGCTCTTCCGGTGTGTCGACATGCGGCTGGGAAGGCAGCGCCACATCGATCAGGCCGACCTCGCGGACATCCGCGCCCTCGGCGCGCATCAGCTCGGCAACCTTGAGCGCGAACACGCCACCCAGCGACCAGCCGTACAGGAAGTACGGACCCTCCGGCTGCCGCTTGCGAATCTCCGGAATGTACTGGCGCGCACGCTCTTCGATGGAACCCTCGACGCGTTCGAAACCGTACATCGGGGTGCCCGCCGGAAGGCGCTTCAGCAGCGGCTCGTAGACGAGCGTGTTTCCGCCCGAAGCGTGGAAGACGAAGACCGGCACCGCGTTCGATCCGGCTTCCTTCGCGCGCAGCGTGCGCACGAAGCCCTCGACGTCATCGCCGTGCTCCTGATAGGTGGCGACCAGATCGGCCAGCTTCTCGATGGTCGTGCAGGCGCGCACATCCTCGACGCTGACCTGAGCCTTCACCCGCTCCGAGAGCCGGTCGACCAGCTTGGTCAGGGTGGCCTCGTCGAGCTCGGGCAGCGGATTGAAAATGCCGCCCGCGGACTTGCCGGTGGCCAGTGCCCAGGTGCCGAAGGCCAAGCGCTCCGGCGCATTACGCGGCGGGACATTGTCCTTATCGGTCTCGGCGACCGGCGGCGCGGCCTCGATATCGGCCGGGGTCAGCGAAATACCCTCGGCGGCTTCGGCTTCCACGACGATCTCGGTGGCCGCCGCGACCACGTCGGTGGTCTCACGGTCCAGGCGATCGGCGAGAGACGGCACCGCGTTGGCGGTGGCGTCGGGCAGCGCGGCCAGCGGATCGGTGCCCGCGGCCATGGCGGCCCGTGCCGCACTGACGAAATCGGCGTCGACCGCGATGTCCTCGCCCGCGGCCTGCCGCTTGGCGATGGCGTCCAGCTGATCGCGATGTTCGATGGCGTAGCGCAGCACCTTGCCGACCTCGAGCAGGCTGGCATCGCGGACCGCCTGCAACTGCAACTGCGGGATGTCGAATTCGTATTCGACGCGGTTCTTGATGCGCATGGCCATCAGCGAGTCCAGACCCAGCTCCATGAGCGGGATCTCCATCGGCAGATCCTCCACGGCGTAACCCATGGATTCGGCGACGATGATCGCCAGGCGCTGCTCGATGGTCTGCGAACCGTTCGGGTTCCAGCGCTCACCGGCCTCCTCGACCACCTCGACGGCGGCGGCCAGCGCGGTCTCGGCGCTCGCCGCGGCCGTAACCGGCTGTGTCACAACCGATTCCGGCAGCGGTGCACCCAAGGTGACCACGGCGTCGAACAGTGCGCGGAAGGCGTTGCCCTCCTTGGCGTGCACCGACACCGACGCACCGCCGGGATGCGGGGTGAGCGTGGTGGTCAGGGTTCCGGCAGTCGGAATCGTGCCGTGCGCCACGGACGCGCCCACCGCGACATCCGAAAGCACCTGTGCCGCAGCGGCCTGCACCAGCGCGGTGAGATCCTCGGCGGCGGTGGCCTGCACCTCCCACACGTGGCGGCCGTCCGGCAGCGCGACGTGCGCACCCGGAATCCGGCTGCTGCCGGAGTCACCGGACAGGTTGACCTTGGGCCAGTACTGCTTGCGCAGGAACGCGGTGCGCGGCACATCGGCGTAATCGCCGGCGGACAGCAGCGACGGCAGATCCACCGGGTGGCCCTGCACGTACAGCTGCGCCAAAGCCGATACGACGGCGGCGGATTCGTCTTCCTTGCGCTTGAGCGTCGGAATCAGCGCGGCATTGTGCACGCCCGCCGCGAAGGTGGTGCCCAGCACCTGCATGAGCGCCACCGAATTCGGCGCGAGCTCCAGGTAGGTGGTGATGCCGGTGTCCACGGCCTGCCGGATGGCATTGGTGAAGTACACCGAGCCGCGCATATTGGTGACCCAGTAGTCCACATCGTGCACGGGGGCGTGACCGGCGCGGTAGACGCCGTCCTTGTGCACGGTCGAGTACAGGTCGTGCTTCAGCGCGGTGGGCTCCAAACCGGCCAGCTCAGCGGCCAATTCACCGAGCAGCATGTCCATCTGCGAGGTGTGGCCCGCGCCGCGGGTCTGCAGTACGCGCGCGAACTTGCCCTCGGCCTCGGCGCGCGCCACGATCGCGTGCACCTGATCCGGCGGGCCGCCGATCACGGTGTTGGTGGGCGCGGCGTACACCGCGACCTCCAGATCCGGGTAGTCGACCAGGACTTCCTCGATGGCCTCGGCCGAATATTCGACCAGCGCCATATTGCGCACCTGATCATCGGTGAGCATGGCCTCGCCCTCGGCCATCAGCCGCGACCGGGCGCAGATGACGCGGACCGCGTCCTCCAGGTTCAGGCCGCCGGAGATGTACGAGCCCGCGACCTCACCCTGCGAATGCCCGACAACGCCTTCCGGCTGTGCGCCGTGCGCGCGCAGCACGGCCGCCAGGCCGAGCTGAATGGTGAAGGTGCCGACCTGACCGGTGCCGATATCCCAGTCCTGCTCATCGTCGAGGATCATCTCGACGACCGAGTAACCGGCCTCGTCCTGCACGTATTCGTCGACCTGGTCGACGGTCTTACGGAAGATCGAGTTCTCGGTGTAGAGCTGCTTGCCCATCTTGCGGTGCTGTGCGCCGAAACCGGCCATCACCCACAGCGGGCCCTTGGCGGCCGGGGCGTCGGCGGTGAAGACGCCGGTGCCCGGCTTGCCCTCCGCGATGGCGCGCAGACCGGCGATCGCCTCCTCGCGGGTCGTGGCGATGACCACGCCGCGCGAACGGCCGTGATTGCGCTTGGCCAGCGAACGGGCCACATCCTCGAGCGGAGTCGCCTGTCCCACTTCGGATTCCAGCCAATCGGCCAGATCCGCGGCGGCGCGCTTGCGGCGCGAGGGCAGGTACGCCGACACCGGCAGGATCACCGGCAGCGGCTCCTCGCGGGTCCACTCCTGTTCCGGCGCAGCGGTTTCGGTGCCGTCGGAGACGATGCGCTCGGCCTCGGCCAGCACATCGGTGGTCTCGTCATCGAGATCGCCGTCGACGGTATCGGCGGCGGGGGCGGCCGCAGTGGGCACGTACTCCTGAATGACCACGTGCGCGTTGGTGCCGCCGAAACCGAAACCGGACAGACCGACGGTGGCGACACCGCTGTAGCGCGGGAATTCGGTCGGCTGATCGACGACCTTGAGATGCGCGGTGTCCCAGGGAATGTAGGGATTCGGCCCGCTGTAATTGATGCTCGGCGGAATCACATTGTGCTGCAACGCCATAATGATCTTGGCCAGACCGGCCGCGCTCGCGCCCGATTCCAGGTGACCGAAGTTCGTCTTGACCGAACCGAGCAGCGCGGGCTTATCGGCTTCGCGGCCGCGGCCGACCACCCGGCCCAGCGCATCCGCCTCGATCGGATCGCCGAGCAGCGTGCCGGTGCCGTGCGCCTCGATGTAATCGACGCTGGACGGGGTGATTCCGGCATCCCGGTAGGCGCTGCGCAGCACCTCGGCCTGGGCATCCGGATTCGGCGCCAGCATGCCGTTGGAGCGGCCGTCATTGTTGACCGCGGAACCCTTGATCACCGCGTAGATCTTGTCGCCGTCGCGTTCGGCGTCGGCCAGGCGCTTGAGCACCACCAGCGCGCCGCCCTCGCCGCGGACCATACCGTCGGCATCGGCGGAGAACGCCTTGATATGACCGTCTTTGGCCACACCGCCATTGGCGTCGAAGCCGAGCGAGGCCATGGGCGCGACGAGTGCGTTCACACCGCCCGCGACGGCCAGTTCGGTCTCACCGTTGCGCAGCGAACGCACCGCGTCATGCACCGCCACCAGCGAGGACGAGCACGCGGTGTCGATGGCGACCGACGGGCCGCGGAAGTCGAAGAAGTACGAGGTGCGATTCGCGATGATGGACGAAACGCTGCCCATGATGCCGTATGCCTCCGCCGACAGCGGGGTCTTCTCGTCACCGGTGATGCTGCCGACGCCCAGCGCCGCGATCAGCATGAACTCATTGCCGGACGAGCCGATGTACACGCCGACCGGCTTGCCCTTGAGGGTGTTCGCCGGAATCCTGGCGTGCTCCAACGCTTCCCAGGTGAGCTCCATGGTCAACCGCTGCTGCGGGTCCATGCGCTCGACCTCGACCGGCGAGGTGGCGAAGAATTCGGCGTCGAAGCCCTTGATGACCTCTTGATCGAGGTAGCCGCCCTTGGTCATCGCGTTCGCGACGGCCTCGGCGGCGCGCGGATCGCTGGTGAACTCGGACCAGCGGCCCTCGGGTAGATCGCGGATGCCGTCACCGCGATTGATCAGGAATTCCCAGGTGGATTCGGGCGTCTCGCCCGCACCCGGCAGACGCGTGGACAACCCGACGATCGCGATATCGTGCGCCTCGCCCGGGGTGTAGCCCGCGGTATAGAACGAGTCGTCAGCCGATTCGGCCGGAAGATCGGGTTCCCCGTTGATGATTCGCTCCGACAGCGAAGCGATCGTCGGGTGCTGGAACACGATGGTCGGATTGAGGATGACCCCCGTCAGATCCTCGATGTCACCGCCGAGCGCGAGCCCATCGCGTGAGGCCAGGCCGAATTCCTCCAGCGGCCGGTCCGTGGTGATCTTCTCGATCGGCTGCCCGGTCGCGTCGGCGACCCAGCGGCGCAGCCACTCCTGCAGCTCGCCCACGGACATGTTCGCACCGGTGGGAGCCGGTTTCGCGGCGCCTTCGGACACCGTCGGAGCATTGTCGGTCGTCTGGGTGGGGGACGTGCCCTCGTTCTCAGCCATCAATTCCTCAAGTTACCTGTCTGCGTACCGTGCGCGGCGGTATTGAGATTTCACCGTTCCCGTCGGGGACGGTGGTGTGCTCCAAGCATGAATGGCGCGGACCTGTCCGGCCCGCGCCACTCCACGTTAGATGCTCGGCCTCACTCCTCGTCAGGAGCATCGGGGAAGGCCTGCTGCGTGTAACCACCACGCAGCGTGCCTTCGATGTACGCGGCCTTGCATGCGGCACGCGCGATCTTGCCACTGGAGGTACGGGGAATCGAGCCCGCGGGTACCAGCAGAATGTCGCGCGCGGTCACTCCGTGACGAGCGGAGATCGCACCGCGCACCGCGTCCGCGATCGGACCTGGATCGGCCTTACCGGCGCCCGGACCACGCTCGGCCACGATGACCAGCTGTTCGGAACCGTTGTCCGCGTCGAAGGCCAAGCCCGAATGACTGTCCGCGGCAAAGACTTCGGCGGGCAGCTGATTGGCCGGGACCGAGAACGCGGCGATGAAACCGGCACGCAGCGCGCTGGACGCCTCCCCCGCGGAGTACTCCAGATCCTGCGGGTAGTGGTTGCGGCCGTCCACGATGACCAGGTCCTTGACGCGGCCGGTGATGTACAGCTCGCCGTCCACGTAGACGCCGTAGTCGCCGGTGCGCAGCCAATTGCCGTCGGCCGGAACACCTTCGGCGTGCGAACCCTCGGCGACCCGGTTGACGATCCGGTTCCGGAAGGTCTTCTGGGTCTCCTCGGCGCGACCCCAGTAGCCGATGCCGACATTGTTGCCGTGCAACCAGATCTCACCGACCCGGCCCTCGGGCAGCTCGGTCGCGCCCTCGGGCGAATCGACCGATTCGGGATCGACGATCGCGCCCCACTGCGAGAGTGCGACATAACCGCAGGACACCTGGGCGATGGAGTTCGGCGTACCGTGCTCCACCTTCACGATGCGACCGGCATTGAGCTCGGTGCGATCGACGTAGATGACCTTGGCCTCGTCCTCGTGCCGGGTGGCCGATACGAACAGGGTCGCCTCGGCCATGCCGTAGCAGGGCTTGATGGCGGTCTTGGGCAGGCCGAACGGGGCGAACGCCTCGTTGAACTTCTTCATGGATCCGGTGGTCACCGGCTCGGAGCCGTTGATCAGGCCGATCACATTCGAAAGATCAAGTGATTCACCGTTCTTCGGCACGGCACGCGCGGCGGCGTGCTCGAACGCGAAGTTCGGTGCGGCGGCGAAGGTTCCGGCGCCGTCGGAGACCGCGGCCAGTTCCTGGATCCAGCGCGAGGGCCGCCGCACGAACGCGGACGGCGACATGATGGTGATGTACTTACCGCCCACGGCGGGCAGGATCACCGTCAGCAGACCCATGTCGTGGTACAGCGGCAGCCAGGTGACGCCGCGTGAATTCCAGTTCAGGTCCAGCGCGTTCACCATCTGCAGCACATTGGTGCCGACACCGCGGTGGGTGATCTCGACACCCGCCGGGACGCGTGTCGAACCCGAGGTGTACTGCAGATACGCGATATCGTCGACCGCGATATCGGGCCGGATCCACGACTCTCCGACACTGTCGGGAATCGCGTCGACCGCGATGATGCGGGGCCGCTGCGCGGCGGGCAGACCACGGAAGAACTGGCGGACCCCGGCGGCGGAGGAGCTGGCCGTGAGGATCGCCGAGGGCGTGCAGTCACCGAGCACCGCGTGCAGGCGGTCGGTGTGGCCCGGCTCGTCCGGATCGAACAGCGGTACCGAGATGGTGCCCGCGTAGATGGCAGCGAAGAAGGAGATGACGTAATCGAGGCCCTGGGGGGCCAGGATCGCGACACGATCACCACGCTTGGTCACCTGTTGCAGACGTGCAGCCACCGCGCGCAGCCGAACGCCGAACTGACTCCAGGTCAGATCCTGATACACACCGTCGCGCTCGCGTGAATAGTCGATGTACCGGTAAGCCAGATCATCGGCGTCGTTCCCGTGGGTGTGCTTCTCGACGTAGTCGACGAGGGTGCGCCCCTCGGGAATCGTGATGTTCCCCGTTTCGTCGAGGTAATCGTCGAAAGTCTCGTCCATTCCTTCTTCTCCTCCGAGGCACACGCGACATGGGCGGCGACGATGCCGCTGTTGCCTTGTGGGGCCCCGACTTTTCGCCCGCGGGGAGCTCTCTCGAGAGCCGACCTGCAGAATTCCGTTGCGGTCTGCGCGGTGACCGTCTATTGGCTAGATGTACTCAAACCAGGGTCATGTTACAGAGGAGCCACCCTGCCATGCTCCGGAGCGGCTAAACATATCCCAGCTCACTCGACTCGCACATACGGGATCACCGGCGCGAATGCGATGGTTTGGGTGCGCCACCCCCCGCCCCGAGGGGTGGGATGTGAATTGCCGCACCCGGGTCGCCCGGGCGAGGGACGGCACGGGTGCGCCGAACCCCACTGCTGTCATCAACACCTGCTCCTGGCTGTCCGGACCGAACCGCTTACCGGACTCACCGGTAACACGACTCGCAGCACTTTACAGCGTGACCCTGAAACTGGGGGGTCGGTCGGAACTTCAGGAGTGGGCGGGATGCGGCGCGTTCTCAATCAGGCCATCTGCCCAGTTCACGGTCCACTGGGTGGCCGTGGTGCCGTTGTCATCCACCACGAATCCGTTGTAGAGACTGTGCACCGGATTGCCCGCGGCCTTCACCAGGGTGCCGACGCTGCTGAGGATGTTCATCGGGTTGAGCGCCTGTTTGGGCGAATCACAGATCATGTCGCCGGGGGCGCAGATGGTGAAGGTGCGATTGGCCAAGGCGCCGAAACCGTCTCGCGGTCCCGTCATGGTGATGCCCGGGACATTGAGCCCGCGCAGCGCCACCTCGGCGCCCACACCGGCGGGAGACTGCCCGATCTCGGTGGCCTGGCCCGGCCCCTGATCGCGCCGCCCGTCGGCGATGACCGTCACGCCCAGCACCTTGTTCTCCGGGATAGGCCCCTTGCCGGCGCCGATCTGTGCGGCCACATCACCCGCGATCACCGCGCCCTGTGAGAAGCCGGTGATGACGTAGGTGGTTAGCGGGCACGCCTTGTAGGTGGCGGCCAGCTTGTCGGTCGCGCGTGTGATGCCCTCGGAACGACTGTTGTTGTAGGACTGCTGACCGTCCGGGGGCAGCGCGATCGGATTCGAGAACTGCGCCACGTACGGAACGGTGTAGACCTCGAGCCGATCGTTCGGGAACTTCTCCCGCACCGGGTTCGAGATATTGAGCATCAGCGACGCCGGATTCGAGGCCGGGTTGTACGGGTCGTCGGCACTGCTGGATTCCCAGGTGCCCGGGACCGACAGCATCAGCACATCCGGGCAGTCCGCCGACTGCGAGGTCGGCTCCTTCGGCCCGGGCGGTTTCGGTCCCGGCAGCCGGAGCCGGCCCGCCAGCAGGTACCACAGCAGCAGTACCACGATGATGACGATCACGATCGCGGCGATGAGCAGCAGGCAACCCGCCGGTTTCGACCGGCTTCCGGAGCGGCGTCGGATGGTCACTTGTTGCAGTAACTCTTCGAGGCGACTTCGTAGTAGATCTTGCCCGCCTGATCGACCGACATCTTCGACTCGTCGAAGGACGGATCCGATCCGGCGATGGCGGTCACGTAGGTGATGATCTGATCCTGCGTGGCGCCTTCGGCGGTGCCCTGGCAGACCAGGCTGCCCGCGGTGAGCGCGATATCCGGTGCGCCCGGGTTGATTCCGCGCTTCTTGAGCTCCTCGAGGAAGGTCTTGTCGCGATCGGTCAGCGCCGGGGTGCCGCTGGGCGTGGTCAGGAACTGGCTCGGCACCGGCTGCGGACGCTCGGCCTGCGGCACCTCGCTGGGCGCGGCGTCGGAGGTCTGCGGTGCGGGCTGAGCGCTGGGTGCGGCGCCGCCGGGAGCGGTGGTGGCGGCCGCGGCCTTGGTCGTGGTCGGAGCCAGCGTGGGCGTACTCGTCGCGGTCGAATCATTGTTGCCACAGGCGGCAAGCAGTCCGGCTGCGGCGACAGTGAGCACTACGCCGAAAACCTTTCCACGGGTCCGATGCATGTGATGGATTCCTTGATCTGTCTGCGGGCACAAGGTCGCACCCAGGCTAGCGGCAACCTCGGCGCACGTCCCCGCACCCTTTGCGAACCTCATGCACTTCTCAGTGTCCAATTGCCCTCCGCTGCGCTCCGGGCGGGGGCTGCGGCCCTGATGTCCCACTTCTTCCCTCCCTCCGCTCCTCCGCTTCGCTCCCCCGCTCCACTCAGTCCAGAAGCGGGACGGCCGCAGCCCTTGCGGGCTGGTCCGGTGCTAGTTCGGACGCACTTCGGGGCCGAGAGCCGGGATTGGCAAGGGGAACATTTCCGCCGGTAGCGCCGGTTCGACGGCCGGGGCCGCCGGTTGCGCCGGGGCCGTCGGCGGTACGGGTGCGGCGGCGGGAGCCGGTGTGGGAGTGGCGGGGGCCGGGGCCGGGGCGGGAGGTGGGCCGCCGACGGGGGCGCCGATCGGTTTGCCGTCCAGGCCGAAGGCTTGGGCGCGGCCGTCCTGCACCATCACCGTGCCGCCCTGGAAGGGTTGCTGCACAGTGCCATTGGGGTTGGTGCCCTCATCGCCGATCGGGAAGCCGAGGCCGCCGTTCTCGAAACCCTGTGCGGCCCAGGCGTCCATGATCGGTCCCTTGCGCACCCCCCAGGCTCCGGAGAGCGGGCTCCAGTAGATATTGCCGCCCTCGAAGGCAACGAAGCGGCCGAGGTCGCGCAGGCCCTGCTCCTCATTGATCGGGAAGCCGAAAGGACTGTTCTCGAAACCGATTTGGGCGTAGCGACCCAGGATCAGGCCCTGCACCATATGCGCTCCGGTCTTGGGGCTGAAGTAGATCGGGCCGTTCTCGAAGCCCTGCACCACGCCGTCCTTGTTGGGGGTGGCGATCTCCGGACCGTTCGGATATCCGGCCGGTCCGCGCTCGAAACCCTGTTTGCCCCAGGCGTCCAGGATCGCACCGCGCACCATCTGCGCGCCGGTCTGCGGGGTCCAGTAGATGGAACCGCCCTGGAACGATTGGAAGCGGCCGCGACCGTCGGGCAGCGGCGCGTCACCGCCGGTCGGGAAGCCGAGGCCGCTGGCCGCGCCGTTGAGCCCGGAGTAGCTGCCCGCGATCGCGCCGCCGACCGGCTGTGCGCCGGTCGCGGGCGAGTAGAACATCACGCCATTGCGGAAGTCCTGTGCCACACCGCCATTGCCGACGGGGTACTCGGGGGTGAGGCAGTCGCCGAGCCAATTGTTCAGTGCCAGCGCCCCGCCGATGGCACCGCCGGGCTTGCAATCGCTGAGACTGCTGTCGACGCCGAGCGCGGCCGCGGTCTGCGGCCAGGACTGGCGCATCTCGAAATCCCAGTACGGCCAGGTGTGCGTGCCGGACGGGCGGTAGCTCACCTGCACCGGGATATTCAGTTTGTTCAGTTTCGCGACGAAGTTCTGAGTGCTCAAGCGGGACAGCACTTCCAGGCCCATACCCGCGTAATTGGTGGTCAGCCCGGGCAGTTCACCGGGCGGATCGGTGGCGCCCGCGGTGCCGCTGCCGCTGGAGACGTACAGTCCGATGCCCTTGAGCTTATCGGCCAGCTCGTACGGGTCGTGCGCCTTCCACTCCGGGCTGGACGGCGGCCCGAACATGGCGCCGGAATCGAATCCGCCCGCGTCCTTCATGGCGAAATTGACCATCTGCGGCATGCCGAGCGTGGTGAGGGTGAGGAAGCCGGAGTACGACGCGGCGTGCCGGACCCAGCCGGGATTGCGGGCCGCGAGCATCATGGCGGCCGAGCCGCCCATCGAAAGTCCGGATACCGCGCGCACATTGGTGGCGTGCCACTGGCTCTCCAGCAGCGGCGGGAGTTCCTTGGTCAGGAACGTCTCCCACTTGTAGTTGCGGCCCTGATCGGGTTGCAGCCAGTCGGTGTAGAAGCTGGACTGGCCGCCGACGGGCAGCACCACGGTGACGTTCTTGTCGGCGAAGAATCCGGCGGCGCCGGCGTCCTTGGTCCAGCCGTTCTCGTCATCGGTGGCGCGCAGGCCGTCGAGCATGTACATGACCGGGAATTTGGCGTCGGGTTTGGCGCGCCAGTCGCGGGCCAGCAGCAATTGCACCTCGACGGGTGCTCCGGTGGCGGGTGAATTGACCCAGAGGGCCACCCGGCGATCTCCCAGCCACACCGCTTTCTGCACGGTGGCGGGCACGCTCGGGGCGGCGTCGGGTTCGGCGGCGGCGATGCCCGCGCCGGTTATCCCGCCCGCACCCCCGAAAATACCTGCGGCCAGCGGAAACACGGCTGCGGCGGCGCATGCCGCCCAGCGTCGGCGCGCCCGCTTCGTCCCACTGACAACTCCAACCACACAAGTGTTGTACCCCCGATCAGGTCCGCCGTCCGGTAGGACGCGCGGTAATCGAGGGCACTACAGCAAACGACCGGTTTCTTTTTGGACTCGTCCGGTACGAGTTCCCGACTACGCGCCCAGCGCCGCCAGAATGTCCGGGCGCGCACCGGTCAACTGGTCTTGCCAATAGCCCCACGAATGCGTGCCCTTGGTCGGCAGGCTGTAGTGCGCGCCGATGCCGAGCTCGTTCATCCGGGACATGAACGAAACCGTGTTCAACATCGAGAGCGCCTCCAGCGCCACCGCGTTCAAGGTGTTGAACGCGCCGTTCTCCGGATCATCGTGCGCGCCCAGCACACCCCAGGACGCCGAGATGTACATGGGCAGACCGCGCAGCTGCGGCGCGAAGACGAACGGATCCATCCGCAACCACTGCGGGCTCCACGGCCACGCCATCGAATCCACATTGAAGCGACCGGCATCGAGCATGGCGAGCCGGATGGCCTCGCGCATACCCGGCGCGGAGATGTTCAGGTAGCCCGAGAACGAGGAGGCGTGCTTGAACATATCGCGGTGATACGCCGCCAGCGCCAGCGCCGCGGAACCGCCCATGGAGAGTCCGGCGATCGCGTTCTTGGTGCGGGACACCCCCATCGGCTCCAGGAACGCGGGCAGCTCCTCGGTCAGGAAGGTCTCCCACTTGTAGGTGAACTTCTGGCCGTTGGTGCTCGAGGGCGCACGCCAATCGGTGTAGAAGCTGGACTGGCCGCCGACCGGCATCACCAGGTTGATGTTGTCGTCGGCGAACAGCTGCAGCGCGTTGGTCTCGAATGTCCAGGCGTTGAAGTCATCTCGCGCGCGCAGGCCGTCGAGCAGATACAGCCCGGCGTCGCCGCCGTTCTTGGCCCACTGCACCTGCACCTTCACCGGGCCCATGCTGGAGGGCACCATGAATTCCTCGAAGCGCGGGCGCGGCGGGGGTTCGGGCGCGGGCTCGGCGGCGGGTGCGCCGGGTGCGCCCGGCGGCGGGGCGGGCGGGGCGGGCTCGGCCACCGGTGCGGGCGTGCCGCCCGTCTCACCGGCGGGTTCGACTGTGCCATCGGGTGATTGGCGCAGCGGACCGGTGGGCGCGGCCTGCGCCGTCCCGGCGATGCCGGGCAGTCCCGACATACCGGGCAGCACGGCGACACCCGGGAGGGCGGTCACCGCCAGGGCGGTCGCCAGCACCCGGCGACGCCAATTGTGCGCGCGCCCGGCAGCCGAGGTGCGCTGGGACGAAACAGTTTTCCGAACCGAATCTGGGCATGACGCACCCGTTACTGCCATCAGAATGTGCTCCTGAACCGCAAAGGGGGAACGACACCAAACGTGACCGGCGTCACGGACAGGGCAGCACTTTACCGGTGCATAGGGGGTAACTGGCCGGTATCTCGGTCAGCTGGCGTGTATTTCGGCTTTTCCGTCGCGAAAGTCGATGAATCCGTGCTGGAAATTCTGCCGCACGCCATTCGAAATAGGACTTTCGTCGCTAATCGGAAATCCGAGTGCCCCAGTCGGTCCCGCCGCTCCCTCGTACGCGCCGCCGATCATTCCGCCCACCGGATGCGCCCCACCCGCCTGCGACCAGAACACCCGGCCGCCCTTGAAGTCCTGCGCCGCACCGCCCGCCACCGCGAACTCCGGTGTGAGGCACTCACCGAGCCATGATTTCGCCAGCGCCACAGGCAGAATCGCGCCCGCCGACGCGCACCCCGGTTTGGCGGCCTCCACACCCAGCGCGGACGCCGCCTGCGGCCAGGACTGCCGCATCTCGAAATCCCAGTACGGCCACGAATGCGTGCCGGACGGACGGTAATTCACCTGCACCGGAATGCTCAGCTTGTTCAGCTTGGCCACGAACTGCAGCGAGGAGACCCGGGCCAGCATCTCCAGCGCTGTCGCCGTGAAACTGGTGCTCACCCCCGGGATGCCGGCGGGGATGTCGTAGACGCCCACCAGTCCGCTGCCGCTGGAGACGTACAGGCTCACGCCCTTGAGATGTTCGGCCAGCGCGTACGGATCGTGCGTGCCCCACTCCGCATCGTTGATCGATCCCCACATGGCATCGGAGTCGTAGCCGCCGGAATCATGCATGGAGTACCGAATCGCCTGCGGCATACCGAGAGTGGTGGTGGTCAGCACGCCGGAATAGGAGGCCGCGAAACGCGCGAAGCCGGGATTGCGGCCGACCAGCGTCATGGCCGCGGTGCCGCCCATGGACAGGCCCGCGATGGCGCGCACATTGCCGGTGCGCCATTCCCGGTCGAGCAGCGGCGGTAATTCCTTGGTGAGGAATGTTTCCCACCTGTAGAACTTGCCGTTGTCGGGCTTACGCCAGTCGGTGTAGAAGCTGGACTGACCGCCTACCGGGAGCACCACCGTGACGTTCTTGTCGGCGTAGAAAGCCTGTGCCCCCGCATCTTTGGTCCAGCCGTTCTCGTCATCGGCCGCACGCAAACCATCCAGCAGGAAAAGTGCCGGGAATCTGCTGTCCGGCTTGATATTCCACTCTCTAGGCAGCAGCAGCTGCACTTGGATCCGGGTCCCCATCGATGGCGAATCGATCCACAGGGCGACCCGTCTATCGGTCAGCCACACCACATTTCGAATAGCCGGTATCGACGATACTTGCGCCGCACCGGGATCCGCCGTGGCAGTCCCTCCCCCGATCAGAACCGTCGTAGCCGCCGCAAGCGCCACGAGCCCACCCCACCCGGGTCTCCGTCGTCTACCTCTTGCCACAGGTGCAACACTAGTTCGCTTCCGCCCCTGCGGCTTCCGAACTTCGCCATACACGAAGGACCGGCCACCCCGTCGGGATGGCCGGTCCTGTATGTCTAGATTTGCCGGAAACCGGAAATCAGGAGTTCAGCGCCGCGAGAATCTGCGGGCGAGCCTTCCACAGCTCCGCTTCCCAGTTCTTCCAGTTGTGCACGCCGATCGCTGGGTAGTCGTAGGTCACATTCTGACCGATACCCAGCTGATTCATCCGGCCCTGGAACAAACGGGTGGTGACCATCGAAATGGCTTCGATGCCCATGGCATTGGCGGTATTGAACACACCCGACGCCGCATCGGCGCCACTGGGCAGACCGCTGGAGGCCGAGATGTACATCGGCAGACCCTTGAGCTGCGGCGCGAACACCGACGGGTCCATGCGCAGCCACGCCGGGCTCCACGGCGCGGCCATGGAATCCACATTGAAGCGACCGGCATCGAGCATCATGACGCGAATGGCCTCACGCATACCCGGCGCGTTCCAGTTCAGCGGACCGGAGAACGAGGAGGCGTGCTTGAACATATCGCGGTGGTAGGCGGCCATGCGCAGTGCGGCCGGACCACTCATCGACAGCCCGACAATGGCGTTCTGCGTACGCGAAACACCGTATCCGGCAAGGAAATCCGGGAGCTCTTTAGTGAGGAACGTCTCCCACTTGTAAGTGTACTTCTGACCATTGGTATTGCTCGCCGAAGTCCAGTCCGCGTACCAGCTGGACTGACCGCCGACCGGCATCACCAGGGTGACATCGTCGTTCTCGAATTGCTGCTGGGCGTTCGTCTCGAACGACCAGGCGTTCTTGTCATCGCGGGCGCGCAGGCCGTCGAGCAGATACAGCGCCTTGTTGCCGCCGTTCTTCGCCCACTGCACCTGCACCTTGACCGGGCCCATGCTGGACGGGACCATCAGCTCTTCGTAACCGCCGGCCGGGGTGCGGTGCACCGGGCTCGCGATCGGAGCGGCCATGGCGATCGTCGGGGCCGCGACCGCTGCGGCGGTCGGGATGGCCAGCGCCGCGGCGCTCGCAGCCAGAAGTCGTGTTCCCCATCCACGCTGAACACCACGTCTGGACTGGACTCCACCCGGCATGGCAGACCTGCCGAAACGCATGGATACTGCTCCTTCTCTACTGCTGTTGGTTCAGTTGTAGTCGCTCTGCGCGAACGGGCAATACCGTTGCTGCATAAGCGATCAGCACCCACGACGAATCCCGACGCTCCGAAGTGAGTGAGGCGCTCCCACGGTCTGGTTACATGCGCTCGCTGGAGGGTATTCGACCTTCCACACGGTTGGCAAGGTGATGCTAAATCCAGACCGTAATCGTGCGGTGACCTTATCGCGAATCATCAGTGATGTCGCGGCAACAGGAAAATCCTTACGGTCAGCCGATGTTCGCGCTCAGATCGGGCAGCATCTTGTAGACCTGGTCCTCCCAGTACTTCCAGCTGTGCACACCTTCGGGGGTGTAGTCGAACACCGCATTGCTGGGACCGAGTGAGTCCATACGGGCTTGGAACGCACGGGTATTCGCCAGTGCGACAGTCTCCAGACCCGCCGCATTCGTCAGGTTGTAAGCATCCAGTGGCGAGTTCACCGCATCGCGCGCACTCGGCCGGCCGTTACCTGTGGATATCCACAATCGGGTGCCATTGGCCCGCAGCTGCGGTGCGAACACGAAAGGATCGTTGCGAAGCCACAATTCGCTCCACGGCGGTCCCCACATGGAGTCGATGTTGAAGCCGCCCGCATCCAGCAGCGCCAGCCGCAGCGCCTCGCGCATACCCGGCGCGGAAATATTCAGATATCCGGAATATGAAGCGGCATAGCGGAACTGATCGGGATGATAGGCCGCCATCACCAGCGCCGCACTCCCACCCATGGACAGACCGAATACGCCGTTCCCGTTCGGATTGAAACCGAGCCGGTCGCGCAGCGCATAGCGCAGATCGCGGGTGAGGAAGGTTTCCCAGTTGTAGGCGGTGGCCTGGCCGTTGGTATTGCTGGGCGCCATCCAGTCCGAGTAGAAGCTGGACTGGCCGCCGATCGGCATCACCACATTGATATTCCAGGCGGTCAGCACCCGCTCGACCTCGGTGTCGATCTCCCAGCCGGACAGGTCGTTTCGGGCGCGCAGGCCGTCCAGGGCGTACACCACGCGCTGGGTATTGCCGTCGGCCGCGCGGAAGACGCGGGATTTGATCGGGCCCATGCTGGAGTCGACCCAGAAGTCCTGTCCGCCCGGATCGAAGCTCGCGGCCGCCGGGGCCGCCGCGGGGCCCAGGGCGACCATCCAGGGCAGTGCGAGCGCCATCGCAAGACCGGCGACCGAACGGCGCAGGAAGGTGCGGCCGTGCCGAACCTGGACCGAGCCGAGTGTCCGAACAGACCTCATCGATTCGCCTTTCACCGCGATCGCCGTTGACCACAACAGAAATGGAGAAGCGTTCGCTCCTCTATATGCGGTTATTCGGAGCGGACCGATGCGAAAACGGCCAGGAGACCGAATTGTGACTAGATCGACTCTTCAGGCAAAAATGCGAAAAGCCCCCCACCCAGATTGGGTAGGGGGCTTGGTATTACAACCCTTTTGTGAGGGTTACCCGATATTCGCCGACATGTCCGGAATCATGCGGTACGCCTCGTCCTGCCAGTTGGTCCACGCGTGCAGACCGGCGGGAGGGAAGGAATACACCACATTTCGCGCGCCGAGCGTATCCATCCGGATCTGGAAGGCGCGAGTATTGGCCAGCGCCAACGCCTCCAGCGGCGAACCACGTACCAGTCGATCGGCGGCCGCGCCCAGCGGAATATCCAGATCCTGCGGCATCGGCGTACCACTGCCCGCCGCGATCCACAGCCTGGTGTTGTTCGCGATCAGCGTGGGCGCGAAAACGAACGGATCCATCCGCAGCCAGCGATCGCCCCACGGCGGCGCCATCGAATCGACGTTGTAGCCACCCGCGTCGATCATGGCGGCGCGAATCAGCTCGCGCATACCCGGCGCGGAAATATTCAGATAGCCCGAATACGAACCGGCATAACTGAACTGGTCCGGGTGATAGGCCGCCAACGTCAGTGCGGCCGAACCGCCCATGGACAGGCCGAACAC
Source organism: Nocardia sp. NPDC052001 (assembly GCF_040680615.1). Classification (NCBI taxonomy): domain Bacteria; kingdom Bacillati; phylum Actinomycetota; class Actinomycetes; order Mycobacteriales; family Nocardiaceae; genus Nocardia; species Nocardia sp. NPDC052001. The sequence continues at coordinate 540,171 of NZ_JBFAXC010000003.1, read as the reverse complement.
GCCATTGCGATAGGGGTTGAACCCCAACCGGTCTCGCAGCGCCCAGCGCAGCTGATCGGTCAGGAAGGTCTCCCAGTCGTACCGGTAGCTCTTGCCCGGACCGCCGCCCAGCGCCTCGGTGGCACCGGAACCGGTGTTGGCCGCCGAGGATCCCGCGCCCGCCGGGATGCCGAAGAACGAGCTCGGCGAATTCCAGTCCGCGTAGAAGCTGGACTCACCGCCGACCGGCATCACCACATTGATATTCCAGGCCGCCAGGATCTCCGGAACGTTGGTGTCGTTCTCCCACCCGTTCAACAGCTCGGTGGCGCGCTGACCGTCCAGCGCGTAGACCACCCGATTGGTATTGCCGTCCGCGGCGCGCAGCACCCGCGTCTTGATCGGCCCCATCACCGGAGAGTCCACCCAGAAGTCGAAAGCCGCCGGGTTGAAAGCCGCCGTGGCGGGCGGAGTTCCGAGCACCGTCACGCCCAATGGCAGCAGCAGCGCGGTGGCCAAGCCCAGCACCACCCGTTTGAAGCCTCTAACCCGCATCGACCTAGCCCTCTCGTTGGAGCAGAACCGAGCTTGCAGACGTACTGAACAGATCATCAGCGATGCGACGCCCTAAACGGCTGACCCGACCGGCGTGTTACGGAGAAGACCGCCCAGTCCCTGGTGGGCGACCAACCGAAACGAAACGGCCCCCGCCCTATTGGGCGGGGGCCGTGCTGCGCTCACGGGCTCGGAGAACCCCTCGACTACCGGGGTTTCAGGGGGACCCCTGAGAGCTACGAGAGTTGTCCTATCCGATGTTGTTCGACAGGTCCGGGATCATCCGGTAGACCTCGGAGGCCCAGTTCTGCCAGTTGTGCACACCGGTGGCCGGGAAGTCGTACGTCACGTTGCTCGCGCCGATGGAGAGCATCCGCGCCTGGAAGGCTCGGGTGTTCACCAGCGCCAGCGCCTCCAGCGGCATGCCCTGGATGACCGACATGAACGAGGTCACGTCACCCGCGCCGGGAATGGCGCTGGCCGCGGATACCCACAGCCGGGTGTTGTTGTTCTTGAGCAGCGGCGCGAATACGAACGGATCCATCCGCAGCCACTGCGGGCTCCACGGCAGCGCCATCGAGTCGATGTTGTAGCCACCGGCGTCGACCATGGCCAGGCGCAGCGCCTCACGCATACCGGGTGCGGACACGTTCAGGTAGCCGGAGAACGAACCGGCGAAGCTGAACTGATCCGGGTGGTAGGCGGCCAGCGTCAGCGCGGCCGAACCGCCCATGGACAGACCGAACACACCGTTGCGGGTGGCGCGGAAGCCGAGCCGGTCACGCAGCGCGTTGCGCAGGTCCTGGGTCAGGAAGGTCTCCCAGGTGTAGCGGTAGCTCTTGCCAGGTCCACCGGCCATGAGCTGGAAAGCGCCGGAGCCCGAGGACGATCCGGACGCGGAGCCCGAGGAGGACAGCGAACCGGAGCCGGTGCCGCCGGGGACGCCGAAGAAGGTGCTGGGCGCGGCCCAGTCGGCGTAGAACGAGGATTCACCGCCGACGGGCATGACGACATTGATATTCGCGGCGGTCAGCGCCCGCGCCACATCGGTGTCGTTCTCCCAGCCGTTGAGGATGTCCTGGGCGCGCATACCGTCGAGCGCGTAGACCACGCGATCGGTATTGCCGTCGGCCGCGCGGAAGACGCGGGTCTTGATCGGCCCCATACCGGCCGACGAGTCGACCCAGAAGTCGAACGCGGACGGATCGAAGGCCGCGTTGGCGGTTCCCGTCACTCCTGCCGCCGACACCCCGAACGGCACCAGCAGTGCCAAGGCCACGCCGACCGCGGACCGCTTCACCCAACCGCCGCTCGATCTCCGACGTCTCTCCTGCGCGCCTCGCATCATCAGGTCCTTTTCATATCGTTCGTCTCCACCGTGCATCGCGGAGCACGGTGGGCGTCTCGGGGAGCCTATCGCCCCATGGCTAACCGAGCGTTATCGGAATGAGATATATGTGACCCGGACCACTCCGTCGGGCTTTTATGGTCTGGACCAGCACATTGATACAACAAGGGGCACAAAAACGCCCGCTGTGCGCGCACTGCGGAGTTGCTGTGAATGTGACCCGGCAATCGCATCAGCCGATATTGGCCGACAGATCGGGGATGAGGCGAAGCATCTCGCTCTCCCAGTTCTTCCAATTGTGCACACCCACCGCCGGGAAGTCGTAGGTCACGTTCTTCCCGCCGATGCTGTTGAATCGAGTCTGAAATGACTTGGTGCCCACCAGCGCAATGGCTTCGATGCCCATGCCCTGAACGGTCGAGGCATTGATGGCATCGGCCGAGGACGGCAGGCCGCTGCCCGCGGAGATGAACAGTCTTGTGTTGTTGGCCTTCAACTTCGGCGCGAAGGTGTACGGATCGATGTGCTGCCACCGGGCGTCCTTGGCGGTGGCCAATGCGTCGATGTTATAGCCGCCCGCGTCGAGCATGGCGACCCGGACCGCGTCCCGCATACCGGACATGGACAGATTGAGCGCGCCGGACAGCGATGCGGCATAGGAGAATTGGCTCGGATAGTAGGCGGCCAGGGTGAGCGCGGAACTGCCGCTCATGGAGAGTCCGACCACGCCGTTGCGAGTGCTGCTGAAGCCCAGGCGATCTCGCAGCGCGGCGGGCAGGTTCTGGCTGAGGAAGGTTTCCCACCGGTATGCGGTGGTTTTGCCCGGTCCGCCCGCGAGCGCCTGTGCCGCACCGGATCCGGTGCCGGACAGGGTGCCCGCCGGAATGCCCAGGAAGGTGCTGGGCGAGGTCCAGTCGGCGTAGAAACTGGACATGCCGCCGACCGGCATGACGACATTGATATTGGCGGCGGTCAGGGCCTGTACGGCGGTGGTCTCGATTTCCCAGCCGTTCAGATCGTCGCGGGCGCGCATACCGTCGAGTGCGTAAACCACTCGGTTGGTATTGCCGTCGGCAGCCCGGAACACGCGGGATTTGATGGGGCCCATGGTCGAATCGACATAGAAGTCCATACCGGCCGGATCGAAGGCGGCCCGCGCCTGCGGTGCGAGTCCCGTATCGGCCATCGGCACCCCGAGCGATAGCAAGGCCGCCACAGCCGATGCCGACGCGGAAAGCTTGAGCAGGTCACGCCTTCCCATGTCCGGAATCCGCTGCGCCCCACCCACAGTCAAGCCTCGCATCCGAGCGGCCTCTCATCAGTATTGCGACAAACGTTGCGACACATACCAAGATGATTCGCGACGAACGTGTCCGTGGATGCTATCGCGGAACACACCCCTCGGTGTTACCAAACCGAGATGAGATATCGGTTTGCTATCCCGAATCGGACACAACGGCGGCGGTCCTGTGTTAATGGACCGCCGCCGTGGGTGTTTCGTGAATTTTGCCGGGAGTTACTCCCGGTCCTCGCTATTTCTGCGGCGAGGGGTACGGATCGACCAGACCGCACCGTTCGATCTCGTACTTGGGCACCCGATCGATCCGGTATTTCGAGAAGCCGAGCGACTGCGCCACATTGTGCCGCCAACGCTCGAAGGTCAGCGGTGACCGCGAGGACGCCAGCAGATCCTGGGTGGCCGGGCAGCTCAGCGCGACCCGCGCCTGCGCCACCCATTTGTCGTCCATGTACCAGGGCAGCCACGGATGCCGATCCACCATGCCCGCGTCCACCACGACCCAGTCCGGGTAGAGGTTCTTGTCATGGCCGATGCGGCCGTCCTCGAGCCGTTCGGTATGCGCCGCAAGCGGATACGCCAGCCCCATCTGATCGATGACGCGCACGCTCAGCGGAACGTTCATGCTGGTCATGCCGAGATTCAGGAAGAACACGGTATGTCCGTTGCCTTCCGGGGCGATGGGCTCCGGCGGCGGTGCGATGTACCAGAACATGAAGGACGGCGAATTCAGCAGCAGGCCGCCGTCGGGGGTGTTGGCGATATCGCGGACCATGGCGCGCATGCGCGGATAGTCCAGATAGTCCTCGGCGCGGATCGGATGATCGTGACCGGTATTGAGGACGTAGTAGATCCGCTCGTCCACGATGCCGGTGGAGCTGATCTTGGTTCCGGTGGTGATGGCGGTGGTGTTGGCCGCGAACAGCGCCCAGCCCGCCGTACCCAGGAATCCGGCCAGCACCACCACGAAAGCCCAATCCCGGCGGCGCATTTCGCGGGTACCGGCGAACAGGCCACGCGGTATCCGAATCGGCAGCACGGCCACCGGCAGGATGAGGCAGAACAGCTGCGGCAGCAGCATGCGGCCGTGCATGAAGTCGCCGCCGACGCGGATCTCGTAGACGGTCAGCAGCAGACCACTGCCGACCATGAGCGCGACCACGGCGGCGGGGGTGTGCAGCCACACGCTGAAGCGGTGAATCCGAGTGCGCCAGCTCTTGTCCGGCGTTCCGGCCGTCTCGCCGTCATCGACGGAGTGCCGCCCGGTCTCGTCGTCGGCGCGTCCCGACCACACCGCGAACGCCGCGGCGACCGCGAGCAGCGCCAGCGGAATCAACAGCCAGTACGGTCCGGCGAAATTCCACAGGTAGACGAAACCCTGCTTCCACTTCGCGCCGCCCGCGTCCTTGGCCACGGCCGTATTCGGGTACGGCAGACCGTAATAGCCCATCCGCCACACCTGGTAGACGATCGGCACCAGCCCCGCGACCGCGACGATGAGCGCGCGGAACACGATCGGCCGCAGCCGGGTCTCGGGCAGCGGCGCGCAGAAGATCATCAGCAGCGCCAGCGCACCCACCAGGGTCATCTCCGGGCGGATCAGCGGCGCCAGCCCGGCGAAGAACACCAGGCCGAAAAACCCTGGCAGCCGGACCCGTTCGGCCTGACTCCAGCGAATCAGCAAGTACCACAGCACCGCCAGATAGGCGATGACCAGGCTGGACTCCAGACCCGAGGTGGCGTAATCGCGGGCCGGGGGCACCGCGATGTAGACCAGCGCACCGGCCGGAAGCAACAGCGCCGATCCGGTGCCGCCCCACAACCGGGCCGCACCGAGCATGGCGAAGACGATGGCCAGCACCGACAGCGTGAGCGCGATGCCGAGCACCACGTACTCCAGCCGCAGATCGGTCAGCCAGCTGAAGAACCAGACCAGATAGGTCCAGGCGGTGCTGGTGTTGGTTTCGACGCGTTCACCCGCATTGAATACCGGGCCGTTGCCCGCCATCAGGTTTCGCACCGTGCGCAGCACGATGAGGCCGTCATCGGCGATCCAGCGCCGCTGCCAGCCTCCGGCCGCGAATAGGGTCGCGGTCAGCACGATCCCACCGACGAAAACGGTGCGGGATAGTCGCGAGAATCTGCGCGCGGACGGATCCGTCGCACGCCGATGGGCGCGCCCGAGCGGCAATTGTGCCGTAGGCGCGCCCCCCTCTCGCTCTTCTCCCTCTACCACGTCAGGTGAGATAGACAGCGACACCTACCGCTCCGATCCAGGCGATTGCGAGGAACTGGAGGACCCGGTCCCCCAGGGCGATCTCTTCGGGTTCACCGGCTTCGCCGCCGTCCACATCCACCGCGTAGCGCAGGACCGCGATGGTGAACGGGATCATCGAGATCGCGAACCAATCGGTGTCCTTGACCCGGCCCTGTTCGAACGCCCACAGCCCGTAGAACACGACCACCGCGGTGGCCGAGACGGTCCAGACGAAACGCAGGTAGGTCGCGGTGTAGTACTGCAGCGACTTGCGGATCTTCGCGCCGGTGTCGAGCGCGATCTTCAACTCCGCATAGCGCTTTCCGGCCGCCATGAACAGCGAGCCGAACGCCATGATGAGCAGGAACCATTGGGACAGCTTGATATCCGCGGCCGCGCCGCCGGCCACCGCGCGCAGCAGGAAGCCGGAGGAGACGATGCAGATATCGAGCACGGCCTGATGCTTGAGGCCGAAGCAGTAGGCGAGCTGGATGGCGATGTACACCGACATCACCACGGCCAGATGCCAGGACGCGAGGAACGAACCCGCGATGGACGCCACCAGCAGCACCGCGGACAGGCCGTAGGCCAGATTCACCGGCACCACACCGGCGGCGATGGGCCGGTAGCGCTTGGTCGGGTGGGCCCGGTCGGCCTCCACGTCCAGCGCGTCGTTGACCAGGTAGATACCCGAGGCCGCCATACAGAACACCACGAACGCGATGGCGACGTGGCCGAGCACGGACGCGTCGGTGAGCACCAGATCACCGGCCGCGGTCTTGCCCGCGGCCAGCGGTGCGGCGAGCACCAGCACGTTCTTGACCCATTGACGCGGGCGCATGGCCTTGATCAGGCCGCCGCCCAGCGTCTTCGGCGGTCCCTTGACGACCGCCTCGTCCAGCTCGGTGCTGGTCGGCTCTTCGCTCATGTCAACAAGGGCTCTTTCTTCCTGCGCGGTCACTTCGCGAGTCTCTTTTCGGCGGCAAGCACTACAGCGGCTGATGCGGCGCCCAGCGCGGAACCGGCGAGCACGTCGGATGGGTAATGCACCCCGAGGACGACCCGGGACAGCAGCATCGGCGGGACGAGCACCGCGGGCAAGGGTAACCCGGTGAGCCTGCCGAGCAACACAGCCGCTGCCGTCGTTGAGGTCGCGTGCGAGGACGGGAAGCTCAGCTTGCTCGGCGTCGACACGTTGACCTGCACGGATGGATCATTCGGGCGCGGACGGCGAACAACCCGCTTGATCACCACGGAGGCGGCGTGCGCACCGAACGCGCCGACGGCGACCCCGGCCCATTCGCGGCGGCGCGGCTTGTCCACGAGCGCGCCGACCGCGGCGATGCCGATCCAGCCGAGCGAATGCTCACCGAAATGCGACATTCCGCGCGCGGCCTTGATGACCGCCGGATTGCGGCCGATGGTGCCCTGCACCAGGTTCAGGATCTTCACCTCGGGCGGGGCGGCCGGAGCCGGAGCGTCCGGAACCACATGCAATCCGCGGTCGGACTCGGCGGCCTGGCTGGCTGTCATTTGCTCCCGTTCCCTGAGTTGTCGATCCCGAAGGTGTTCTCCCACGCGGACTTACTGGTGAGATGCGAATGCGCCGCACGATACTGCTCGCGCACCTCGGGGAAGCGCTCGGCCAGCTCCTTGCGCAGGCGCATGGCCTCCTTGAAGAGTTCGGCGGCCTTGCGCGGATCGCGCTTGCGGTAGACGACGCCGCGGCCGTCGGCGGTGGTGACGGTGACGCCGTCCACCTGGGACAGCAGGAACCAGCGCGCGTCCAGGGTGGGGACGTTCAGCTGCGGGGTCTCGTGGTGCGCGGTGTTGGCCTTGCGGAAGTTGTGCAGCACGCCCTTGCCGAGCCGGACGATCTTGGCGAGCGGGTTGCCCGGCTCACCGACCGCACCGACCTCGGCGCGGCTGGCCATCGGCAGCTCGGTCGAGGAGGGCACGACCACCGCGTCCGGGTATTCCTTGCGCATGGCGTGCACCTTGCCGAGCGCGGTCGGCAGCAGTTCGAACAGCTTGTCCGGACCGGCGAGGTAGTCGCGGATCGCCTCGTTCTGAATGGCGACCGTCGAATATTCCAGGCACAGCAGGTGTTTCAGCGTCGCCTTGATGGTGTTGATGACCATCGGACGGCCGTCGTTGGGCAGGTGCAGCGAGGCGACCACCAGGCGATTGCGCAGGTGGAAGTACGCCTGCCAGTCGATGGCGTCGTCCTTGTCGCTCCACGCCATATGCCAGACGGCCGCACCCGGCAGGGTGACGGTCGGGTAACCGTGTTCCCTTGCGCGCAAACCGTATTCGGCATCGTCCCACTTGAGGAACAGCGGCAGCGGCTGCCCGAGCTCCTCGGCGACCTGACGCGGGATGACGCAGGTCCACCAGCCGTTGAAGTCCACGTCGATGCGGCGGTGCAGCAACTTGGAGTTGTCGCGGTCGCTGAGCGGGTTCTTCGAGAAGTCGTGGTCGTACTCGACATTCGGGGCCGCGGTCCACATGAAGATGGACCGATCCACGATCTCGCCCATGACGTGCAGATGCGAGCGTTCCTGCAGGTTGAGCATCTGCCCACCGGTCAGGATGGGGGACTTGGCGAATCGCGAGAACGCGAGCGCGCGCAGAATGCTGTCCGGCTCGATCTCGATGTCATCGTCCATGTAGACGATGTACTCGGCATCGGTGGTCTTGAGCGCTTCGTACATGACGCGGCTGTAGCCACCGGACCCGCCCAGGTTGGGCTGGTTGTGGATGGCGAGCCGATCACCGAGGGGCCGTGCGGCTTCGGCGAATCCGGGCTCGTCGACCACCTTGCGAGTGCCCTGATCGGGAATGATGACGGCCTTGATCTTCGCCATCACCAGCGGGTCGCTGCCAAGGGCGGCAATGGTTTTCACCGCGTCGGTGGGCCGGTTGAAGGTAGGCATGCCGACCGCGATCGAGCCCTCGCCCGGCGCTTCCATCGGCGCGTACCAGCCGCCGCTGCGCATTTCGACGTGGGTGTCGGTGGTGATGTCGAACCAGATCCAGCCGCCGTCCTCGAACGGGCCCAGATCCACCTCGAATTCGACGAGCGCGGCCGCGGCCGCGCCGTCACCGGGCGTGCTGAACTCGTCGCCCTGAACGTGGATGCGGGAGCCGTCCGCCTTGGAGCGGTAGACGTCCACGCGGCCGTGGCCGGACAACTCCAGTTGCAGCACCACCGATTCCAGTACGCTCCAGCGCCGCCAGTAACTGGCCGGGACCGCGTTGAAGTAGGTGCAGAACGACACCTCGGATTCCGCGCCGATGGCCAGCGCGGTACGCGTGATGGCGTGTGCGCGACGGGCATTGGTCTCGGATTCCTCGAGGTACAGCTTGCGCACATCGAGGGGCTCACCCGGCCGCGGCAGGATGATGCGTTGCAGCAGCGAGATAGCGCGGGTCTCGGTGGTCATCTCTTCCAGCGTCGCTTGTGCGGTCATTCGGCGGTGTCCACCAGGGGTGCGCCGGACTCCAGGTGCGGGCGCAGCACATTGTCGAACATGCTGAGCGCGGCGCCGATGGCCATATGCATGTCCAGGTACTGGTAGGTGCCCAGGCGTCCACCGAAAAGCACCTTGGCGGAAGCGGTTTCGGCCTTGGCGCGCTCGCGGTAGGCGAGCACCTTGGCGCGGTCCTCGGGGGTGTTGATCGGGTAGTACGGTTCATCGCCGGTCTGGGCGAAGCGCGAGTATTCGCGCATGATGACCGTCTTGTCCGTGGGGTAGTCGCGCTCGGGGTGGAAGTGGCGCGGCTCGATGATGCGGGTGTAGGACACATCGCCGTCGTTGTAGTTCATCACCGAGGTGCCCTGGAAGTCACCGGTTTCCAAGACCTCGGTCTCGAAATCGATGGTGCGCCAGCCGAGTTCGCCTTCGGCGTAGTCGAAGTAGGCGTCCAGCGGTCCGGTGTAGACGACCGGGGCGTCCGGGTTCTGCGCGCGGATCTCGTCGCGGACGTCGAACCAGTCGGTGTCGACGCGCACCTCGATGAGATCGCTCTCGGCCATCTTGGTCAGCCAGGCGGTGTACCCGTCCTTGGGCAGACCCTCGTAGGCGTCGTTGAAGTACCGGTTGTCGAAGTTGTAGCGCACGGGCAGTCGGGTGATATTGCCGGCGGGCAGGTTCTTGGGATCGGTCTGCCACTGCTTGGCGGTGTAGTCGCGAATGAACGCCTCGTAGAGGGGGCGGCCGATCAGGGAGATCGCCTTCTCCTCGAGATTGGCGGCGTTCTTGGTGTCGATTTCGGCGGCCTGCTCGGCGATCAGCGCGCGGGCTTCCTGCGGGCTGAAGTAGCGGCCGTAGAACTGGGAGATCAGGCCCAGTCCCATCGGGAATTGGTAGGCCTGGCCCTTGTGCAGTGCGAAGACGCGGTGCTGATAGCCGGTGAACTCGGTGAACTGATTCACGTAGTCCCACACCCGCTTGTTGGAGGTGTGGAAAAGGTGGGCACCGTACTTGTGGATTTCGATGCCGGTCTCAGGCTCCGCCTCCGAATAGGCGTTACCACCCAGGTGGTAACGGCGTTCGACCACCAGGACCCGCTTGCCCAGCAGGTTGGCGGTGCGTTCGGCGATGGTCAGCCCGAAGAAGCCGGAGCCGACGACGATGAGATCGAAGGGGGATGCGACGGTCACGGGAGCCCAGCGTAGTGGAAGAAGGTATTGCCGTGCGTGGGCTCCGGTATGCGGGGTTCGGGGGGCTCCGAGGATACGACCGAAATGGGCGGTGGTCATCCCGGTGATCGGGATGGGTTGTCGAGGTATTTGCTCAATATTCACCGAAGTAGGGACAGACGCTTCATGAGCGCTGTATTACATACGCACCAGACTGAACGCCCGTCCAGTTTGTTGCCGTGAGCGCATCAGCGGCCGTGCCCATACGCTCGACCCGGAAGACCTATCCACATGCGGTTTCATCGCCTCGCCCCCTTCGTGGGCGCACTCACCCTCTCGGCCATAGTGGGCACCGCCGCCCTGATTCCGGCCGCCGCTCCGGCGCACGCCGATACCGAAACCCTCGCGACCATGCCGGTCGCGCAATCCCCCGGCCTGTGTGGCAACGGCGCGGCAAGCTTCGACGACATCGTCACCAATGCCGCCACCGCGATCCGCACCGTCGTTCCCGCAGGTCAGCTGACCGCATTCGATCAGCAGGTGAATGATTTCCGGCAGACCATCGCCGATGTCCATGTGCACCGGCGCGGACTGCCCAGCAGCCCGGTGGGCGCGGGCGACCGGCTCGAATTCCTCGATGATCCGATCGTGTCCTACCTGGTCAACAGCCTTGACGCGATCCGCACCGGCACCATCGACAAGACGGTCTCGCTCTCCCAGGTGACCGTCGCCGATGTGGTCGAGGTGTTCATCCTCGGCACCCGCATCGTGAAGATTCCGGCGCAGCTGGCCGCCAGCCTGGTCCCGACCGCGGGCTTCATTCTCAAGCCGATCGTCGGCGCGATCTTCAACGGCGTGAAATCCCTGGCCCGTGCCGTACAGGCGCAGCTGGTGCGAAACTGCGACGCGCCCAACGCCTATGAGAAGTTGCGGCTGGAACTGCCGGATGAGCACATCGCCGTGCCGCAGCCGCTGCTGGATCTGGCGAACCAGCTGGTCAAGGCCGACGGCGCCTGCACCCCGCTGGCCGAACTCAAGACCTCCGATCTGGTCGAGCGTTCGCGCGCCTTCCTGACCCGGACCGCCGGACTGCCGGTCGATCCCGCCGCCGTACAGGCCAATGCCGATGCGCTGCAAGGGTTCCTGCGGGACAACCGGGTCGCGGACATCGTCACCATGCGGCGCGTCGAACAGCTCGGCCCGCTGGTGAACGCCATGGACTACGGCCCGCTGACGTTCCTGGCGAACCTCGGTTTCGACATCTACGAGGGCAAGGCGCTCAATACGGTCTCGCTGGCGGATGTGCAGGTGGAGAACGCCTTCGATCTGATCACGCTGACCCTGGACACCACCAGCCTGCTCATCACCGTGGGCAGCACCATCGCCGGTTTCACCGGTGTGGCCTCCACCATCACCACCCCGCTGGGCATCGCGCAGACCCTCGCGTTCGCACCGACCACGTACGGTATGCCGATCCTGCGCGGCGTCATGCAGTCCATGTGCGCCGCTTGATCATTCAGGCGTGCTCATTCAGGCGTAGGGGTAGGGCATATAGCCCTGCGGGATCGCCGGCGGCGGATTCTTCCCCGCGGCGATCCAGCGACCGGTGGGCGGCACCGCGGCGAGCATGAGGATCAGCAGGCCGATCGCGAGCCCGATGAGATCGGGGCTCTCCGGGCTCTCGGCCAGGCCGACGAGGCCGCCGATCAGCGCGATCGAGGTGATGGCGATCAGCATGACGCGCCCGGCCGTCTTACGGGCGAGCAGTAGTAGCGCGGCGACGAACCACAGCACGCCCATCACCAGGACGAGGACCCCCAGGCCGATCGCGACGGTGACGTCGTCGTCGAACGATGAGCTCTCGTAGTCCGTGTTGTAGTGGCTCGATCCGAACGTCGCGCCGATGAGAATGATGCCGAGGCCGGCCAGTCCGGCCAGCACCGCGACGAGGATCGACAGCACCGCGGCGGCAATGGCGGTCGCGCCACTGGGCGGCGGCTGATAGCCGGGATATCCCGGCTGTGGATACGCGTAACCCTGTTGGGGATAACCCGGTTGGGGATAAGCGGGCTGTGCATAACCCGGTTGCTGATAGGTCGGCTGTGGATATCCCGGCTGCTCATATCCGGGCTCCCCCTGCCACGGATTCTCCGGCGGCCCGTACGGATAACTCATGGTCCCTCCCCATTTCGATGGCGGGAACTCTACCGCGCGGCACCGACACCGGCGATGCCATATTCGGTGCGTGTGACCCGGAAAGCGGCAACCCCTTCCGATGCCATGACACCGAAAGGGGTTGCGGTATTACCTGATTACAGTCGCGCGGCGGCATACGCGACCATCGCGTCCCGGACGAACTCGGTGGTGCCGGCGCCGTGCCGGTCGTAGTTCTCCGCGAATCGCGGGTCCGCGACATACATTTCACCGAGATTGGTGAAGTACTCCGCGTTCGGCCGCTTACCCTGCCAGCCGATGGTCACCCAGTCGAAGTGGCGCTGCACGATGGCCTGCACCTCCGCGCTGTCGACCGTCAGCCCGGCGGCGCGCGCCCGGCCGTAATCGGCGGCGATATCGAGGTGGGCCCGCATATGCGCCTTCTGCTCGGCGTCGCTCATGGACCGCCACCAGCGATCGCCGCTCTCCCAGGCGTCCTTTCCCCACCTCTCGATGACCTCGTCCTTGTACTTGCTGTTGTCGAATCCGTCGAACACTTCGTCAGCCATGAGTGGCTCACCCGCTTCCGTTTTCCGCAATGTGGTGTGCACCGAGGCGATTTGCCGTGCGATCCGGTCCTGCTCCTGTTTCAGCAATTCCAGATGTGTCCGCAATGCGGCGGCGGTGTCCTTCTCCCCCGCGAGCACTTCACCAATGGCCGGTAATCCCAGTCCGAGCTCGCGAAGCAGCAGGATCCGCTGCAATCGAACGAGTGATTCCTGGCCGTAATAGCGATACCCATTGGTCCCCACCCGGGTCGGCGTCAGCAGCCCGAGCTCACCGTAATGCCGCAGTGTGCGACTGGTGGTCCCGGCGGCTTTGGCCAGATCCTGGATAGACCATTCGGTAGCCATCCCGTCCTCCCTCGTTCACCTCGATGAATTCAGCATGCAAGTTGACGTAGCGTCAAGGTCAAGCCTAAGTCAGGAACGAACTTGCTTCAGTGATCCGGCGCATGACACGATCGCCCGGCGTGATGGCGGAGACCGGTATTCATCGCGTCGCTCGAATTCTTTTCCGGGGGATGAGGAATCAATGAAGGTAACGGGCCGCGCCCGAATGCTGTCCTGGGCTGCCGCGGTCGTGACCGCGCTGAGCGCCTCCGTGCTGTTCACCGGGACGGCCGACGCCGCTCCCCCGGTGACGCTCGGCGGGGGCTCGGGCATCTATGTCGAGCAGCTCGACGATCCGAACAGTACGGCCGACTGCACGCTCACCACCATCGGTTACGACCGGGACGGCCGGCTGGTCGGGATCACCGCCGGGCACTGCGGTGAGGTCGGCGCGCGGATCGCCGCCGAATACACCCGCAGCGGTGGCATCGGCGTCATCGCCGAGAAGAGCGCCGGAAATGACTGGGCTGTAATCGTTTTCGACGCGGCGCGGGTCAATCCCACCAAGCAGGTGGCGCAGTCGGTGATCAATACCGTCGGCGCTCCGCCGAATGTCGGTGACATCCCGTGCAAGAACGGCCGCACCACCGGGTACACCTGCGGACCGGTCTGGCAGTCCACGCCGAACTGGTTCCGCAGCCAGGTGTGCGCCAACCACGGTGACTCCGGCGCGCCGGTGATCATGGGTGATCGCCTGGTCGGAATGGTCGTCGCCGGAACGGATTTCGACGCCGGGCCGATCTCGATCGAACTGCCCGCCTGCAAGGGCGCCGGTGACCTGATCCACGAGCCGGAACTGTCCACCACCATTTCCATGGTGCTGGCCGATATCAACCGGCACGGCGGCGCGGGCGCGGGCTTCCGCCCGTTCTGATCGCCACCTGACGAAGCGCGGCCCCCGGTTCACCACCGGGGGCCGCGCTTTCGTTGAAAGACTTCAGTATCCGGCGGTGAAGCGGATGCGGTGATGCTTGGGGTTCTCGGCCTCGTCGAGGAGGACGACCGCGAGGTCTTCCATCGAGATCGCCGAATTGCCTTCGCCATCCTGGAGGAGTTCGCCCGCGCCGATCCGGTAACTGCCCGTGCGCTCGCCCGGTTCGAGCACGGCTGAGGGGCTGACGTAGACCCAGTCGACCTCGGTGTCGGCCTGCTGGAAGACGGCCAGCTGGTCATTGCAGGCGGTGGCGATCGGCATGAGTTCGGCGGGAAAGTCGGGCTGCTCGGTGAGGATGGCATCGGTGCCGGGGACGATCAGGCTGCCCGCACCGCCGACGACCAGCAGTCGAATATCGCTGTCCGCCAATGCTTCCAGAAGCGCCGCCGCCACTTTCGGCAGCTGCGGTTCGTCGCCGATACCGGGCCGGGTCGCGCTGATCACCAGATCGCTTCCGGCGACGGCGGCTTTGATGTCCTCGGGATCGGTCGCGTCACCCGCGATGACGGTTGCCTCGTCGGGCAGTCCGCGCACCTTGCCGGGATCGCGGGAGACAGCGGTGACCTGGTGGCCGCGCTGGATCGCCTCGGCGACGACCCGGCTGCCGACTCCGCCGGTGGCTCCGAAAACGGTGATACGCATGACTTCTGAACTCCTTCGAGGAATGGTGATCAGGCCGCGACGCGCGCGGTTTCCTTGACCGGTTCGGTGACGGGCTTGGGGGTGGTGGCGGTCTGCCCGAGCAGGGTGCCGCCCAGTGCGATGGCCATGCCGAGCACCTGCAGCGGTGCGAGCGACTGCCCGAGGGCGAGCCAGCCGATGACAGCGGCCGAGAGCGGGCTCAGCAGTCCGAGGAACGCGACCGAGGTGGCATTGGCGCGGGCCAGGCCGCGGAACCAAATGGCGTATGCCAGAGCGGTTCCGATGATTACGAGGTACAGGTAGCCGCCGATGGCGCGACCGTCCAGCGCGGGCGGCATGCCTTCGACGAGGAATGCGATCGGTACCAGCACGAGCCCACCGGCGATGAGTTGCCAGGCGGTCATGGCGAGCGGCTTGACGCCCTCCGGGCGACCCCAGCGCTTGGTCATGACGGTGCCCGCCGCCATGGAGGCCGCGCCGCCGAGTCCCGCGATGATCCCGATGGTGTCGAGTGCGGCGGTGGCGCGCAACACCACCAGCGCGACGCCCGCCATACCGATCACCGCCGCGAGCAGCTTGCGGAGCGTGAGCCGCTCGTTCAGGGCCAGCGCCGCGAATCCGAGCGCGATCAGCGGTGCGGCCGCGCCCAGCACCGCGGCCACGCCGCCCGGCAGCCGGTAGGCCGCCAGGAACAGCAGCGGCATGAACGCGCCCATGTTCAGCAGGCCGAGAATCCCTGCCTTCCAGACCCATTCGCCGTGCGGCAACTTGCGGGTGATGGCGAGCAGCAGCAGTCCGGCGGGCAGCACGCGCACGAGCGCGGTGAACATGGGCCGGTCCGGCGGCAGGAATTCGGTGGTTATCGCATACGTGGAGCCCCACACCAGCGGGGCGAGCCCGGTCAGAGCCAGGGTCGCGGCGGTTCCGGTGACGCTGGGGCGGGTCACGATGGTCATCTCTAGCTCCTCATTGATAATCTCAACGTTGAAATAAAACCACTGAGATACCTCAGCGTCAAGTATCTTCACGTTGAGATTATTTCCATCGAGAGGAGCGCCGGTGCCCGACGCCGTCGACCAGATCACCGCCGCCTGGCGAGAAGTACGCCCCGACGTGGACGTTTCCCCCATGGAGATCGTGGCCCGCATCAACCGGCTGTCCCACCTGCTGGAGCGCGAACTGGCCGAGTTCTTCCGCGGTCACGGCCTCGAGTTCTGGGAATTCGACGTCCTGGCCACCCTCCGCCGCTCCAACGACCCCCGCGGCCTGACCGCGGGGGCGTTGAACAAGGCCGCCATGCGCACCTCCGGCGCCATCACCAACCGCATCGACCGCCTCACCGCCAAGGGCCTGGTAGCCCGCATCCCCGACCCCGACGACCGCCGCGCCATCCGCGTAAACCTCACCCCCGAGGGCCTGGCCCTCGTCGACAAGGTTCTCCCCCTCCATATGGTCAACGAGGAACGCCTCCTGTCAGCCCTCTCCCCCACCGACCGCGACCACCTCAACCCCCTCCTCCGCACCCTCGCAATCTCCCTCGGCGACACCTCCCTCACCTGAGACACACCAAAAAGGGCGGCACTCCCATCGGAGTACCGCCCTGATTCACGTTCCCGCATCACCGCATTCACAAGGTCGCCCGCTCGCCGCCGCATGACACGGAAGCAGTTCCGCCACTTCTTGTTTCATCACCGATGCAATAAGAATGAGCTCATCGAGTCGAAAAGATTCCGGCGCGTCGAGCCGGTCGCCGAGCAGCCATTCCGGCAGCCCACTCCATTCGGCAAGCTCCGCGACACTCACCCCCGTCTCACTCATTGCGCGCCCAACCCTCTTACCGACACATTTGCCCATCCAGTCCACCCGGACCGCCTCCCACTCGAGCCACAACGTGCAGCTCGAGCCCTCGCCCATGAAGACACGTGCCACCACATCAGTTGCTGTTCGAACATATGTTCTATTATCTGAGAACACACGACGCGAGGTCAACAACCGCCGTCCACACAATCCGTCCGAGGACCCCATATCGATTAACCGTCATCCCCCAATAGACAGGTGAGACCCGTTGTCCGGCAACCCATTCGGCGCCTACATTCGCCTACAGCGAACGGCATCCGGCCTGACCCGAGAACAACTCGCCGCCCGAGTCAACATTTCGGTCTCCCTCATCGAGAAAATCGAACTGGGTTCCCGCCCCACAACCCTCAACACCCTGAAAACCCTCTTCGACGGGCTGGACGTCCCACCCTTACACCGCCGCCACATCCTCAACCTGAGCCTCCCCGGCGTCCTGAACCACCCCGCGGACACCATCCCCGACCCAACCCCCGACGACCTGGCCGACCTAGCCAGCCTCCCCCACCCCGCAGGCTTCCTCCTGATCCCGAGGTTCACCCTGGTAGCGGTCAACGAGGCTTACCGCACCCTGTTCCCCGGAATCACCAACGGCACCAACCTCATCGAGTGGCTCCTACTCGACCCGACCGCCCGCTCCACCGTCGTCGACTGGCACGGAGAAGCCCACCGCCTGGTCTACGGCCTCCGAATCCTCACCCCCACCCCCGATTCCCACACCACCGAACTCATCACCCGCTGCCGCCAGTCCCCCGAATGGGATCACCTCTGGACCACAGCCCTCCCACCCCAATCCCTCTTCCACGACCACATAGAAATCCGCGATCCCTCGAACAACAAAGCGCGCCAACTGAATACGCGCCTATACAGCCCCGAGTTCCCCGACCGCCCCTGGTGGCTCCACCGCCTCATCCCGATCCGGGAATGAGCCCGAAACCTAGTCCCAGCGATAGCGGAACGCCTCCCACCTATCCTCGGCTCGCCCCGCCGCCCGGTCGTCGACAATGCGTTGCTTCCTAGCGACGATGTCGTCAACAACGCGCTCGAAACCCTCGCTCACCGACCCACAATGCATAACTCGCCCCGACTCCATCACTTCCCACACCGCCGGATCCGCATCCGCGAGATCAGCCCCATCGATAACGAGAAAGCTGTACCCACCGGCCTCGGAAATCACCAGCAAATTCGCCACATCCCGTATCGAATGCTCCCCCGCCAGCGCCAGCCCAGCCACCGCCATCTCCTTCGTCTCCGCATCCGGCCCCCGAATCCCGAACACGGTCCCCGCATAAACCGCACCCCCCTGCCTCCCCAAGATCCGCATCACCTCCCGAAACGCCGCCGGAACAACCCCCACCCCTTGCCCCGCCGCCCACCCATCGATCTCGACATCCGTTGCCCCCTCAACCAATTCACCCCTAAACCCGACGACCAACGCCCGCTGGAATGCCGCCCTGATCCGCTCCGCCGCGTCCAGCTCATCCGCTTGCCTACTCATCCCGCCGACCAGTCTCCAGCCATCAGATCGCAGTACCCCGATTCTTGAAAGTCGAACTGTCACCGAATTAAGTGCGAAGAATACGTATCACCTCATTGGTGATAACCGTGAACCATGCGGTAACGGAATCCCAACGCTTCTCAAGTTTATAGTTTCCACACAAATCCCAGACCGGAGGGTTCGGTTGACTCAAATCAGATCCATCAATTATCGAAAAGGCTTCACCTTCATATACAGAGATGACCAGCTCCCCTGCGGATCAGTTATCTTGGCATTCTGAGGAGGCAAACCACCCAGGAGCTCCAACGCCAGGGACTTATCGCTCACATGAAGGCCCCTGGTCCGACAGCGCCAGCTGCAAGACAGTACAGTCCGGGTTGAACTCCGATAAGCGCAAACACTGAGCGTACGGCCGATGGAACCGCCGGAGCCCCTTGCTCAGCGGCCAGCACATCAATATCTTCGTCGTACGCGCCCATCATCTGACTGGTCTGCATACCAGCGCGTACCGCAGTCGCGAAGATGCTTTGAATCTTCCGTTCCAGCTCATCCACTATTACTCCTCATCAGCGCCGGCACCCCCGGAACCACTTTCATCGACCATCAGATTGCGGTGCCCCGGTTCTCGAAGGCGGGCACGATCAAACGCTCATCCAGTTCCTGACACCGACACCGCCATGCGAATTCATCAGCGGTGCTGGGGCTCGCAACAAACCTATCGAACTCAGACTCGTCGAGTTCGTAGTATTCCGAATAGTCCACTCGCCCATTGGAAACCGGTATGGACAGGTAACGCTTGCCCGAGTTCCTCTCGGTGCCGATCGAGAAGAACATCTCACGACTCACGAAGACATCTTCGAAATCGACTTCATCCCAGTTCATTGCGGTCAGAGCTCAGCATCCTCGGGATCCAATCCCATCTGCTCCATCATTCTCGTGTGGGCTTCCACCCTCTGTGGGGGCTTCGAGTTCAGCTCGCATAGGAGTTCCAGTTCCACGCCCAGCAGGTCAATTGAACCCACCTCCTCTGCGGCGCCGCCTGCAGACAGGAACGCTTGCGCGACCGATCAAGCACTCACCCAGCGTGTGGAATTTATTTGATCATACTTGGACGTATCCATACTGATGCCAACTCACCATCAGCGAAACCCAAGAGCGTGCCGGTAGCAATCTCACCAAGAAGATCGACGGATAGATCCACTCGTGCGATACATACCCATCCACTTGATTCGTCATACGATGTCGACCACTCTGTATTATCTCCTATTCGGATAGATACTCCAGGCAATAGGTCCGGCTCCGCATAAACCCTGACAATGGAAGGTAGAGCACCAACAGGATCGAGACGCTCTGCTATCCAGTTCGTGTTGGAATGCAATCCCCAAGCATACAATGCTCGACGTGATTCGATATCGACCTCGATTTGCAAGTAGACAATCGCGATCGATGTGACACCTTCCTTGCCGATCCATTGTCCCGCGCCAAAATCATCGAAAGATACATCGAATGAATGGTCCGTGACGCAATACTCAGGATTCAAAGGAACCGGGTCACCCGGAAGAACCTCAAACCGTACTACAGTCATTTCTCTCCTTCAAACATATAGTGCAGGATCTTCCCGGTCTCAGTATCGATTATAAGCTCATAATGTCCGGCACTCTTACCGAGTGATCCGAACACCTTCCACAACATAGCATTTGGCGTCCCCTGAGGATCCGGGACCGCCTTTGTCGAATCCAAGATCCATTGCGTAAATTCGCTAGACCGGAGAAATGGTCGCGCCGCATAGAGGTCCTTTCCATATTCTCTGATATGCTTCGCCGCTGCGTACGACCAGCTCAGTTCCCGTGCATTCAGACCCAGATTGTTGGCTGTTGACCCTCGAGCGACCGAATCGCCGCCTCTGCCGACTTGCAGAAAATCGAACTCAGCTGGATTTGGAACACTTCTATCGCCGAATCGAGGCAGGATATCGAGGCTCATGGGTTCGATGAGGGCCTCCGCTGGACTGAATCCAGAGATCGGGCCTTGATACAGCTGTATAACTGCTTCCTGATCAAGTACCGGATTCAGTGGCATGTGGTCACTAATGGGTAGATTAGAGGGCCTGATCTCGCGAGTCTTGGCGGCTAAATCCAAGGTCACTACGTCCGACGTCGGGGGAAATGTCGGGGGTACTTCAGGCCGTGGCCCAGTTAGGACTTCGATGCCTTTAGGCGCCGTCTTTACCGTGCCACTAGGACTGATTTCGAACGGCGATGGTGAAGGTTTCGCTGCAATGCCAACGTTTCGAGCTGGGAATGCTGCTTGCTGACTGTATGCTTCGAAGTCCTTCAAGAGTTGCTGGGTCTGTAGTTGGCGGGCGGCTTGGATTGCGTCGGTGGAGGATCCGATTGCGGCGAGTTCTGCCATGAACTCGGGGGCGGCTTTGCGTAGCAGACCTTTGACGACGGATGCCACGAGTTGGCCCGAGCCAGGGACTACCATGAGGATGTTGATGCCGAGCATTGCTGCGGCACCGGCGATTTCCCAGCCGCTGTGGTCGCCTTCATCGTGCGCTGCTTCCCATAGCGTTATCGCGGGGCCGACTGTCATGCCGACTAGGGCATCTTGGGCCATCTCGGTGAAGTCGACATCGCGACGGTTCATCCGGAGGAGTTCTTGCTGCAGCTGTTTGGCTGTGTATTGCGGTGGTGCAGCCCACCTCACGGGGCGGGTGGGATCGGTGAGGACCGGAATTCCCTTGTCACTCTTCAGGTAGCCCTCTACCGCGGGGTCATCCCATGGAATCCCGGCTTGCATCAGGCGCGCGATCGCGGCTTGCCGATCCAGCGTCTCCTGCTCGTTGCGGGGCTTGAAGTACGCCCACTTCAGGTCGACGAGTTGTTCGCTCGGCGTGTACCGAGCCGCCAATAGCCGGGCCCTGGCGGCTTCGTATCGGTAGATTGCGTCGGTGGCAGCTCCAGGGCCGACAAAGGGGGCTGGGCGACCTGCCAGGAAAATAGCCAGGTCCGCTGCGAACTGTTCTTCGCTGTAGTCGTATCCCTGCGCACCATAGTTACCGGTCCGGTAGGCGGGCTGCAGATCGGTGATCGCCTTGGGCACAACAGGCGAGACCGGGACAGTTGCTTGGGCGGTGACCGTGACCGGCTCCTTGTAGCCGGGAAGAGCCAACTCTGCCAACGTCTTCGGAGTCGAGGCAGCCGCAGGGTCCGGCTGCGGAGAAACCATCTGCTGGACCAACTGCTCAGCCGCCGATGGCGGCTCAGCGGGCTCCTTGTATCCCGGCATCGCGAGCTCCGCCAAGGTTTTTGGAGAGTCCGGCTGTGGGGCGGGGTTCACATACATCTGGTCGAGCAGGTTCGGCAGACCGCTGGTCGTGGCCGGTGCCGCCTGGTTGTTCGGCTGCGGATTCGGACTGGCCGGATTGACGGGTGCCGGTTGTGATTGCACCGGTGGTGCGGTGGGAATCGGCGGGGGGCTGGGTGGGGTGTAACCAGCGCGTCCGGTCGGCGGGCCCTCGATATCCGGCCTCATCGGCAAATAGGGAACGGGGCCCAGCGGGCCGCCAGGGGCGTACGGGTCGTTATGAATGCCAATTGGCTGCGCCTGCGAAATCGGCTGGCTTACAGCTGTTTCCGGTGTGTCCGTCATCAAGTCGTTGGCGTTGTGGATGCGAGCCAACCGCTGGACGGCACCTACACCGTCGCGGACGGGAATGTTGTGCACCTTGCGGGGGGGCCGCGGCGGTATCGACGGCGGCGATGGTGCTTGCGAGCCATGCGGATCGCGAGGTAACCCACGAGGGCGGACCAGGTGTTTCTGTCCAATTGCTAGACATCGATGCTGGGCCGCCTTTCGGGTTCGGACACAAAAAATCCCCATTCCGGGGGGAATGGGGAGTGACGGGGGCGCTGGGGTTACGCCTGTTTGCGTTTGAAGTTGTCCACCAGTGCTCGGGTGCCATTGATGCGTTTGACGCGGTGAGACGTGTCGCCCTGTGGAAGATTGTTGAAATTGAAGGTTCGGGAACGACTGGCGGCGGAAACGGAAGTCGCTGCTGCGCTGAAACTTCCGGGTTTCCAGGCCGGGACTGGGTTCGGCGTCATGGGGGACTCCTACTTCTCGAGCTTCTCCAGGCGGGTGAGGACTTCGGCTAGGGCGTCCACGAGGGTGCGGTTGCCGAGTTGGGGCCAGCCCGCGTATTCGGCGGTGTCACGCTGGTCCTTGCCGCACAGCTGTTCACGGATGTCTTTGACATCGCTGCTGATCGGGCCGCAGAACGAGGTGATGAAGTTCTGGATTTGGGTTACTTCGGCGGCGCTCATGGGGGCGTCCTCTCCGTCTATCAGGGCCTGGACATCGCGGCGGAAGGCGTCCATGTCGATGCCGGCGGGGTCGATTTTTCCTTCGGAGCTGTACTCGCGGTGGGCTACGCAGTCGTCGGCGTTGCGGCCGATGCGGCGCAGGATGGCGGCGCAGCCGCGTTTGTAGGCATCCAATTGCGCTGGGGTCCAGTCGGTTCCGTCGCCTCGGGAGACGGCTTCGATGCCGATTACGTAGTAGTTGGCGTTGTTGGTGGGCCAGCCGGGCCAGGAGCCGCGGCCGGCGTGCCAGCAGACGCCCGCGGCGATTACGCGGAAGGTGCCGTCCTTTTCCAGGACCAGTTGGGCCAGTGGGCCTTCCAGGTCGGGGCGGCCGTATTGGACAATGCGCCAGTCGTCGGGGCTGCCGCCGGCGGTGTGGTGGCAAAGGACGCCGCGGATGTCGGCGAAGTCGCCGTGGCCGCGGTCGCGCCAGCCTTCATGTTCGATGACTTTTAGGCCCGCGTCGCGTAGAACGTCGGCGAGCCATACCGGATCTCCGGTCCATGACATGGATGTGGCCTTTCTCCCGGATCAGTTGATTCGCACGAAAGTGGCAGCGCCCGTTTGGATGTTGGGCTCCCAGCCGGTCAACTGCGGATTGCAGTACGCCTGCACGGTCACCACGTCGCCGTCGGCAAGGTTGACAGTCGCTGTGGCGGTGAGGGTTCCGGAGGTTCCGTTCACCGATGGGCCAGGAGACCCTGCCGCCACACCGTTCACGAACAACCGTGCCTGCTGACTGTTGGTACTACTGCCGCCGCCAGAGAAAGGCAGCGACGCGGTCAGCACGGCGGCGGTATTGGCACCCTGACTACGCACACCGTTGCCGGAGAGCGTCGAACCAGGATATCCAGTGGTGTCGGCGGTCCAGTTGGTGATTTCCGCGTAACTCCCAGTCAGCTTTTGGGAGCTACCGCTTTTGGTCATGCCGGACGGGGCGAACGAACCTGCACCGGAGACAACGATCAGTGCCATCAGACGGTCACCGCCTTCAGACTGGCCTGGAGACCCTTGCCCGCCGGACTGTCGACGGTGGTGACGAAGACCGTCAACCGGTCACCCGCCGCGATAGCCCAGGGCCCGCCCGCTGTGACGACCGTGTCCGTGGCGTGAGCGGCGGCGGCAATGGTTGCCGAGGAACCGGCGAGCGTAGTTCCGTTCTTTCTCAGTTCGACAACCAGATTGCCGGTGCCCGCGGTTTCTCCGCGATATGTGATCGCGGAGATCGAGATGTTGCGTTCGATGCGCAGCCCTTCCGCCATCACATTGCCGGCACCCGCAGCGCGATTTCCGCTGTGCGACTTGAAGGTGAAGTCGTAGAACTGTCCGGCAGTGGTCGGCGTGCGCGAATCGGTCAGGCGTGAATCCGTGGTGGCGACGGCGGCTACTGCCGTGCGAACGGCGGTCGCATCGGCGGCGGTCAGTAGCGATCGCCCGATGGCTGTGGCATCGGAGATTTGGCTCGCGGTGTGCGTGTGCGCGACAGGGGTGCGCGCGTCGGAAAGCCGCGGATCGTCTCCGGCCGCAGCGGTACCCGAGGTGTTCCCGAGGGTGGCGGGGAAAGTGGTTGGCTTATTGGTGATTCCGACCCAGTCGGTCGTACCCGCCGTCCCTGCGGGTCCGCGCACCACGATGCCCTGGCCATTGGGCGTCCAGCCGCCGACGGCGTGGTAGACGTACAGCAGCCCGTCCGCCTTGACCACGTACTGCGCGCCCTCCTTGGGCGTGGCCGGGAGCAGCGCGTACGTGGCGACCTGTCCGTCGAACTGGATCCCGGTGCCGTGTTCACCGCGAGTGACGGCATTGCCGGGGCTCGCGGGCACCGGCGAGGCCAGCGTGAGATCGATCAGGCCGATCGCCCCGGCATCCGGGTTCGCGCTGTCCGCGCCCGGAAAGTACTCACCGACAGTGAAACTGAACGAATCCAGCGGAACGCTCTCACCGTCATAATTCAGATCGAACGACACCCGCCAGGTCCAGTTGCCCGGATTGGTGTCGGCACTCGGGGCGACGAGCCGGATACCGCGCTTACCGCGCCAGGTGAGATAACCGAATTCGTCCAGCTCGCACACGTAGTGGTTGGGCAGCTGTACGTAGGTGGCGGGTGCGGGCTGGCCGCCCGCCACCAGGATTTTCGGCGCGTCGGCGGTGAAGGTCAGAGTGCCTGCGAGCGGCGGGAATTCGGGCAGGTCACCGATATCGGGGCCGTCGGCGACATTGGCGAGGAATCGCCCGACAACCTTTCCGTACTTCAGCGGGGGCAGATCGGCCATGAGTGGATGCCTTTCGAACAGCGGGCAGCCGGAAGCGGCGTACCTGAGTTGGGTGTGGCTCCGAAAGAGCCTGGGAGACAGTCGCGCCCGGATTACACCGGGTCGGCGTAGACGATTACCTGCGCGTCATTCGGCTTGACGAAATACCGTTCCGTGCCGATGCCGCGGCGCGCGATGACATACAGCGTGATGGTCTGGTTGGCGGGCACGACGCCGAAGGTTGAGTTCGGCAGCGCCACATACTGGTACCAGGGCGTGATCCACACGCTCGTGAAGTTCGGGGTGCTGGTGCCGGCGCCGAAACCGATGAGATCCCCGGTGGGTCCGCCGATGCGGATTTCGACATTGCAGCGAGATTTGTAGCGCGGGCCCTCGGTGCCGATATTGATCCAGCCCTCGACGATCGGCCGCCAATCCATGGATTGAGCCGGAATTGTCAGGGTGGCAAGCACTTTCGTGTCTTCGTTCAGTCCGGTACCACCGGCGAACTGGCCCTGGCCGATGGCCCAGGGGCCGCCCAGACGCGGGCTGGGAACGGGCACGAACTTCTGCAGTGCCACGCTCCAGGAGAGCACGACATCCTGTGCGAGCTGGTGTGTGTCGTCGACCAGGACATCGGCCGAATCCTGAATCCGCCCGGCCGCGCCCGCATCACCGGTGTCACCGGTGACACCGCGCGGGAAGGTGATCTCGACGCTCTGATTCGGTGCGGAGCCGATGATCCGAGCGCTCGCGGCGGAACCGGTCGCCCCGGCGACAGCGGATCCGCTGAGCCGGTTGGCTTTTCCGCGCACTCCCGCCTTGCCGAAGGCATTGGCGAACGCGACGAGTTCGAGTCCGGTCCAGTAGTAGACCGCGTTCTCGGCGATCACTCGCCACGCTTTGCGAGCATCGGCGGTGGTGAGGTTGAGCGCCTGCAAGGCGGCGACATCGGCCACATCGCCCTGCCAATCCCACGGCCAGGCCGCGTCACCCATGGGACCGGCGTCACCGGCCGGCCCCTGACGCAGTTCGATCAGTGCTTCGCGGTCGACATGTTCGACCGGATTCACGGTGTGCGGCAAGCCGATCGAGTCGGCGATACCCCGCATGGTGATCATGACATCGTCGTCGAAGACGGTATTGGGTTCGTTTGTCACAGCTGTTGCTCCAAACTCAGGCGGGTGTCGGCGCGAAACCGACCGGCTGTGCCCAGCAGATGATTTGAGCGACGCCCTGGTAGTAGAAGTAGTTGGAACCGCCGGTGATGCGGCGCAGCACGACGTACAGCACGGCCGGTTGACCGGCCGGAACCACACCCACGGTGCTGTCCGGGGTGATTCGCGCACCGAAGAACGGGTGAAAGTGGTTCGCGGCGTCGACGCCCGAGGGTGTTCCGGAGCCCAGCGCTACGATCTGACCGCTGTCGGAACCCAAGCGGACCTCGGCGTCGACGCGAGTGTCGAACGTCTGCTCGCCCTCCGCGGTCTGGACGTAGACGGAGCCGGCGATGACCGGGCGCCAGTCCACGTCCTGGGCCGGAATATTCAATCGCGCAACGGTATTCGGTGAGGTGCCGATGTTCATCTGGCTGGCTGCCCATGCCGGGCCGCCGTCCCATGCGTTGCCGTCCTGGAGCGACCAGGGGCCACGCAGCCCCGGATAAGGCCGCGGCCGCCATTTACCCGCGCCCGAATCCCATTGGGGCACAGCCTTATCGATATGTGGGCCGTTGAGGTAGTCGGGTGCGTTGCGAATCGGCCCGGGACTGCCCGGATCGCCCTTGCTGCCCTGCACTCCGCGCGGGACCGTCAGGTTCAGCACCAGATTCGGCGCGGTGCCGGTAATCGTGGCGAGTAGGTCGGAGCCTGCCGGTCCGGTGGCAACGGTTCCGATACTGACGGTGCACGACGCACCGTCCGGGCCGGGCGCGCCGAACGCGTCGACGAAGTTGTCGAACCCGGTGCCGTTCCAGTACACGAGGGTGTCGGTGGACAGCACCCGCCAGGCCTTACCCGCGTGTGCCACACCGAGTTTGGTGGACAAAGCGGATAGCGCGGCTTGATCCGCGATATCGCCCTCCCAGCGGAAGGCCCGGCACGGTTCACCGGCGGGGCCGGTGGGTCCCGGCGAGCCGGTCATCAGTTCCAGCGATCCGTCACGCGGTGTGGCGTGCATGGACTGGACCAGGCCGGGAGTGCCGATGCCCTCGTCGAGTCCGCGGATGAGGGTGTGTTCGAAGTATTCACCAATTGTGGACATGTCACCTCACTCAGATGGGTCGGGCGTAGACGACGAGCGATGCCCGGCTGGTCCGATAGCCGATCGCGCCGTTGCCGGTATCGCGTTCGACGGCGAGGACCAGGCTGGCGGGCTGTCCGGCGGGAACGACCGCGAAATCGGAAGTCGGCGATAGGGTTCGGGTGGACTGCTCATCGCGATAGGTCGGGATGATCGGCGAGTACAGGTACACGCCCGAGCCACCGGCCGAGGCGCTGACCACCTGGCCCTGCGAGTGGTACAGGCGCACGGCGACGCGCGCGGACTGCTGCCCGTTGTTCACCGAGTAGGTCGACATATGCCCGTACACGGCGGGCCGCCACGCGAACGGCTGCGCCGGGATCGTGAAGGTTCCGACGACGAACTGCGCGACCGCGGCTTCCTGATCCCCGCCGAAGTCGGATTCATACCAGGACCAGGGGCCGACAGCCAGCGGAGTCGGCATACCGCGGAACTTTCCGCTGGAGCGCTGGAAGGCGAAGACACCGCCGTGGGTGAGGCCGGAAGTCTGGTCGAAATCCTTCGCCTGGGTGATCGGCCCGGAGGCTCCGGCCGGTCCCTTCGCGCCCTTCGCACCTGCGGGCGCAGTCGAGTTCAACTGCTGTTGCGCCCCCGCACCGACGAATTCGACCGCAGGGGTGGTGAGATTCGGCAGATGCTTGGTCGGTGCCGCGGTGATCTGGTTGGCGTCCGCGACTGGCCCGCGCGCACCGACCGCGCCGGGTGAATGCTTCCACGCCGTGCCGGTCCATACGTCCATGCCATTGTCGTCGAGCCGATGCCACCACTTGCCTCGGTCCTCGGCATTCAACCCGGTCGGCCGCGCGGCCGTATTGGGGATCTCCCCCATCTTGCGAAAGGTACTGCGCGGGCGGCCGCGCTGCCCCTGCGCACCGGCGGGACCGGCGGGCAGCGGCAGGGCGGCGACATCGTCGGAGACTGAGACGGTCGCGTTGAGGATCGGCACGCCGTCGAGATCGAGCTGCCGATCCACGCTCAGGTGGGCGGGAAAACTGGTGTCCGCCATGGGTTTCACTCCTTCACGGGCGAATCAGAAGATGAGCAGGTCGAGGTCGGCGCCGACATCGGTGGACAGGTCCTTGATGGCGTGCGCGAAGCGGCCCAGGCGCTGCCAGGCTTTGACGATCGAGTCCTCTTCGTCCGAGCCGTCACCCACGGTGATCTGCCATTTGGACGCGGTTTCACGATCGTCGTGGAAGGTGAGTTCGGTGACGTAGTCGGTGAATACCGCCGGGCCGACGGCGAAGCCGATCTGATCGCCGAGACCGAAGTCGCGGCCGAGCAGGTAGGGGGCGTTGTCCTCGATGGTGACCTTGTGGCTGGTGTAGCCGCGGGTCAGGTGCAGGCCCTGCCGGGCGGCGACCAGGCCGTCGAGGTTGAACGCCTTGTCACTGCCGGTGATGTAGAGCTCGCGGAACGCATAGGGACCGGCGCGATCCACGCGTTCCATATCGCGGTAGACCATCCAGGCCAGGAAGACGTCGTTGAGCTGTCCACGATAGAGCCAGTCCAGGCCGATCAGGGATAGCAGGCCCTTGATGACCACCTCGATACCGGCATTGACCCAGCCGGGTGATCGGCCGCCGATGATCACATCGGTGGCGAGCGGTTTGTGCAGGGCGATTTCCGACGCACCGATGCCGGAGTATTCGCCCTCGAAGTACCAAACCCAGGGGAAGTTCCTGGTGGTGCCGAATTTGCCGGGTTGGCTGTAGACGGCCTCGTATTCGGTGGTGGAGTCGAAGCGCGGATAGCGAACCGGGGTGGTGCCGTCGTCGGCGAATTCCTCTATCCAGGACAGGATTCCGTCGAGCAGCGTGCCGGTTGGACCGGTGACGCCGGACTTGTCCACCGTCTCCAGCACCACGGTCGGCTGTTCCAGGAAGAACCAATCGGGTGCGGGCTGCTCGTCCTCGCCCGGCAGGAAGAAGCGGGCGGTGAGCATGACGCCGGAGTCCTCTAGCATCGGCTCGAAAAGCTTGTCCGCCATATCAAATCGCGCCGAGGCGGCGCTCCAGCGGCTGGTGTCGGTCGCGGGATCCACCGGGACGACCGCGACCGGGAACAGCGGATTGCCCACACCGCTCCACAGCGGATCGTCGGCGGTTCCCGGCGGCGCCCAGCCGGGCGCCTGCAACCGCATCAGATTCATCGTCAGATAGGTGGTGATGATGGTGCGTACCGGGCCGAAAAGGATGTGGTGGCGCGGGAACTGGGCCAGCACGGGCGCAAAGGGCGAGGCCCAGCAGCAGATCGTGGCGACATGATTCCAGGCGTGAATGGCCTCGATGTCCACGGTTTCGACACCGTTGTCGTCGCGCACCAGCGACGCTTTGGTGATGTACCCGTCCCACCGGAAACCCTTGGTGTTCACGGTGATCGGGATGGTGGCGTCCTCACCGTCCTTGTTGTTGAACAGGTGGTCGTAGTGCACCATGTCGCGCGGGCAGATCATCTTCAGACCGCCCGCGGCATTGCGCGGATAGGTGAATTCGAGGGAGAGGTAGTTGTGCTCCTCCCCCACTTCGCGCATGAATTTGTCCCAGTAGCGCACCAGCACTTCGGGATCGCGGGCCTGCTCCTGGTCGACGCGGAACGCCTCGTCCATGCGCCGGGCCTCGGCCTCCGGGTCCCAGTTCGGGCTGTCAGGCATCGTTACCGCCTTCCGTGGGGGTCTCTGGTGGATCAACCGGTGGGGTCTCGGGTGGATCCGGCGGGGTTTCGGGTGGTTCTACCGGCGGGGTTTGGACCGCGATTACGGCTCCGAACAAAGGCATCCGAATCGTCAAAGGTCGCGGCGAAAAAGGCTGATCCGCAAAGGGTTCGATGAAGTCGACGGGTGCCGGTCCCACACCGACCACGACCGGTTCGTCGCTCTCGGTGTCAGCCATCAGAACGGCCGCGAGGAACGGGGTGTGGTGGCGGCGATAATGCTCGAACCGAGTGAGCCGCCCTCCACCTTCACGGTGATATCGGTGGCGCTCCACGGATCCATGGGCGTCAGCCAGCGGCGACCGGCCAACTGCCCCCAGACATTTCGACCCTTCGGGTATTCACCGGAGTAGACCCGCGCGGTGCGATGCCGTGGATGGGTATCGATTTGCAGCGTCTCCCCCGCGACCAGCGTGGGTGTCTGCACCATGCGCAGCAGATCGCCGTCGCCCGGATCCAGAATGGACCAGCGGCCGGGGCCGTTCATGGTGTATCGCGGCCAGGCGGGCTGATCTGCCGCATTGCGCACGCGCACGATGCCCTGACCGACACCGGCGGTGTTGGCCCACACCGAGTTCTCCTGCAGATGATGTTCCAGCGGGTCCATCGCCATCGCCGACATCTTGTACGCGGCAACGGCATTCACCGCCGGATCGATACTCGACACCGGCTCCGGCGCGGCATCCAACTGCGCCTGCTGGAAGCGCCAGCCCTGATGCCGAGTGAAATACCCGACGGTCACCGGCTTATCGGTGGACCAGCCCCGGAACCAGGCGTCATGCACCGCGTGGAAGTCCCGGACCGGGTCAACACCAGTGTCTTTCGACGCGCCGGAGATGACGATCAGGAAATCCCATTCCTTCTTCGACCGCACCGAACGCTCGAAGGTCGCGCCGTCCTGTCGTGCGCCCTCGGTGATCAGCAGCTGGACGGGCGCGAACATGAACCCGTTCTGCTGGGACAGCCGCACGCCCTCGCGCCCGGAGTTGGGGCCGGACAGATGCCACACCCGGCCGTTCACATCCCACACCACGACCTTGGTGCCGTGGGTTTCCAAAAGTTGGTGGGTCATCGCCCCATACCTCCTCCGCGTTGCTGCGCCACAGCCCGGCGCCGGCGAACCCGCTCGGTCGCGATGGACGCGCTCTTGGGGTCTGTTCCGTTGAAGTTGTAGATATCGCCGCGCATGGTGCGCCCGCCCGGTCCGTCAGCCAGATCGGTGAGGCCGAAACCTGTTCCGACGAGCTCTTTCACGGCGTTTCCGGCCCATTCGATGGGGCGGGTGATTTGGGAGCTGATCATGCTTCCGGCCATGGAGCCCAGCAAGGAGCCGATGGCGGGACCGAGGGCCGCCGCCGGTCCGAGGAACGGAGCGATGGCCGTGCCGATCACTCCGCCGATGGTGCTTCCGGCTGTGGAGGCAGCGCCGGAGATCGCTCCGGTCAGGCCGCCGAGCAGGCCGTGCTGTTGCAGGCCGGAGATGCCGTATTCGAGCGCTGAGACACCTATCTGCTGTTCGTGACTCAGCTGGCCGCCACTCGAGGAGCCGCTCTGGCCGTTGGGGGTCCATTTGATGCCGAACGTGTTGCCGAGCCAGGTGCCGAGCGTATTGGTGTATTCGTGGTTCGGGTCGGCGGCGTTGTAGGCATCACCGATGGGCTTCATGAACTGTTCGGCGGCGGTCCGCACCATTTCCGGAGCGTTCTCGCCCAGAATCGGTTTGAGCAGCTCTCCGAGGTTGCCTCCGGCTTGGTTCGCGACGACCTGGAGCAGGTCACCGAAGTTGCCGGAGTTGGGGTTGTACCTGTGGCCGGTACCGACGAGGTCCTGTGCGCCCGCGGGATCGGATTTGCCCGTCAGGGTGTCGATCCAGCTCGTGCCCGGCACATCCCGGACCATTGGGCCGGTGCCGTCGTCCTTGAGGTACTGGCCGACCTTCATACCCTCGGGGATCTCAGATGTGAGCGCTCCCACCACATCCGAATTGGGCACCAAGTAGGCCCAGCCGGAAACCGGGTTGCCATTGGCATCCTGGCCGTTCAGATAGTCCCAGCGAGCCGACAAATCCGGGGTGCCGCCGGTGCCGCCACCCCCCGACCCACCTGCCGGACCCGCGGCGCCGACAACGGTGCTTCCGCCGCCACCGTCCCCAGTCGGTTCGGGACCTCCGGTGTCGCCGCCGGATGTTCCTGCACCGCTGTCGTTTCCACCACCGGTGGATGTTCCGCCACCGACAGAGGTGCCGCCGCCCAGGCCCCCGGTCGACCCGAGCTGACCACCTTCGGTTTTCACACTCATCGAAGCCGTGAGCGCACCGCCGAACTGCGATCCGATCAAGCGGCCGAGCTGCTCACCGATCTGCGGGGCGAGGTCACCGCCCGGACCCAACGCGGGTTTGATCGCATTCCCGAGCATCGACCCGAGGGTGCTGCCGGCCGCGGTCGCCGCACCGGCAATACCGGAGCTGAGAGCCTGTGCGAGCGAGGACAATTCGGCACCGGCACCGGCCGTGCTGGAGGCGCTTGACCCGCCGAACATTCCGAGAATGCCGGAGGGGGCCGCCTGCATCGATGCGGTCAGCCCGGACTGCGAGTCCGCCGAATCACGCGGCAGTGTCGTGGATCCGCCGGACCCCTGTCGAGGTGCGAGCAGACCGCCTGGCTGGAACATCGGTGCCAGTGCGGAACCGAGTGCGGCACCCGCCCACGCACCGGTATTCAGCGCGGCATTGCCGATATTCCCGATGCTGTCGGCGATGACGCCCTGGCCGAGCATGTCGCGCCAGTTCTGTGCGTCAGTCGCGGGATTGGCTGCGGGACCGCTGAATCCCTGCAGCATCCCGGCCAGGAATCGCGCCGACGGCACCCAGCCCGAGTTGATCATCTCGAGCAGCGGCAGGGTGTTGTCGACCGCCGACGCTCGGACGACATACTCACCGTCGGAGGCTCGCAGGGGGACGCCGTCGCCGAGCGGTCCGCCGGGTCCGCGCACCATTCCGGAGGCACGATTCCGGTACTCGGATTCGTCGATATATCCGCCGTTCGCGCGGCGGATCGGCTCTATGCCGAACGCTTCCGAATCATCACTCGACGAGCCGGATCGGTTCCGACTCTTCGCGGGGTTGAGCAGAGTGGCTTTCGAGCTGAATTTGACGATGCGGGTTTCGGTTTCGCGATCATCCGGTTCCGGGAGACCGCGCACCAGCTCGAGCGCCTGCGCGGCAACACGATTGGCGAAGAAGCTCGGCACATGTCCGAGAACTTCCTCGAACACGCGGGCCATGGCTCCAAACGGTCCGGAGCGACCCACGATAGAGTTGGAGACGCCGGAACCGTTGTCCGCGATCAGAATCGGATCGCTGTCGGGCAGTGTGATCAGCGAGGTTCCAGCGGTCGGCCCGCCTTCCCACAGCGCACCGCTGGGCAGCGTGACCTTCTTGCCAGGTCCGGGCTGCCCGCTGCTCGTCATCGCCAGAATGTCCGGCAGTGTCATCGCCGATGGGCGTTGCTTGTCCACAATTCATCCACTTTCTGAGCTGATTGCGCCCGAGCTCGGCCATCGGCGACGCGACTACTGGCTCCAGCCGAGGAATTCGTTGATCTGGTTGATATCCGTTGCCGTGCCGAGCTTTTCGCGACCGGATTCGAGGCCGGGGCGCGGAATCGGTTCCGGCCGATTGCGCCCGTGCCGGGCGTCGTCGCTCTTGGACCACACCAGCCAGCGCAGGCAGTCGGCCATATCGGCGAGCAGGTACTGGTCGAGTTGCCAGCGGCTGGTCTCGGCGTACATATCGCGGGTCAACGCCGAATCCGGCGGTAGGAACTTGACGATGGCCTTGAGGTCGCGCCAGCTCAGCTCATCGGTGCTGAGCTGGCGCAACCGCAGGCCGAGGGCAATCAGGTCGTATTCGATTGCCTCGGAATGCTCTTCGAGAAGAACATCGAGGCCTAGGATTCCCCCAGGCTGATCCCCGAGTGCGCGCGCCAGGCCTCCAGCAGTTCGTGGTAGGCGTCCGGATCCATATCGTCCAGGGCCGCAAGCGCTTCCGGTGTGAGAGTCAGTTCCAGCAGGGTGTACATCGCGTCCACGTCACCCAGGCGGCGGATGCGTCGCACCAGGCCCGGCTTGAGGTAGGACAGCGACGGCAACTCGATTTCGATGCCGTTCACCTTGTAGGAGAAGTCGTCCTTCACCTTGGTCGGGGTCGAGATGGTGATGGGGGCTTTCGGGGAAGTCATTGGTACACAGACCCTTTCGTTGATTTAGTGACAGGGGAAAGGCCCAGCGGCGACGAGCGGGCCTGCGCATAGGTGTGTAACCCGTCGCCGCTGGGGGTCTAATTAGGCGGTGGTGATGCCGTCGTCGAGGTAGCGGTACGCCTTGATACCGGTGTCGTCCTTGAACGCTTCGACGGTGATGGTGAAGCCGGCCAGCTCATTCGAGACGAACTTCTTCTCGGTGACGGCGGAGATCTGTGCGTTCGGAAGCACGATCCGCAGCTTCTTCTTGTCGTTCAGCATGTCGAAAACCCAAGCGCGGCGCGGCAGCACCGAACCGGTCTCGTTGATCTTCAGCAGCGTGCCGGTGGTGGCGGTGGCCGGGGTGACGGTCAGGTTGCCCGGACCGAACACCTCGCCCAGCACATCCTTGTCCCAGGCGGCGTAAAGGGTAAGCCCGAACCGCACCGAGTGCTCGGTCTGCAGCTTGGCGATGATGTCGGCGTTCCAGTCCTTGACCGTCTCGACCTTGCGCTCACCCTGGGATTCGATGCCGTCTTCGGAGACGTAACCCAGGGGCTTGAACGAGGCATTGATGACGTCGGCCGCGGTGGCCGGAAGCGCGGTGCCGATCGGGGCGACGAGAACGCCACCGGTGACCGCGAGGTTAGGAGTGCCGGAGCCGATGTACTTGCTGGAAGGCAGAGCCATTGTTGTTATCTCCCTTGGGATGTTGCGCAGGCCCTCGGGAATCGTGCTTATTCAGTTATCAACTCGCACCGCAGTGGGAGTTACGCGAGAACAGTGCCTCGCACAATCAAGTCGGTGACAATCGTGTACCGCGGGGCAGCGGTCACCGGATCGGTGTCGTTCTCCTCCCCCGCATCCTCCACGTAGTCACACCACACAGTGCCGATGTACCCGGGCGCGGCAGCGTTCACAATGCTGCGCACCAGCGCAGCCAGCCCCGCCGCATTCCCGGCATCATCAGAACACTCGAAGACAACCCGAGGCCGATCAAGCACCAACTGAGCGCCACGACGCCCAACCTGATCCTCGATATCCCCCCGAGCCTTGCGGTCATTGCGGCTCACCCGCACCATCCGCGTCGGCTTGGGATCCGGAACCCTCGAAACCGCCTTCGCAGTCTCGGATACCGCCGCAAATTGCGCGGTAAGAAAATCAGTCAAAGCCTTCTCGATATCAGGAAACACGATCCGTTCAGGCACCGAGCAACCTCCTTTCGGTCAATGGGAACTATTTTGAAGACAATCCGAGTTCATCGAGGCTCGACGCCGTCAGTCCCAATTCCGGATCAAGAACCAGGATGATGGTTGTCGAAGCGGACCGATTCGATTCGCATACAATTTACATCTGCGGCAATTCGACGAATGGAAATATATCGCTGAATTTCTGAAGAATATCGGAGCGATCTCGCAATGCCGCCAACGCATCAGTCGCACTTAGCGGCGCATCGTAAATATCGATTCCACGAAGGAATGCTATACCATACAGAGCTCGCTCTTCTTGATTCGAACACCCACAAGACGGCACAAATCCAATGCAATCGAATATCTTGGACAGATCATCATCGAACGTTGCCAGGTCAAAGATATAGCCTGGAATTGCATTCACATCATTTTCAATAATTATCCGATCGCACCATTTTCGAAGTTCAACCCTATCGATTGCCTCGCAGAAGATACAGTCGACTACAAACCCAATTATTGCGCAGTCATCTCGCGTTAACCCAGAAGACTCAGTAATTGAATTCACCTCCCATGACTCATTCCTTCGCCGCCGATATGACCGCTCTTACCGTGATACTTGGTTGGAACCAACTGCATCCTACCGACGTCTTGGTGGTGATGCCATGTGAAACCGCTGATCTTTTCAGCGCCGCTGTGAATCTGCCCCAACTGTACCGCATCGAACAATCCACCATCCAATTCGCCACGGACTATTGCCGCTGAAAGATCTCTAGATGCCATTCGCATCTGACCAGCATAGCTTTCAGCCCTGAAGGGCGCCAATGGCAGTCGCGTATCAAATGGGGCGACATGATCAAATATCGGAAACCCTCGGAAGTCATAAGGAATGCCGGTTCGAGGATGTTTTCTTCCGGCCATATGAACCATTCGACCATCTGCTTCTGGCACAGTTGTAGACGTGACGTTAGCGGATCCGAATCGATCCTCGAGCCACTGCCGCATTGCCCGTGCGCTATATGGCTCGTCACGCGCCGAATACGCGCCATGATTTTGAGGACTGCGAGGTGATGCGCT
Source organism: Nocardia sp. NPDC052001 (assembly GCF_040680615.1). Classification (NCBI taxonomy): domain Bacteria; kingdom Bacillati; phylum Actinomycetota; class Actinomycetes; order Mycobacteriales; family Nocardiaceae; genus Nocardia; species Nocardia sp. NPDC052001. The sequence goes on along the minus strand of NZ_JBFAXC010000003.1, from coordinate 503,921 downwards.
TCCGGGCGTTGAATGCGCCGGAGGAACGCCTCCAGATGACGCAGAGGAATCGAATCTTGTTGCTATCCAATTGCGGATAACATCCATGCTGCGGACACCAACACCTTGACCAGGCTCGTTCGGCTTCAAGAACTTACCGTCTAGCCAGTTACCGGAAGAGGCTCCTGCGTGGAAATCGGCGAATCCGCCAGCCACGGCCGGATGAAAACCGGCACGACCACCACGCAATACGTCGATTATTCCCTCGACTGCAGCGTCGATCCTGAAGTCGACCGTTGATCTTGCCCTGGTTACCGTCTCCCGGGTCGGCCAAGAAATCGCAGGAAGTCTGCCCTCTACGTTCAGCCGTCCCCATTCTCGACCAGTGACCGCACCAAATTGCTCGCGCACGGCGGAGCTTCTGATTCGAATATTCCGCATTACATCGGCCATAATTCGAGCAGGATTGGAGGTTGCTGATTCCGTCAGTGCATAATTAGCTCGTATACCAACGGCAGCGTTAGTCGCATCTAGCATTCCGGGCTTCGCAACAGAGGCAGCAGCACCCGCGCCTGTTCGCCCAGCACGGCCAAGCCCCTTCGTCGGAAGAAGCAAGGAACCAATACCAATAGTGGCGGTTCCAAGCGTCTCGGCCGGGTGGTTGGAGAATCCCGTCCAGTCGGTGCCTGAGAGAAGTTTCGAATTTTCGTTGAGACTGTTGAGCGCGGCATGCCAGGTGGTATCCCATGTTTTGCCCCAACTCTGCTGTCCTGTGATGGATTTATAACCACCATCAATGGTGCCTACAACTGTTGTGAGATCGGCATATAGTTTGCTGCCGATGCTTAGATCGAGTTGTTTGAATGCCTCGAGCCGGGTCGTCAGATTCAGGTCGTACCCCCAAAGCGGGGCGGCCTGGTTCAGGGCATCATTGACTCCAGTAAGTGCGCCAAATCCTTCGGCCAAACCCAAGAAGCTGTGAAGTGCTCCCTTACCGAAGTTCAATGCAGCTTGTCGTGACTTTTCGGCGCGGCTCCGAGTGTCGACCGGCTTGCCCTCCCAGTCGAGGACTAGAACGGTGCCGTTGCTGTACGAGATTCTTGTGTGACCAGCCTCGTGAGTAATGTCTCCGCGTAGACCGGTGATCGGGTCAACAATTGCCTCGCGAAGCTGATTGGACGGGTCCAGGTGGTATTCTCGCTGCTGTCTCGAGTACCATGCGTCCTTCGACCAACCGCCGGTTACCTGTCCGTTCGGTCCTATATCGAGATGGCCGAGCCAGCTTCCCTCTGAGTCATAGGTATTCTTTCCTCCGGAATAGGAGACGGTCTGTTTCCCAGTTTTTGGATCAGTCGAGACAATGACTTCTTTATGATTGCCATCCAGAAACCGGTCAGCCCATCGTCCGTACTCGTCGAGAATCTTCCCGCGACCATCCTTGTCGAGGAAGCCGACGAAATCGGAGCTAATGCCACTCGTATATCGGGTTGCGCGGGTGAGTATTTGATTGCCGAGCAGATCGCTGTGGGTGTTGTCGTACAGGCCAGTCCAGTTACGAACACCTAGGTCGTAACCCACCAGTTTTCCACTTGCGTCATATGACCCGGATTTCACCCATTCCCAGTTGGGTCCTACTTCGAAGGGTCGACCGAATCCTGACGTCGACATTCCCGGAGCAAAGTTGAGACCCCATCCACCCCGCCGCCAATCTGCGGTGCTGAAGAACGAGGAAAAGCCGTTGGGATCGTCTTGCCATCGCACATATCCTGGGCCGCCCTCAACTGCAGCTACTCGTGCCGTGTTGGTTACGACTTGCGTCGCAGTGACGACAACGACGATGTCAACGGTGTTCCTACCGTTGCCCGGTGGGATTGTGTATTTATAGGTAAGCCCCGTCTTCGGAACCACGACGTCCCAGCTGCTACCGACTTCATGACCACTTGTGTCGGGGAAGGCGAGCGGATCGACATTCTTGACGGTCACTCCGGGCTGCACCGGAGACGGAGATTCCAGCGGTGGTGTGGTTGGTTGAATATTTGCCCGTTGTATTTTGGCGTTTTGGGCTTCTTGCTCGAGGGCTTGCGGATTTGTCTGGGCCGGTGGAGCAGGGACCGTGTTCGGTTGAGCAGCCACGGTGGGTTGATCCTGCGTCTGCGGCTTCGGCGGATTCGGCACGGCCGGGATCGTCGGCACCGCCGGTGTTGTCGTAACCGGAGGCGTCGTCGTGATCGGTTGGTCGATAGGCGCAACGATTATCGGCGCGCCGGCTACAGCCAGCCCCAGGTCATTCGCATGGTTGATTCGCGTCAGCTGCCGAACGGCGTCCGCGCCAGATTCGACGGAATAGTTGTGGACTCTCCCGCCACCGCTTGCGGTGTTGAACGGATTGAACTGCGCGAGCCGGCTTTCAACCAGCTGGTTCCATGCCGCTGCCCGGGCTGCCACCCAACTTGGGGTATCGACGGTTGGAGCAATCGACATTGATCACTCCTCACGGGATGCGCGCGCCTCGTTGATGCGCTGGCGGAGTTGGTTGACCAGGGCGGCGTAGGCGTCGGTTTTGGTGGGGGCTTCGGTGGAGAGGCCGCGGGGGTGGGTGGCGGACCAGAAGCCTTCGTCGGTTTGTTTGACTTCGATGAGGTCGAGGTCGTAGAAGGTTTCGGGGTCGGGAACCGGCCAGTTGCCTTCGGGGTCTTTCGTGATGTGCATGCCGGTGTCGAAGGCGCCCGGGAGGCCGCCCGGGGTGGGGGCCCAGCGGATTTCTTCGAGGTCGGGATGGACTCGGACGCCGCGTTTTACGAGGTATTCGGCTACTCGGGTGGCCTGTTTGATGCTGGTGACGGTGGGGTCCGCCAGTTTGCGGCCTACCTGGCTGTGCCATTCGGGGAGGTGGATTACCGCGAGTTCCTCTGCGAGGGCGCGGACTTGGGGGTCCAGCTCTTCATCCGGCTTCGCCTCGGCGAGTTTGCCCGACAGCGTCTGCTGGAGCAGGGCGAGGAATTCCGGTGTGACCAGCTGACCGGTGTCGGTCTTCACGTATTCCGAGGAGGGGGCCGCGTGGTTGCCGAAGCGGACCGATTCGATGATTTCCTTGCCGGACATGGGGATTCGCGAGCCTTTCGGATGTGGGCATGGCTGAACGCCGGCCCTGTCCGGGCTCGGGATCACGTGGGAAGGTCCCGCCCCCGGGGAAATGGGGGCACCCGGGGGCGGGACCTATTGCGCCCCTGCGCAACTGGGAACGTCTACGACCGCGGACCACCTGCGGGAGACGGTGCGTCAGGGGCGGGCATGCGGCTGGCTCTAATCCCGCGTTGTACCTGTCGAGAGGTTTCGGGGGCTGGCCGCACGGGCTTCGATGACGGTGGGGACCGTCAGAGTTCTTCTTCGAGAGTTGCCGGTATCTGGTACTTGACCGGGGGCGGTTCCTGACCGGGGACGTGCAGGCGCAGGAAGATCAGCAGCTCGTCGATGTGACTTTGCAGGGCACGGATGAGGCGGATGGCGTCGCGGAAGCGGCGTTGATCGGTGGCGGCCTGATCCTCCAGTGCCGCAACACGTTCGCGGAGTTTGCCGACTTCGCGGGCCTGCCAGGCGGTGACCGCGCCGATGATTGTCGCCGCGGCCGCGCCGGTGGCTTGGACGAGATCGGGGCTGAGCCACTGCTGCATTCAGCCCTCACCGCCCGGGCGCTGTACCGGAGTCACCGCCGGCCGGATGATCAGACCCGCGATTACGGGAGTGAGCAGGCCGTAGAGCTGGAGCACCGCGTCGATCCAATCCGTATTCACTTGGTGCCCAAGGAAATAGGCGACGAGGCCGGTGATCGCGACGAGCACGGATCGCACCAGAGCGGGCTCGGGAACCCCATTGATTCGCATGAAATTCTTCCTTCCGGCAATGCCAACGGACCCCGATTGCCGCTCTGGAAGCAGGGTCGTGGGCGGGCTAGGCGAGCAGCTGGGCGACGGCGGCCAGCAACTTGACGACGAGGCCGCCGACGGTGATCCACTGATCCAGAGTGAGACCGAAAACCATTGCAATACCTCCTGATTCGACGGCTGCAGGCATGCTTCAACGACAGAACCCCCGATCCGACTGGCGGATCGAGGGTTCTGTTGGTTCGAAGACAGATGCTCTGAAGAGGGTGAAACCTCTTGCCGGAGAGCGAGTTTCCCGTGAATTCGGGATCAAGGCGCAACTGTGGCGCTGCAGATAGCTTCACTTAAGCGGCGACCAATGTCAACACCCTTCTCGAAAATTCATGAAAGACGCAGGTAGAAGGCCTACTACACGGCGTCGAGCGCATCGGCGATCTTGCGAGCCATCGCATTCACGACGGGACTCGGGGCACCCTTGCGCGAGTGAACCGCGGCCTCGACCGCGACCAGCACCGTGCTGCGGAAGTTGTCGGCCTCAGCCGGCGATTGCCGCTCCAGGATCGCCATCGCCGCGGTCAGGTTGGGGAACACATGCTCGGCGAACTCGGCAACGGTCTTGCCCGGCAGCACAATGTCCCTGGACTTGGCAGACAGCACATGGCCAACCACTCCGGTAGCCGAAGTCAGCGCGATTGAAGCCTGCGCATTGCCCTTGGCGCCGGCCGCGGCCAGCAGAGAAACCGCGCCGTATGCCGCGCTGCGAAGAACGCTCTTGTCCTGGTCGGTCAGGGTGACGGTGGCGATGGTGGTGACAGACATTTCGTGTACTCCTCGAAATCGTTTGTGGCGCTTGCCCGAACCGGATTGGCCCGGCCGCTTTGTTCGATGTACACACTTTGTCCGACCCCGCTGACATCACCCTGACGCCCGGCTGACATGTCGACTGACACCGTGAAGCCTCCCGTGACAGCCACTGGACCCTGCCCGAATCCGCTGGAATACAGGTTCGATGGCTGAAGCTGACAGACCGCGTGCTCTCCAGTTGCTCCAGGAAGCCCTCAGCCGGGTTATGGCACAACCGAATTCCGGGTTGTCGGACCCTTCTGAGAAGCTCTGCGGCATGAGTTCGAGATCGTCGGCGGATGCGGCGGGCAACAGTGTGTTCACGGCGGTTACCGGGTCGGGGATGCTTGCGCTTTGGGATCCGGTCAGCTTCGCGCACGTCGTGGATTACGACGGGTGGGAGGTGGAGTTGCTCGAGGATGAGCCGGTTGGGGAGCATATTCAGACTGGGAAGCTGGTTCCGCTGAATATCTTGGCCGACGGGCGATTCGGGGTGCTGGTGCGGGTGGACGCCACCGGTGCGGCCGAGCTCACCGCGCGGGAGCGCAAGTATCTGCAGGAGTCTTCGGAGCCGTATCTGTTCCGGTCCACGGGGACTGCCAAGGTGAGTGGGATCGAGAGTGTCGGCGCTTTCGACGATACCGAGGCGTCGGTGGCGGACATGGTTCCCACCGAGATCGACCTGCCCGCTGGGGATTACGCCGTGACGGTGCACCTCCTCGATTGGGAGGCGGAACCCGGGGCCATGGATGACGAGGGCGACGCCACCCCGTCCGCACTTCCCGACTTCGTCGTACTGATCGAACCCGCGGCCGGGCATTCATTCAGAACCGCGATCGAGACCTTCGACGACCTCGACTGAAACACGACTGAGCCGTACCACGGGTCCTCATCGGGACGCGGTGGCACGGCTGGTCGTCGGCCTCATGGCCGTCACGCGGCGTCGAGGGCCTCGGTGATCTTGTTGGCCATGGCGATGACGACGGGGGTGGGGTCGCCTTTGCTGGAGTGGAGGGCGGCTTCGATTGCTACCTGGATGGTGGCGCGGAAGTTGGTGGCCTCCGCCGGGGAGTGGGTTTCCAGGAGGGTCATGGCTGCCGTCAGGGCGGGGAGGACCTGGTCGGCGAGGTCGGCGACGGTTTTGCCGGTGAGGTGGATGTCCTTGGACTTGGCGGAGAGGACGTGGCCTACCAGGCCGGTGGCCGAGGTGAGGGCGATGGAAGCCTGGGCATTGCCCTTATGGGGCGTACCGGCGGCGGCGAGGAGGGAGACCGTGCCGTAGGCGGCGGTGCGGAGGGTGCTCTTGGCCTCGTCGGTCAGGGTGACGGCGGGGGTGGTGTTGTTCGACATGGTGTGCTCCTCGAAAGGTGTTGGGACCCTGTTGTTCGGGTCGTTTTGTTCGATGTACACACTTTGGCCGGGTGAACTGACATGCCTCTGACACTCACCTGACACGTCTACTGACACGGGGAGAGGTGTGGTGACTTTCGTTGGCGCATGGGGTGGGCGAGGTGGGCGTCGAGGACTTCGCCGACTGTGAATTGTTCGGGGCAGTCGGGGGACCAGGGGCCGGGGATGGGGGTGATTTTGCCTGCGTCGCGCAAGGTTTGTATGCGGCGGACTGTCACTTTTGCGAACGGTTCGCCGAGTTCCCTTGCAAGCGTGGCGATTCCGGACATGTTCAATCTGGTTCGGCGAGCCGCGGCCAGCTGGGACGCGTTGATGGTCAGCTTTGCCGGTGCGGGGCTGATGATGTTCAGGGCGGCGTCCACCGCGGAGCGGATTTCGGCGGGGGCCGATTCGACGCCTTCGGTCATGGCGAAGGCGATGAGGTTGCGGTGTAGCCAGCGGGAGAGGCCGGGGGTGGTGGGGTCACCTTTGTAGGGGACGGCGCGTTGTTCGCAGATCAGGCGGACCCAGGAGACCAGGGTGGCGTGCAGGTGGTCTCGGGCGCGGGCGGCGGCGGGGCTGAAGGGTAGTGGCTGATCGCTGGTGCGGGAGGACAGGCGGTGGCTCGGGGCATTGTGGCGGGCTCGACGTGTGACCGCGTCTTCGAGATCCTCAGCTACACCGGGGATTTCGGAGAGAACGGCAGCGAGGTCGCGGATGGCTTCGTGGGTTAGGTATAGGTGGTCGGTGTTGGGCATCAGGCGACCTCGCGGTTGATGATGGTGGCCAGCAGGGCGGCGTGGCCCTGGCGGACGTAGTCGTCGGTGTGGCGGCCGTCGGTGAGGTAGCCGCGGGCGTAGGCGAGGGCTCCGCTCCAGGCGGACCAGTTCTTGGGGGCCCACCAGCGTTGAACTCGCTGGTGCAGGACGGCGTCGACCAGGCTTTGGCCCCAGCGCAACGCGGCTTCGGGGGAAGAGATGCAGAAGTACTGAGTCAGATCTGCGACCGTGCGCAGGGGGTTGCCCGCGGGAAGCGCGGTGATGGGGTCACCGGCGGCTGCCGCCCAGAAGGTGGGGAGTCCATCGACGGGGCGCTGGCCTGCGATTCCGTAGCCGCCGGGGTCCCGTGTGATGCATTGACCCGCTGGGCGGAGGGGGTCGGCGATCAAGGCACAGGCGAGGACCTCGAGATCGGGGTGCAGGCCGCGGCCGATTTCGGCGGCCACATCGCCCGCAATGGCCGCGCCTTGCGAATAACCCGCTATGACAACACGATTCGCGGAATCGGTGATCGCCGAGAGCAGCGCCGCCTTCCCCGCGGCGCTGCTCTCGGCGTACGAGACGCGCAAGCCGTAGTCGGCCGGATACGGGACCATGCGGGGCGCGAAGCGGCTGTGGTCGAGGGTGCGGGAGAAGGTGTCGGTGATGCTTTCGCCGTAGGGGACGCCCGTACCGCCGACGATCAGGACGTCGATCACGCGGATCCCTCGGCTGGAAGATAACTGAACAGGTCCATACGGAACACAATAAGGTCCGTTTGGACCTTTTTCAAGTCCGTATGGACCTGTTACTGTTTTGGCACGATACGGCAGAGATACGGCACGGATTTTCTGGAGTCGTTTGCAACTGGGCCGTTCGGACCTCAGAATGGTCCATATGGAACTGCGGGATCTCCACGAACTCAATCGCGCCGTCGGCGGGGAGCTCAGGGCTGCCCGTGGACGGCGCGGGATGACACGGCCTCAACTCGCTGCCGCATCGGGGGTGGCGGTCAGCACCATTCAGCGGTTCGAGAATGGGGAGCGGTCGCCGGATCTGGGGCAGCTTTACGCGCTATGCACTGCGCTGGAAATCTCGCCGCAGGAGATCGTCGCCAGGTCGGTCGAGATCGTCAAAGCTGGCGGGGAGTAGATCTATCGGATTGCGGTTCAAGGCTTCCGAGACCCGGAAGAGGTCTTCCAGGGTGGGGGTGCCGCCCGAAATGCGCTGTGCCAGTTCGGCACCCAGGCGAGTAGCCACCACTCGCATAGCCTCGGCATCGAAGATCTGGCTGAACCACGTCACAAACGCAGTGTGGCACAACAGATCCCGAAATCCGGGCGGACGAGCCAACAGCGGCTACCCGTCGACCTGGTGCTGCACCGCCCAATCACAGATCGCGGCGAGCGGCTGCTCGAGGGATTTGCCGAGGGCGGTCAGGGCGTACTCGACGTGCTGGGGAGCCGTCTCCTTGTAGACGTGCCGCTCGACAAGACCATCCGACTCCATCGAACGCAGGGTTTCGGTGAGCATCTTCTGCGTGATGCCGGGGAGGCGGCGGCGTAGGTGGGCGTGGCGGTGCGGACCGTCCAAAAGCGCGTAGACCAGCAGGATTCGCCACTTGGACGAGAGACGTTCCAGGGCTTGGCGGGTGGCGCAGGATTCTTCCAGGACGTCTGGGATCACCAGGGGCATGGGGGCTCCCGGGGTATGGGCACTTGAAAGTGCCTTCTGGTGGCGGATGGACGGCGGTTCTAACTTCATCCTCACCGTAATGGAGAAGGGAAGAACACCATGTCGCAGGAATTTCAGGTGCATACCTTCACGGCCGGGGAGAACGGCATTTTCGTGAATGGATACCTGGTGGAGACGGCGGAGGCGGTCGTGCTGATCGACTCCACGCTGTTGGTCTCGGATGCGCAGGCGCTGAAGGAGAAGATCGCCGCACTCGGTAAGCCGGTGGTGGGCGCGTTCGTGACGCACCCGCATCCGGACCACTTCAACGGGCTGCCGTACGTGGTGGCCGAGGAGACGCCGGTGTACTCGACCGCCGCCGTGGCCAAGGTGATCGCGGACAGCGCCGATGCCAAACGCGCACAGTGGGGTCCGACCTACGGCGCGGAATGGCCGGATCGGTACCGGGTGCCGGAGACCCTCGTCGAGAGCGGATCGACCGTCGAGATCGGCGGTGTGCGGGTGACCGTGCACGAGGTCGGACCGGCTGAAAGCCATTCCGACAGCTGGATTCTCGTGGAGAGCGGGGACCAGCGGGTCGCATTCATCGGCGATCTCGCGTTCTGCGGTGTGCACTCCTATATGACCGACGGGCATTCGACCGAATGGCTGGCGGCGCTGGAGCGGCTGAGCGCCGAACTGGGCGGACTGACGCTGTACCCGGGACATGGACCCGCCGGTGATATCGGGATTCTTGCCGAGCAGCGGAACTACCTGGTGGCGTACCGCGAGGCCGTCGAGGGACTCCGCGATGGGGCGAATTCGCTCACCGACGCGCAGAAGGACGAATTGTCCGCTCGCATGGCGGAATTCGCGCCGGACGCGGGACTCGGCTGGCTGATCCCGCTGGGGGCCGATCCGGTCGCCGGTGAACTGGCGGCGGAGTAACGGGCTGTGGATCCCGGCCAAAAGCATGCCGGGATGACGGGCTCGGTCGTGCGCGGCCATTACGTTCGGCCGCTCAGGACGCACAGTCAGAAGGACGCTGCGGGTGGGGTCGGAGTGGAGGCGGTGCTGGGGGCCACGGTGTTGCCGGGGATGACGGGGGCGGTGGTCGGTGCGAGGGTTCCCGGAACACCGAAATGGCTTGCCGGAGAAAGGCCGCGGTTCGGGCGCGGCTGGGGTGCGAGCATATCGGCGAGGCTCCGCAGGATCGCGCCCGCCGGATCGTGCGGCGCGGCCGGGTTGGAATAGCCCGGGTCCGTGCCGGACGGATCACCGAGGGTCGGATCGGTGTAGCCAGGGTCGGTGTAGGTGGGCACCGTCGGGTCGATAAGTGTTGGGGCGGATTGGAATTCGCTCAGCGCGGGGCCGACTTCGAGGTTGTCGATGCTCGGGATGCCCCCGTCGGGCGCGGCGGAGTATTCGGCCCGCAGGATGTGATTGTCGTGCACCAGCACCTGCCCGGCCGTGGACTGGACGGCCGCGGTGGTGCGGGCGTCTTCCTTGTCCGTGCCCGGATACGCCTGGCAGTCGGTGGTATCGCAGGTTTGCGCATAGGGGTACCGCTGTTCGGCCAGCACATAGGACCGGGCCGCGATCGCCTGTGCGCGAAGGGCTTCCGAGCCGCCCTCATCCGCCCAGTTGGGCACCATCTCGGCGGGCACCACGCCGAGCAGATAGTCCTCGAGATCGACTTCGTTGATCACGCGGCTGGAGTTGCCGTCCAGCGCGACTCCGAGCACACCGCGGTAATTGGAGCCCTCGCAGAGTTCCAGGTGTTCGTCCTTGGGCCGGTTGCTGCCGTTCTCGAGCGGATAGGCGTAGGGATCGTCGGTCGTTCCCTCCCACAGCACCGCGCCATCGCAGCCCTGGGTGATGGTGACATCCGCACCCGCCGCGGTCGGCGTGAGGTGCGCGGCCTGGCCCGGAACCACCCGGCGGCCCGCGACATACAAGCCCGTCTCGGATTCGACATCGAGGGTCTTGTCGTCCAGACCCATGAGCCGGACGCGAACCGGCACCGAGGCGAGGGTGTCGAGCTGCGCGCCCGGGTAGTAGTGCGCCAGGATCGTCTCGGCGGTATTACCGCCGACGGCGCGATCGAACGCGCCGTTCTGACTCAGCCCGCGGCCGTGACCCGGACTGTTGACGAATTCGTACTCCTCGTCCGGCCAGGCCCAGAGCAGGCCCGCGGTCGCGCCACCCAGGGTGCACGCGGCGACCGATAAGGCTAGTAGGCGGCGCCGTCTCCGGCGTTGATGTAGATGCCCGTTCGGCATGTCATACCCATTCTGTCGATAGCCGAAGCTACATTCGAGTTACCGAAAGCTAATCCTCAACCACACGTTCAGGGATTGTGACAGTTGGGACTAGTGTGATCGTTGGTTCGCCGGGAAGCAACCCCGGGCCCCGGCGATCCGCAACGGTTTTACGTCGAATGGGAGCTGCTCGTGCCGTACCGCCGAACGAAACACTCGTATGTCCTCCCGGTTGTCACCATCCTGGCGATCACGACGCCGCTCGGCATATTGGCGCTGGGAGACTCCCGAGACATCAAGCCCACCGACGCAAGCAATCCGGCAGCAATACCAGCGGAAATGGCGGAGGTCGCACTCGCCTCCGCACCCGATCTGGTGCTGCCGCTCCGTGAACTGACCGGAATGAACCTGCCCGACCTGCATCTCTCGGATCTGCGCATGCTGCCGCTGCCCGCGTCGATCCATATTCCGCCCGGGCTCGCGCCGGGGCTCGGCTTACCCAGCGAGATACCGTTACCGCGACTAGGCAGGCCCGGTATGCCGGGCGCAGGAAACTATGTAAACCCCGGCGGCGCACCAGGATTCATCGCCGCCCCCGGGCCCGAGGTACCGGGCGCCGATACCGGAAACCCCTCCCCCGCACCGCAACCGGTGCAGAAGCCGGATCTCACCGGCGATCTCAATACTCCCGCCCTGGCCCCCAACGCCGTGCCGAACGAGCTGGTCAACAAGGTCGGGGCGCAGGTCAAGGAACTCAGCCGGGACACCCCGTTCAGCATGGTGGCGCTCACCGCGCCCGAACTCGTGGGGACCACCGCGTACATTCGCGCCAAACGCTCCGATGGCGGCTGGGGACCCTGGTACGACAGTGAAGCCGTCGACACCCCCGCCAAGAAGCCGGGGCGCACCGGCACCGAACCGATCTACGTCGGCAAGACCAAATCCGTGCAGATCCTGGTGACCAAGAAGAACACCGGGCGCGCGGTGGCGGCTCCCGTGGATCCGCCTGCGGCACAGGATGTTCCGGCGAATCCGGCGCCCGAGGCCGCCCCAGGAGCCCAGGCCGCCCCGGAGCCCGCGCCCGCCAATCCGGAGGCTCAGCCCGCGCCCGCAGCCAACCCCGAGGCGCAGCCGGTGCCGAACGCTCCCGCGAACCCGGACACGCTGGCCACGCCCGCGCAGCCGGAGGTCGCGCCGTTCACCGATCACGGTGATCCGGCCCAGATCAACCTGGAGAAACTCGCCGCCATCCTCATCGATCCGGGCCGTGGCGCGGCCGATGAGAACCTCAATCGGGTGGCCGCGCCGCTGCCCGGCGGCGGACCCAAGGTGATCAGCCGCGCGCAATGGGGTGCGGACGAATCGCTGCGCTGCGAAGAACCCACCTACGACGACGCCGTCAACGCCATCACCGTGCACCACACGGCGGGGCGCAATGACTACACCGCCTCCGAATCGGCGGGCATCGTGCGATCGATCTACGCGTATCACGCGAAGACCTTGGGCTGGTGCGATATCGGCTACAACGCGCTGGTCGACAAGTACGGGCAGATCTTCGAAGGCCGCTTCGGCGGACTCGATCGGCCCGTCGAGGGCGCGCACGCGGGCGGATTCAATATCAACACCGCCGGTGTGGCGTTCATGGGCAATCACGAGGAGGAAGCGCCCACCGAGGAAGCCATGCAGGCCATGGGCAATTTCATCGGCTGGCGCGCCAAGGTGGCCGGGATCGATCCCGAGGGCAAGACCACCATGTACTCCGAGGGCAGCGATTACACGCGCTATCCGCTCGGACAGGCCGTGAAACTGCCGAATGTGTTCGCGCACAGGGATGTCGGGAACACCACGTGCCCGGGTGATATGGCATATGACCTGATGGACCGGATTCGCTCGCTCGCGGAGAATGTCGCGGGCAAGCCGAGTGGGCCGCCGCCCCCGCAGCAGCAACGGCCGACGCAGCAGCGGCCGCAGCGCAATGCGGGGAATCAGCAACAGCCGCAAAGCAATCCGAACAGTGAGGCCGATCTGGCGACGCTCGCGGATCTGACCACCAAGCTGCTCGGGATGCTCGAGACCAGCCCGGTTGCCAAGTATTACGAGGCGTCCGGCGGGCCGAACGGTCCTATGGGACAGGCGAAGTCGGAGCCGATCGCGACCGCGAACGGCGGGCAGTACGCGCAATTCGTGAACGGATACGTGTACTCGACGCCGGACGGGCAGGCGTTCGCGGTGGTCGGGAAGATCCTGGAACGGTTCCTGCAATTGGGAGCGGGGACCGGGGCGCTCGGGCTGCCGACCAGCGGGGAGTACCCGGTGCAGGATGGGGTGCGCACCGACTTCCAGAACGGGTCACTGATTTTCAGTCAGATCACCGGGATCGTCACGACGGTGCTGAAGAACCTCGGCGCCGGACAGGGTCAGGGGCCCGCGCCGATTCCGGCGATGCTGGGCAATGGGCAGCAGGCGGATCCGATTCCGGCCGCTATACCGGAAGCTGCTGCGGGGCAGTAGGTTTCAGGGATCGACGCGATTGGCCGGGTTTCCACGCGATAGGTGTGGATCCCGGCCAAAAGCATTCCGGGATGACGGAGGGGTCAGAGCCACCAGCGTTCGAGGATTTGGGCTACGCCGTCTTCGTGGTTGGCCGGGGCGACTTCGTCGGCGGCGGCTTTGGCTTCGGCGTGGGCGTTGCCCATGGCGACGCCGTGGCCTGCCATTTTGAGCATGGGGACGTCGTTGGGCATATCGCCGAAGGCGATGATGGTGGCGTGCTGGACACCCAGGCGCTGGGCGACGCTGGCCAGGCCGGTGGCCTTGGTGACGCCGGGGGCGGACAGTTCGATCAGGCCGTTGTCCGTGGAATAGGTGAGATCGGCGCGGCCGGTGAGATGGGGTTCCAGGATGGCGCGCATTTCGCCGCTGGTCATGCGCGGCAGGCGGATGAGCATCTTGATCGCGGGGGACGCGATCACCTCCGCGCGCGAGACCTCGGTGTCATCCGGGTTCAGCCAGGCGTGCTCATATTCGGGGGAGCTCACGAATTGCGGGGTGGCGGCGTCGTGGGCGGTCGCGCCGACCCGCTCGGCGGCGAGTCCGCAACCGGGGAGCAGGGTTTCGGCCAGGTCCGCCGCCCAGGCCAGGGTCTCCACATCGAGAGTTCGGCTCGCCAGGATTCGATCCTGCGCGCTGTCGTAGATGACCGCGCCGTTCCCGCATACGCACAGCGGCGCGTAACCGAGTCCGTCCACCACCGGATCGATCCACCGGGGCGGGCGACCGGTCGCCAGGACGAAGGGCACGCCGTCCGCGATGAGGGCGTCGATCGCGGCTTTGGTGCGCGGTGTCACCTGCTCACCATTGTCGATGAGGGTCCCATCGACATCGGTCGCGACCATCTTGGGTTTGGGCAGGTGGAAGAGAGTCACCTAGTCCATCCTGCCTGAAATCCGAGCCCGGAATGTGCAGCCCGGGTGAATTGCCCGGCATTGGCTGATCCTCGTTACCGCCCCGATGCCCTGCTCGTTATCCGCCACTGCGCTCCGTAACGCACGGTTATCCACAGGTACTCCTATGATCTGGTGCAGAACTCGACCCGAGAGGGACTGATGGCCGGCTTTCTCCTGCGACGCGCACTGAACTATGTCGTGCTGCTCGTGCTGGCGTCGTTTCTGACGTTCAGTCTGGCGTCACTCACGTTTCGCCCACTCGACAGTCTGGAACAGCGCAATCCGCGGCCACCACAGTCGGTGATCGATGCCAAGCGCGCCGAACTGAATCTCGACGCACCGATCCCACAGCGCTACCTGGACTGGGTCGGTGGCATCGTGACGAGCGGCGACTTCGGCAAGACGCTGGCCGGACAGCCGGTGAGCCAGGAATTGCCGCGGCGCATGGCGGTCAGCTTGCGGCTGCTCATCATCGGTTCCGTGCTCGGCACCCTGCTGGGCGTATTGATCGGCGCGGCCGGTGCGATCCGGCAGTACAAGTTCAGTGACTATTTCACCACCACGGTATCGCTGCTGATTCTGAGCACGCCGGTATTCCTGCTCGCGACGCTGCTGAAATACGGTGCGCTGGAGGTCAATACGCTGAGTGGGACGCAGGTCTTCTACTACACCGGCGAGACTTCGGCGAACGCGGTGCACGGCGCGTGGAACCAGATCGTGGACCGCCTTCAGCATCTGGCGGTTCCCACGCTCGGCCTCGTACTCGGTTCGATGGCCGGATACAGCCGCTATCAGCGCAATGCCATGTTGGACGTGCTGCAGAGCGATTTCATTCGTACGGCCCGAGCCAAGGGCCTCACCCGCACCCGGGCGCTGTACAAGCACGGTCTGCGGACCGCCTTGATCCCGATGGCGACGCTGTTCGCCTATAGCTTCGGCGGTCTCATCACCGGCGCGACCTTCACCGAGAAGATATTCGGCTGGCATGGCGTCGGCGAGTGGCTGGTCGATTCGATCAACGCTCAGGACCTCTACCCGGTTGTGACGATCACCGCGTTCACCGCGCTGGTGATCCTGCTGTCGGGTCTGCTGTCCGACATCGTGTACGCGATTCTCGACCCCAGGGTGCGTGTGGGATGACCGAAGCCGAAATCCTCGTTCAGGGTGCACCCGAACCGGCCGCGGCCGGTCGACGGAAGTTGGTGTGGCGACGCTTCATTCGCAATAGGTCCGCGGTGATCGGCGGAGTGATCCTGCTGCTCATGCTGATCCTGAGCTTCGCGCTGCCGCCGATGCTGAAGTACGACTATCAACAGCTCGATTACACGGCCCTGCTCAAACCGCCGAGTGCGCGGCATCCGTTCGGCACCAACCAAATCGGGCAGGACGTACTCGCGCAGACCCTGCACGGGCTTCAGAAATCACTCATCATCGGCTTCGCGGTGGCATTGATCTCCACCACCATCGCGGCCCTGGCCGGTTCGGTGGCCGGACTGCTCGGTGGCTGGACGGATACCGCCATCATGTGGGTGGTCGATCTGCTGCTGGTGGTGCCGAGTTTCATCATGGTGGCGCTGTTCGCGCCGCGCACCAAGGGCAGCGGGTCCATCATTCTGCTGATCGTTCTGCTCGCCGGGTTCAGCTGGATGATCAGTGCGCGCCTGGTGCGCGGCTTGGCGCTGAGCCTGCGCGACCGTGAATTCGTCCGGGCCGCACGGTATATGGGTGCGTCCACCTGGACCGTGATCACCACCCACATCCTTCCCAATATCGCCTCGATCCTGATCATCGACACCACCCTGGCCGTCGGTTCGGCGATCATGGCCGAAACCGGCCTCAGCTACCTGGGATTCGGTGTGCAGCCGCCGGACACCTCGCTGGGCACATTGATCGCTTCCGGCACCAAGTCCGCACTCACCTATCCGTGGCTGTTCCTCTTCGCGGGTGGTCTGCTCATCACCACGGTGCTCTGCGCCAATCTCGTCGGTGATGGACTGCGAGACGCTTTCGACCCGAGTTCGAAACGGGCACGTTCGCGCCGGAAGGATCGCGCATGACGGACAAGACGGTTCGCACCACCTCGACAACCGCGCCGCTGCTCGAGGTCTCCGATGTGCACGTGAGCTTTCCGAGCGAGGAAGGTCGCGTCGACGCGGTGCGCGGGGTGAGTTACACCGTGCAGGACGGAGAAGTACTGGCCATCGTCGGTGAATCCGGGTCCGGCAAGTCGGTGTCGTCACTGGCCGTCATGGGTTTGCTACCTGATCAGGCCAGGGTGCGCGGATCGATTCGATTGCGCGGTCGAGAACTGCTCGGGATGGGCGACAAGCAGCTGTCTACCCTGCGTGGCAGCAAGATCTCGATGGTATTCCAGGATCCGCTCTCCGCATTGACCCCGGTGTACCGAGTCGGCGAGCAAATCGCCGAAGCTCTACTGGCGCACGGGAAGATGGGTAAGGCCGAGGCGGCCGAGCGGGCCGTCGAGCTGCTCGACCTGGTGGGCATCCCGGATCCGGCGGTGCGCGCCAAGGCTTTTCCGCACGAGTTCTCCGGCGGTATGCGCCAGCGCGTGGTGATCGCCATGGCGATAGCCAACGACCCCGAACTCATCATCTGCGATGAGCCGACGACCGCGCTCGATGTGACCGTGCAGGCACAGATCCTGAATCTGCTGCGCAAGGCACGCGATATCACCGGCGCGGGCGTCGTGATGATCACTCACGATATGGGTATCGCGGCCACACTCGCCGATCGTGTCGCCGTGATGTACGCGGGTCGGATAGTCGAAACCGCGCGTGCCACAGAGCTTTTCCACGCACCTCGAATGCCCTACACGGTTGGGTTGCTTGGCTCCATTCCACGGTTGGACGGTCCGGCTCGAGCCCCCCTGGTACCGATCGTGGGCGCACCCCCCGCAATGCACGCGCTCCCGACGGGCTGCTCCTTCGCACTGCGCTGTCCGGTCGCCATCGAAGATTGCCACGCGGCCGAACCGCCCCTGCAGGACACCGGGCCCGGACATCGGGCGGCGTGCATCCGAATCGCGGAGGTCGGTACCGAGGATCTCTTCACCGCCTATCGGCGCGAAGTTTCGCCACCGGATGAGGTCGCACACACCGATGCCCATGCGGTGCTGCGGGTCTCGGACTTGAGGAAAACGTTTCCCATCACTTCCGGCGTTATCTTCCGCCGCCGCACCGGCGTGGTCCACGCCGTGGACGGGATCAGCTTCGAGGTACGGGCGGGGCGCACTCTGGCGCTGGTCGGTGAGTCCGGTTCCGGCAAGTCGACGACACTCACCCAGATCATGGAATTGGTGGCGCCGGAAAGCGGAAGCATCGAGGTGCTCGGCAGCGATGTCTCGACCCTCACCCGGGAACGCCGCCGCGAGATCCGGCGCAAAATGCAGATCGTCTTCCAGGATCCATCCTCATCGCTCGATCCACGCCTGCCGATCTTCGACGCGCTGGCACAGCCACTGCGGGTGAACGGACGTCCTGCCGGGGAAATCCAGAGCCGGGTAAGGGAACTGCTGAGGTTGGTCGGCCTGCGCCCGGAGCACGCCGATCGCTATCCGGCCGATTTCTCGGGCGGGCAGAAACAGCGCATCAATATCGCGCGGGCGCTGGCCCTGGACCCGGAGATCCTGGTGCTTGACGAACCGGTCTCCTCCCTGGATGTATCCATTCAGGCCGGCGTGCTGAACCTGCTGCGCGACCTGCAAGCCGAGCGCGGGCTGTCGTACCTGTTCGTATCCCACGATCTGTCGGTCGTGCGCAATCTGGCCCACGACATCGCGGTCATGTACCAGGGCAAGATCGTCGAATACGGCCCGGCGGAGCAGATTTTCGAAGACCCACAGCACGAGTACACGCGCGCTCTCATCAGTGCGGTACCCGTGCCGATCGTCGCAGGATAGGTGTAGCGCGTGAAGATTCGCATCGGGTCGCTGAGATGGGTGACACCATTCGCCGTCGCAAGCCTATTGCTGGCCGGCTGTTCCGGTGCGGAAGGCGGAGCCCCCCAGGGTGCGAACGCACAACTGGGCACCACCAGCGATATCAATCCGCACGATGTCGCCGAGCTGCGCGACGGCGGGAATCTGCGGCTGGCGCTGACCGCTCTGCCGATGAACTGGAATGCCCTGCATACCGATGCGGACGGCGAAGTCGGCGCGCTGGACCGGCCGATCATGCCGCGAGCGTTCCGCACCGACGCCGCGGGTGACCTCACCGTCAATACCGACTACTTCACGAACGTCGAACTGACCGGCACCAATCCACAACGGGTCACCTACACCATCAACCCTGCGGCCGTCTGGTCGGATGGTAGCCCGATCACGTGGCTGGACATCAGCTCTCAAGCACACGCACTCAGCGGAGCCGACCCCGCATACCTGATCAAGATGAGCTTCGGATTCGACCGGGTAGCGAAGGTCGAACGCGGAGTGGACGACCGGCAAGCCGTCATCACCTTCGACAAGCACTGGGCGGACTGGAAGGGGCAATTCGCCGGGGAGGGTTTTCTCTATCCCGCATCGGTGACCTCGACTCCGGATGCGTTCAACAAGAGTCAACTCAATGAACCGACACTGACCGCCGGACCGTTCCTGGTGAGCTCGATCGACCGGGCTCAGGGTCGAATCGTGCTGGGCCACAACCCGAAATGGTGGGGTGCCAAGCCGAAACTGGACACCATCACGTTCAGCGTTCTCGATAGCAACGCTCTCATTCCGGCGTTGCAGAACAATGAAATCGACGCCGTCGGCATCGGTTCCCGCGATGATATGAAGACCGCGCGCAATACTGCGGGAATCACCATCCGCCGAGCGCCCGGGGCGAGCTGGTCGCATATCAGCTTCAATGGCGCGCCCGGTTCGATTCTCGCCGATCCCGCACTGCGGGTGGCGATTTCGAAGGCCATCGACCGGCAGGGCATCGCGACGGCGATCCAGAACGGCCTGGTGGAGAATCCCAGACCGCTGGGAAATCACGTCTACCTGCAGGGCCAATCCGGCTATCAGGACAACAGTCTGTCCTTCGACCCCGAGACCGCGGCCAAGGAATTGGATGGCCTCGGTTGGAAACTCGACGGTGATGTGCGCGTGAAAGACGGCCGCCGACTGGAGATTCGGGATGTCATGTACAACGACGACACCTGGGTCCAGATCGCGCAGATCATCCAGCAGAACCTCGCCGGGGTGGGCGTAAAGCTCATCATCGACACCAAACCAGGACGCGGCTACTTCACCGACGTCATCAAGCCGGGCAATTTCGATGTAGCGCACTGGGTCTGGTCCAGCGATGTCTTCGCGTTGAAGAATCTCCCGCAGGTCTACCGTTTCGACCCGAACGATCTGCAGGGCAACTACGGGCGTATCGGGACACCGGAGATCAACGACCTCATCAATCAGGCGCTGGGCGAACTCGATCCGCAGAAGGCGATCGAGTTGGCGAACACGATCGACCGCAAGATTTTCGAGATCGGGTTCTCGCTACCGCTGGTGCAGTCGCCCGGGAATGTGGCCGTGCGGGCCGATCTGGCCAACTACGGCGCACCCGGACTGGCCTCCTACGACTACACCAAGATCGGCTTCTTGAAGTGACCCAGCAATATTCGGATGGAAGGAGCAACCGGTGAGGATTCGTTCGATCGGCATACGGCTCGCGGTCCCACTGGTCGCGGTCGCCCTGGTGGCGACCGGCTGCGGCGGAGACGACGGCAGTACCGGAACGGGCACGGCCGCACTCGGCACGACCAGTGACATCAACCCACACGATATCGCTGATCTGCGGGACGGCGGCAATCTGCGGCTGGCCATCTCCGCCTTCCCCGCCAACTGGAACACCATGTCCATCGACGGCAACGACGCCGAGATCACGGGCTTGGAGAAGCCGATGATGCCGCGTGCGTTCGCTACCGACGCGGCCGGGACACTGACGGTCAACAGCGACTACTTCACGAGTGTCGAACTGACTAATACGAATCCGCAGCAGGTCACCTACACGATCAACCCGAAGGCCGTGTGGTCCGATGGCTCACCGATCACCTGGGAGGACATCAGCTCTCAGGCCAACGCGCTGAGCGGACGCGACAAGGCTTATCTGATCGCCAACAACAATGGATTCGACCGGGTCGAGAAGGTTGAGAAGGGCGTAGACGACCGGCAGGCCGTTATCACCTTCAGCAAGCATTTCGCGGATTGGCGCGGCCAGTTCGCGGGCAACTCCTTCCTGTACCCGAAGTCGGTATCGGCGACGCCGGAAGCTTTCAACAAGGGACTGGTCGATGCCATCGCCCTCACCTCGGGCCCGTTCGCCGTACAGTCGACCGACCGGGCCCAGGGACGAATCGTGCTGGGCCACAACCCGAAATGGTGGGGCGCGACTCCGAAGCTCGACACCATCACCTTCAGCGTTCTGAACAGCGCGGCGCTGATTCCGGCGTTGCAGAACAATGAGATCGACGCGGTCGGCATCGGCACCCGCGATGATCTCAAGACAGCACAGGGCACCGCGGGCGTCACCGTGCGGCGTGCGCCCGGTAACCAGTGGTCGCACTTCACCTTCAACGGTGCGCCCGGTTCTATCCTGGCCGACCCCAAGCTGCGGGTGGCCATCGGCAAGGCCATCGATCGGCAGGGCATCGCGACGGCTATTCAGAACGGCCTCGTCGCGGACCCCAAACCACTGAACAACCATGTCTATCTGCAGGGGCAGAAGGGCTATCAGGACAATGCCCCGGCCTTCGACACCGCGGCCGCGGCCAAGGAATTGGACGATCTCGGCTGGAAGGTTCCGGCAGGCGGCGGCACCCGGGAGAAGGACGGGCGCAAACTCGAGATCCGGGATGTGATGTACAACGACGACACCTGGGTGCAGATCGCGCAGATCATCCAGCAGAACCTCAGCGCCGTCAATGTCAAGCTGAACATCGACACCAAACCCGGCCAGGGCTACTTCACGACCGTGATTCAACCCGGTGATTTCGATGTGGCGCAGTTCAGTTGGGTCGGCGATCCGTTCCCGCTCGGCAGCATCAACCAGATCTGGGGCTACAACCCGGAGGATCTGCAGGGCAACTACGGCCGCATCGGTTCTCCGCAGCTGAACGCACTTATCGAACAGACCGTCTCCGAACTCGATCCGGACAAGGCGATCGAACTCGCCAACCAGGTCGACAAACAGGTCTTCGAGGAGGGTCATTCGCTGCCGCTCATGCAGTCACCCGGAAACGTCGCCGTTCGCGCCGATCTGGCGAACTACGGAGCACCCGGACTGGCCTCCTACGACTACACGAAAATCGGCTTCCTCAAGTGACCTTCCGGACGGGTCATCCGTTGACCTATCCGGCCGTTGTGACGATCGGCGCCCTCGCGATTTGCCTCGCGTGGGCGCCGTTCGGCGGTTCGGAGCAGGTCGCCGTGCTTGCGGCGGTCGCGGTGATCATCTTGGGGTACAGCGCTTTTCAGTTCGCCGGGGCGCTGGGTGTGCTGCCGGTCGGGTTGCCGCGCGGGGGCGGGTGCCGGGATGTGGGGGTGCGGCGGGTGCGGCAGCAGCATCGGCTGGTGAGCCGGTCGTGGCTGGAGTTCACCACCGGGGGGCGGACCCGCTGGCTGCCGGTGTATTTCGATCCGACCCTGGTGACGCTGACGCAGGGGAACGCGGCGATGGCCGGGCGCGCTATCACCGTGGACGGGGTGCGGGTGTATCCGTCGGGGCGGATGCGCAGTAGCGAACCGGTGGGGCGGTTGATCGACAATCCGGCGCGGGCGGATGACAATGCGGCGGTGCTGGCAGCGACGGTCGCGCGGTACGGGCGGCGGTTGCTGCTCGATGCGCAGGCCGCTATCGCGGGGCCGTTCATCGGGCTGCTGTGGGTGTATGTGGCGGGTGGCGGACCGATGGCTTTCGCGGCGGGGACCACGGTGGGGGCGGCGGCCGCCGTCTGGCTGGCGGCGGTGCGCGGGTCCGATCCCAGCTGAGGGGGCGCGAGCCGACCCGGCTGATCAGGATGGGATCCGGTGCTTGGTCCAGGACTCCGGCCGCGTAGCCGTTGTCAACTGGGAGGAAACGGCCAGGCTAGGATCGGGTTATGACAGGGCGCACCGAAATTCGCGATACCGGCGATCCGGCTCCGGTGCAGCGGGAGATCGCGGCGGATACGCCTACCGGGGTTGATCTGGAACGGATCATCGGTAAGCAGGTGCGGTCGTTGCGGCTGGCCAGCGGGCTGTCGGTCGGGGATATGGCGGCCAGGGTGGGGATCTCCAAGGCCATGTTGTCCAAGATCGAGAATGCGCAGACCTCGTGCAGCCTTTCGACTTTGGCGCGTTTGGCGGCCGGGTTGGATGTGCCGGTGACCTCGCTGTTCCGGGGAGCGGACGCCGCGCGCGAGGCGGTGTTCACCCCGGCGGGACATGGCGCGCGGATCGTGGGGCGCGGCACTCGGGTGGGGCACCACTACGAATTGCTCGGGGCATTGCGCGGACAGCACAAGCGGCTGGAGCCGGTGCTCGTCACGCTCACCGAGGCCAGCGAGACCTTTCCGCTGTTCCAGCACGCGGGGACCGAGCTGCTGTACATGCTCGAAGGTGTGATGGTCTACGGGCACGGGGATTCCGAGTACACGCTGCGGCCCGGCGATGCGCTACTGCTCGATGGCGAGGGACCGCACGGGCCGAATGAGCTGGTGCGGTTGCCGATTCGCTTCCTAGCCATCACCGCGTATCCGGATAACCACGTCGAGGAATAGTCAGGCGACCCAGGCCGCCATCACCTCCGCCAGCGCCGTCGCGCCCGCGTGGCAGTCGACCGGGTCCGCGTGCTCGGCCGGGGAATGCGAGACGCCGGTGGGGTTGCGGACGAAAAGCATTGCGGTCGGGACACTATCGGAGAGAATGCCCGCATCGTGGCCCGCCGCCGTGGGGATGACCGGGATCTCACCGAGATGGGAGAGCGCGGCCGCCAGGCGATTACGCGGCTCGGCGGGGAAATCGACGATGGGCGTGATGGATTCAGCCACCACGTTCAGGTCGATGCCGTCCACCGCGGCGTGCCCGCGCGCGGCCGCCGAAATGTGCGCGACCAGCACCTCGAGGGTCGGCTGATCGGCGGCCCGGGCATCGAGCCACGCTCGAACGCGGGATGGAATCGCATTGGTGCCGTTCGGCGATACCAGCACCTTGCCGAAGGTCGCCACGGCCGACAGTGCGGCGGCTTCCGTGCGCGCGGTGTGCACGGTGGAGGCGAAGGCCAGCATGGGGTCGTGGCGGTCGACCAGCCTGGTCGCGCCCGCGTGATTGGCCTCGCCGGTGAAATCGAACTCCCAGCGGCCGTGCGGCCAGATCGAAGAGGCCAGGGCCAGTGGGGAATCCACCAGGTCCAGGGCGCGACCCTGTTCGATATGCAGTTCGACGAAGACGCCGACGCGCTCGGTGAGGGTGGTGTCGGCGCCGAGGTCCTCGGGGCGGCGGCCCGCGCGAATCAGCGCCTCCGCCAAGGTGATTCCGTCGATATCGCGCAGGCCCAAAGCGCGTTCCGGAGCCAGGACGCCGGTCGAGAGCTGGGAACCTATGCAGGCGACGCCGAAGCGTGCGCCCTCCTCGTCCGAGAACGCCACCACCGCAATGGGAATCGTGGGCTCGACACCGCGAGCCCGGAGCAGGTCCACCGCCGCGAAGGCCGAGACTATGCCGAGCGGGCCGTCGAACGCGCCGCCATCGGGTACCGAATCCAAGTGTGAGCCGGTGACGAACGCGCCCTTGGGATCGCCGAGCCAATCGCGAGGAAACCACCAGGCCCAGAGATTGCCGTTGCGATCCTGTTCCAGCTCCATCGAACGCGCGGCGGCACAGCCCCGAAACCATTCGCGCAGTGTGAGATCCGCATCCGACCAGGCATAGCGGCGGTAACCGCCGGAACCGCCGTCCCGGCCGACTTCGAGAATCTCCGCCCAGAGGGGATCGAAAACCGCTCCTGCCTTAGCCGATTCACTGTCCGGCAGAGTCATAGCGGGGCTCCCGGCACCCAGCTGGTGCCCGCCAGGGGCACGCGGGCCATGGCGGCGGCTTCGATGGTCAGGGCGACCAGGTCTTCCGGTTCGAGGTTGCGCAGGTGGGATTTACCGCAGGCGCGGGCCAGGGTTTGCGCCTCCATGGTGAGGACGCGCAGGTAGTTGGCGAGGCGGCGACCGCCCTCGACGGGGTCGAAGCGGGCGGCGAGTTCGGGGTCCTGGGTGGTGATGCCCGCCGGATCGCGGCCGTCCTGGAAATCGTCGTAGAAGCCGGGGGCGGAACCGAGTTCCTCGTAATCGGCGGCGTAGCGGGGGCTGTTGTCGCCCAGTGCGATCAGGGCCGCGGTGCCGATGGCCACCGCATCGGCGCCGAGGGCCATCGCCTTGGCCACATCCGCGCCCGTGCGGATACCGCCGGAGATGATGAGCTGCACCTTGCGATGCACCCCGAGCTCCTGGAGCGCCTGTACGGCCTGCGGAATGGCGGCCAGGGTGGGGATGCCGACATGTTCGATGAAGACGTCCTGGGTGGCGGCGGTGCCGCCCTGCATACCGTCGACCACCACCACGTCCGCGCCCGCTTTCACGGCCAGTTTCACGTCGTAGTAGGTGCGGGTCGCGCCGACCTTGATGTAGATCGGCTTCTCCCAGCGCGTGATCTCGCGCAGTTCCAGGATCTTGATGGCGAGATCGTCCGGACCGGTCCAGTCCGGATGGCGGCAGGCGCTGCGCTGATCGATACCCTGTGGGAGGGTGCGCATTCCGGCGACGCGTTCGCTGATCTTTTGACCGAGCAGCATGCCGCCGCCGCCCGGCTTCGCACCCTGACCGAGCACGATTTCAATGGCGTCGGCCTTGCGCAGGTCGTCCGGATTCATTCCGTATCGTGACGGAAGGTATTGGTACACCAGGTATTTGGACTGACCGCGCTCCTCGGGCGTCATACCGCCGTCACCGGTCGTGGTCGACGTGCCGACCGCGCTCGCACCGCGGCCCAGTGCCTCCTTGGCCTGACCCGACAGCGCGCCGAAGCTCATGCCCGCGATGGTGACCGGGATATCCAGGTGCAGTGGATGTTTCGCGTGCCGATCGCCGAGCACCACATCGGTGTCACAGCGTTCGCGATATCCCTCCAGCGGATACCGGGACATGGACGCGCCGAGGAACAGCAGGTCATCGAAGTGCGGCAGTGGGCGTTTGGCGCCCCAGCCGCGAATATCGTAGATACCGGTGTCGGCGGCGCGCTGGATTTCCGCGATGGCCCGGCGATCGAAGGTCGCCGATTCGCGCAGCACGGGATTCGGGGAAGTCATGGTGTGGCCTCCTGGCTGATCAGTACGCGGCGGCGTTGTCGACATGGAAGTGATAGAGCTCGCGGGCCGAGCCGTAGCGGGTGAAATCCGCGGGATCGGCGTCGAATCCGGCGGCGTCGAGGAGTTCGCACAGTTCGGCGAGATGTTCGGGGCGCATCGGTTTGCGAATGCAGTCCGCGCCCAGCGACGCCACCGTGCCGCGCACGTAGATGCGCGCCTCGTACAGCGAATCCCCCAGTGCCTCACCGGCATCGCCGAGCACCACCAGGCGACCGGCCTGACCCATGAAGGCGCTCATATGGCCGATGCTGCCGCCCACCACGATATCGACGCCCTTCATCGAAATACCGCAGCGCGCACCGGCATTGCCCTCGATCACCAGCAGTCCGCCGTGCGCGGTCGCGCCCGCCGACTGTGAGGCGTCACCGCGCACCCGGACGGTGCCGGACATCATGTTCTCCGCGACGCCGACCCCCGCGCTGCCCTTGATCGTCACCGCCGCGCGCTGATTCATGCCCGCGCAGTAGTAGCCGACATGGCCGTCGATGCCGACTTCGATCTCACGGTCCAGACCGCAGGCCAGCGCGTGCGCGCCACGCGGATTGGCGAGGCCGAACACGGCCGGGGGCTCCGCCGCCATGAGGACGGAATTCACCGCGCGCGTGCCGGATTCGGCCACATCGAGCACGGTGCGCTCGCTCACGATCGCCGCCATACATACACCTCTTCCGGTTCCGGTTCGAAGATTCGGGCCTGTGCCACACCCGGCAGATCCGCCAGTGCGCGATACTCCGATGCCATCGCCACCCAGCGATCGGTCTCGGCGATGATCGCGGGCTTGCAGGCGATGGCATCGCGTACGACGGCGAACGAATCGCTCGTCGACACCAGCAGCGTGTAGAAACCGTCGAAAGCGTCATTGAGCAGCAGCAATGACTTTTCGAGGTCCGCGCCCTGCGCCAGCTGCCGCGCGACGAAACGCGCGCCCACCTCGGTATCGTTCTCGCTGTCGAATTCGACTCCCGCGCGCTGCAATTCGTGCTTGATACTCATGTGATTGCTGAACGAGCCGTTGTGCACCAGGCATTGGCCCGGGCCGACGGAGAAGGGGTGCGAACCCTCCGCTGTCACAGCGGATTCGGTGGCCATCCGGGTGTGCGCGACGCCCTGCCAGCCCTGCGCCCGCGGCAGGCCGAATCGATGCGCCAGCTCGGTGGGGTTGCCGATCCCCTTGAGCACGGCCAGATCCGAGCCGAAGCCGATGACCCGCGCATCCGGCGCGATCTCCCGGACCGCGCGCACCAGCACATCCGATCCGTCCTCAGCGGGAAGAGCGGCATGCAGCACGATGGTCGGGTCCAGCGCTATCGCGGTGACCGCCGTACCCACTGCGGCGGTGAGCCTTTCGGCGAGGTCGGCCGCCGATAGCGGGCTGTCCAGCAGTGACACGGTGACCGTGCCCGGTGGCGACCACACCGGATCGCCGTAGACCGCCATACCCGCCGAATCCGGGCCGCGGTCGCACATTTGATCCAGCATGCCGGTCAGCAGGGCGCCCAGGCGTGGATACAGCGCCGGGTCTCGAAGGTGCAAGCCCACGATTCCACACATCGAAATCACCCTCCTTTCGAAGTCAGGGACGTCAGAACGCCGTCAGATAGTTGTCGATCTCCCAGCTGGAAACCGTGTTGTGCCAGGTGAAGAACTCCTCGCGCTTGCGTTCGGCGAAGTAGGCCGCGACGCCCGGACCGGCGATATCGAGCGCGGCCGTCACCACCGGATCCGATTCCAGCGCGTCCATGGCGTGCACCAGGGTCATGGGGAGCATGTCGCCGCGCTGCTCACCGGGCACGCCGGGATCGAGAGCGCGATCGATGCCGTCGAGTCCGGCGGCGATGGCGGCGGCCGTGGCGAGATAGGGGTTCGCGGAACCGTCCGCACCGCGCAATTCCACCCGATGCTGATCGGGCACCCGCAGATAGTGCGTGCGGTCGTTACCGCCGTAGGTGGCATAGCGCGGTGACCAGGTCGCACCGCTCGCGGTGCTGGTGGCCCCGGTTCGCTTGTAGGAGTTCACCGTTGGCGCGATCACGCCTTGCAGGGCACAGGCATGGTCGAGCATTCCGGCGAGAAACCCGTAGGCGGTCGCGGACAGGCCCAGGCCGCGCGGGTCATCGGCATCGGGGAAGAGCGGTTGATCGCCGTTCCACACCGACAGGTGCATATGCATACCGGTGCCGGTGCGGTCGGTGAACGGCTTGGGCATGAAAGTGGCCTTCATACCGCGCTTTTCGGCGATCACCGAGAGCAGGTAGCGGGCGGTGATCACGCGGTCGGCGGTGGTGAGCGCGTCCGCGTAATCGAAGTTCTGCTCGAACTGGCCGTTGCCGTCCTCGTGATCACTGGCGTAGTTGCCCCAGCCGAGTGAATTCATGGCCTGCGAGACCTCGGCCAGATGGTCGTACATGCGGGTCACATCGCGGGCGTCATAACAGGGTTGCAGGCTGAGATCGGCGGTATCGGCGGGTGCGAGACCGTTCGGCCCCTTGTCCACCAGGAAGTATTCGATCTCCGTGCCGACATTCACCGTGTACCCGCGCTCGGCGGCGCGAGCCAGCGTGCGCTGCAGGATGACTCGCGGCGCGAACGGCCACGGCTTGCCCTCCACGTGCGGGGTGCAGTGCACCAGCGCCAGACCGGGGCGCACGAACGGAATCGGCGTGAACGTCTCCGGGTCCGGAATCGCGACCAGATCCGGATCGCGGGGCTGCTGCCCCATCATTCCGGCGGCGTATCCGGCGAACCCGACGCCGTCCTGTTCGAGCTGACCGACCGCCTGTACCGGAACGAGTTTCGCGCACGGCTTGCCGGACAGCGTGGTGAACAACGCCAGGATGAAGGTGGTGTCGGTGGCCCGCGCCAGCTCGGTGAGCGTGCGGTGACCGGTCGACGGCATGGCCGGGGAGATCGGCGTGACCGTCGCGGTGGTGGTGTCTATCGCCATATCGGCTCCTGGAACAGAGGTACGGATGTGGTGGTGCTTCAGCGCATTTCGCCGGCACCGAGATACGGGTGCGGGCTGATCAGGGGCTGGCCCTCGGCGAACCGGGCGTAGCGGAAGTCGGCGGCCTCGACATTCGGCAGGTCGGTGCGGCCGTCCAGCAGCAGATCCGCCACGAGGCGGCCGACGGCCGGGGAGATCTTGAAACCGTGACCGGAGAAACCGGTGGCCAGGAACAGTCCGGGCGCCGGCGCGGGACCGATGATCGGGTTGTAGTCGGGGGTGACGTCGTACGCACCGACATAGCTGCCGGTGATCCGGGGGTCCGGCATATCCGGCAGGCGATGTTCCAGCCGCCCGACCACCTTCTCGACGGTCGAATCGTCGGCGCGATTCACGAAATCGTCCGGATCGATGTATTCGGGAACGGCGTGATCGCTATTGCCCGCGAGCAGTTCGCCATTGGGTTCGCGGCACAGGTATTGCAGGCTGACCAGATCCGAGAGCACCGGGACCGGCGGCAGCGGTTCACCCTGATCGATCAGGAGTAGCTGGGCGCGTTGGGCTTTCACGTCCACCTCGACCCCGGCGGTGGCGGCGAGATCCGGCGTCCACGGTCCGGCGGCCAGCACCACATTCGCGGCATGCACTTCCGTGCCGTCAGCCAGGCGTGCGCCGATGACGTTGTCGCCCTTGACGATCAGCTCCAGCACAGGTGACTGCTGGCGGATCCGGACGCCGCGCCCGCGCGCCGCCGCACCGAAAGCCATACCCGTCAGATACGCCTCACCGCGTCCACCGCGCGGTTCATAGGCGAACCCCGCGAAATCGTCGACGCGCAAACCCGGCCACAGCGTTGCCATCTCATCGTGGCCGAGCAGTTCCACCTCGATGCCGAGCGCCTGCTGCATGGCCACATTGGCGAGCAGCGGATCCAGATTGTCCGCGCCGACGCCGACCGCGTACCCGCACTGCCGGAAGCCCAGGTCATCGCCGAGGATCTCGGACGCGTTCTCGAAGAACGGCACCGACCACCAGGACATGGCGGCCAATGACGATGCACCGTAATGGCATCGGACCACCCCGCTGGATTTGCCGGTCATACCGGAGCAGAGGGTGGCGCGCTCGAGCACCAGGACGTCGGCGGCACCGCGGTCGGCCAGGGACCAGGCGATGGCGAGCCCCTCCAGGCCACCGCCGATGATCAGGAATTCCGCGGTGTCGGTCATATCCATCCTTCGGCTTCATATGTCTTCTACAGTGAATCACTGTTGATTGATATGAAACCATAGCGGTAAGCGGGCGGCCCAGCGGTTTACGCATCTTTCACAGTGGCGTACCACGACGCAACATCGGCGATGGTCCACTATCACGCAACGGCGATTCCTATCAAGGGACACCGTTGGTATGGATTCGCTTCTAAGTCAGGTGATACATGGAACAAGCAGTAGCCGCGGCCGATACCGCGTGGATGCTCGCCGCCTTCGCCGCCGTGTCGCTCATGGTGGCGGGACTGGCGCTGTTCTACGGCGGCATGGTCAGCGTCAAGAACACCCTGAACATGGCCATGATGGTCTTCGGCGCGCTCGCGGTGGTGGGCGTGCTCTGGATCATCGTCGGCTACTCGGCGTCCTTCGGCGATTCGCTGGGCGGCGCGGGCATCCTCGGTGATCCGCTCGAATACTTCGGATCGTCCAAACTGCTGGACGCGCCGAGCACGCCGGGACTGCCACCGGCCATCTTCTCGGCCTTCCAATTGCTTTTCGCCGCACTGACGGTCGCGCTCATCGCGGGCGCGGTCGCCGACCGGATGAAGTTCGGCTCCTGGATGACCTTCGCTGGCATCTGGGCGCTGCTGGTGTACTTCCCCGTCGCGCACTGGGTCTTCGCCTTCGACAGCAAGGACGGTTCGGTGCACGGCGGCTGGATCGCCAACAAGCTCAAGGCCATCGACTTCGCGGGCGGCACCGCGGTGCACATCAACGCCGGCATCGCCGGGCTGGCGCTGGCGCTCATCCTCGGCAAGCGCAAGGTGTTCCCGAACGCCCCACGGCCGCACAGCCTTCCGCTGACGATGCTGGGCGCGGGCATCCTGTTCTTCGGCTGGTTCGGGTTCAACGGCGGTTCGGCGCTGGCCGCCGGGAACGCCGCGTCGGTGGTGGTGCTCAACACCATCGCCGCGTCCTGCGCGGGCATGATCGGCTGGATCGTGGTGGAGAAGTTCAAGGAGGGACACGCCACCTCGCTGGGCGCGGCCTCCGGACTCATCGCCGCCCTGGTCGGCATCACCCCCGCCTGCGGTGCGGTGTCACCGATGGGCGCGCTCATCGTCGGCGCGGCCTGCGGTGTGGTGTGCTGCCTCGCGGTCTCACTGAAATACCGCTTCGGACTGGATGATTCGCTCGACGTGGTGGGCATCCACCTGGCGGGCGGCATTCTCGGCACGCTACTGATCGGCTTCCTCGCCGACGGCTCCGCGCCCAATGGCGTGGCCGGACTGTTCTACGGCGGCGGACTGGATCAGCTGTGGCGGCAGACCGTCGCGGTGCTGGCGGTGCTGACCTACACCTTCGTGGTCACCTTCGCCATCGCCAAGGTCATGCAGCTGTTCGGCGGCATTCGCGCCGACGACGAGGCCGAGGACGCCGGACTGGATCTGGCCGTGCACGGTGAAACCGCCTATGTGCTGGACCATCTCACCGTTCCGGTCGCCAAGCACGAACCGGCGGACGCGGTGACGGCCGCCGAGGCCATCACCACCAAGGCAGCCGCGGCGGTCGAATAACCGCGGCACGCAGCCCCTTCCGGACTCTCACCCTCCTCATCGAGGCCGGAAGGGGCATGTGCGCGTTACCGCGACCTATGCACTATTGCTCGGCGCGGCGGGCGGCCTTCTCCGCCGCCTCGGCGCGATCGAGCTCGTTCGCCTCGTCCAAAGTCGGTGCGCCGCCGCCCAATCGAGCGGGCACCCAGTACGCGCCCGGCTCGTGCACATAATCCTTCTGCACGTTGAGCAGCATGGCTTCCATGGTCTTGTGCAGCTGATCGGTCAGCTCCGAAGCCGGTTCGAACGGCTGAATCGGTGCGCCCACTTCGATGGAGATGGGGGTGTTGGTGCGGCCCAGGCGCTTCGGATGCCCCTTGGTCCAGACGCGCTGCGCGCCCCAGATCACCATCGGGATGATCGGCACATTCGCCTCGATCGCCATACGCGCCGCGCCCGATTTGAATTCCTTCAACTCGAAACTGCGGCTGATGGTGGCCTCCGGGTACACGCCCACCAATTCGCCGGAGCGCAGCCGATTCACGGCCTCGTGGTACGAGTCCGCGCCCGCGGCGCGATCCACCGGAATATGTTTGAGCGCCCGCATGATCGGCCCGGTGATCGAGTTGTCGAATACCTCCTTCTTCGCCATAAAACGCACATAGCGCTTCGTCGTACGCGCAGGCAGGCCCGCATACGTGAAGTCCATGTACCCGGTGTGATTGATGGCGACGACAGCGCCACCGCTCGCCGGGATGTTTTCGTCGCCGGTGACAGTGAACTTCAGGCCCTGAGCCGCGAAGACGGTACGGGCCAGCCCGATGATCGGGAAGTAGACGGGTTCCACAGTTGCGTCAGCGTAGTCGCTGCTCGCGCGGCTACCAGTGATCCAGGTAACAGCCATTCGCTGAAAACAGACATTCACCCTGAACTCCGGCGGGAGGGGTTCCTGCATAGGCGACGTTTCGGGGTAGCAAGTACCCTGGGTGGCTGGTAACGGTCGAGGAGGAAGAAGCTCGTGCAGATCACCAGCGTCGGACACGCCGGGTTCCACATCTCCACCGCAGCGGGGACGATCCTGTGCGATCCGTGGGTCAACCCGGCATATTTCGCTTCATGGGTTCCCTTCCCCGATAACACCCAGCTGGATTGGGACGCGCTCGGCAATTGCGATTTCCTCTACGTCTCGCATCTGCACCGCGACCACTTCGACGCGAAGCACCTCGCCGACAAGATCAATAAGGACGCCACTGTCCTGCTGCCGGACTATCCCGTGCCGGACCTGCGCCGCGAACTGGAGCAGCTCGGCTTCACCAAATTCTTCGAAACCGAGGATTCGGTCAAGCACACCGTCACCGGACCGGGCGGCGACCTCGAGATCATGATCATCGCGCTGCGCGCGCCCGCCGACGGGCCCATCGGCGACTCCGGCATCGTCGTCTCCGACGGTGAGACCGTGTGCTTCAACATGAACGACGCGCGGCCGGTCGATATGGATGTGCTGCACGATGCGTTCGGGCACATCGACATTCACCTGCTGCAGTACTCCGGGGCCATCTGGTACCCGATGGTGTACGACATCCCCACCAAGACCAAGGCCAACTTCGGCAAACAGAAGCGCCAGCGCGGTATGGACCGGGCGCGCTCCTATATCGAACAGGTCGGCGCGACCTGGGTGGTGCCGTCCGCCGGGCCACCGGTCTTCCTCGACGACGAACTGCGCTACCTCAACGACGATCGCGGGGACGAAGGCAATATCTTCCCCGACCAGGTCGTCTTCCTGGAGCAGATGCGCATCCACGGCAACGAGGGCGGGATCCTGATGATCCCGGGCTCGGTCGCCGATGTGCGCGGTAAGGAACTCCAGCTCGAGCATCCGGTCGACCCGGACACCGTATACGGGGACAAGGCCGCCTACATCGAGGCCATGGCACAGCGCTTCGCGCCCGTCATCGCGGCCGAAAAGGCCACCTGGGCAAGCGAATCCGACGGACCGCTGCTGCCGCGCCTGAAGGATCTCTTCGAACCGATCATGGCGCAGAGCGATCTCATCTGCGACGGCATCGGCTATTCGGTCGCGCTGGTCATGGGCGATGAGACCGTCGTACTCGATTTCCCCAAGCGGATCGTGCGCGCGCCCATCGACGGAGAAGGCAAGCAGCGCTACGGCTTCCGCATCGACCCCACCCTGGTGCGCACCGTCCTGCGGGATAACGAACCCGACTGGGTGAACACCATCTTCCTGTCCACGCGCTTCACCACCTGGCGCATCGGCGGATACAACGAATTCCTCTACACCTTCTTCAAATGCCTCACCGACGAGCGCATCGCCTACGCCGACGGCTGGTTCTCCGAGGCGCACGACGATTCCGCCTCCACCGAACTCGACGGCTGGGAAATTCAGCGCCGCTGCCCGCATTTGAAGGCGGACCTGTCGAAATTCGGTGTGGTCGAGGGCAATACCCTCACCTGCAATCTGCACGG
The DNA here is from genome assembly GCF_040680615.1 of Nocardia sp. NPDC052001. Taxonomy (NCBI): domain Bacteria; kingdom Bacillati; phylum Actinomycetota; class Actinomycetes; order Mycobacteriales; family Nocardiaceae; genus Nocardia; species Nocardia sp. NPDC052001. The sequence continues at coordinate 470,114 of NZ_JBFAXC010000003.1, read as the reverse complement.
CTGGCAGTGGGATCTGGAATCCGGGCGCTGCAAGACCTCCAAGGGACATGAGCTGCGCTCGCGGAAGCTGGACGCACCCGCCTGACCCGTGGAGACCGGCCGGAGCCGCTGGGACTCCGGCCGGACCATGAATTCGGATTCGGCTGGTTCGGCTATATCAGCCCTGGACCTCGGAATCCTTCAATTCGCGGGTGAGCCGGGAGGACCAGGGACACCAGAAGCAGCCCGGCAGGAATGCGCCGCACGCCTCGTCGAGATAGTCCTCGGTGTATTGAATGCTGGAGTCGCAGACCTCGATGGCCATCGTGAAGAACGTGATGGTGTCCGGGTCGAAGGCGAAGGACCAGCCCGGATTGTACGGTTCCGGCCGCTTGCGAATCTTGCCCATCACATGGGTGGACATCGTTTCCTCACCGGACAGGATGCGGCGCGCCTCCGCTATGCGCTGATCGTTGGTGAGTTTGAAGACGAATTCCTTGCCGGAGTAATCGGTGAATGCGAAGTAGGCCATGGCATTCCCTCTCGACGATGCGATCGGATGAGAACAAACCTGCCTCTCGATGGTATGTTCACCCGAGCTCCGAGATCTCTCGAATTCAATTGTGCGGCAATGGAATTGCAATACCGGACCGTATGTAGCCGGTGAAACGGCAGCGCGAAGATCGACTAGCCGGTGTTCGAGACCGATTGACCGTTTCTTCCGGAAACATACTGTGGTGCAACCTGTTTCGCCTGAACGATCAAGTCACGAATGGCCATGGCCCCGCGTGCCACCGCGGCCAGCATCCGGCCGTCGGGGCCGATCAGGACACCCGACGGGGTGCCGCGCACCCGATAGCGCAGCGCCGCCTCATTACCCCGCTGCACCAGCATCGGAATCTCCCCCAGGCCCTGCTCGCGCGCCCACGCGGTATGCGGTTCCAGCTCACCGTTACCCACCACCGCGATGGTGAGCGTGGCGGCCGCACGCGCTTGCCAGCGCGGCAGCTCCCGCGCCAGCGCCGCACACATCTCACAGCCCGGATGCACGAAGACCAGCAGCAATGACCGGCCGGGCGCGAGCAGAGCCGCCAAATCGGTACGGCCGCCTGCGGTATTCAACAGCTCGAACTCCGGGGCCACCGCACCCACCGGGAGACCCTCCGCGCCGAGCGTGGACAGGGCCTGTTCGTCCAGTCGCCGCCGTACCGCGCGCAGCTCGCCCGCCAGCCGGGTGAACAGCGCGGCGAAGACCGCGGTCACCACCATTCCGATGGCGTGATCCACCGGAAGCGAGCCCGGCACACCGGGTTCGGCGAGTACGCCCACGGCGGTGACCAGTGCCAGTGCGATCAACGCCGCATTGCGCAGCAGCGTGGCCCGGCCGATCGGCGCGGTGCTCGCCGCGCCGAAACACGCGCAGGACGGATGCTTTCCCTGCCGCAGCAGCCGGGTCACCGCGACGGTGAACGCCAGCAGCAACGCCAGGCCGAACAGGGCGCCCGCGAACCCGGTCCACGGCGACACCAGCAGCACGACGACCAGCGTTTCCGCAATGGGCAAGCTCCGGCTCACCAGCGGAGTCCAACGGATCGGAACCCCGAACTCCCCCACCGCCTTCCGCGTCCCGGCCGGATCGGCGAACTTTCCCACCGCCGCCAGCCCGAACACCACACCGAGCGCCAGCCGCAGCCCCCACACCCCGTATTCGATGGTCATCGATCAACCATCACACAGCGCGATGGGAGCCCAATCCGTAATGGGCGGAACGAATTTCGTCAGACGTGATGGCGAATGACACCGACCGTTCGGTCACCCGCGCGTGCGGGTGCAACTACACTCCCGGCGCGGCGTCCGTCACTCCCGCGCGGCGACCGCGACGGCCACGAACGTGAGCGCACAACCGACAACCGCGAGCGTTGACACTCCGGCCCCGGTCGGCGCGACCACATCCAGGGCCAGGGACATCAACAACTGACCCGCCACCGAGGTCAAGCCGAGTAGCAGCACCCCGATCCAGCGCACCACCAGTACCGCCAGCGCGATGAACACCACGCCGATCACACCGCCCAGATACAACCAGGGGGCACTGGGAAATCCATGCGGCCAACCACTTCCCCAGATCACGACGGCCTCGACAACCAACAGACCCGCCAGGCCGGTCGCGAAGTTCGCCAGCGTCGCCGATCGCGGTCCGCCCACCGCGCCCACCCGGCCGTTCACCGCCTGCTGCCAGGCCACCCCGAAGCCCGCCAGCAGCGGCAATACGATCAGCAATAGCTGCGGCCCGCCGCGCAACCCCTCCGGCACCGACAGCCCGCCCCGCTCACCTGAGCGCCCGGCCACCGACAGCGCGACCGCGACCAGCGCCAATCCCGCTCCCACGGAACGCAACAGGGTCACCGGCGTCCGCCCGCGCGGACCCAGCCCCACCCGATCCACCAGCAGACTGCTCGTCAACTGCCCAGCCACCACCGCGACCGTGAAGGCCGTGACCCCGATGGCCGCCACCGTGAGCCCCTGGCAGGCCACGAAGAACGCGCCGCACAGGCCGCCCAATAGCTGCCACCGGCGCAGTTCCCCCGCGCGCAGCGCATCCCATACCCGCCGCAGCCCGTCGCGCCCCCGCGCGCTCAGCACGACGATCGCACCCACCACCAGCAACCCGGACCCGAAACTGATGACCGCGGCGGCGACACCATCGCCCAGGCGCTCCCCCAACTCACCGTTCACGCGCGCCTGCACCGCCACACCCGCACCGATGCAACCCCCGAACACCAATCCCGCTCGCCGTCGCCCAGTCACACTTCAATCCTCCCCGTGCCGACCGCCCGGCTTTTCCACAGCCCGGCCGGAATGGCGAGATGTGTTGCGCGGGAACGAAGCTGAGAATGGCCCGGGGTGGGGTGGGTCGGTTACGGTCGTTGCGTGACCGAATCAACAATCGGCGATACGCACGACGCCGAAACCTATCGGGTACTCGATGAAGCGTGGAATTCCTGGGGGCGGCTCGATAGTGATGTGATCGCGCATTTGATCAATCCCGCGTTCATGGGCGGGCCGCAGTGGCCCGCATTGCGGCAGGCACACGCCATTTCGCGGCGCGATGACGCGCTGCTGGTCGCCAGTAGCGGGCTGGCGGACCCCACCGAATGGGAGAACTCAGATCCGACGAATGGGTACGAACTGGAGGTGTTCGGGATATCGCCGGACATTCCCGCCGACAGCGATACCATTTCGGTGGCGACCTCCTGGTTGGGGCAGACCGTGATGACGGTGTCGAATCTGGTGGCGCAGTACGGATTCCGGGTTTCGGACATGCTGGAGCAGTACGGGGTCATCACCATTCAACTGGAGAACGCGCAATTGCCGCGCGCCGCCACCGGAACCTATCTCGATGAGGACGGTGCGCTGGTGGTCATGCTCGGCCTGATCGGCGATGAGCTACCCGGCACCGTACCCGGACCGCTGTCACCGATCCGGTTGGTCAATGTGAAACTGCTGACCGTCGCCGAAGGACGCTTCTGCGTGAACAATTCGATGGGCGACGCCGACGCGCGCCACGAACTCGCCCGGCGCTTCGCCGAACAGGGCGACGTGCTGCGGTCCAGTATCAATCGGCCGTCGGTGGTCTGACCGCCTCCCCACCCGGCAGCCAGGTCGGCAGCAGCGCGGCGATCAACAGCAGCGGGGTGCCCAGCGCCGCCACCAGCACCGGAATGGGCAGCCAGGCCGCCGCCACACCGACGAAGATGAAGACGATCAGCGCGATCACCTCGGTGACCAGGCCGGACACCGAGGTGACGGTGGCCCGGGCCGGACCCTCGATGGCGTCCTGGAGCCGGGCCGAGGCCAGCACATCGGCGTTGTAATCGATGCCGTACGCGATCGCGATGGCGGTGAAACCCACCGCGACAAGGGGATAGACGACACCGGGGTGCGCGGTGGCGAGCCCGCACAGCAGCGCGCCGCCGATGAACAGCACGCCGGCGATACCCATCGCGATCGAAAAGGCCCGCGCCGAAACGCTTTCGGTGCGACCGGCCAGCGCGGCTCCAGCCAGCGCGCCCGCGACGGTCACACCGACCAGCACCGCCGATATCGACGGCGAGACACCGGCGTGGTCGGCGAGCAGCGCGAAGTACTCGTCGAACGCGGTGATGCCGTTCAACAGCGCCACCAGGATCACGCCGCGCCGAATCACCCTGACATGCAGTGACTCTCGAAGTCCGGAACGCAACATGTGCGCATATCGCGATATACCGGCCGGAGTCGACGCTGCTGAAAGCGCGGCCGGCGCGGCATCGGGCTCCTCCTCCAATTCCTCTACGTCCGAAGCGGATACCACCTTCGGCGCACTCGGCAATGCCACCGCCGACAGCACGTGGATGCCGGCCAGCACCACGCTCGACCAGCCGACCAGGGCGTAACCGCCCCACGCGTACAGCGGCGCGGCCGCGAGAATGCCTACGAGAGCGGCGGATTCGGCGGCCGCACGGGTGTAACCCATCAGCCGGGGATACGCCGAGGTCGCGGCACGGGCGGCGAGATCGTCATAGATCAGCGCCTCGAAGGTGCCCGAACGCAACGCACCCGAGGTGCCCCAGAGCACGAAGCCCGCCGCGAAACCCGCATACGACGGCAGCAGCGTCCACACCAGGAAACCGGCCGTGAGCAGGACACCGGAAAGAATGAGCAGCCCGCGCCGCGACACCGTATCGGCCCACGCGCCCGAGGGCACCTCCAGCAGGAACGAGGTCGCCGACCAGATGGCCAGCAGCGAGGAGATCTGCGCCGTGCTCAGACCGTGGTCGGCGAACAGCAGCGCGTACAGGGCGTAGTACGGAATCAGATCCGCCGTCAGCGCGAACAGCACCGCGCGCAGCGTGCGGCCGCGCACCGGATCGGCGCGGCGATTACCTAGAAGTGCGAGCCAGGATCAACAGGCGTAGACGAGCATGCGCATGAGATCAACTCTGCGCGCCCGGCACTCCCCCGTCAAACGGATTGTCGACCGGAATCCAGCCGTTGGTGTTCACCTCGTGCTCGGTGCGGCCCACTCCGACCAGACCGTGCCGGTCATTGAGATCGTTGATGAGCTCGGACACCGGATGCGAATCGCTGTAGTGGTAACCCTGCGCCAGCGCGAAACCCAGTTCGGTGAGCACCGCGGCCTGGTATTCGGTCTCCACACCCTCCGCGATCACCTGCAGGTCCAGTGACTTGCTCAGCGCCGCGATGACTCCCAGCAGCGGCGGGGCCGGGGAATCGGAGCGGATGGCGGCCACGAAGGACTGATCCACCTTCAGGATGTCGCTGGGCAGCGTGGCCAGGCGACTCAAAGACGAATAGCCGGTGCCGAAATCGTCGATGGCGATGCGGACGCCGGTCTCACGCAGCTTGTGCAGATTCGCGATGGCGGTCTCGGATTCGGCGGCGATCTCGCTCTCGGTCACTTCCAGGACCAATTGATCCGCGGGCCAGCCGGTATCGGCGAGAATTCCGGAAACCCGGTCGGCATAGGCGGATTCGGCCAATTCCAGGCCGCTCACATTCACGTTCAGCGTCAGATCCAGCTGAGCGAACGTCTCCTGCAACCGCATCGCGTCGGCGCACGCCCGGCGCAGCACCAGCTCGTCCAGATCGGAGATGAGGTCGTATTCCTCGGCCACCCGGATCAGGCCCTCGGTGGTCACATCCGGTTGCGCGTGCGAGGACCAGCGCAGCAGCGCCTCCACCCCGACCGCGCGGGTCGCACCGTCGGACAGGCTCACGATCGGCTGATACTGCACATCCAGGGTGCCGCGATCGATCGCCTCGCGTAGCTCCACCGCCAGCGGCAACTGCCGCGACGACTCCAGCACCGTGCGATTGCGGCCCGCCTGCTTGGCCCGATACAGGCCCACATCCGCGCGGCTCACCAGCAGCGAACCCGACTCACCCGGCTGCCACGAGGTGACACCCGCGGAACAACCCGTTGTCACCGCCGCGCGCAATTGCTCGGTCAGCAGAATCGCGGCCTGCTCGGTCGAATTCGGCAGCAGCAGTGCGAAGGCGTCACCGCCGTAGCGGGCCAGCCGCTGCTCCGGGGTCAGCAATTTCTGCCAGGTGTCACCCACCCGCTGCAGGACCGCGTCACCCGCGCGATGCCCGAGATGGTCATTGATCTTCTGAAAACGATCCAGGTCCACCAGCACCAGCGACAATGCCTGGCCGGTGCGCTGCGCGTGATCGATGGCATTGGCCAGCGCGCGATCGAAACCGCGGCGATTCAGCAGACCCGTCAGCACATCGATATCCGCGTCCGACGCCATCCGCGTGAGAATGCCGACCACAATGCCGATTCCGATGGTGATACCCGCCGGAATCAAACCCGACCACCACGGCAGACCGCGCGAGGGCACCACCCACAAACAACACAGCACCGCGAAAACCAGATGCGCGCCGAGCCATTTCCAGGCGAAGAAAATCGCGGCATCACACGCTACGAACACATAGAACGCGGCCAGACTGATCGCGCCCACGGTATTCGGAAACCAATGCACCGCAACGGTCACCAGCACCGTGGCCACCGCCACATATCCGTGATGCACGTAGTGCGGCATGCGCGGGCCCCAGAACAGCAGACTCACCCCGAGCAGCAATGCCACCAGCGCCGCACTACCCACCAGCGGCCGATTGCCCTCATCACCCGGAGCGACGGCCGTGATCACCAGACCAAGCACACCACCCATGACGTAGAACGCACCGGTGGTTCGAGCCATGACCATTGCCGTCGCCAGCGCCGAAGCCGTCCGCACCCGCGTTCGGGTATCGCCGCGAGACCCGATTCCTCGCACGCTGCCCAGCCTAAACGGTGAGTTGATATTTGCTCACCGGATCGGCTCGAGCACTTCGACACCCACGAACGGGACCAACGCCGCCGGGACCCGGACCGAGCCGTCGGCTTGCTGATGATTCTCCAGCAGCGCGACGATCCAGCGGGTGGTGGCGAGCGTGCCATTCAAGGTGGCGGCGGTTTGCGGCTTGTTGTTCTCATCGCGGTAGCGGACATTGAGGCGACGCGCCTGGAATGTCGTGCAATTCGAGGTCGAGGTGAGCTCGCGATAGGTCTCCTGGGTCGGAACCCAAGCCTCACAGTCGAATTTGCGCGCGGCCGAGCTGCCCAGATCACCGGCGGCCACATCGATGACGCGATACGGCACCTCGATGGCGGCGAGCATCTCCTGCTCCCAGGCCAGCAGGCGCTTGTGCTCGGCGTCCGCGTCCTCGGGGCGGGTGTAGACGAACATCTCCACCTTGTCGAACTGATGCACGCGAATAATGCCGCGGGTGTCCTTGCCGTAGCTGCCCGCCTCGCGCCGGAAACACGACGACCAGCCCGCGTAGCGCTTGGCGTTCGCCGCGCCCAGATCCAGGATCTCGCCCGAGTGATAGCCCGCCAGCGGAACCTCCGAGGTGCCGACCAGGTACAGGTCGTCCTCTTCCAGGTGATAGATCTCCGCCGCGTGCTGACCCAGGAAACCGGTGCCCGCCATGATCTCCGGGCGCACCAGCACCGGCGGAATCATCATGGTGAAACCATTCCTGGTGGCCCGCTGCGCCGCCAGCTGCAACAGGCCCAACTGCAACAGCGCGCCATAACCGGTGAGGAAATAGAAGCGCGCGCCCGAAACCTTCGCACCGCGTTCCATATCGATGATGCCCAGCGATTCACCCAATTCCAGGTGATCCTTCGGGGTGAAATCGAATTCGCGCGGGGTGCCGACATGCTCGAGCACGACGTAATCGTCCTCGCCGCCCGCGGGCGCGCCCTCCTGCACCACATTCGACAGCGCGCGCTGCGCGGCATCGAGCACGGCGTCGGCGGCGTTCTCGGCGACCTCGGCCTCCTTGACCTTCGCCGACAACTCCTGCCCCTGCGCCAGCAGCACCGGGCGCTCCTCCGCGGACGCCTTGCCGACCTTCTTGCCCAGCGCCTTGTGCTCGGCGCGCAGACCATCGGCATTGGCGACGGCCGCGCGCCGCGCCGTATCGGCCGCGAGCAGGGCATCCACCAGGGCCGGGTCCTCACCGCGAGCCCGCTGCGACGCGCGGACCACGTCCGGGTTCTCCCGCAGGAATCGAAGGTCGATCATGGCTCAAGCCTATCGGGGCGGGGCCAGCGAATTTCCCTTAGGTCCAGGACCGGACAAATGCGTCAGCGCCAGTTTCCGTCCTTTTCCCGCGTTCCGGTCGCCCTCATTCACAGGATCGACCAGAGTTGGGTCATGGGTACGGGCGGAACGCCGCTGCGCCCGCGCACGTATCCCTCGCCAGACCTCCCGAGGAGTCCCCATGCCCCAATACACGCCGAGCACAGTCGATTTCATCGTCGTCGGCGCCGGATCCGCCGGGGCGGCCGTGGCCGCTCGGCTCAGTGACCGGCCCGGCGTCAGCGTCGCCGTCGTCGAAGCGGGCAGCGCCGACCGCGATAAATTCGTGCACATCCCCGCCGGATTCTCCAAGCTCTTCCAGGGTGAGAACGACTGGAACTACCGCACCGAACCGCAAACCGAACTGCACGACCGCCAGGTGTACTGGCCGCGCGGCAAAATGCTCGGCGGCTCCTCATCGATGAACGCCATGATGTGGGTGCGCGGCTTCGCCGCCGACTACGACGAATGGGCCGAGCACGCCGGGCCCGGATGGTCATTCGAGCAGGTGCTGCCCTATTTCCAGCGCATGGAAACCGTCGAGGGGCCGGAAGGCACCGTCGGCGAGGGGCCGCTGTACATCTCGCCGCAGCGCAGCCCGCGGGCCGTCACCCAGGAGTACCTGACCGCGGCGACTCAGGCCGGGTTCACCCTCGAGACCGCGAATGCCGATGTGCCGCAAGGGTTCACGCAGACCATGGTGAGTCAGAAGCGCGGGGCGCGCTGGAGCACCGCCGACGCCTACCTGCGGCCCGCGCTGCAACGGCACCGGGATCTGACGCTGATCACCGACGCGCATGTCACGCAGGTGCTGTTCGAAGGCAATCGCGCGGTCGGCGTCGAATACCGGATCGGCGGCGAGACCAAACAGCTGCACGCCAAACGCGAGGTCATCCTGTCCGGCGGGGCGATCAACACACCGCAGCTGCTCATGCTGTCCGGTATCGGACCCGTGGACCAGTTGACCGCGCTGGGAATCCCGGTGCGGCACCACAATCCGGAGATCGGGCGCAATCTGCGCGATCATCTGGCCGCGCCCATCGTGTATCGCACCAAGGCGGGCAGCCTCTACGGCGCGGACAAGAACCTGCTCGAACTGGGCAATTACCTGCTGCGGCGACGCGGGCAGCTCACCTCCAATGTCGGTGAGGCGTACGGATTCGTGCGCAGCCGCCCGGATCTGGACCTGCCGGACCTGGAATTGATCTTCGCGCCCGCGCCCTACATCGGCGAGGGGCTCGGCGAACCCGACGGGCACGCGCTGACCTTCGCGGCGGTGCTGCTCAAGCCCGAATCACTCGGGGAGATCACGCTGACCTCCACCGATCCGTTCGTCGCGCCGCGCATCGATCCCAAGTACGTCTCGGAGATCAACGACCGCATCACGCTCATGGCCGGACTGCGCACCTGCGTCGAAATCGCCTCGCAGCCCGCGCTCAAGGAGCACATCGGGGAGCTCATGCAGCCCGAGATGCCCGCGAGCACGCCGATGGACGAGGTGCTCAAGCGGTGTTTGGACGCGCATTCGCACACGCTGTACCACCCGGTCGGCACCTGCCGGATGAGTTCGGACTCGACCGGCGTCGTCGATCCGGAACTGCGGGTGCGCGGGGTCGAAGGGTTGCGTATCGCCGATACGTCGGTCATGCCGATCATCACGCGCGGGCATACCCACGCGCCCGCGGTGCTGATCGGTGAGAAGGCCGCCGACCTCATCGCGGGATAGCGATCGCGGGGTAAATACGGTGTGCTGCGCCGGTTCCCACGCCGGGAACCGGCGCGTCGGGGTGCGAAGTTCAGTGGGACATGGCGGGGGCGATGCCGCGCTGACATGATGGACGGCGATGTCCGACGAACGAGTGCCTCCGCCAGAACAGCCCGCGTGGCCATCCGCTGGTCCCCGAAAAGGGGGGTCCAGGCGGGCCGGTCGTTCGGGTCCGTCGTCAGGTCAGCCGGGTCCTTACGGTCAGCCCGGGCCGTCCGGTCGGTCGGGTCCATCGTCGGGTAAGCCCAGCCCGCTGGCCGGGCTGCGATCGAAGCTGAGTACGGAAGGTCCGCTGTCCGCGCCCACACTGCGCTGGGGGCTGCTCGCCGTCGCGGTGGGTGCGGTGGTCGCCGCGCTCATCACCATGGTCGTCTCCGGCTTCGACTCCGGACGGGTGGAGGCGCATACGCCGGGCGGGGCGCAGCCCACCGGGGCGGTCGCGGGCGCGGCCTTCGGCACCGCCAAACAGGGCGACTGCCTGAGCTGGAGCAAGAGCAATGCCAGCGATCTGGTGAAGGTCGACTGCGGCAGCAAGCACCTGTTCGAGGTCACCGCCGATGTCGACCTGAGCAAGTACCCGGGCCGCGAATTCGGGCCGGGCTCACGCTTTCCCGATTCACTGCGCTTCTCCGAACTGCGCGATGAGCACTGCGTCAGCGCCGCGCAGAGCTACCTCGGCGGCAAATTCGATCCGCGCGGCAAATTCGTCGTCGGCCTGATCAATCCGGGCGAAGCGGGCTGGAAGGCGGGCGAGCGCACGCTGCGCTGCGGCCTGCAGGTCACCGGCAGCGCGGGCACCGCGACGCATCCCATCTCCGGCAGCGTGCGGAACGTCAATCAGTCCAAGGTGTTCGACGTCGGCACGTGCGTGGGCATCGCCCGCAACCTGCCCACCGATCCGGTCGACTGCGCGCAGCCGCACGCCTTCGAGATCGTCTCCACCGTCGACCTCGGCGCACGCTTCCCGAACGGCGCGCCCAGCAAGGACGATCAGGACAAGGTCATGGAGGACCAGTGCGCCAAGGACTCCACCGACTATCTGGGCTCACCGGACGCGTTGCGCAACAAGACCCTCACGCTGTTCTGGGATTTCCTGGACACCCGCAGCTGGCTGGCCGGTAGTCAGAGCCTGAACTGCCTGATCGGCAAGGGCGCGGACCAGGAGGGCTTCGCCACCATCACCGGTTCCGCGCGCGGCGATCTGCTCATCGACGGCCAGGCCCCGGTGCCGCCGCCGAACAACGGCCGCTACACCCCGCCACCGCTACCGGGCGCGGCTCCACCGGTCATCCCGCAGCCGCGGTGATCGAACAGAACGGCGCACCGTGTCGGTAACCATGTCCGACGAGCGCTTCGAAGAGCTCGTCGGTGACGCACTGGACCTGATTCCGGCCGAGCTGGCCAAGGCCATCGACAATGTGGTGGTTCTCATCGAACCGCGCAGCGACGAGGACCCGCACCTGCTCGGGCTCTATCACGGGATAGCGCTCACCGAACGGGACTTCAGCCACTACGGGGGCGCATTACCCGACACCATCACCATCTATCGCGAGGCCATCCTCGGCATGTGCCACAGCGAAGAAGAGGTGGTGGAAGAGGTGGCAATCACAGTGATTCACGAGATCGCGCACTACTTCGGGATTGACGACGACCGCCTTCATCAGCTGGGATGGGGCTGATCCGGGGTTGCGGGGAACCATTCAGCTAACCGGTGCGTCCAAGAATTCATAGCCGGTACCGCTGTCTGTTCCACACACCAGGAGGGGAGTCGCTTCATGGTCGGCCACGTCCTCGTGCAGCCCGAGGTCATTCTCGCCGCTGCTCTCGAGCTCGACCTGCTCGCCGAACGACTCTCGGCGGCATCCGCTTTCACCGCGCCCGCCACCCATGTGCTGCCCTCCGGCACCGAGGAAGTCTCCTTCCTGGCCGCCGCACACTTCAATCAGGCGGCATTCAGCCACGATCGGGCAACCGCCCAGGCCGTACTCGAACTGCATCACGCCGCCGCCACCCTGCGCACCCAGCTCGCCCAGTACCTGGTGCAGGACGCGGTACGCGCGGCCGGTATCGCCGCCATCCAGGTGTAGAGGGGAACACTCGAATGACATTGGGCATCACCGGGGTCTTCTGGCTCCCCCGCATGGCCGAATTGAACTCCGTCACCTTGAACGCCGGGGCGCACGCCATTCCGATCGCGGCCGCGGGCACCGCCTGGGGCGGGCTCACCGCCGCCTGGGTCGACGCCACCACCACCGTTGCCCGGGTCATGGCCGAGGTCGGGGTCGGGCTCCAGGGCATCAACGGGTTGAACGTGCTGGGCCGCCTCACCGGATTCACCCTCTGGTCCGAACAGCAGAGTGTGCTGGCAGCGGCCATGGCCGCCAAGGCCGCCGCCAATGTGACCGCGTACACCGTGGCCTCGATCGTCATGCCGAGCCTGCCCGAGATCGCGGCCGTCGAAGCCGCGCGGGTGGCGGCGCATTCCACCGGTGGCGCGCTCAACGGCACCGCCGAAGCGGCCGAGGCCGCGAAACTCGCGCTCGATATCCGGGCCGCGCTGGTCATGGAGACCTACGAGGCCGCCACCACCGCGCTGGTCACCACGCCCGGCGAATTCTTCCTGCCGCCCGCCATCGCCATGGGGGCCGGATCCGTCAATGGCGCAAGCGGTTTCGGCGACGGCTCCGGTGATCCGGTGCAGGCCGCGCTGGCAGCCGCGGCCGGGCTGGCGAACAACCCCGCGGTCCTCAGCGCCATGAGCCAGGCGGCCGAGGTGGCCGGGACCGTGGCCACCTCCGGTGCGACCACCGTCGGCAATGTCGCGAGCACCGCGATCACAGCCGTGGCCAATGGGCTTGCGCCGGGTCATATCGGGACCGCCATGCCCGGCGTCGGCGATGCGGGCCTTGCCACCGTGGGCGCGGGCGTGGCCGGAGTGAGCACCAGCGCGGTTTCCTTCGGTGGTGGCGGCACGAGCGTGAGCATCGGAAACGGTGGCGGCACACTGAAATTGCCCGAAGGCTGGGGTGCGGGCACCGGAATCCCGAGTGGCGCGCCGGCGGCCCCCGTGGCCGTCGCCGAACCGGTGAGCGTCGCGCCCGCCGCGCAATCCGCCGCACCCGTGCGCGCCTCGAATTCCAGTCCGCTGCTGGGCAATCAGGCACAGCGCGATGAGGACGAGACCTACGACGGGCATGCCTACGGGCGCTCCGTGGAACACTTCGCCGACGGCCGGGTCATCGCGCCCGCCGTGATCGGCGGCGATGCGATGGATGCCCGATGAGCAGGATCAACACCGGTCCGGTGACAGTGGTCGGCGATTCGGCGGCGCAGCGGTGACCGTGCTCGGCGCGGGGCACGGGCCGTCGGTATTGCGGTCGGTCACGCTGTCGCTCGACGAAATGCAGTATCTCCAGGAGGCTTTGGAGTTCGATGAGCTGCCCGTGGTGCTGAATGCCATGGGGCGCTACGACAATGCCGTCGATCACGACGCGGCCATGAATGCCGCGGCGGCGGAATTGGCCGAACGTGATCTGCTCGACGGTGATCAGGTGCATCCGGAACTCGCCGAGCGGCTGCGCGTGCTCTACCGCCCGCACTGGGTGATCGCCCTGCGCTGGTACGTGAACGGCCAGGTCAACCGGTTCTGCCTGGCCAAAGGCGACGATATCGAAGTCGTCGCGCTGCGCGGCCCGCACTCCTACGTCATCGATACCGCCGGACACGACCTGCCGGGTACGGTCATGGCCGCCCTCGGCCCCGCCGACCCGCTCGAACTCGACGGAATGAACGCGCCCACAGCCGAATTGGCCCCCATCTTCGACGATGCGGGCGATGTCACCACCACCGCGAACCGCCTCGCCGAGGTGGGCAAACCACCGCGCGACGCGAAAACCCTTGCCTCCGCACTGGTTCAAGTCGACTCGCACGCCGAAATCGCCGGCGTCATCTACGGTGACGGCACCCGCGACACCGCCGACAATCACATCGCCGTCTTCAACACCCGGCACGGCAGATTCCTCGCCACCGCCAGCACCGCCGACGACGGCACCAAATGGACATCCCTGGCAACGGGCACCCCTGCCCGCCTGCGCACAGCGCTACAGGATCTGATCACCGGTTTGCCTCTGCGCCAGGAGTTTCCGAAGTTCCGGGCACCCAGCTAGCCCACCACGTCGCCCCACCCCGTCATCCCGGATCGCCCCACCCCGGGTGTCTGCGCCCTCAACCCTTTCGGGGGTGTGTGCGCCCTCGCGGCCCTGTCGGGGCAATCAGCCCATGGGGTCGTCGCCGGTGGGGGCGGTGTCCTCGCCGAAGGGTGGGAGGTAGCGGCCCCAGCGGGTGCATTCCCAGGTGCCGTCGGAGTGCGGCAGGAGTTCGATGGTGTCGGTGTTGTCGAGGTGGTTGTTGGCGGCGAAAAGCCTTGGGACCGAGGCTAGTTCGCGGGAGACCAGGCGCATTACGGCGCCGTGGCTGACCAGGATGATGTCGCCGGAGTCATCGTCGGAGAGGTATTCGTCGCGTAGGCGTTCCAGGGTGGGGACGTAGCGGTCCAGCACTTCCATACCGGTTTCGCCGCCGGGGACGCGCTGGCTCAGATCACCGAAATGCCAGGCGTGGTAGATGTCCTGGAAGGTTTCGTGCGCTTCGCGGGTGTTCAGGCCCTCGAGGTCGCCGAGCTGGACCTCCTGCATACCCTCCAGGGTTTCCAGCTTCACGCCGGTGGCGTCGGCGATATGGCCGCCGGTCTGGCGGGCGCGCAGGGCCTCGGAGGAGAAGAGACGGCGCGGTGGCGTCGACAGGTTCGCGCCGAAGGTTTTCGCCTGCGCCACACCGCGTTCGGTGAGCGGCAGGCCGGGGAGCCTGGTGTCCAGGATCTTGGCGACATTGCCTTCGGTCTCGCCGTGTCGCACCAGGATGAGCTTGCCGGTCACAGGTCGGCCACCCCTTTCTTCAGATCTGCCAGCCAGGCCGCCGCGGGTTCATCGGCGGGCGGCGGCGCACCGGTGGCCGAGGTCGCGGGCCAGGAGCCGAGGAACCGGATCCGGGCGGCGGTGCGGTGCAACGCCTTCAACGCCTCGGCGACCGCGGTGTCATCGATATGGCCGACGCAATCCAGGTAGAAGCGGTACGTGCCCATGCCCGTTCGCGTCGGGCGGGATTCGATACGGGTGAGATCGATACCGCGGGTGGCGAATTCGGCGAACGCGCGCATGAGCGAACCCGGTTCGTTCGCCAACTCCAGCACGATCGAGGTGCGGTCCACCCCGGTGCGCGGCGGCGCGGGCTGCGGCGGCGCGACCAGTACGAAACGGGTCACCGCCGAATCCACGTCGGCGACATCGGTCGCCAGCGCGGTCAAACCCAGGCGCTCACCCGCGAGCGCGGTCGAGACGGCCGCGTCCGCGTGCCCGGCCACCACATCCTCGGCGGCGGCGGCATTGGAGGCCGAGGTGAACATCTCCGCCTCCGGCAACCGATGCGCCAACCAGATGCGCACCTGCGCGGCCGCGATCGGATAGGCGGCGATCCGCCGCACCTGCGAGAGCTCGATACCCGGCCGCGCCAGGATGGTGAACGCCACATTCAGTTCGGTCTCGGCGATGATCTGCAGGCGGGGACCCAGCGCCAGCGCGTCCAGCGTCGGCGCGATCGACCCGTCCACCGAGGATTCGATCGGCACCACCGCACCGTCGACCTGTCCGGCGCGCACCAGTTCGATGGTCGCGCCCTGACTCGGGGCGGGGACACGCTCGACCGGCCCGCCGAAGGTTCCGGTGGACTCGAGTTTTGCGAGGGCCATCTCCGTGAAGGTTCCCGACGGCCCGAAATAGGCGATGCGCGGCACGGTCTAGACACTACTTGCGCACGGTGAGCAACTCCCTATTTTGAATCACTCCCTTACCTACCCCTAAGGCTGGAGCGCGCGCAGCCCCGCGGCGACGGCGTCCGGATCGGATGTCTCGATGGCGAGCAGCACGGTGCGCAGCGCTTCGACGGCGGGCTGTTTCAAACCCGACAGGAAGGGGAGGTCCGGGGCGGCGAGAGCGGTCGGTATGTCCTCGCCCATGAGCGCCGCGACAGCGGCGGCGATGATCGCCAGGGCGCGTTCGCCGGAATCGGTGCGGGCCACGAAACCGGTGTCGCCGTGTGCGATTCGAACCAGGAATTCCGCGACCGCCACATCGTCGACGCTCAGGTCGAGCACCTCGGCCGGGGCCGGATTCGCGCTGATGGGACGGATCAGGCCGTCGGTGATCCCCTGCACGGCGGGTTTCCCGGGGACGCTCAATTGCAGGATGACCGGTTCGGGGGCGGGGGCGGAATCATGCGGCACGGGGTCAACCGTACTGAGTCGATGGGTTGCGCGAGATCACACTCTGACTTAGCTTAGGTTTACCTAATTAATCATGGAGGTAGGCATGACCAACACGGCTCCGGTCGTCGCGCCCCACACCGCCGAGCGCGTGCACAGCGCCTGCGCCCACGCCGAGAGCGCGATGCTGGCCGTGCCCGGCCTCGACCCGGTACCGACCTCGGTGCACCTGCTGCGCCAGTGCGGCGACATCGTCATCGCCGTACCATCCAATTCGGTTGCGGCCGTACTGGTTATGACCTGCGGCAATACCGGCTCGCCCGCCGTGCTCGAACTCACCGACCACGCACCGCTGCCGCTGCGCGAACCCGTCCGCGCCCTGGTCTGGCTGCGCGGCTGGGTGCACGCGGTGCCCGGCAACACCCAGCGCGCGCTCGCCGCCGCCGTCGCCGAGGACCACCCGCATCCGGCGCTGCTCGATATCGGCCACACCGCCACCCTGCTGCGGCTGGTCGTCGACTCCGCCGTCGTCGCGGACACCTCAGGCGCGGATTCGGTGACGCGCGAACAACTCCGGCAGGCACACCCGGACCCGTTCTGCGCCATGGAAGGCGCCTGGCTGCAACACCTGCACGCCGACCACGCCGACGTCATCGACCGGCTCGCCCGGCATCTGCCGCCCGCACTGCGGCGCGGCGCGCTCGTGCACCCGCTCGCCATCGACCGGTACGGGGTCACACTGCGCGTGGAAGCCGTCGAAGCAGACCACGACATCCGCATCCCCTTCCCCACCCCCGCGCACGATGTCGAATCGCTCAGCCGCGCCGTACAAGCCTTGGCGGCCAACCCTTTCGAACACGGCCTGCACCGCATCTAGCCGAATACGCTTCACCGGGCCCGACTCCCGACCGGAACCACGCTGGGACGACACCGCGGCCGACGGAACCCCGCCCGCCCGCTCGGCGCAGGTGGTTTCGGCCGCGCGCATAGATTGGCGGCATGAATTCGGGAGCCGAGACCTCGGCCACGTGGCCCGCGCCCGCATCGACCGACGCCGAACGGCGGGCGATCCGGATCGAGATCGCGATCGTCCTGGTCGTCACATTCGGGCTGAGCGGGGCCAATGCGGCGCTGTCACTGCTCGAGAGCGCGCTCGCACCGGGCGGGGTGGGCGGGCAGACCGTCGCGCTGAATCCGTCGCGGGCCGCGCAATCCGCCATCGATCTGCTGTTCCAGCTGTTGAGCGTGGCGCGGCTGCTCGGGTGGGCGGCGCTCGGGCTGTACCTGTTGTGGCGCAGTGGAATCGGGCCGCGCCTGATCGGCATCGCCCGCGTGCGGTGGCGAGCCGACGTGCTGCCGGGGCTGGCCTTGGCCGCGATCATCGGGATTCCCGGGCTCGGGCTGTATCTGGTCGCGCACGCACTCGGGGTGAGCGTCACGATCGTGCCCGGCTCACTGGATCATTGGTGGCGGCTGCCGGTACTGGTGTTGAACGCCTGGGCGAATTCGGCGGCCGAGGAAGTGCTGGTGGTCGCGTATCTGATCACCCGATTGCGGGCGCTCGGCTGGTCCGAGAACCGGTCACTGCTGGCCTCGGCGCTGCTGCGCGGCAGTTACCACCTGTATCAGGGGCTCGGCGGCGGTATCGGAAACCTGGTGATGGGACTCATATTCGGGCGCTACTGGCAGCGCACCAACCGGCTCTGGCCACTGCTGCTCGCGCACGCGCTGATCGACACCGTCGCCTACATCGGCTATTCCGTACTGCGCGGACATGTCTCCTGGCTGCCGTAATGCGATTGGAATGAACCCTCGAGCGGGTGGAATCAGTAGAGTTCCGGTGATGAACGGCGACGACCCCCAGCAACACGCACGGATGCGCCGGGAGCCGCCGCCGAATCGTGCGAGCCAGCCCCCGGCCGGACCCGCACGGCCCGGAGCAAACCAACCGCAACCGCCGCGGGCGCAGCCGGGCGGACCACCACGCGCGGGACAGCCACCGCAACGGAACCAGGGTCCGGCGGCACGCGATCCGGGTGCGCGGCCGAATCCGAATCCGCGCCAGGGTGATCCGGCCGCCGGAGCGCACGGCCCCACCCACAAGATCTCGCGTGACGAGCCGAGACCAGCACTGGCCTGGTCGGAAGTCCCGCCCACCATGAACCGGCCGCCGCAGCGGAATCCGGGCGCGGCACCGGGCAATCAGCCACCCCGGCGCGAACCGGGTGCGGCACAGCGCAATCAACCCGCACCACGGGAACAGGCTGCGGGACAACGCAATCAGCCACCCGGCGCGGGACAGCGCGGGGCATCCCAGTACGAGCGGACACGCGTGGCCGCGCCCATGGGGCACGCACCCACGCAGACTCCGCAACCCTTCCGCGAGGATTCACCGCCACCACCGCCGCCCGCGCTGCCGCCCAAACGCGGTGGCGGCAAAGGCGGCGGCGGTGATCGTCCGCCGCGCGGACCCAAGCCGAAGCGCAAACGGCACTGGTTCCGGTGGATCACGGCGCTGCTGCTGATCGTGCTGCTCACCCCGATCGTGGCGGCCATCTACGTGGATACGCATCTGACCCGAATCGACGCGCTGCCCGGCTACTCCGGGCGGATCGGCGACACGCCCGGGACGAATTGGCTTCTGGTCGGCTCGGACAGCCGCACCGGGCTCACCGCGGAGCAGGAACAGGAGCTCGCCACCGGCGGTGAGGTCGGCTCCGAGCGGACCGACACCATCATCCTGGTGCACCTGCCCAAATCCGGGCAGCCGACGCTGGTCAGCCTCCCGCGCGACTCCTACGTGGCCATTCCGGGTCATGGAAAAGACAAGCTCAACGCGTCTTTCGCCTTCGGCGGCGCACCGCTGCTGACGCAGACCGTCGAACTCGCCACCGGACTGCGCATCGATCATTACGCACAGATCGGCTTCGGCGGGTTCGCCGATATCGTCGACGCGGTCGGCGGTATCGATATGTGCCTGGACCAGGCGATCAACGATCCGCTGGCGGGTATCGACCTGCAGGCGGGCTGTCAGCATCTCAACGGCGCCGAGGCGCTCGGGTTCGTGCGCTCGCGTGCCACCGCCCGCGCGGATCTGGATCGCATGCTCAACCAGCGCAAATTCCTCAGCGCGCTACTGCAGAAGGCGACCAGCGTGGGCACGCTCGCCAACCCGTTCCGGTCCTGGCCGCTGATACAGGGCTTGACGAAAACCTTGAAGGTCGACGAGGGCTCGCACGTCTGGAACCTCGCACTGCTCGGCAAGGCGATGGCGGGCAATCCGATAGCGACAACCGTGCCGGTCGGTGGGTTCGAGGATGTGGACGGCAGCGGCAATGTGCTGTTGTGGGACAAGACCCGGGCGGGTCAGTTCTTCGACGCCCTGGCCGCGGATAAACCCGTCCCGAGCGATTTGATCACCACCGTCGGAAATTAGCGAAATTAGGCAAGTATTGCCTCAATAAGGCTGTACTCAATAAGGCTGCACTTGGATGACACGCCCTCTGACCAGGGATTAGTGTCATCCGCATGTCCAGCCGAACCCAAACCAAGAGCAGCAAGTTCCACGCCCTGCTGCAGGATCAGATCCGCAACGAATTCAATGCCGAGCGTCAGTACATCGCCATCGCATTGTGGTTCGATCACGCCGATCTGCCGGTCCTGGCCAAGTACTTCTACAAGCAGGCTGTCGAAGAGCGCAATCACGCGCTGATGATCGCGCAGTACCTGCTCGATCAGGATTTCGTGGTCGAGGTGGCCGACAACAGCGCCGCCAAGTCCAGCTTCGAGAACGCCAGGGAGCCGATCGCGCTCGCGCTCTCCCAGGAGCAGACGGTCACCGAGCAGATCGTGGCGCTCGCCAAGACCGCCCGCGAAGAGGGCGACTACCAGGGCGAGCAGTTCATGCAGTGGTTCCTGAAGGAGCAGGTCGAGGAGGTGGCGACTATGAAGACCCTCCTCACCGTCGCCGAGCGCGCCAGCGCCAACATGTTCGACCTGGAGAACTTCGTCTCACGCGAGATGAGCTCGCCGAAGGATGCGTCCGGCTCGCCGCACACCGCGGGCGGCTCGCTCTAGGCAGCGCATACGAAAAGGCCCGGTTCCCTTGCGGGACCGGGCCTTTCGCTATCAGCGCAGGGTGACCTGGCGCGAGCGCAGGCCGTCGCGGGAACGGCGGATATCCGAGGTCATCGGCTCGTCATTCTTCAGCGCGGCCGCCAGGCGGGCGCCGAATTCCTTTGCGGCGGGCTCCCATTCGGTGGGGTGACGCTCCGGATCCAGATCGAACACCGGCACCAGCAAACCGTGGGTGCGGAACGAGCCCGCGAAGCGCGAGCCCTCACCCAGGTTCAGTTCACCGGCCGCGTGCAGCCGCGCCAGCGCCACCATGAGCGCGTCCTCGTCCTCCGGGCGCACCCAGCGCAGATGCGCCTTCTCACCGGCGTCCACCCACCAGGCCGCGCCGATGGCGTCCGCGCCCAGGTTCAGGCGGGCCGACGGCATGATCGCCTGATTGGCCTGCTCGATGGTGGCGGCCACCTGCGGATCCGGGGTGACGCCCGCCGGCACCCACCAGTTGAAGTCCTGATGCACGGTCAGATCCAGCGCGGCGTTGTCGAGCACGTCCGAAAGGCTCGGCGCGCCTTCGACACTCGCGGCCGCGAGCGAATCGCCCGGCTCCGCGGACTGCGTCCACAGAATCGCGGTGGCGAGATCGGCGGCCGGATTATCCGACTGGAACTGCACCTGCGTGCCCACGAACCCGACCGGCTCATCACCGGCGCGCACCAGCGCGGCCACCGCGCCCGGCAGCACCGTCGACAGCGTCACCGCGCGCTCGGCGGCCACACTCGGCGACAGCTTCAGCGTCGCGGTGGCGGAAGGCACGAACTCCCGGAGCGCCACCAGATCACACTCGGCGGCCAAGCCCTCGAACGGGCGCGTCACGACCTGCGACGCCGCCTCCTGCGCGGCGCGGCGCTCGGCCAGCTTCTGCGCCCGGTTACTGTCCGGCTTGGGACTGTTGCGCTTGCTCTTACCCATAGCTGGCAAACGTACCGTGTCCGATTGAGCGGGCTGCGGTGCGGCTTATCGAATCAGGCGACGGGGAGCAGGCCCTTGGTGTGGCCGGGGTGGTTGGTGGCTATCCAGCTGACGCCGAGGTCGGCGCAGAGGCGGACGTCCTCGGGGTCGTCGACGGTCCAGACGTAGGTGGCGCGGCCCGCGGCGGCGGCCTTGTCCACCAGGTCCGGATGTTCGCGCAGGGTGCGGACCGAGGGGCCGATGGCGGTCGCGCCGACCGTGGTGGCCGCGCCGCCGGAGAGGTAGAGGGACGATTCGCCGAGCAGGACCGTCGGCAGCAGAGGTGCCGCGCGGCGGATGCGCCACACCGCGGTGGCGGCGAAGGAGATGACCACGGCACGGGAATGGTCCGCCGAGGCCGGGGCGGCGATGCCGTAGCGCTGCAATTCGGTGAGCAGGGTGGTTTCCACCAGCGCGCCGTAGCGGACCGGATGTTTGGTCTCGATGAAGAGCTTGGTGGGGCGGCTCTTCCAATCCAGCACCAGCTCAATGAGTTCGGACAGCGTCAGCACCGGGGACGGTTCCTCGGCGGTGCCGAAGTTCAGGGCGCGGAGTTCGTCCAGGGTCAGCTCGCTGACCGCGCCGACGCCATTGGAGGTGCGGTCAACGGTGCGGTCGTGCACGCACACCAGCTGACCGTCCTTGGTCAGTCGGATATCGCATTCGACGCCGTCGGCGCCCTCCTGCAGCGCGAGATCGTATGCGGCGAGGGTGTGTTCGGGTCGCGCCGCCGACGCCCCCCGGTGCGCCACCACGAATGGTGCGCGGCTTTCCCGGCTCACTTCGCCAATACCTCCTCATGCTTCGATTCCGGCGCGCCGCCGGCCGCCGCGTTCGCGGTCGCCGGATTCGGTGCGGTCGCCTCATCATTCCCGACCGCGTCCAGCGGCGCGCGCCCGGCGGAACCCGAAGCCCGCTCGGCCGCGGGCCGCACCGGCGCGATCACCGGGACCGCGGGCGTGGTCGCGGGCAGCCAGCGCTTGACCGTATGCGGATTACCGCGCAGGTCCAGGCCCGCGAACGCGCGCACCAGCCACAGCGTCAGTACCGCGACACCGGCGGCGACCAGATCGGCCCACATGCTCACCAGCACGCCGTCCGCCCGCACCTGCAGGGAGGCCGCGAACCGGTACAGCGTCACCGCGACGACCAGCACGCCATTGAGAATCCAACCCGCCCACCAGATCCGGACCACGCGCAGCAGGCGCGGCTCCAGCTCGCCCGCGCGGACCGTCTCGGTGAGGAAAACACCCGGCCACAGGAGATTCACGCCGGGAATCAAAGAGCCGAGGAACAATTCGGCGGGATGCCGCGGATCCGTCCGGCGCACACCGGCATACGCGGTGCGGCGCACCTGCACCAGCCAGCCGACCAGTGCGACCGCGGTCAGCAGCGCCACCAGGGCGGCCGCGATCGCGGAAACCGTCACCGCCCCATCGGAAACCCACAGCTGCCAGGGCGGGATCAGGCGGGTGCGATTGCGCAGCAGAATGCCGTACCGGCCCAGTTCGGCGAGCGCGGCCAGACCGAAAACGACCGCGGTGGTGAGCAATAGGCGCGGTACGCGCGCGGCCAGGGCCTCGAGCCTGCCCACCGGTGTGGTGGTGGTCGCCTCGGGGACGCGGTCCCGCAGTCCCCAGCGCGGAATCTGTGTGTAGTGCGGGGTCTGCGCCGCCACCGGCTGCCGAACGGGCTGCGCCGGTTGCGTTTTGCGGCCGGGCGGGCGGGCCACCCAGCGGTAATTGCGGCGGGCGGGCGGCGCGTCCACGGCCGCGGGCGAGAGCAGTACGCCGTGGCAGCGCGGGCACCAGTGCAGCGGTTTGCCCTGCACGGCCCAGCGGGCCCCGCAGCGGGCACACGGCTGAACCACCGTGGATCGCTGATTCGCCACATTCCCCCCGTTCATCGGCTGCACCTCACTAGTAGATCTTCGCCGCGGCCGGATCGTCACCCGTGAGGGCACGCCCGGCCTGCTGCCACGCGACCATGCCGCCGGAGACCATGACCGCTTCGAAACCGACGCTCTCCAGGTACTGCACCGCCTGTACCGAACGGCCGCCCTGCCGGCAGATCACGTAGATCTGGGCGTCGTAATCCAATTCGTCCAGGCGCGGGGGCAGGTCGACGAGGGGGATGTGCAGGGCGCCGGGCGCGTGGCCGAGCCGCCATTCATCATCCTCGCGCACATCCACCAGCAGCGCGGGTGCGGATGCGGTGGTCGCCCAGGGCTCGGCGGCGTCGAACTCCGCGGGCACCTCCTCGATCGGAACCGAGGGAATATGGGGACTGGTCACGCCTTCGATCCTGCCACGGGCACGCGGGGGACGTGGAGTTCCGTCCCGAGTTATCCACATAATCCACAACCTGATCCACAGGTTGAGAACTGTCCGGAATCTCCAGCCGTGCGGTTCGTAATGCCGGGTCAACCGTTCCGAAATGTCCCCTCCACGTCTCGGAGCGGCCGACCCGACAACTGGTTGGACGGCGGCGGATCCCGATCGGTTCCGTTCGCTCCCGAAAAAAACGACAACACTACAGAAAATCGGAAATCCTCAGCCGGTACAGGCAAGATCGGTAGCCTGGCGCTATGACTGTGAGCAGGGGGCTACTCGACGGACTGGACATCACCGGACTCAACACCGCACTGTCCGAGGCGACCTGCCTCGGAATCGACGTCGACGCGGCGGCCGGAACACTACGGCTGGAACTCGACGTTCTGACCCTCCCGGAAAGCGGGCCACCGCCCGCCGACTGCGATCTGTACCTGACCCTGACCGGGGTCACCCGCGTCGCCGCCTCATTGCGCAGGCAGCGCTGGGACGACCTCGAACCGGTCGTACTGCCCTTGGAACTCGACGGCCTGCACGACGCCGTCAGCAGCTTCGGCGGCGGCGCGCTGCACGGCTGGGAATTCTTCGACCTCAGCGACCGGGCCTGGACCCAGTGGCGCAAACTGCTCAGCTTCGACACCGTGCTCGATGACCGCCCGGCCGCGCACATGCTGGAAATCTCGCAGGAAGAAGGCATCGATCCGCGCGAACTCGATGTGCGGGTGTGGTTCGACGGCATGGTCGTCACCGATCAGCAGGGCGCCGAACTGCCGCTGACCGAATTCATCGCGGGTGGAGTGCGCTGGTGGCAGGCGCACGACGCGGGCGATCCGCGCACCATGAAGCCGAATATCGTGCCGCCGCTGTAACTTCCGGACAGCCCCCGGCGCAGAACTGGGCCGCACCGTCACTCGCGGTGCGGCCCTCACCATGCGCACCCCCGATTGCGATCACGGGCAGTCCAAGGGTTGGGATAACCGGCTGTACACCGGAATGTGGGGGCAGACACCCCGGTTGCCATGAAGCGGGTGTACGAATGATGGTTGGGTGCGCCGGGCACAATCGCCGAGGGCACACAGCCCCGACACTGAGGAAGGGACATCGTGGCTGAGTACACGCTGCCAGAACTGGAATACGACTACAGCGCCCTGGAGCCCCACATCTCCGGGCAGATCAACGAGATCCACCACAGCAAGCATCACGCCGCCTACGTCGCGGGCGCGAACGCCGCGCTGGAGAAGCTGGAAGCCGCCCGTGAGGCGGGCGATCACGCCAGCATCTTCCTGAACGAGAAGAACCTCGCGTTCCACCTCGGTGGCCACGCCAACCACTCCATCTGGTGGAAGAACCTCTCCCCCAACGGTGGCGACAAGCCGGTCGGCGACCTGGAAGCCGCCATCGACGACCAGTTCGGGTCGTTCGACAAGTTCCGCGCGCAGTTCACCGCCGCGGCCAACGGTCTGCAGGGTTCGGGCTGGGCCGTCCTGGGTTACGACACCCTGGGCCAGAAGCTGCTCACCTTCCAGCTGTACGACCAGCAGGCCAACGTGCCGCTGGGCATCATCCCGCTGCTGCAGGTCGATATGTGGGAGCACGCCTTCTACCTGCAGTACAAGAACGTCAAGGCCGACTACGTGACCGCGTTCTGGAACGTCGTCAACTGGGCGGACGTGCAGGATCGTTTCGCGCGCGCCGTCACCCAGGGCAAGGGCCTGATCTTCGGCTGATAGGCCGGGACTTCGTGGGGGCTCCGGCCCCCACACCCCTACCGGGACGCCCCGAGACACGCCCGACGTGATCACGGGTTCGGGGGCCCGGTGGGCAGAGAAACCTGGGACGCAGCCCCGGATTTTCAGCGCAGCAGCCCCGCGAATCGGTTGATTCGCGGGGCTTTTGTGTTGTTCGGGGGCGGGGCAGGCGGGCGCTGGCACTCTTTGGTACTTGTGTGCCAGACATAACCGGGTACAAACTCGGGTACTACTAGGACGGGCATAGCCGCCCCGGATTTCTTCACTTCGGGAGGCCGCGATGAGCGATCAGATCGGTGTGTTGCCGTTTCAGGCTCATGGGTCGTTGCATGGGTTCGTAATTTCGGGGCGCTGGCCCGACTCCACCAAGGAATGGGCGCAGCTGCTGGTACTCGCGGTGCGGGTGGCCAGTCTGCCCGGGTTGTTGCCGACCACCACCGTGTTCGGGGCGCGGGAAGAGCTGCCCGATGATCCGGAACCCGGGATGGTGGGGCTGGTGATCGCCGAGGGGACCGTGCTCGGGGAGGCCGCACTGGCTCCCGGCAGGTTTGCCGAACGTGTGCCGCCCGCATTGATCATGTTGCATCCGCCGCGCGAGACCCGGCCGTCGCTGCCCGAATGCGCGGGCGCGGCATCCGGGACGCTGCTGCTGCCGGGGCTGCCGCATCTGGGGCTCGAACATCGGGCGGCCTGGGTGGAAACCGATATGGACGGGGCGGTGACCTCGATGGTTTCACGGGTGGGCGTCGATCCGATCAGTGATCCCGACACCGCGGTTCTGGCTATGCTGCTGGCCGCGTAAGGGTTCCCGAAACCTCTCGGCAGTGCGTCCAAACTTATTGTGCGCATTGCGATTTCGACTACAGGTGTTTGCGCATGCCGGGTTTGCCGGATAAGGTGGATCGCAGCGAAGGGGAGTAGCCCCCAATCGTGTAGTCGACATACTGATCCGTTCCAGGATCCGGCTGCGCGAACCGGGATCCACCGGTGGGCGAGACCTTCGGCCGAGACAAACCAAACCGATCACGGTGCGGATGTCGGCTGAAGCGCCCCCGCATTTCAGTCGACAGGCCGGAGACCTGGGAGCTGACATTCATGATCACCACGATTTTGCTGAGCTTCGGCGCGCTCTTCCTCGCCGAACTGGGTGATAAATCGCAGTTGATGGCCTTGACGTTCGCGCTGCGCTACCGCTGGTGGGTGGTGCTCAGCGCCATCACCGTCGCCAGCATTCTGGTGAACCTCATCGCCGTCGGCGTCGGGCACTTCCTCGGTGCGGCACTGCCCACCGATCTCATCGCGTTCTTCGCGGCCGCCACCCTGATCGCGGTCGGCCTGTGGACGCTGCGCGAACTGCTGCCGGGCAACGCGCCCGAGGACGACGCGGAAACGGTCGCGCCGCAGACCAAATCGCGGTCGGCGTTCCTGGTGGTGCTGTCCGCGTTCCTGCTCGCCGAACTCGGCGACCGCACCATGTTCGCGACCATGGCATTGGCCACCAAGAACGGCTGGATCGCGGTGTGGATCGGCTCGGTCGCGGGCATGGTCGCGGCGGGCGGGCTCGCGATTCTGATCGGTGTCACGGTCGGCAAGCACATTCCCGAGCGGGCCATCGCGCTCTGCTCCGGACTGCTGTTCCTGTACTTCGGCGCGGTCACGCTACTCGGCGCGCTGGCACCGGAACTGGGGACGCTGGGCAACATCGCCCTCGGCGCGGTACTGCCCGCGGCGGCCGGTGCGGTGCTGATGCTGGTGCGGCGCAAGAACTCCGCCCCGGCAACCGATTCAGTCGTCGAGCGGACTCTCGCCGAATAGCGCGCCCGCGCGGCGGACCAGGTTGGTCAGGGGTTCGCGCAGGGCGCGCAGGCCGTCGATATCGCCAACGGCTATGCGATTGGTGACCATGGCGCTGAGCGCGGCCACCAGGGTTTGGCAGGCGAAGCGCTGTTCCTCGGTATCGGCGCGCAGAATGTCCGCGACCATGGCGACGAAGGTTTCCTGCAGGCTGGTGCGGCGGATGATGGCCTCGGGGCCGACCGCGTACACCTCGACGAGAAACAGTCTGGCATAGGCGGGTTCGGCGGCGAGGGCGTCCAGATACGCGCCCAGGACACGTTCGATGCGCTCGGATTGGGTTTCCCCGTCGAACTCCGCGCCCGTGACGGCGAGGATGCCGGTGAGCATGAGTTCCACCGCGCGCTCGTACGCGGCCTCGAAACAGTCTTCCTTGGAACGGAATTGCTCATAGAAGGTTTCCCGCGACACACCGGCGCGTTTGATGACCGCGGCGACAGGTGTTCCGACATAACCGTTTTCGGCCATCGCCTCGGCCATTGCCAGCAGGATGCGATCGCGTTGCGCGGCGACCACGGTCTCGCGCGGCAGGCCGTGGCGACCGCGGGGCAGTTGGCGGGAGGTGACTGCCGAATCGGGCATCAGGCGAGCTTCCTCATTCTGCTCGGGCGGGCGGGCTGCTCGGTGGTGAAGGCCACCGGTTCGGTGCGCGCCACTTCCAGACCCGGTGCGACACCGTGCCGCAGAGCGTAGTCGACAACCCGCTGCCCGACCCCTCGGAAGCTCAGCACCACACCCACCCAGTACGGCGAGAACACCCGGCGGGAGCGGCGGGCCAGGGCGCGTTCCATGGCGTCGATGGCCGGGCCCAGCGGTGCGATACCCGAGACCGTGCTGCGGCCGAGAATGCTGCGCGCGGCATCGGTGCCGAAACCGCGACTGGTCATATCGGTGTCGAGTTCGGCGAAATAGGCCATGCCGACCTTCGCGCCGGTGTGGCGCAGTTCTATCCGCAGGGTGTCGCCGAGGGCTTCCACCGCGGCCTTGGACGCGCTGTACGCACCGGCCAGGGGTAGGTGGATGGCGGCCGCCAGGGAGGACACCAGCAGCACGTACCCGCCCGGATGCGCGATATGCGGGCCCGCGGCGCGCAGCGTGTAGTACGCGCCGAGCACGTTCACGGTGAGCGTCTGCTCCAGCACCGTCGGATCGCCGTGCAGCAGCGAAAGTTGCCGGGCGATACCGGCATTCACCACCACCGCGTCCAAACCGCCCAATTCGACGGTGAGCGAGTTGACCACGCGCTGCACCTGGGCGGGATCGCCGACATCGCAGTAGCGCCAGGGGGCGTCACCGCAGTCGGCGGCGACCTCGGCCAGCAGTCCCTCTTCGATGCCCAGGAGCGCCACGAGAGCGCCGTGGGCATGCAACTGCCGGGCGAGAGCCGCCCCGATACCGCGGGCGGCACCGGTGATCAGGATGCGTTGCCCGGCGACGTGGCGGGCGGGAGATAGGAGACCACGGCGCGAACGTCGGGCCGCGTGGGCGTTCATAGCAGCGACAGTAGCACTCAACGAACACCCATGTTCGCAAACGGGGTAGTTGTCTTTTCGCCTGCGCAAACCAGACGACCTTCTTCCGCAGCCCCCGCGCGGAGGGCAGCGGAGGGCGGAAATTACAGTGCCTATTGACGGAGGGCCAGTGAGAGGGCGCTCCACGTTCGAGAGGACCAATCACCGTGGAGATTTCCGGCTCCGCCGCCATCGTCACCGGAGGTGCTTCCGGCCTCGGTGCGGCCACCGCCAAGCGCCTCGCCGACGCCGGCGCCACTGTGTTCGGCCTGGACCTGGCCCAGTCGATCGAGCGCGCGGGCGATAGCGTCCCGGCCGGTGTCACCCTGATCCCGACCGACGTCACCAGCGGTGACGAGGTGGCCGCCGCGGTCGCCAAGGTCGTGGAATCCGGTGTGCCGCTGCGCATCGTCGTCAACTGCGCCGGTGTGGGCTGGGCGGGACGCATCCTGTCCAAGAACGGACCGCACGATCTCGAGCTGTTCCGCACGGTCATCACCGTGAACCTGCTCGGCTCGTTCAACGTCATGCGACTGGCCGCCGACGCCATCTCCAAGACCGAGCCGGTCGACGAGTACGGCCAGCGCGGCGTCATCATCAACACCGCCTCCGTGGCGGCGTTCGAAGGCCAGATCGGGCAGATCGCCTACTCCGCCTCCAAGGGCGGCGTCGCCGGTATGACCATCCCGGCCGCGCGTGATCTGGCGCAGTTCGGCATTCGCGTCAACACCATCGCCCCCGGCATCATCGACACCCCGATGCTCGCCGGTGTCACCGAGGAATACCGCAAGGGCCTCGAGGCGGGCGTTCCCTTCCCGTCCCGCCTGGGCCGCCCGGACGAGTACGCGCAGCTCGCGCAGTACATCACCGAACACGACTACCTCAACGGCGAAACCATCCGCATGGACGGCGCTCTCCGCATGGCCCCGCGCTGAGCTATTCCCAGGGGCTCCGCCCCCGGACCCCCGGAATCGGGGGCGCTGCCCCCGGCCCCCGTCGGAGGCTTCGCCCCGAACCCCCATTTACAGCGCATGGCCCGCACCGTATTCCGGTGCGGGCCATGCTATTTCACGAGGTCGGCGGACGCGGAGGCTTCAGCGCCCTGCCGGAAATCTCAGTGGGGGCGGACGGCCGCGGCTTGCGGACCCTTCTTACCCTCGGTGATTTCGAAGCTCACGGCCTGGCCCTCTTCGAGCTGGCGGTAG
The DNA here is from genome assembly GCF_040680615.1 of Nocardia sp. NPDC052001. Lineage (NCBI taxonomy): Bacteria > Bacillati > Actinomycetota > Actinomycetes > Mycobacteriales > Nocardiaceae > Nocardia > Nocardia sp. NPDC052001. The sequence goes on along the minus strand of NZ_JBFAXC010000003.1, from coordinate 440,129 downwards.
CCGTTGCCTTCGATTTCAGAGTAGTGAACGAACACATCGGGGCCGTCCTCGCGGGCGATGAAGCCGTAGCCCTTCTCCGCGTTGAACCACTTGACGGTGCCCTGAACCATAACTTTCTCCTGCTGGATGTTGCATCGGCCGCCGCGGTCACGGCGACCGGGTCGAATCAGAAGGCGACTTGCAGCTTGCCTGGCAAGAGAAGCGCCCGCACGATGTTCAGCGCGAGCATGTGAGACACGAACACGAAAAACTTACGACCAAGCAGTACAACGTATGGCGTTCCGACGAGTTCCCCGGTTCGGCGGATCATCGCGCGCGTCACAATCGCGCCGAACCGGGCATGACCGAAAACCGCCAGTCAGAGGGTTTTGGTGAGGCGGTCGGCGAGGACTCGAGCGAACCGCGCCGGATCCTTGAGCTCGCCGCCCTCGGCCAGAACCGCTGTGCCGTAGAGCAGTTCGGCGGTCTCGGTGAGGTCGGCCGGCTTGTCCGCGTCATCCTTGACCTTGGCGAACGCATCCCGCAGGCCGGTGACCAGGGGGTGCGACGGGTTCAATTCCAGGATCCGCTTGGATTCGGGCAGCGCCTGACCGGAGGCCCGGTACATGCGTTCCAGCAGCGGCGTGAAATCGAATACGTCACCCACGATGCAGGCGGGCGAGGTGGTGAGGCGGGAGGTCAGGCGGACCTCCTTCACATTCTCGTCCAGGGCGGTGGTCAGCCAGCCGAGCAGATCGGCGAAATCCTTGTCCTGCGCCTCGCGCAGGGCCTCGGACTCCTTCTTCTCGTCCTCCGACTCCAGATCCACCTCGCCCTTGGCGATGGATTGCAGTGGCTGACCGGCGAACTCGGGCACCGAACCGACCCACATCTCGTCGACCGGATCGGTCAGCACCAGCACCTCGAGGCCCTTGGCCTTGAAGGCTTCCATATGCGGGGAGTTCTCGATCTGCTCGCGGGACTCGCCCGTCATGTAGTAGATCGCCGTCTGGGTCTCCGGCATCCGCTCCACGTACTGGGCGAGGGTGGTGAGCTCCTCGGTCGAATGCGTGGACGCGAAAGACGAGACGCCCAGGATGGTTTCGCGGTTATCGGCGTCGGAGAGCATGCCCTCCTTGAGAACTCGGCCGAACTCGCGCCAGAACGTCTGGTACTTGGACTGATCCTCGGCCTTCTGCAAATCCTTGACCGTGGACAGCACTTTCTTCACCAGGCGCTTCTGAATCATCCGGATCTGCCGGTCCTGCTGCAGGATCTCGCGAGAGACATTGAGCGACAGGTCCTGTGCGTCCACCACGCCCTTGACGAAGCGCAGATACTCCGGCATCAGCTCTTCGCAGTTGTCCATGATGAACACGCGGCGCACGTACAGCTGCACGCCGCGCTTGTGCTCCCGGGTGAACAGGTCGAACGGGGCGGTCGAGGGCAGGAACAGCAGGGCCTGATATTCGAACGTGCCCTCCGCCTTCAGCGGAATGACCTCCAGCGGGTCATCCCAGGCGTGCGAGACGTGCTTGTAGAACTCCTTGTACTCCTCGTCGGTGACCTCGCTCTTGGGGCGGGTCCACAGCGCCTTCTGGGAGTTCAGGGTCTGGGTTTCGGTGAGCGTCTTCTCGGTCTGCTCCTCGCCCTCACCGTCCATGACGGTGCGTTCCACATCCATGCGGATGGGCCAGGCGATGAAGTCCGAGTACTTCTTCACGATTTCGCGGAGCTTCCACTCCATCGTGTAATCGAAGAGGTGGTCCTCGTCATCGGCGGGCTTGAGCTGCAGCGATACCGACGTGCCCTGCGGGGCCTCGGCGAGTTCGGTGATCGTGTAAGTGGAGCTGCCCGCGACGGATTCCCAACGGGTGCCGGTGGTTTCGCCCGCCTTGCGGGTGGTCAGGGTGACCTTGTCGGCCACCATGAAGGTCGAATAGAAGCCGATGCCGAACTGACCGATCAGCTCTTCGGCGGCAGCATCGGATTTGGCTTCCAGCAACTGCTTGCGCAGCGTGGCCGTTCCCGACTTGGCGAGGGTGCCGATCAGATCCACCACCTCGGCACGGGACATGCCGATGCCGTTATCGCGGACGGTCAGCACGCGCTGATCGCGATCCACCGACAACTCGATGTGCAGATCCGAGATATCGGCCTGCAAATCCTTGTCGCGGAACGATTCCAGGCGCAGCTTGTCCAGCGCGTCCGAGGAATTCGAGATCAGCTCCCGCAGGAACGTGTCTTTATTCGAATACACCGAGTGAATCATCAGCTCCAGCAGCTGATGGGTCTCGGCCTGAAACTCCAGGTTCTCGACGTGTTCGGTCACGATGCGATATTACGACGCGCGAAATCCGCGATGGCGGGAACCTCCGCATCCGCCCGATCGGTCATCCAGTCGCGCAACACCTTCGTCGCCTGCACATCATCCTCGTTGTACTCCAGGATGCGGGTGCGCTGCGACATGTCCGGTTCGCCGCCGTCATAGGCGACGGCCAGGCGGTACCAGCTCATCGACGCCTCACCGCCCGCCTCCGGATCGCGCCAGGAGAAACCGGCGACCGGGGCGATCTTCTTCAGGCCCTTGCCGTTCGGGCAGATGAACTGCTCCGACACCGCCTGGAACATGTCCACCCACTGCGGGCTGTCCACGAACTTCTGGATATCGCGCTCGGTCGGGATGCCGGGCATGCCCGCGAAACGACGGGCCGACTCGTACAGCCACTTGTCCTCGGCGGTGCGCGAATAGCAGTAGGCGGCAAAGGTTTTGCCGTCCGCGGCGGCCTGCGCGCGGGTTTCCATCAGCCAGGCCCAGAATTCGGCGAAGGAACGGCCCTCATCCTCGGTGGGCAGCGGATCCCAGGTGACGAAGGGGCGGTAGACGCCGTCCAGCAGGGTGCCCCACAGGTAGGCGCCGTGTTCCTGGAAGCTCTCCAGATCGACGTCCACCTCGACATCGGCGCGGGTCACCCGGACCTGGTCGACGCGGCGGACCAGCGGGGCTCCGGTGGCCCAAGCACGCGCGGTCACAATGGTTTCGGTGAACGGCTCGAAATGCCAGTCGTCCGGATCGTCGCCCGTCCAGGCGGCGAGATCGTCGATGGTGTGCACATCGTGGCGGCGCAGCACCTCGGCGCGCGCGCCCGGGGCGACCAGGCTGATATCGCGGTGTTCGGCCAGCCACTTCTCACAGCTGAGCGCGCCCTCTTCGGGAGCGCGGGTCCACCACGGGCATTGGCGGCATTCGGGGACCTTGGACGGGACCGTCGGCAGCTCGCCGCGCACCACCGCGATGCGGTCGGCGTAGCGGCGGTCGTAATCGTCCAGGATGGGGCCGAGATCGTGAATCAGGATGCGGTCGAAGGCATATCCGATCGCGCCGCCCACCAGGGCGGGGCTGGCATAGCCGTGCCGCTGCAGCATGCGATACAGGTGCGCGAGGCGCTGCTGATCACGCGGCTGCGGGCGGGTGCGGACGTAGCGGTCCGCCTTCGGGGTCCAGGAATACAGGCCGCTGGTGATCGGATGGAAGTCCGCCGGATCCGGTTGCCGCGGATCGGTCACCTTGTGATTGACCACCACGATCGGGATGTACCCGCCGCGATCCGCGTCCCGCCACAGGATTTCGCAGCCGCCGCGCCGGCCGGTGTCCGTCTCCTGCGGCAGCAGGCCGCCCCAGATGCGGTCCGCGCCCGCCGCCATCGCGGCCATCGTCGCCTCCGCGCGACGGCCCGCCGACTGGGCGGCGTCGATGACGGTCCAGCGCTCCGGATCGCCGCCGACGAGCGTGTCCCGCACCTGAATTCGATGCGCGGCCGCCGCATCCCGCCGCTGCTGCACACCGGCGTCCTCGGTAACTCCGGTCAGCACCTGGGGATGCGAGGAGTCCAAAAGCAGCCGGTGCCGGCAGCCGATCAAGGCCCGCGCGTCAAGAAACGCGGCCCGCTCGCCATGGTCACCGATGCCCGAATACACGGATAGCAGTATGGCGCTATCCCCCGACACTCCGACCCCCGCGCCCCTCGGCGCGCGGAGAAGATGATGCGGGGGGCACCCCCACACCCCCGGGTGGTGCGGAAACAGTCGGGGGCTCCGCCCCCGAACCCCCAAAGACGAAGGGCCGCGAGCAACCCCGGCGGCGAGGACCGGGACCCAGACCCCGAGACCTCGCGTCAGCGTCTGTCTCTCGAACCGCGTGGTTCGTTGATTGGGCATGGTGTTCGCTCGGTTGGCTGGGGAAACGATAGGGTGACGGTCAAACTGTGTTTCATGGGCGGACAGGCAATTCCCCCGGCCCTGTGCTGCCATGGCGAACCAGCATGACGGAGGCCATCTATGGGGTTGTTCACCAAGCGCAAGAAGAAGGTCAGCCGGCGGGCTGAGGCCAAGGCGCTGAAGCACAAGGCCGGTATGGAGGCCAAGCTCGGGGCTCGCAATGAGCGGAAGAAGCATCGGGGTGAGGCCCGGTTGCAGCGGAAGATCGCCAATGCGGAGATCGCCAAGCTGCAGGCCGAGGAGAAGGCCGCGGTGAAGCTGGCCGCCAAGGCCGAGCGGGATCCGTTCAGCGTGGCCTCGGTGCGGAAGTATCTGGGGGTGGCTCGGATTCTGGTGCCGGTGCTGGCACCGCTCGCCTATCGCGGCGCGACCATGCTGCGCGGGCAGTTGGATACGCGGCGGGCGCAGCAGTTGGGCGTCGGGGTGAATCAGCTCGGCGAGTTCGCCGGTCCGGGTGCGAAATTGCAGGCCCGGCTGGCGAATGTGGAGAGCACGCTCACCGATCTGGAGAAGAAGAACCCGAAGGATTCCGATACCGCGAAATTCGTCGCCGCCACTCGCGATCGGCTGGAGAGCCTGACCACCGCGGTGCGCACGGCCGCGCAGATGCCCGTGCAGCGGCGGCGCGCCGTGCACGCCTCCATCTCGAACGAGCTGTCCGGTATCGAAGCCGATGTGCTCGCCCGCCTCGGCGTGAACTGATCAGCACCTCACGATGACGCACCGTGTACGAGCAGGCAGCCGGGAACCACGCCCGCGGACTGTCCTCGTACGCGGTTCCGCATCGCGGGTGCCGCACAAGGCATTCCGCGGCAGCCTCGCCGGTGCCGCGCTGGCGGTGCTCGCGATCGCCGCGCACGGTATCGCGGGCGGCGGCTATCCGGATTCGGCCGGATCGACCCTTTTACTGCTGGTCAGTGCCGCGATCGGGGCATCGGCGGCGGTACTGCACTCCCCCGGCGCGCTGCCCGTCCTGATGGTGCTCGGGCAACCGGCCTGCCATCTGGCGTTGAGCGGCGCGGCCCAGCACGGGCACGTCTCGGGGGCAATGGATTTCGTGAACGACGGCGTCATGCTCGCGGCGCATGCCGTGGCGGCCGTGCTGTTCGCGGTGCTGATTCTGGCGGCCGAACGGCTGTACGGGCTTGTCTCGCAGGCGGTTCGAGCGGTGCTCACGCGCCCCGCCGCGCCCGTCGTCGGGCGCTCGGCCGCTCGCTGGGCCGCGGTGGTGGAGTCGCTGGGGCGGCTCGCGGTGGGGGCCAATGGGTCTCGGGCACCGCCGGTTGCGGCGTGATTTCCTCGCACCCGTAACCCTTTGCCAGAAAAGGCCATTCACCCATGCTTATTTCCTCTTCGCGTGCGCTCGGCACGGTCGTCGCGGCCGCGAGTCTGACGCTGCTGGGCACCGGAATCGCGTCCGCGCATGTCACCGTCGACGCGCCGGGCGCGTCGCAGGGCGGGTACGCGGTCGCCACCTTCAAGGTGCCGACCGAATCCGATACCGCCGCCACCACCAAAGTCAGTGTGGTGCTGCCGAATTTGAAGAGCGCCCGCACCGAACCGCTGCCGGGCTGGACCGCCAAGGTGGACAAGAACGACAAGGGTGAGGCCGTCGCCGTCACCTGGACCGCCGATCCCGGCAATGCCGGTGTCGCGCCCGGTCAGTTCCAGCGTTTCGTGCTGTCGGTCGCGCTGCCCAAGCAGGAGAAGGTCGCCTTCCCCGCCACCCAGACCTACAGCGACGGCAAGGTCGTGGTCTGGGATCAGAAGGACAACCCGGACGGCAGCGAGCCGGAGCACCCGGCTCCCGCGCTGACCCTGGCGGCCGGTGGCGGCGATGACGATCACGCCGCGACCACCACCGAGGCCAAACAGGAAAAGGGCACCGACAACACCGCCCGCTGGCTCGGCGGCATCGGCCTGGTGCTGGGCGCGCTCGGTGCGGCCCTGGGTCTGGGCAGCGTCATCCGCGGTCGCAAGTCATGAGCCGCAAGCTCTTCGCCGGTGTGCTCACCGGTCTGCTGATCACCGGTTTCGCCCTGCTGGGCGGCGGTGTGGCGAACGCGCATTCGGCGGCCATCGGCTCCAGTCCGGAGAACGGCGCGCAGATCGAGGTCTCCCCCGCGCGGGCGAACGTCACCTTCAATGAGAATCTGCAGGAGAGCTACCCGTCCATGACGGTCACCGGACCGGACGGCAACCTGTGGTCCAAGGGCCAGCCCAAGGTGGAGGGCCCGACCGTCAGCATCGAGGTCGGCGAACTCGGCCCGACCGGCGATTACAAGATCGCGTACCGGGTCACCTCGGCGGACGGGCATCCGGTCAGCGGCACCCGCACCTTCACACTCACCAAGGCGGGCAACGGAACTCCCGGTCCGAAGGCCGACTCCTCGGCCAAATCGGGCGGTTCCGGCGGCGGCGTGCCGCTGTGGGTGTTCATCGCGGGCGCGGTGGTGCTGTTCGGCGGCGGGCTGGCCTTCGCACTGCTGGGCGGGCGGGGCAAGCAGCGTCAGTGAACCGGTCCGAGGGCACCGATCGCCGCCGTGAGCGCGGGACGACCGGCGACAGTCCACTGAGATGGCTACTGCTGCTGGTCATTCCGCTCGCACTGTGCGGTTGGGCGTTGGCCTGGGCGCTCGCGGCGAACGATCCCGTGCAGGCGGAAGCGCCGGTGCGGGTGCTCGCCGACTGCGCGGGCGCGATCGTGCTCGGATCGGCCGCGCTGCCGCGGCTGTCCGAACGCCTGTCTCCGCCGTGGCGGCTGCTCACCGTCGCCGCAGGGGTCTGGGCGGTATTGGAATTCGCGATGCTGGTGCTGGAAGCCTCCGAGGTACAGGGCATTCGGGTCGTGAAGCTCGGTGCTGGACAGTTCGGCGACTACCTCACCACGGTGAGCGGCGGGCAGATCGGTATCGCACTGCTGATCGGCAGCGGCGCGGTCGCGATCTACAGCGCCTTCGGTTTTCGCAGTCCGGATCGGGTGACGGCGGATCTGGTGCTGGTGTTCACCGCGGTGACGCTGGCGCTGCGCCCGATCACCGGGCATATGTCGCAGCAGAGTTTCGGATCGGTGCTGGGCGCGGTGCACGCGCTGGCCGCCTCGGCCTGGTTCGGGGTGCTGCTGGCGCTGGCGCTGACCGTGCGCACCCGGGGTGAGTGGGCGGTGCTGCTCCCCCGCTATTCGCGCTGGGCGCTGCCGCTGGCCGCCACGGTGACCCTGACGGGCATCGTGAACGGCCTGGTTCGGGTCGGCGGGCTCACCGAATTGGCGACCACCGGTTACGGGCGACTGCTGCTGGCCAAGACGGTGATCCTCATCGCGCTGCTGGCGCTGGGCTGGTGGTGGCGGCGCACCTGGGTGCCGGTGGCGGCCGATCACCGCATGGACGCGGAATCCTCTTTGCGCCGTGCGATTTTCGAAGTGCTGTTGATGGCGGTGGTGTTCGGTGTCGCGGGCACGCTGGCGGTGACCGCGTAGGAATCGGCGGCGCGGACCGAATGTGGCGCTCACCTCATCATCCGCGCATGAATTTGCAACAGGTTACTGTCGTGCGCATGACCGAAGTCAAGATCGTCGCGGACTGCACCGCCTCGGCGGAATCCGCCTTCGCCTACGTCAACGATTACAACAATCTGCCCAAATTCATCAATGAGATCAACAGCTTCAAGCCGTTGACCGAGCAGACCGAGGGCGTCGACGCCACCTTCGACGGCACCATCGGACTGGGCCCGGTCTCACTGCATTCCACGATCAAGATCGTGCGGCATGAACCCGGTAAAGCCATCGCGGTGAAGTCCATCAAGGGCTTCGAGATCGAATCCACCTTCCTGTTCCACGACCGGGGCGATGAAGCCTGCACCATCGACGCCATCGTCGACTACCGGGTGCCCGGCGGCATTGCCGGAAAACTGCTCGGCAAGACCATCGAGCCGTTCGTGAAACTGGCCGTGAAGAGCTCAACGCACAACCTGGTGACGCAGGTCGCCGCATTCCACAAAGAACGCACCAGCGCCTGATCGCCCGGGGTCGCCAAAGCCGCCGACCCCCCCGAATATTTGTCCGATTCGGCCACGGCGGGGATGCTGGGCACATGCCCGAACGCAGCACCCCGACCCTCGCGCAGCGCCTCGGCTATATTTGCGGCCGCACGCTGCCGCCCTCGATGACGGACTGGGTGCGCGACGATGTCATCGGTCCCGGAGCCACCCGCCGCTATCTGCTCCGCATTCTGATCCCGATCATTCCGGTGCTGTGCCTGTTCCTGCTCATCCCAGGTCCGCTCTGGATGCGCCTGGCCATGATGGCGCTGCTGTATCTGCCGCTCATCTATTTCACGGTCGCGCTCACCTATGTGTTCCGGCGCAACAAACTCATCAAGCACGGTCTCGATCCGGCGCTCGCGGACGCCGATCGGCGCGATCGTGAAGCCGCCGAACGACAGTCGTACGAACAACGGCACGGCCGAGCCTGAGCGTTCCCTGTGGTTCCGGTCTCGAATGCGGTGCGATCCATGAATACCGGCCTAATCTCGGTGAGAAGACCTATACCGCTTCGGGTTCACGGAGAACCACATGCAACCGTATTGGAATCCCGCACAACTGCGAGCCGGCGATGCCGACCGGGAACGCGTGATCGAGGGCCTGAATCAGTGTTTCAGCGAAGGCCGGATCAGCGCCGATGAACTCTCCGAGCGAATAGGGCAGACCTTCAACGCCCGCACCTTCGCCGACCTCGATGTGGTGCTAACCGGGTTGCCCGTGGTGCGGCCCAGGCCGCCGATGCCGGGTATGTCGGTGATTCCGGGCAATGCCCCGATGTACTACCGCCAGCATCGGCAACAGCAGTGGAATGGCATGGGGCTCACCGCGTTCATGCTCGGCCTCTTCGGATTCGTCTGCGGTATCACCGCCATCCCGGCGGTCGCACTGGGCGCGGCCGCGATCGCCATCGACCCCAAGCGCCAGGACAAGGGCTTCGCCATCGCCGGAGTCGCCGCGGGCGGATTCTGGCTACTGCTGTTCGCACTGCTCATGCTGAACTGACGAGCGGCTCAACGAAAATCCGAATGCGAGGACACCGCGCGCTCGAACGCCCGCAAATCCGCCTCCAATTGCCGGAAAAGCCAATAGTCGCCGAGGAATCCGAGCACACCGGCCAGGCATAGCCATTTGATCGGGCCGATCGCCAGGGACACCTCGTGCGGGGTCAGGAACAGCAGACTGGTCACCACGCCGATCAGCGGAATCGCCACGGCCACAGCCAGATAGCGGGTGCAGCGGCGACCCAGCGCGCGCAGCGCGTCCTGATCACCGGCCATCTCACCGTGCGTCAGCAAACGCGGATAGAAACAGCGCACCACGAAGAACGTCACCAGGAAGAACGGGTACGCGACCGCCACCGCACCCGAAACCAGCAGTGTCGCGGTCAGATTCACCAGCTGACCCGTGGACAGATCGGTATAGACCAGTAGCGAAATCGCCGCCACGATCGCCGACACCACCCACCACAGGAATGCCAGCAACGCCACCCGATCACCATTGACCAGGGTGTCCCGGCGCGCACGGGCCAGAATCTCCGGGTCATAGCTGCGGCCCCGGCGCAGACCGCGCCATACGATGAACGCGCGACGGCACAGATAATTGGTGACGATGATCGCGGCGGGCGTGGTGAACAACGCCAAACCCGCACCCACCGTTTGCAGATGCCGCCGCTCGGTCTCGGTGAACCAGATATCCCACAGCGGGCCGTTGTGCAGATTCGCGTACGCCATACCGAGGAAATCGCCCAGGAAACTCGCGGCCGTCACCAACAGCAGTAGCGACCACGGTCCGACCCTGGCGCGCAGGCTGTTTCGCGGCGGATCCACCAGATCGCGGGCGCGGTGATCCAGGCACAGATCCAGCTGCTGCGCCAGTGCCGCGCCGTTCACCCAGCGGTCGTCACGATGCGGGGCAAGACATTTCAGCAGTACCCGGCGCAGGGTCGGCGGGCAGTCGGCCGGAAGCTGTTCCAGGTATTGCGGATCGATCTCCCGCTGCCGCAGGCGCAGCATGCGTTCCAGCGAGGATTCCGAATCGCCCGCGCGGGTCTCGTCATCGAAGGGGCGATGGCCGGTGAGCAGCTCCCACAGCACCACCCCGAGCGCGAAGATATCGGAACGGCCGTCCAAATCCTCTGCGGTATCCGGCAATTGCGGATGGCAGGCGGCCAGCTGCTCCGGCGACATGTACGCCAGCGAACCGCCGAAATACGCGAGCGGACTCGTGCCCGCGACGTGCAGGCTGAAACTGATATTGAAATCCGCGAGCTTGGGAATGCCGTCCGCGGTGAGCAATACATTGGCGGGCTTGATATCCCGGTGCAGCACACCGTTGTCCGCCGAATAGTCGAGGGCGCGGGCCAGTCTGCTGCCCAGCCACGCCACCGTCTCCGGCCAGGTGTGCGCGGCGATGGCGGTGCGGGTCGCCGATTCGCTCGGCACCAATCCGCCCTTGTCGCGCATGGCCGTATCGACCGCTTCCAGCAGCAGCCCGCCATCGCGCTCCGCCTCGGGGCGTGTGCGCACCAGACTCAGCACCTTCGACAGCGTGCCGCCGGGCAGGTACTGCATGTACATGAGTTTGAGTTCGCGCTCATCCATCAGGCGCTGATCGAAAACCCGCACGATGTTCTCGTGGTCCAGCTGGGCCAGGGTCTCGGATTCGGTGCCGTGATTCTGCGACACCTTCACCGCCACCAGGCGCTGCATGGAACGCTGCCGAGCCAGGAAGACCCTGGCGAACGCGCCCGCGCCCAATTCGACCAGCAGATCGAAATCGTCGACGCGATCACCGACCTCGATGCCCTCCAGGGCGGCGCGGGCGCGCGGGCTGGCGATCAGGGTGCTGCGATAGTCGCGTTCACCCCAGGCGACCTCGGTGAGCGCGGCCTCGGTCGGATAGCCGCTCTCGTCGATACCGCGACCGGAACGGCGCAGCGCGTGGAATTCCTCGTAGGCCAGATCGGGGGGCAGCGGGCCGGAACGGAGTTCGTCGTATTCCAGGCGATATTCGGCCAGGCGCTTCGGGAAGTCGTAGCGGATCCAGCGGTATTCCAGATCCACCTTGATCAACTCGATCAGGCACAGGCGGCGGAATTGGGTGGCCTGCGGCAGGAATTCGGACAGTTCCGGTGGCTGACCCGCCTGCTCCCAGGCCGCGGCGAAGCGTGCCGCGACCGCCGTGAGCAGCGAGCGGGTCTCGCCGACAGCGTCCGAGTCGATCGCAGACTCCAACCTCATGCCCTCCGCGTACACCATGGCAACCGGTCCTCCTCCGGGAGTGCCACCGCCTTAAGTATGCGCCCGCAAGTCGGTACCGGCGTACCGAATTACCTGCGCGGACACGGTCGCGGAGGCCGCCACGACGAGCCCGGAACCGCCGCGACGGGCGGACAGCACGCCGTCGCGGGCACTAATGTTCCGGACATGAGTGAGCAGTTTCCGGACCGTATCTGGGGTTCGCGCACCAATCTTCTTTCCCGCGTTGCCAGTCCGTTCGCCGCGACCAAGCTCGGGTCATTGGTGATACGCAAGCTCACGCCGCTGGATCGGCGGATCCTCGAGCGCACCGGCGGCAAATACACCGTGCTCGGGCCGATCGGCGCGCCCGTCATCCTGCTCACCACCATCGGGCGCAAATCCGGGCAGCCGCGCACCACCCCGCTGCTGTACGTGCACGACGGGGACACGCTGTACGTGATCGGCAGCAATTTCGGACAGGAACACCATCCGGCCTGGACCGGGAACCTGCTGGTCAATCCGGACGGCGAGGTCACCATCGCGGGACAGCGGATTCCGGTGCGCGCCAGCCTCATCGAGGACGAGGCGCGCAAGGGCGAGATCTTCACGCGATTCGAGGAGACCACGCAGGCGTACACCGCCTACAAGAACCGCACCGCGCGTGATTTGCGTATTTTCGCCCTGACAAGATAAGCGGGTGACCGAATCAGCAAACATCGTGGCGACCGCCGACCTAGCCGATGAGATCGGCCCCGAGATCCGCAGCTGCGACACCCAGTTCATTCAATTCGGCGGCCGCGAAGCCTTCGCCGGCCGCATCGTGACCATCCGCTGCTTCCAGGACAACCTGCTGGTCAAGCAGACCCTCGGTGAGCCGGGCAACGGCCGGGTGCTGGTCGTCGACGGCGGCGCGAGCATTCACACCGCCCTGGTCGGCGACATCATCGCGGGCCGCGGCGTCGACAACGGCTGGTCCGGCGTGATCGTCAACGGCGCGGTGCGCGATTCGGCGATCCTGCGGACGCTGGACATCGGCGTCAAGGCGCTGGGCACCAACCCGCGCAAGAGCACCCAGACCGGATCGGGCGAGAAGGATGTGCCGGTGGAGTTCGGCGGCATCACCTTCACCCCGGGCGACATGCTCTACAGCGACCATGACGGCGTCGTCGTCCGTTCCGAGGACTGAACAACTCTCGTAACTCGCGGCTCCACCTCCCTGCGCCGGGGCTCCGCCCCTGAAACCCCAACAGCGACACCCGGAAGCCCGCTTCTCGAGAGACTCTGTGAATACTCTCAGCGACCTGTTTCCCCGCCCCGCCGCACGTTTGCTCCGGGGCACACGGGGGCGCTTCGGGCAGGAGCGTCAGTAGTTGGCGACGCGGGCTTTGTGGCCCGCGATGGTGACCACGTCTCCCGCTTGTAATTGGCGGCCCCGGCGTAGCTCTACCTCGTCATTCACCCGGACGAGGCCGCCCGCGATGACGTTCTTGGCTTCCGAACCGGAATCGATGAGGTTCGCCAGCTTCAGGAATTGGCCGAGTCGAATGACTTCGTCCTCGATCGGCACATCGACTGGATCCGACATGGCTACATCCTCACCCGCGGGTTCCCCGAGACCAAATATCGGGCCCGCAACCCGTCGGTAAGGCACCCGCAACAAGACACGAACCGGGTTCCGAGTGCGCGGGAGCGACGGAAACATACACACTGGTGCGGTGACTTCGACGCAGGACCGGCAGCACCGGGAACTCGAATACAGACCCGACGCGCGGTCGCCCGAAGTGCCGCATCGCGGACACGGGCGTCTCCGGGAAGTCCCGCACGTTGCGGGGCTGGTCCTGGGCGTCTTCGCGGTCCTGTGTGCCATGTGGAGTATTTCGCCCGGTCTGCGCTATCTGACCTCCGGTTTGCGGCACTACGTCGACACCTATTACTTCGACGCGCCCGACACCTCCCTCGTCTGGGCGCTGGTGGTCGGCCTGCTCGCCGGCGCGACCGCCAGCCGCAAGCGCATCGCCTGGTGGTTACTGTTCGGCTATATGGCGGCGTACGCGCTCGCCAACGCCCTGGACTTCGGCACCGAGGGCGATGTGAACGCGCTCGTCGCGCTGATCGTGCACCTCGGAGTGATGGGTGTGCTGCTCGCGGCGTGGAGCGAGTTCTACACGCGGGTGCGCGGCGGCACCGTCCTGCGCTCGTTCGGCGTGCTGTTCGGCGGCCTGGCGCTCGGCTGCGTGGTCGGCTGGGGTCTGGTGGAACTCTTCCCCGGCAGCCTGCCCTCGGACGAGCAGCGACCGCTGTGGGCCATCTCCCGGGTCACCGGAGCGATCCTGGTCAGCAACGAGGACTTCGACGGGCATCCGCCGCATCTGGTGAACCTGCTGCTCGGCCTGTTCGGCGCGATCGCGCTGCTGGCCGCGGTGATGGTGCTGTTCCGTTCGCAGCGCGCCACCAACGCGCTCACCGGGCTCGACGAATCCGCGCTGCGCGGGCTCATCGAACGCTCGGATGTGGAGGATTCGCTCGGCTACTTCGCCACCCGCCGCGATAAGGCCGTCGTCTTCGCGCCCAGCGGTAAGGCCGCGGTCACCTACCGCGTGGAACTCGGCGTCTGCCTGGCCTCGGGCGATCCCATCGGATTGAAGGAGGCGTGGCCGCACGCCATCGACGCCTGGCTGAAACTGGCCGACCAATACGGCTGGGCCCCCGCGGTAATGGGTGCCAGTGAGATCGGCGCGACCGCCTACAAGCGCGCCGGACTCTCCGCGCTGCGCCTGGGCGACGAGGCCATTCTGGAGACCCGCACCTTCTCGCTCGCGGGCCCGGAGATGAAACAGGTCCGGCAGGCCGTGAACCGGCTCGCCAAGCAGGGCGTCACCGTTCGGGTGCGACGGCACAAGGAAGTCGAGCCCGAGGAGATGCGCGAGGTCATGCACCGCGCCGAACTCTGGCGCGATACCGAGACCGAACGCGGCTTCTCCATGGCCCTGGACCGGCTCGGCGATCCCCTGGACGGCGACTGCCTGCTGGTCGAGGCCATCGACTCGAACGAGCGCGTGCTCGGCATGCTGTCCCTGGTGCCGTGGGGCCGCACCGGCGTCTCACTCGATCTGATGCGCCGCGATCGCCAAAGCCCCAATGGCGTCATGGAATTGATGATCTCCAAACTGGCGCTCACCTCCGACCAGTACGGCATCACCCGAATCTCGTTGAACTTCGCGGTCTTCCGCGCGGTCTTCGAGGAGGGCAGCCGCATCGGCGCGGGACCCGTACTGCGACTGTGGCGTTCGGTGCTGATGTTCTTCTCGCGCTGGTATCAACTGGAGGCGCTGTACCGCTCCAATGTGAAATATCAGCCGGACTGGGTGCCGCGCTTCTCCATGTTCGAGGAACGCCGCCAGTTGCCGCGCGTCGCCATCGCCAGCGCGCTCGCCGAGGGCTTCCTGCCGCGAATCGGCAAGGAACAGAACGCTTCCGCACACACCGGTCTGCGCTCCTCGGTGCCGGACACCATGACCGGACTGCACGCCGACGGCAGCATGCCCGATCTGCCGCCGGAGGATCTCGCCGAATCCGGACCGCGCCGCCCCGAACAGGTGCGGGTGCGCATGGACAAACTGCGCAAACTCAATGACTCCGGCGTCGACGCCTATCCGGTTGCCTATCCCCCGACCCACACCGTCGCCGCCGCGCGCCGCTCCCCGCAGGGCACCACGGTGCGAGTCTGCGGACGGCTCTTGCGGATTCGCGATTACGGCGGCGTCAGCTTCGCACTGCTGCGCGACTGGTCCGGGGAGATCCAGCTGGTCATCGATCGCGGCCGGGTGGGCGCGGAACGCAGCGCCGACTTCGACACCTACTTCGATCTCGGCGATCTCATCGAGGTCAGCGGTCAGATCGGGCGCAGCCGCAGCGGTGAGCTATCCCTGCTCGCCGCCGACTGGCGCATGATCGGAAAATGCCTGCACCCGCTACCGGACAAGTGGAAGGGCCTGGCCGATCCCGAGGCGCGCGTGCGGCAGCGCTACGTCGACATGGCCATCAACACCGATATCCGCGAGGTGATGGCCAAGCGCAGCGCCGTGGTGCGGTCGCTGCGAGACACCTTGCACGGCTGGGGATTCCTGGAAGTCGAGACCCCGGTGCTGCAGCAGGTGCACGGCGGCGCGAACGCCACCCCGTTCACCACGCACATCAATGCCTACGATCTCGACCTGTACCTGCGCATCGCACCCGAGCTGTACCTGAAGCGGCTCTGCGTCGGCGGTATGGAGAAGGTGTTCGAACTCGGCCGCGTCTTCCGCAACGAAGGCGTCGACTACAGCCACAATCCCGAGTTCACCATTCTGGAAGCCTATGAGGCGCACAGCGATTACGAGCGCATGATGCACGCCTGCCGCCAACTCATCCAGGAGGCCGCGCTGGCCGCCAACGGCAAGATGGTGGCCATGCGGCCCGGACCGGACGGCACGCTCACCGAGGTGGACATCTCCGGCGACTGGCCGGTCAAGACCGTGCACGGCGCGGTATCGGAGAAACTCGGTGAGACCATCAGCCCCGAGACCGATGCCGAACGCCTGCGCCTGCTCTGCGATAAGGCCGGTATCACTTGGCAATTGGGCTGGGACGCCGGGCAGATCGTGCTGGAGATGTACGAGCACCTGGTCGAGGCGAGCACCGAGGAACCCACCTTCTACATCGATTTCCCGACCTCGGTCTCCCCGCTGACGCGCGCGCACCGGCATATCGCCGGGGTCACCGAACGCTGGGACCTGGTCGCCTGGGGCGTCGAATTGGGCACCGCCTACAGCGAATTGACCGATCCGGTGGAGCAGCGCAAACGCCTCACCGAACAGTCCATGCTGGCCGCGGGCGGCGATCCGGAGGCGATGGAACTCGACGAGGACTTCCTGCAGGCCCTCGAGCACGCCATGCCGCCCACCGGTGGCCTCGGCGTCGGCGTGGACCGCGTGGTCATGCTGATCACCGGGCGCAGTATTCGCGAAACCCTGCCCTTCCCGCTTGTGAAACCTCGTACGGGGTAACCCGTTTCGAAGAGTCTCGGCGATCTTGTGAACGTTTCGATGTTCACAGCCGATTCACAGTGGACTCCCAGAACCGGGACTGCCCGTTAACCTTGTGAGCAGTCCCGGGGAGGGGACCACCGAATAGATGAGATGGGGTTTCACATGCACTACCTGGACTTGATGACCCAGGCCAACCTGCTGGACCACCAGGTGTGGACCAATCCGGACACCTGGACCTCCACCATGGAGTACGCCGCCAAGAAGAAGTCGTCCAAGAAGGGTGGCAGCTTCTGGATCTTCGGCGCGGTCTGCTGCATCGGCATCGTGGTGCTGATTCTCGGCATCGTCTACCTGATGCAGAACAAGAAGAAGAACCAGGGACAGTAGGCCCTCCCCGCCCCGAGCGGGACGTGCCGGCGGCGTGCGGCAGAGTGGGGATATGCAGTTGATCCTCGTCCGCCATGCCCAGCCTCGGCGCGTCCAGGGGCTCACCGGCCCGGCGGACCCCGATCTCACCGAGATCGGGGTCGAGCAGGCGGCCCGGGTACCCGCGGCCCTCGCCCACCATCGCATCGCCCGGGTGGTGAGCAGCCCGCAATTGCGGGCCCGCGACACCGCCAGGCCCACCGCCGAGAAGCTGGGCCTGGACACCGAAGTCATCGACGGCCTCGCCGAATACGATCGCGAGCTGCCCGCCTACATTCCGATCGAGGACGCGCAGCAGGAATTCCGCGCCGTCTACGACCGCATCAAGGCCGGATACCTACCGGAGCAAATCGACGGCGACGCCTTCCGCAGCCGCGTCCTGGGCAGTGCGGCGGCCATCGCCGATGCCGCCGACCATGACGACACCGTGGTCGCCTTCGCGCACGGCGGCGTCATCAACGTGCTGCTGCAGGACGTGCTCGGGCTGGAACGGCCGCTCACCTTCCCGATCGACTACTGCTCGATCACCCGAATTCTGTACTCCCGCACCGGCCGCCGCACGGTCGCCACGGTGAACGAGAACGGGCACGTCTTCGACCTGTTGCCGAGGCATCGCCAGCCGCGCGAGTGAGTCGCCCGAGGGCCTCGCAGTCGATTCCCAGAGTCGTCGGACCACGCTCCCAGGCCCGGCCACTTGTATGGGGACCACGAGCCGCGACCGCGGCCCGGCCCCCGCGAAAGGATCCACCGTGACCGCCTCCTCGTCACCCCGCAAGTCCCGCCGCCGCATGGCGCTGCGCATCGCCGCCGCCGGTGTCCTGGCCGCCGTACCGCTGGCCCTGGTCGCCCTGCCCGCCACCGCCGCCACCCCCGACACCCCGACCGCCGTGCAGGTCGATCAGAACTGGCCCGGCCAGAACAACGACGGCGATCGCGATCACCACCATCGCGGCAATCGCGGCGACCACCCCGGTGACCGCGACTGGAACCGGGGCGGCCAGCCGGGCGACAACACCCCGCCGCCCGCGCCCTGGCAGCCGCCCGCCACCGGCTCCGCCGGATAACCCTGGGAGACAACGAGAAAGGCCGCTCCCGGTACCGGTGGGAGCGGCCTTTTCGTATTCTGTTGTGAGCGAACGACTTACGCCGCGTTGGCGAGCCAGTTGTGCATCCAGCTCAGTGCGGTCTGACCGCCGCCGACGCCGTAACTGCCGTAGCTGGTGTGCCGTCCGGTGCGGAAGAACTGCTCGAACTGCTGGGCGCGCTGCTCGTTCGCACCCTCGCTGAGCTGCGACTGCAGGGTGGGGATACCGCCCTGTGCCATCAGATCGTTGATGATCGCGCCGACCTCGAGCTGGTACCGCCACAGGTTGGCCGGATTCGGGTCGGAGGTCTGCGCCAGGAATCCGGCGAACCGGCTGACGAAGTCGCTCTCCTCGGTGGAGCAGTACAGATCGCCGACCGCGCAGACCGTGCGCACGCGATCGGAGATGAAGCCGAAGCCGCCCATGCGCGGACCGCCCGCACCCGCACCGGGCGCGATCGGGCCGACCTGCACATCGGTGATGGAACGACGCGGATCGGAGATGAGCGCCACGGCCGCGATGCGATCCGGCGGCACCACACCGAGTCCGGAGCCGATCTCCGCGGCCAGATCGCCCGCGGCGTCCGCGCCCTGGCTGTAGCCGGTGATGGAGATCTTGGTGCCCGGGCAGCGCGCCCCCATGGCCTGCACCAGGCCGCGCGCGTTATCGGTGGCTTCCTTCTTGGAGGCGCCGTAGACGTCACCCTCCCAGGGGAAGGCGGTGGCCGCGTAGGTCACGTAGTCCACCTCGCCGGGTAGCCCGTTGGTAACCTGCGACAGCATTCCGGGGCCGGGGGTCTTGTCGTGACCGGTCTCCCAGGTGCCGGGGATGGCCACGGTGTACATGACCGGGCATCCGGGGTCCGCCGTAACGGGACCACTGCCCAGCACGATTCCAGTTATGAGCACGCTCGCCGCTGCCCCCGCAGCCGCGACAATTCTTTTCAACCGCACTACTGCTCCAGTTCACGCCTGCCCGGGATAACTTCTCCATCCCGATTCCCGATCATGGTGTCGTCGCCGGATGACAATCCGGTGCACTCAGGGTTAACCGAAGTAACCGCCCCGTATGAGATGCGCAAACCAGACCGTATGACAGAGATCAGCGACACAACGCCGATAACAATAAAGGTGACCTTGTCCCCGCGCCACGCGACCTGAACAAGTTGTCCGATTTCGACGGCTATTCGGCACGTCAGGTCAGGGTGCCGCCCTCTTTGCCACGACCTATCCGGTGGCCGGAAAAGCCTGTACGAGACCTCGGAAATACGAAAGCGGCCGCGGATCCGAAGATCCGCGGCCGCTTCACATATCAGCTCACACTGGGACGAACATCACCGCTGGGCGACATCGGTCGGGCGGATCGGGGACGGCAGCGCCGTCTCGCCCTCGAGGAACTTGTCGACCGCGGACGCGCAGGCGCGACCCTCGGCGATGGCCCACACGATGAGCGACTGACCGCGGCCCATATCGCCGGCGACGAAGACGCCGGGAACCGTGGTGGCCCAATCACTATCGCGCTTGACGTTGCCGCGCTGGTCGTAGCCCACGCCCAGACCCTCGAGCAGACCGTTCTTCTGCGGTCCGACGAAGCCCATGGACAGCAGCACCAGATCGGCCTCGAGCGTGAAGTCGGTGCCCTCGACCTTCTCGAAACGGCCGTTCACCATCGACACCTCGTGCGCCTGCAACCCGGTGACCTTGCCATCGGCGCCGACGAAACGCTCGGTGTTGACCGAGAACAGGCGCTCGCCGCCCTCCTCGTGCGCGGACGCGACCCGGTACATGAGCGGGTAGGTCGGCCACGGGGTGGAACCGGCGCGCTCCTCGGGCGGGCGCGGCATGATCTCGAACTGGTGGACCGACACCGCACCCTGACGGTGCGAGGTGCCCAGGCAGTCCGCGCCGGTGTCGCCGCCGCCGATGATGATGACCTTCTTACCGCGCGCGTTGATGCGCGGCAGGCCGTCCTCATCGGTGATCGGATCGCCCAGCTGCACGCGGTTGGCCAGCGGCAGGAATTCCATCGCCTGATGGATGCCGTCCAGATCGCGGCCCGGGATGGGCAGATCACGCGCGATGGTCGCGCCACCGGACAGCACCACGGCGTCGAAACGCTCGCGCAGCTGATCGGCGGTGATGTCGACGCCCACGTTCACGCTGGTCTTGAAGACGGTGCCTTCGGCTTCCATCTGCGCGATCCGGCGATCGATGAAGCGCTTCTCCATCTTGAATTCCGGGATGCCGTAGCGCATCAGGCCGCCGATGCGGTCGTCACGCTCGAACACGGTCACGGTGTGACCGGCGCGGGTCAGCTGCTGCGCGGCGGCCAGACCGGCCGGGCCGGAGCCGACGACCGCGACCTTCTTGCCGGTCAGACGGGTCGGGTACACCGGGGTGACCCAGCCCTCGTCGAAACCGTTCTCGATGATCTCGACCTCGACCTGCTTGATCGTCACCGGATCCTGGTTGATGCCCAGGACGCAGGACGCCTCGCAGGGCGCGGGGCAGAGGCGGCCGGTGAACTCCGGGAAGTTGTTCGTGGCGTGCAGCCGGTCGAACGATTCCTTCCAGGAACCCTTGTACACCAGGTCATTCCATTCGGGAATCAGGTTCCCGAGCGGACAACCGTTGTGGCAGAAGGGGATACCGCAGTCCATGCAGCGGCTGGCCTGCTTCTGGAGCGTCTCGTGGGAGAACTTCTCCTCGTAGACCTCTTTCCAGTCCAGCAGGCGCAGTTCGACCGGACGGCGCTTCGGCAGTTCCCGACTCGTGTGCTTCAGGAAGCCCTGTGCGTCACCCATTTACGACTCCAACTTTCGCGCCGAACACGGCGCACCCAACAAATGCGGTGCAGGTCATGTCAGCCACGTGCGGCCTCCATGATCGCCGCGTCGACATCGCGGCCGGCCTTCTCGGCCTCCGAGATGGCCAGCAGGACCTTCTTGTAGTCCCGCGGCATGACCTTCACGAAATGGTTCACCTGCTGCGACCAGTCGCCCAGGATGCGTTCCGCGACAGCCGAACCGGTCTCGTCGCGGTGCTGGGAGATGGTGTCCCGCAGCCACGAGGTCTCCTCGGCCGAGAGCTGCTCGAGGTCGACCAGTTCACCGTTGAGGTTCTTCTCGAAGGTGCCGTTCGGGTTGTAGATGTAGGCGATACCGCCGGACATGCCCGCGCCGAAGTTGCGGCCGGTCTCGCCGAGGATGACCACCTTGCCACCGGTCATGTACTCGCAGGCGTGGTCGCCCACACCCTCGACCACCGCGGTGGCGCCCGAGTTGCGGACGCTGAAGCGCTCGCCGGCCACACCGCGGATGAAGGCCTGACCGCTGGTCGCGCCGAACAGGATCACGTTGCCCGCGATGATGTTCCGCTCCGCGACGAACTCCTCCGGCACGTCCAGGGACGGCCGCACGATGATGCGCCCACCCGAAAGACCCTTGCCGACATAGTCATTGGTGTCGCCGTGCACGCGCAGGGTGATACCGGCCGGGACGAACGCACCGAACGAGTTACCGGCGGAACCGGTGAACGTGATGTCGATGGTGTTGTCCGGCAGGCCGACGCCGCCGTACAGCTTGGTCACCTCGTGGCCGAGCATGGTGCCGACGGTCCGGTTCACGTTGGTGATCTTGGTGTCGAACTTGACCGGCTTACCGCGCTCCAGCGCATCCGCGGCCTGCGCGATGAGCTGGTTGTCCAGGGCCTTGTCCAGACCGTGGTCCTGGCCCTTGGTGTTGCGGCGGTCCTGCATCATGAACGCCGTCTCGACATCGTCGAGGATCGGAGACAGATCCAGCTTGGCGGCCTTCCAGTGCTCCTTGGCCTGCGTGGTGTCGAGCAGGTCGACGCGGCCGATGGCCTCGTCGAGCGTGCGCAGCCCCAGCGAGGCGAGCAGTTCGCGCACCTCTTCGGCGATGTAGAGCATGAAGTTCTCGACGAACTCCGGCTTACCGGTGAAACGCTCACGCAGCACCGGGTTCTGGGTGGCGACGCCGACCGGGCAGGTGTCGAGGTGGCATACGCGCATCATGATGCAGCCCGAGACCACCAGCGGAGCGGTCGCGAAACCGTACTCCTCGGCGCCCAGCAGCGCGGCGATCATGACATCGCGGCCGGTCTTCATCTGACCGTCGACCTGCACCACGATGCGGTCGCGCAGCCCGTTGAGCAGCAGCGTCTGCTGGGTCTCGGCCAGGCCGAGCTCCCAGGGACCGCCCGCGTGCTTGAGCGAGGTCAGCGGCGAAGCGCCGGTGCCGCCGTCGTGACCGGAGATCAGCACCACGTCCGCGTGCGCCTTGGACACACCCGCGGCGACGGTGCCGACGCCGGGCTCCGCGACAAGTTTCACGTGAATCCGCGCCTGCGGGTTCGCGTTCTTCAGGTCGTGGATCAGCTGCGCCAGATCCTCGATCGAGTAGATGTCGTGGTGCGGCGGCGGGGAAATGAGACCCACGCCCGGAGTCGAATGCCGGACCTCGGCGACCCACGGGTACACCTTGTGCGCGGGCAGCTGGCCGCCCTCGCCCGGCTTCGCGCCCTGGGCCATCTTGATCTGGATATCGGTGCAGTTGGTCAGGTAGTGCGCGGTCACGCCGAAGCGGCCCGAGGCCACCTGCTTGATCGCGGACCGACGCCAGTCGCCGTTCTCCTCCGGCTCGAAGCGCGCCGGATGCTCGCCGCCCTCACCGGAATTGGAGCGGCCGCCGAGCCGGTTCATGGCCACGGCCAGGGTCTCGTGCGCCTCGGCCGAGATGGAGCCATAGCTCATCGCACCGGTCGAGAAACGCTTCACGATCGCGCTGGCGGGTTCGACCTCGTCCAGCGGAATCGGGTTGCGGCCCTTGGACTTGAACTGGAACAGGCCGCGCAGCGAGGCCAAGCGCTCCGACTGATCGTCGACGAGCTTGGTGTACTCCTTGAAGACCTTGTACTGGCCCGAGCGGGTGGCGTGCTGCAGCTTGAACACCGTATCCGGGTTGAACAGGTGGTATTCGCCCTCGCGCCGCCACTGGTATTCGCCGCCGACCTCGAGCTCGCGGTGCGCGCGCTCATTGCGGTTCTCCAGGAACGCGACCTTGTGCCGGGTGGCGACCTCGGCCGCGATGTCGTCGAGGCCGATACCGTCCAGCGGCGAGCGCAGACCGGTGAAGTACTCGTCCACCAGTTCCTGCGACAGGCCGACGACCTGGAACAGCTGGGCGCCGCGGTAGGAGGCGATGGTGGAGATGCCCATCTTGGACATCACCTTCAGCACACCCTTGCCGGCGGCCTTGTTGTAGTTGTAGACGGCCTTCTTGAAGTCCTCGGCATGATCGCCGGTGCTGCCCGGCATCTGCAGCTGACCGCGCTCCAGCATGTCCTCGATGGACTCGAAGGCCATGTAGGGGTTGATGGCGGCCGCGCCGAAGCCGACGAGCAGCGCCATGTGATGCACCTCGCGGGCGTCACCGGCCTCCACGACCAGGCCGACCTGGGTGCGGGTGCGCTCCTTCACCAGGTGGTGATGGACGGCCGCGGTGAGCAGCAGCGACGGGATCGGCGCCAGCTTCTCGTTGGATTCGCGGTCGGACAGGATGATGATGCGCGCGCCACCGTCGATGGCGGTCGAAACCTGTTGCTGCACAGCCTCGATGGCCTTGCGCAGCCCCTTGCCGCCCTTCTTGACCGGGTACAGGCCGTGCACGACGACCGAACGCAGATCGGGGCGCGAGCCGTCATCGTTGATGTGCACGAGCTTGGCGAGCTCGTCGTTGTCCAGAATCGGCTGGGTCAGGGTGATCTGACGACAGGAGTCCGGGCCCGGGTTCAGCAGATCGTCCTCGGGGCCGATCATGCTGCGCAGCGAGGTGACCACCTCTTCGCGGATGGCATCCAGCGGCGGGTTGGTGACCTGCGCGAACAGCTGCGAGAAGTAGTCGAACAGCAGACGCGGACGCGCCGACAGCACCGCGATCGGGGTGTCGGTGCCCATCGAACCGAGCGCTTCGCCACCGGTCTGCGCCATCGGCGAGATCAGCAGGTTCAGCTCTTCGATGGAGTATCCGAAGATCTGCTGGCGGATCAGCACGCGGTCGTGCGACATGTGCACGTGCGGGCGGTCCTGCAGGTCCGACAGCTTGGTCGGGCCGTTGTCCAGCCACTCCTGGTACGGGTGCTCGTTCGCCAGCGTCGACTTGACCTCGTCATCGCTGATGATGCGGCCCTGTTCGGTGTCGACCAGGAACATGCGGCCGGGCTGCAAACGGGTCTTCTGCACCACGGTGGACGGGTCGATGTCGAGCACGCCGACCTCGGAGGCCATCACGACCAGGCCGTCCTCGGTGACCCAGATGCGGCCGGGGCGCAGACCGTTGCGGTCCAGCACCGCGCCGACGAAGCGGCCGTCGGTGAAGGCCACCGAGGCCGGGCCGTCCCACGGCTCCATCAGGAACGAGTGGTAGCGGTAGAAGGCGCGCTGGGCCGGATCCATGGACTCGTGGCGTTCCCACGCCTCCGGGATCATCATGAGCACGGCGTGCGGGAGGCTGCGGCCGCCCAGGTGCAGCAGTTCGAGCACCTCGTCGAAACGGGCGGTGTCGGACGCGCCGGGGGTGCAGACCGGGAAGATCTTCTCCAGGCGGTTGTTGCCCTCGGAGTCGATGCCGAAGGCGTTCGACTTCAGCAGCGCCTCACGCGCCCGCATCCAGTTCTCGTTACCGGAGACGGTGTTGATCTCGCCGTTGTGGGCGACGCGGCGGAAGGGGTGCGCCAGCGGCCAGGACGGGAAGGTGTTGGTGGAGAAGCGCGAGTGCACGATGCCCAGCGCCGACTCCACGCGATCATCCTGGAGATCCAGGTAGAAGGCGCGCAGCTGCGGCGTGGTGAACATGCCCTTGTAGACGAAGGTCTGACCGGAAAGGCTCGGGAAGTACACCGATTCCTTGCCGACGCTGCCTTCACCGGCGCCCGCTTTGCCGAGCTGATGCTCGATGCGCTTGCGGATGACGTAGACGCGGCGCTCCAGATCCATGCCGGAGAGCTGCTCGGCGGAGTCCTTCGGCGAGGCGATGAAGATCTGCCGGAAGGTGGGCATGGCGTCGCGGGACAGCGCACCGAGCGAGGATTCGTCGATCGGGACCTCGCGCCAGCCCAGGACCTCGAGGCCCTCTTCGCGCACGATCTTCTCGACGCCGTATCCGGCGCGAGCGGCCTCGCGGCGAGCCTGCGGAAGGAAGGCGATACCCGTGGCGTAGGAGCCTTCGGCGGGAAGGTCGAAGTCGACGATCGCACGGAAGAACTTGTCCGGGAGCTGAATCAGGATGCCCGCACCGTCACCGGAGTTGGGTTCGGCACCCGCGGCGCCGCGGTGCTCCAGGTTCAGCAGGGCGGTAATAGCCTTGTCGACGATGTCGCGGCTACGACGGCCGTGCATGTCGACGACGAATGCGACGCCACAGGCGTCGTGTTCATTCGCCGGGTCATAGAGCCCGCGGGGTCCGTGCCCATAGCCGGCACCGCCGGTGGGGGACCTGTGGCCGGGAAGTTGCGTCATGCCTCTGCCTTCACAAAAAACAGGCCTTCGAAGAATTGCGGCCTTCGTCGAACGCCTCCGTCAGACTGCGCCCAGGCGGTTCGGAGACCAGCGGCGCTGATGGTCGTCCCGTGCAGTCAACTCTCCAGTTGTTTTCACCCGTTTCGATTTTTCGTCGGGTGCTCGGCGGTAACCGAACGCTTACGTGTTAGCTACCAACCGCGCCGTTCTCGCCTATTACGCTGAGCACCGATCGGGCCTCTGGACGGTATGGGGCGATATGCCGAACTTGTCGCATCCGGCGTAAGAGCAAACGATAAGTCAGGACTCGAGCCCAACCAACTTAGGTTGCACTAATACCAGCGTCTAGCTGGGCTTCTTCATCGATCCTCCAGTACCTGCGCGTTGTCCAGTGTAAAGCAGGCATGCGGGGGACCCGCAGTTGACTTGCCCATAGTTCTCCGCGCGCGCGAGGGAGGTGGCCGAGCGCCCCGGCGCGGCCCCGGGACAGCCTCCTACCTGCAATGAAACAGACTTCCCCACAAGGGCATCCGGCAAACCGGGCGTGCTGCGGCTAATTCTCCGGAGACCTTCGGGAAGCGGTTCGGAGGTCCGGGCGACAAGCCAATGCAATGATCCGACCGTACGGAATCTTTCTTAAACGTGGGATTTGGCACACGTCTGGCAAACAGTG
Organism: Nocardia sp. NPDC052001; assembly: GCF_040680615.1. Taxonomy (NCBI): domain Bacteria; kingdom Bacillati; phylum Actinomycetota; class Actinomycetes; order Mycobacteriales; family Nocardiaceae; genus Nocardia; species Nocardia sp. NPDC052001. The sequence continues at coordinate 413,845 of NZ_JBFAXC010000003.1, read as the reverse complement.
AATATGCGGTAAGTCACTACTTCAGGGATTCTGCGGCCGATACCTGCGTGATCAATGCCACGTCACGGCTGGGAAGCCGTCAGATGTGAGGCTGGACACATCACAGCCACCACACTCGGTGTAACCGCCCCCTTCCTGTCACGCTGAAACAACGAATCAGCCACGGTTTAGAGAACCCGAATAAGCCTGGGACTTAGAGGATGTGAGCTCCCATGACCGTTCTGCTCACCTGGCTCGGCGGAGCGCACGCGGGGGTCACCGATCGGCACGAGCGCACGGGGTATTCGGTTACCGGTGCCGTGGTGGCGTTGTTCGCGCTGACAGCCGGGGTGATCACCGCACTGGCCACGAGCGCGGCGCAATGGCCCTTGGCCGCGGTGATCGTGGTCGCCCTGATCGCAACCCTGTTGGTGGGGGCGGTATCTCGCACGCTGGCGACCGCGTCGACCCCCGCGCGCGGTGAAAGCCGCCGGGCACGAGCCGAATTCGGCGCCCGCGCCGGAGTGGCCGTACTCGTCGGCATCGTCATCGCCGAATTGGCCTGCACCGTCCTGTTCGGCGGGACCGTGAACCGGCTGCTCGACGAAACCTCCCGGCGCGGAGTCGAATCCGCGCCCGCCGTGATCACCGCGCGCACCGAACTCGACCAGGCCCGCGCCGATCGCAAGGACCTGGATCAGCAGATCGCCAAGGCGCAGACCGATGTCGACAGCGCACTGGTGATCGCCCGCTGCGAAACCAATCCGGACCCGCAGTGCCCGGCGACCCGCATCACCCGGGTGCCCGGATACGGCGCGGAGGCCCGCACCGCACTGCAGATGCTCGACGATTCGCGGGCGCAGCTCACCGCCGCGCGCGCCAAGATCGACGGACTCGATACCAAGGTCAGCGATAAGGACAAGGCGCTCGGCACGGCCCGCGCCGACGCCTACACCGACGGCGATCGCGGACTCGGCGCGCGCTGGGTCGCCATGAACGACCACACCACCGATCACGCCGGGCCGTTCGTGCTGCGCCTGGCCGTGGCACTGCTGCTGATCGTGCTCGCGCTACTGCCGCTGCTGCTCCGATTCTGGCGCGGCGAAACGGCTTTCGACCGCGATATCGCCACCCGCACCGCCACCGACTGGGTCGAACAGGCCGCCGAGGTCGCCATCGCGGAAACCCAGGCGCAGGTCCGCGTCGAAGCCGAGAAACTGCGCGCCGAACAACAGCTCACCGCCGCGAAACTGGCCCTGCACGCCGATACCGCCATCGACCGGGAGCGCCAGCGCACCCGCATCATCGCGGCCATCGGCAATTTCCAGATCGGCATCACCGAACCCGCGCAACAGCGCGCCATCGACGAATTCGACCGGGCCGCACAGCATGAGCTTCCGGCCGCGGTCCGAAAGGACGACTCCGTGTCCCAGGAGGGGATTGTGACACCGACGCCGAACCTGCCCGCCCAGCTCGGCCAGGGCGGCGCACTCGCGCCGATCGGCCCGGGCGGGGCACTGGTGCCCGCACCCGCACCGCAGCCCGCACCCGCGAACAAGGGTGGCGGACTGGAACTTCCGATCATCGGGACGGTGCCGTTCACCGATACCGCCGCCCGCTGGATCCGGCCGCTGGTGCCGTCCTTCGTGGCCAATGCCATCGATACCGCCACGCATCCGCTGCGCACCGTGCGGCAGGCGTTCGAGGAGGCGGAGGAGATCACCTTCACGCTCAAGCGGACCCGCAAGGTGACGGTGGATTCCTCGGATTCGGGCGCGCAGGCGCAGGCGCAGCAGCTGTACCAGCAGCATCCGCAGTACGGGTATCAGTTGCCGCCGGGTGCGCCGCAGCAGGTGTACGCGCAGCGCGTCGCCTCGCAGGCGGTCGATCAGCCGTATCAGCAGCAGTATCCGAATTACGGTGCGCTGCCGCAGGGTCAGGTCGTCGAGCCCGGATATCCGCTGCCCGCCGCACCGCATCAGGGCGCGATCCCGGGGCGGTACAACCCGGAACTGGAATACCGCGGCCCGCGCGAACTGCCGCCCGCCAAGGATCAGTAGGAGCTACGAACACGGCTGTGGCCCGGCATGTTTCACGTTGAACACGGAAACAGCCGGGCCACAGCCTTTTTCAGTTGGTGCGCGCCTTGTGCTTGCTCGTCGCGGCGCGGTACGTGATGACCGCCGTGACCAATAGGATCAGCGTGGTGCCGGTGGCCGCGAGGTGGATACCGTCCACGAACGCGCCGTGCGCGGCGTTCAGCAGTGAGCTCGACGCCGGTTCACCGAGAGAGCGTGCGGTTTCCACCGCGCCGCCCAGGGATTCCCGGGCCGCGTCGGTGTGCGCGGCCGGAACCGCGGACAGGTCCAGGCCGTGCCGGAACGCGGCCATCACACCGCTGCCCAGCACCGCGACGCCAAGCGCCACACCGGCTTCCAGCGCCGTCTCGGAAATGGCGGCGGCATTGCCCGCGCGCTCGGCCGGAGCGGTGGTGATGATCATGTCGGCCGAAACCGTCAGCGCCACACCGACACCCAGGCCGATCAACAGGAATCCGATCATGAACGGCAGCACCGACGCCGACGGATCGGCTTCCAGCAGCCAGAACAGGGACGCACCCGCCGCGGCCGTCACCAGCGCACCGCACAGCACGCTCACCGGACGCCAGCGACCGACCAGCCACGCCGCCAGCAATGAACCGGCCATACTGCCGAACGTGCCCGGGATCAACAGCAGACCCGCCTGCAAGGGCGCACGACCCAGCACCAGCTGGAGATACTGCGAACCGAAGAACAGCACACCGGCCAGCGCGAAGATGGACAGCAGATTGGTCAGCACCGCGGCCCGGAACGGCGGCAGCCGGAACAGCTCCAGATCGATCAGCGGATCGGTCAGCCCGCGCTGGCGGCGAATGAACACCACGCCGGCGACCACACCGATCACACCCGCGATCAGCTGATTCAGCGCCGGTCCGTGTGCGGCGAACTCCTTGACCGCGTACACGATCGGGATCAGCGCCAGCATGGACAGGCCCGCGCTCATCAGGTCGAAGCGGCCCGGATTCGGATCCTTCGACTCCGGTACCAGCAGCGGTCCGAGCACGATGAGCAGCGCCATCACCGGCAGGTTCACCAGGAACACCGAACCCCACCAGAAATGCTCCAGCAGCCAGCCGCCCAGCAGCGGACCCATGGCCGCACCCGAACCCGCCATCGCACCCCAGACCGAGATGGCGAGGGTGCGCTGGCGCGCGTTGGTGAACATGGATCGGATCAGACCGAGCGTGGCGGGCATCAGCGTCGCACCGGCGACACCCTGCAGAACGCGTGCGGCAATGAGCATTTCGGGGCTCACCGACCAGGCCGCGACCGCGGAGGCGAGACCGAATCCGGCCGCGCCGATCAGCAGCAGCCGCCGGCGCCCGATGCGGTCACCGAGCGTGCCCATGGTGATGAGCAGACCGGCCAGCACGAACGAGTAGACGTCGATGATCCACAGCAGCTGCGGCGTGGTCGGGGTGAGATCGCCGGAGATGGCGGGCACCGCGAGGTCGAGCACGGTGGCGTCGACCGAGACCAGCAGCAGGGCCAGCGCGAGCACGCCGAGCCCGGCCCAATCGCGCAGGGACGCACGATCCGAACCGCTCTCGGATGCCAACGCCGCGGCCGAGTCCGGGGTGGCGGGCATGCCGGAATCCCGGCGCGCGGTGGCGGGCCGGGGGTCGTTGACGCTGGGATCCGCCTCTGATCCGGGTCCGGATCGGGCGGAGGTGTGGGTGGCCATGGGAGCTTTCTCTTTCAGAGTTGAACCGTCTGGACGGTACAGTAACAGACTTACCGTCCGGACGGTACAGTTATGCAGCGTGAGTATGACCAATTCGCCGTACAGTGATGCACCGTGACAACCCCTCGCGATCCGGCGGGCACCCGTAACCGGATACTCGACGCGCTCGAAACCCTGCTGCTCGACAAGGGCATGTCCCAGGTGACGCTGGAAAGCGTCGCGGCGGCGGCAGGCGTCTCCAAGGGCGGACTGCTCTATCACTTCAAAAGCAAGGACGCGCTGCTCGCCGGATTGGTCCGCCGCCTCGGCGAACGCGCCGATCAGCAGTTGAACAGCGCCGTCGCACAGGGCGAATCGGTCGCCGAGTGGTATCTGCAGACCCCGCATCCCGACAATGACTCCGATGCCCTGGAGCTCGCGCTGTACCGCTCCATGCTGGCCGCCATGCGCACCGTCGACGGCCCCCAGGACACCGCCGTCGACGAGGCGGATCGGGCGCTCGCCGAAATGATGAGCGGCTGGAAAACCGCGCTGGACAATGAAATACGCGATCCGGTCAAAGCGGAAATCGTCCGGCTCGTCGGCGACGGCGTCTACCTGCGCGCACTGCTCGGCATGCCGCCCGTCGACCCCGCCCTGTACCGCCAGGTCGTGGCACGCCTGCTCGGCGAATAAACATGGGGCGACCACGGGGCACCTGCCAGTTACAGTAGGTCCGTGTTGCCCGCCGCCGCCGATTCAGTCGGTCCGTCGGCCGGGTCGGTGGGGGAACCGCACACCGAACCGGCGACGGTCCCGATCCGACCCGTGCAGTTCCGTGAACTGCTGGATCTGCCATTCGCAATGATCCAGGCGCGGATCGCCACCTTCGCCGCCGTCTTCGGGGTGGCCATCGCGATCGCGGCCGCGATTTCGGTCGGCGTCACCGTCTTCGTCTCGGTCGCCACCGGCGATTCGGACAGCGGCACCTTCTGGGGCGCACTGCTGACCACCCTGATCGCCGCCTGGGTATTGCGCCTGTTCGTGCGCGGTTTCACCGTGCCGATGGGACTCGCGGTGGTGCACCGGCAGCCGCTGAGCTGGCGGGCGGCGCTGGGCCGGTTATCCGCCGAAGCCGGTCCGCTGCTGGGGTATTCGGCCATGTACACGCTCATCGGGGTCTGCGTGCTCGCGCTGGGCGCACCGCTGATGTTCACCGCGCCGTTCGCGGTGATCTGGCTGCTGTGGCTGCGGGCCCGCCGATTCGCCACGGTCCCGGCCATTTTCGAGGAAAACACCACGTACCGGATCGCCACGCTGCGCTCGAAACTGTTGATATCCGGCACCGATTGGCAGCTGGTGGGCGTACTGCTCTATCTGCGCGGACTGCTGCTGGTGCTGATCGTGCCGCTGCTCGCGCTGCCGCAGTTCGCGGCGGGCATCACCGGCACCCGGCGCTGGGCGGTCACCGTCCTGCTCATCACCGCCGGTCTGCTCTTCGTCGCACTCGCCGAAATGGTGGAATCCTCCGCCCAGGTCGTCGCCTACGTCGACCGCCGCTGCCGCCGCGAAGGCTGGGATATCAAGATTCCGCCGGAGGCCCGGCCGTGAACACTCCCCTGCCGCCGTACGAGCGGCCGCGCACGGACGGGTCCGCCCCCGTCGACGCGAATCAGCAGCCGCACAACCACTTCGGGCCACCGCCGGAACCCGCACTCGGTCCCGCCGCCGCACATCTGGCTGCCGCGGAGGACGCCGCCCGGCGCGCGGATTTCGGCACCGCGCTGCGCGAGCGGTACCGCGCGGTCACCCGCGGTCTGGAACAGCGCGGCATTCTCGAGGAGCAGCGCGCCCGCACCGCCCGCGAGACCGCGCAGGCCGCGACCACCGCGCTCCCCGGTGAGGCCGTCGAATTGCCCGCGGCCGCACACAGTTTCGACGAGATCGTGTACGGCGGCCGACCCGGCGCGGAGGCCGAATACCGGCGGCTGGAACAGGCCGATCAATTCTCCGTCGCGCCGCCGCCCAAGAACGCGCCCGCCGAGATCACCGAACAGCGCCGCAAGACCGGGAAGCAGCGGGGCGCGCGCGAGAAGAAGGAACGCGAACCCCTCGAATTGCCCGCGCTGCTGCGGGATTGGCGCTTCTGGGCGGTGCTGGGCGCACTGCTCGGCATCGTGGTACTGGTCTACCTGGTCACGCATATCAGTCCGCCGCCGCCCTCGCCGCCGGAGCATCACGACAACACGCCCTACACACCGCCGCCGTCGACGTCGAAACCGCCGCCGACACCCCGGCATCCGCCGAACTTCGGCGAAGGCGACGACTCCATCTTCGAACGCCTGCCCGCATGGGCGGCGTTCGGCGGCGCCCAGTTGCTCATCGCGTGGGGCGCGGTGCTGTGGTGGCGCGGCCGCCGCCGCGGCGCGGTGGTGCGCGAACCGCTGCCCGTGGAAGCGCCCGCCAACGAGGTGCTGGCCGGACAGGCCGGGCTGTACCGCAAATCCCGCGACCACGATCATGTGGCGGCGAAGCTGCGGGCGGCCACCCTGCGGCGGCTGCGCCCGACCCTCGGCGTCACCGCCGAAACCCTGCCCGAGCTGGTGATCGCGCCCCTGGCCGCACGCCTGCACGCCGACCCGGCCATGCTGCGGGCCGCACTGTACGACCCGGTTCCGGACCGGGGCACGCTGGAACTCGTGGCCGCACAACTCGAATGGATCGAAGCGGAGGTCTTGTGACCGGATCAGAGCCCACAGCCGTCGTCGTGATGGACACCAATCACGCGCCGACGCCCGAACAGGCCCAGCAGGCGCTGCTCGCCCTGCGCGCCGAGATCGGCAAGGCTGTCGTCGGCAACGACCAGGCGGTCATGTACCTGGTGCTGGCACTGCTGTGCCAGGGTCACGTACTGCTGGAAGGCGTTCCGGGCGTGGCCAAGACACTGCTGGTGCGCGCCCTGGCCAAGGCGCTGGACCTGCAGCACAGCCGCATCCAGTTCACCCCGGACCTGATGCCCGGCGATGTCACCGGATCACAGATCTACGATCCGCATTCGGCCGAGTTCACCTTCCGCAGCGGTCCCGTCTTCACGAACCTGCTGCTCGCCGACGAAATCAACCGCACCCCACCGAAAACCCAGTCCGCACTGCTGGAATCGATGGAGGAGCGCCAGGTTTCGGTGGACGGCGTGCCCCGGCCGCTGCCCGATCCGTTCGTGGTGATCGCCACCCAGAACCCCATCGAGCAGGAGGGCACCTATCCGCTGCCCGAGGCGCAGCTGGACCGGTTCCTGTTCAAGGTCGACGTCCAATTGCCCGGGCGCGAAGACGAATTCCGGATTCTGCAACGCCATGCGGCGGGCTTCGATCCGCGCGACCTGGACGCCGCCGGACTGCGGCCGGTCGCCGGACCCGAGCACATCACCGCCGCCCGCAAGGCCGTCGCCCAGGTGACATTGAGTCCCGAAGTGCTCGCGTACACGGTCGACCTGTGCCGCGCCACGCGCACCTCCCCCGCCGTCGCGCACGGCGCGTCCACCCGCGGCGCGACCGCGCTGATGGCGGCGGCGCGCGCCTTCGCCTGGTTGAACGGCCGCGGTTACGTCACCCCCGACGATGTGAAAGCCGTTGCCACGACGGTGCTCCGGCATCGCCTGCAACTGCGGCCCGAACACGAGGTGGAGGGCGTCACCGCCGAAGGGGTGATGGCGTCCCTGCTGATGTCCGTCCCGGTTCCGGTGTAGATCGTGGTCGTCACCGGCCGGCTGGCCATCGCGGCGGGCGCCGCCGCACTCTTCGTCACCTTCGTCCTGCCCTCCTGGGCGGGACTGCTCGGCGCGACCGCGGTACTGGTGGCGCTGGTACTGCTGGACGTCCTACTGCTGGGTTCGCCCGGGGCGCTGGAACTTTCGCGCGATCCCCGCACCACGGTGCGCACCGGGCGCACCGCCGAGGTGGAACTCACCGCGCTGAACACCGGCGACCGCACTTTGCGCGGCACACTGTGGGACGACTGGCCGGACAGCGCACAGGCCCGCAATCGCGCGCACGCGCTGAAACTGCCGCCCAACACCAGGATTCGGCTGCACACCGAACTCACCCCGGAATATCGGGGCGATCGAGTGGCCGGACCGGTCACCGTGCGCCTGCTCGGCCCGCTCGGCATCGCCGGACGCCAGACGCGCCGCACCGTACCCGCCCGGTTGCGCGCGCTGCCGCCGTTCCGGAGTGAGAAGCTGCTCGCCTCCAAAGTCCGTCAGCTGCAACATCTCGAGGGACGCAACACCACCAACCGGCGCGGACAGGGCACCGAATTCGATTCCTTCCGCGAATACGTCGCGGGCGACGATGTGCGCACCATCGACTGGCGGGCCACCGCGCGTGCCAATGACGTGCTGGTGCGCACCTGGCGGCCCGAACGCAACCGGCACGTGGTCATGCTGCTCGATACCGGCCGGGTCAGCGCGGGCCGCGTCGGCGACGGCACCCGCCTGGACGCCACCATCGAGGCCGCACTGCTGCTCGGCGGACTCGCCGCCGCGGGCGGCGATTCGGTGGATCTGCTCGCCTACGACAACGCGCTGCGCGCCGAAGTGCGCGGCATCGGCGGAAAACGCCTGCAGCTCAAGCTCATGCACGCGCTCGCGGGCGTCACGCCGCAATTGGCCGATACCGACTATCAGGGCCTGCTGCGCACCACGTTGCAGCGCGCCCGTCGCCGCAGTCTGGTCGTCTGGTTCACCCACCTCGATGCCGCCACCGTGCAGGAGGGCCTGCTCCCGGTGCTGCCGATCCTGGCCGACCGGCATCGCGTGCTGATCGTCGCGGTCACCGATCCGGATATCGCGGCCGCCGCCACCCGCCGCTCCGCGCTGGACGACCTCTACACCGCGGCCGCCGCCGAGAATGTCATCGCCGAACACGCGGTGGCCCGGGAAACCCTGCGCCGCATGGGCATCCGCGTCATCTCGGACTCCCCCGACCGGCTGCCGGGCGCGCTCGCGGACGAATACCTGGAGCTCAAGCAAACGGGCGCAATGTAATTCGCGCGCTGGTCAGGCCGCCCGCTGGAATGCCTTGGTGTCCGGCTTGGGCGGAGGCGGGAAGGAACGACGCTGGCGTTCGGCGAGCACCGCGCCCAGAATCTGCACGGGCGGATAGCCGTTCAGCGGCGGGGTGTGCAGCCGCGCACAGACCGTGACCACCAGGGCACGGCCCAACTGATCCTGCGCCACGGGCGTGAGGGTGCGGAAGCGAGTCAGGTACTGGCGCACGGCGACCGCGAGCTCATCGGAGAGTCCGGTCAGATCGAGCTGGCGCGCCCAGCCCTGCAACCACGGCGGCGGCAGTACCAGCGCGGCGAACGGCAGCCGACTGCGATCGTGCACCACCACCGTGCCCGCGAGCGCGTCGCCGATGCGGCGGGCGTTCGGCGAGCACAGCGACACCACGACCGCGATCAACCCGGTGCCCAGAATCCAGAAGTCCACGATGCCCGCCAGACCGCGGGTGACCGCGTGCCGGAAGTCGGTGGGTCCGCCGTCCGCGCGCACCACCCGCAGGCCGAGCGCCATCTTGCCGAGCGACCTTCCGCGCGACAGGGTTTCGCTGAGCACCGGATAGCCGATCAGCGTCAGTGTCAGCACGACCACCAGCATGGTGGAGATCCACGCCGAATCCGCGTCCCAGAGGAACAGCGCCCACAGGCAGAGGAAGAACACCGCGGTCCCGAAGATCAACTGGATCATCAGGTCGAGCAGGAACGCCGCGGCCCGGGTGGGGATGCGCGCGATGGGCAGTTCTACGGCGACGGCCTCGCCGGTGGTGAAAAGGGCCATGTCACTCCTGCTCGGGGGCGACTAGCATTCTTCCGAGCCGAGGCACAGGAAGGCAACCGATGGACCTGGACGCGTATACGTTCCTGCACAGACCTTCCTGGGATCGGCTGGACTATCTCGCGACGCGCCGTAAGAAACTCTCCGGCACGGAATCCGACGAACTGGTACGGCTGTACCGGCTCACCTCACAGCAGCTGGCCCGCCTGCAATCGCGTTCGGCCGACGCCGAATTGGTGGCCGGACTCTCCGCCGTGCTGACCCGGGCGCGCGGGCGCGTGCTGAGCGCCCGCACCGACACCCTCGCCGAGATCCTGCGCTTCGTCACCCATCGCTTCCCGGCCGCGCTGTACCGGTCCCGGCGCTGGTGGCTGTCCGTCGCGGCGGCGTTCATCGGGGCATCGGCCGCCCTGGGCGCGTGGGTGGCGAATTCGGAGTCCGCGCGACGGCATCTGGGCCTGGACACCGATACCGACCGCTTGACCAAGCCCGGCGGCGAATTCGAGACCTACTACTACGAACATCCGCACGATGCCTTCGCGGCCCAGGTGTGGACCAATAACGCGGCGGTGGCCGCGGTGGCCCTGTTCATGGGGGTACTCATCCTGCCCGCGGTCTACGCGCTGGCCATGAACGCGCTCAACGTGGGCGTCAGCGCGGGCCTGATGGCCGACGCTGGTCGCCTGGACGCCTTCTTCACCTACATCCTGCCGCACGGCATGCTGGAGCTGACCGCGATTTTCGTGGCCGGCGGCGCGGGAGTGAAACTGGGCTGGACGCTGATCGATCCGGGCCGCGAGAGCCGTCCGCAGGCGCTGGCGCGACAGGGCCGTGCCACGGCCGTTATCGCGCTGGGCCTGGTGGGCGTGCTGCTGGTCTCGGGTTTCCTCGAGGGCTTCGTCACGCCGAGCGAGTTGCCGGACGCGGTGCGGATCGGGATCGGCGCGCTCGCCGAAATCGGTTTCCTGGCCTACGTCTTCGGTTTGGGCCGGCGGGCGGTGCTGGAGGAGGAGACGGCTGCGGCGCGGGAGCACATGTCCGGCAACTCGGCGGTCCGGAATCCGGAAGCGGTTGCGGGAGTGGTCGGTTCGACACTGGTGGCAACGGCCCGGAAGTGATTTCCACTGGCCGCAGCGAGTCCGGCTCAGCTGCGGCCAGCGTTACCGTCGACTCTACACAATCGTTATGGCTACGCAACCTCCGACTTGCTGGGTGGGCGTATATGGCCACCAGGCGAAATGCCCTTTGCGCGAAGGCAACCCGACAGGTCCGCTATTTACCGGCATACGCTTTGCGAGCGGTCTGCGGAGGTTAAGGAAACCACCCGCGCGGTACCGTTCGGCGACCGAGTTTCGACCCCTCGCTCGGACTTCCCCGACACCCCGTCGCCCGGTTTGCCGATTTCTCTCGCGATAACCCTCCATCACCGGTTCAACCCGCGTTAAGCTGGAGTTTCGTGGCTGGTCGGCACCATTGCCAAGCGGTCGCCCGAGAGTAAACAAACCCCAAGTTTGTTTAACTCAGTTTTGACTAAACGAGCATCAGGCAATGGCCGCAGATAATCGGTCACATACTCGAACCGACACCTTCCGGCAATCGATTTTCACCCCTCCGCGGACCGCCGGAGGCCATCCGGCAACGCCCCGGCCGAGGAGTCCCCGATATGCCTGCGATCTTCGTCACATCCGGTGTGACCTGCGGTGACCCCCGCCTACGCGGGACCGGCCCCCGAACGGGGTCCCGGACAGCGAAAAGCGAAGAGCCCCATCCGATTCCGGATGGGGCTCTTCGTCTTGGTGGGCGAAGGGGGACTTGAACCCCCACGTCCTTACGGACACTGGCACCTGAAGCCAGCGCGTCTGCCATTCCGCCACTCGCCCGAGCGACTGAAAGAACGTATCACGGGGTATGCACCAAAAAGAAATCGCCTGGTTATCGGCTGTGACGGCGGCCGATGCCGGCACGGGAACCCCGACCCGTTTCCAGGAGTTACAGGTGTGGACGATCGTGGATATCATGCAAGGACCGTGTCCCAGCGGCGACACGCCATGTCCGCGTGTCGCACAGTAGGACCGCCGCAGACCACACGGCGCCACCAGGAGACCAAGACACGAAGCACGCTTCACTCGCGGGAGCGTCCTGACCCGAGAGGAGGGGCTCGATGGGGATCGTCTCGCGATTCGAACGTCGCCTCCAGGGTGCCGTCGGCGATGTGTTCGCCCGCGTCTTCGGTGGCAGTGTCGTTCCGCAGGAGGTCGAGGCAGCGCTCCAGCGCGAGGCCGCGGACCACGTTCAAGACCTCGGCAACGGGCATCTGCTCGCACCGAACAGCTACGTCATCACCATCAACGAGTCGGACCTGGGGCAGCTCGTCCAGGGCGAGGGACAGGCCGACCACGACCTCGCGGTACGCGCGTTCGCCAAACACTTACAGGACTACATCCGTGAGCAAGGCTGGCAGACGTACGGCGAAGTGCACGTGGAATTCGAGGCATCCCCTACGCTGCACACCGGACAGTTCAGGACACGCGGTCGAGTGGACCCGGACGCCGTCGGCGGTAGTGTCGACCGCCGGGCGGGTCCGGCGGTGGGACCTGAACGCACACCACGACCCAACCCGCAACCAGGAGCTGGCCCCATGACGCAGAACTCAGGCTACGACCCAAGCCGTGAGCCCGCGGAGTCCGATCCACGAAACCGCGGGTACGCGCCCCCGCCCGCGAGCCGACCCGCTCCGCAGGGCTACGGCGAATACGGCCGCGGCGGTGCTGCCCCGCAGTACCCGGATCAGCAGGGCTACGGCGCTGCCCCGGATCAGCAGGGCTATGGCGAGTACCAGAACGGCTACGACTACAACCAGCAGGGCGGCCAGGGCTACGGCGCTCAGCAGGGTGGTTACGGCGATCAGGCGTACGGCCAGCAGCAGGGCTATGCCGATCAGGCGTACGGGCAGCAGCCCGGATACGCCGATCAGGCCTACGGCCAGCAGGGCTATGCCGAACCCGGCTACGGCCAGCAGGGCGGCGGCTACGCCGAACAGGGCGGCCAGCAGGGCTACGGCCAGCAGGCGTACGACCAGGGCGGCTACGGCCAGCAGGGGTACGCGGAACCGGGTTACGGCCAGCAGCAGGGCTACGGCGACCAGCAGGGCTATGCCGATCCGGGCTACGGCCAGCAGGGGTACGCCGAGCCGGGCTACGGGCAGCCGCAGGGCTATGCCGAGCCCGCCGCCGGTGGTTACGGCGACGACCAGTACGGCCAGCAGGCCGGGTACGGCCAGCAGCCCGCCGCGGGCGGTTACGCCGCTCCCGCGCGCAGTGGCTCGGGCTACTCGGCCACGCTGCAGCTGGACGACGGCTCCGGCCGCACCTACCAGTTGCGCGAGGGTTCCAACATCATCGGCCGCGGCCAGGACGCACACTTCCGGCTTCCCGACACCGGGGTTTCGCGGCGGCATATCGAGGTGCGCTGGGACGGCCAGACGGCCATGCTCTCGGACCTCGGTTCCACCAATGGCACGCTGGTCAACGGGTCGCCCGTCCAGGACTGGCAGCTCGCCGACGGCGATGTCATCCGCGCCGGGCATTCCGAGATCCTGATCAGGATCGTCTGATCCCGTAAGCTCGCGGTGCAGATCACGATATGGCTGGATTTTCCTGCGCCGTATCGTGATCGCAACCGGTCGACGGCCCTATGATGCTGCCAATACTCGCGGCTCAACAGGCCGCGCCGACCAGGCGCACCGGTTGGGGGTCGCGGAGCTTTCTCCGTACTGACAGCCCGTACCTACGACACGGTCGAACAGGAGGTGGAGCACCGTGCAGGGACTGATCCTGCAACTCACCCGGGCGGGGTTCCTGCTGTTGTTGTGGCTGTTCGTGTGGGCGGTGCTCCGGACCCTGCGCAGCGATATCTACGCGGCCTCCGGCATCCGGGTGCCGCCGCGGACCCAAGGTGGTTCCGCGGTGCTCCCCTCCTTGCGCCGAGGCCAGAAGGGCGCCAAATATCTCGTGGTGACTCAGGGTTCACTCGCCGGCACCCGCATCTCACTCGGCACGCAGCCGGTGTTGATCGGGCGCGCGGACGACTCCACGCTGGTCCTCACCGACGACTATGCCTCCACCCGGCATGCGCGCCTGTCGCCGCGCGGGGAGGATTGGTATGTCGAGGATCTCGGTTCCACCAATGGGACCTACCTCGACCGGTCGAAGGTCACCACCCCGGTCCGAGTTCCACTCGGCACCCCCGTCCGTGTCGGTAAGACAGTGATCGAGCTGCGATCGTGACTCTTGTTCTGCGCTACGCCGCCCGTAGCGACCGCGGTCTCGTACGAGCCAACAACGAGGACTCCGTCTACGCGGGCGCGCGCCTACTCGCGCTCGCGGACGGCATGGGCGGTCATGCCGCCGGTGAAGTCGCCTCCCAACTGATGATCGCGGCGCTCGCGCATCTCGACGACGACGAACCGGGCGATGATCTGCTCGGCAAGCTCGATCGCGCGGTGCACGAGGGCAATGCCGCCATCGCCGATCAGGTCGAGGAAGAGCCCGAACTCGACGGGATGGGCACCACGCTCACCGCCGTCCTGTTCGCCGGGCGCAAACTCGGCCTCGCCCATATCGGCGACTCTCGCGCCTACATGCTCCGCAATGGCGAACTCACCCAGATCACCCGCGACGACACCTTCGTGCAGTCGCTGGTGGATGAGGGCCGGATCACCCCGGAGCAGGCGCACACCCATCCGCAGCGCTCGCTCATCATGCGCGCGCTCACCGGCAACGAGATCGAGCCCACCCTGGTGGTGCGCGAGTCCCGCGCCGGGGACCGGTATCTGCTCTGCTCGGACGGCCTCTCCGATGTGGTGAGCGATGAGACCATCGCCAACACCATGCGCGAGGGCAGCACCGACGAGGCGGCCGACCGGCTCATCGAATTGGCTTTGCGCAGTGGCGGTCCCGACAATGTGACCGTCGTGGTCGCCGATGTCATCGACCTCGACTACGGGCAGAGCCATCCGATCGTGGCGGGCGCGGCCTCCGGCGAGGATGACGACACTCCGCCGCCGAATACCGCCGCCGGCCGCGCCGCCGCCATGCGGCCGCCGAGAGCCGCCCCGCGCCGGGCCGTACAGCAGCCCGAGCCGGAGCCGCCGCGCAAGAGCCACAAACTGCGCTGGATCGCGCTCTCGCTGGCCCTGCTGGTCGCCATCGGCGCGGGACTCACGGTCGGCTACAACATGATTCGCAGCAACTACTACGTGGGCACCCAGGACGACAAGGTCGTGGTGCTGCGCGGACTGCCCGGTTCGGTGCTGGGCTATTCGATCCACGATGTGGATCAGATCGCCTGCGTCACCCGCACCGGTGAATTGCAGATCAGCGCGATCGGTTCCAGCTTCGGCGCGGGCTGCCGCGAACTGCGCCTGGTGGATCTCAAACCGACCGGCCGCGATTCGGTCAACAAGGGTCTGCCGCCGGGCTCCCGCGAGGAAGCCGGCAAGCAGCTGCAGGCGCTGACCCGCAATGATCTGCTGCCGCCCTGCGAGAAGGCACAGCCGCAGCCGCAGCCGTCGACGACTCCGCCGAGCACCCCGGTCGATCCGAACGCGCCCGTCACCACCACACCAGTCGTTCCCACCACCACCCCGGCCGCCGTGCCGGGTGGCGAGAACCATCCGCTGGAACCCCGCAAGACCGATCAGCCCACCCCCACCACTACGACCGCGCCGCAGCAGCCGGGGCAGAACTGCAGAGTGACGGACTGATGTCCGCACCGGCACCACCGTCCGCTGGGGCCTTTCCCAGTCCTCCGGGCGGATTCGCTCCCGCGCCCCCGCCGTCCACCCGGCGGAATGTGGAACTGCTGCTGCTCGGTCTCGCGGCGGTGGTCACCACGGTGTCGCTGGTGCTGGTGGAGGCCAGTCAGGAACAGGCGATCACCTGGGAGATCGCCAAACTGGGCGCGGCCTATCTTGCGTTGTTCGGGGTCGCGCATCTGGCGGTGCGCCGTTTCGCGGCGTTCGCGGACCCTTTGCTACTACCGATCGTGGCGCTGCTGAACGGTCTCGGCCTGGTGCTCATCCACCGGCTGGACCTGGCCGAGAAGCAGGATGCCATCTTCGCCTCGCAGCCCATCCCCTCCCCCGATGCGAACCAGCAGGTGCTGTGGACGGGGTTGGGGATGGTGGTTTTCACGGCCCTGTTGCTGCTGCTGCGTGACTACCGGACGCTGGCGCGGTACGCGTACACGCTCGGACTGGTCGGCCTGGTGCTGCTCGCCATCCCGGCCATCCTGCCGGATCGGTTCTCGCAGGTGAACGGCGCGAAGATCTGGATTCGACTGCCCGGCTTCAGTGTTCAGCCCGGTGAGTTCGCCAAGATCCTGCTCATCATCTTCTTCGCCGGGGTGCTGGTCGCCAAGCGCGATCTGTTCACCGCCGCCGGTAAGCACGTGTTCGGGATGGAACTGCCGCGCGCCCGCGATCTGGGCCCGATGCTGGTGGTCTGGATCGTCTGCGTCGGCGTGCTGGTGCTGGAGAAGGACCTCGGCACCTCGCTGCTGATCTTCTGCACGGTGCTGTGCATGCTCTACATCGCCACCGAGCGGGTCGGCTGGGTGGCGGTCGGCGCGCTGCTGCTCGGTATCGGATTCGTGTTCGCGTACAACGTCTTCGGGCATGTGCGGGTGCGCGTGGAGACCTGGCTGCACCCGTTCGCGGATTACAACAACACCGGCTATCAGATCTCGCAGTCACTGTTCGGGCTCGCCACCGGCGGGCTGGCCGGCACCGGGCTCGGCAGCGGACGGCCCTCACAGGTGCCGTTCGCCAAGACCGACTTCATCATCTCCGCCATCGGCGAGGAGCTCGGCCTGATCGGCCTGGCCGCGGTGCTGATGCTGTTCTGCGTCTTCGTGATTCGCGGTCTGCGCACCGCCATCGCGGTGCGCGACAGTTTCGGCAAGCTGCTGGCGGCGGGTCTGGCGTTCACCATCGCCATCCAGCTGTTCGTGGTCGTCGGCGGTGTCACCAAACTGATTCCGCTGACCGGTCTGACCACGCCGTTCGTCTCCTACGGCGGCTCCTCGCTGCTCGCCAACTACGCACTGCTGGCACTCTTGATCAAGGTGTCCGATGCGGCGCGCGCCCCGGCCCCCGTCCGTAAGCGGGCGCCGGAGCCGCTCGCGGACGCGCCCACCGAACTGGTACGGCGACCGAAGGGTGGTACCGCGTGAACACACCCCTGCGCCGGGTGGCGATGGCGGTCATGCTGATGATCGTCGCGCTGCTGATCAACGCCACCTACATCCAGGTGCAATTCGGGCCGATCGGCAAGGCGGACAGCCTGCGCAACGATCCGCGCAACGGCCGCGTACTGCTCGACGAGTACGCCCGCCAGCGCGGCCAGATCTCCGCGCAGGGCACGGTGCTGGCGAGTTCGGTGTCCACCGACGACCGGTACAAGTACCTGCGCACCTATCCGACCGATCCGCTGGCGTACGCGCCCGCGACCGGTTTCTACTCCATGCAGTACGGCAGCACCGGGCTCGAGCACGCCGAGGATTCGGTGCTGAACGGTTCGGACAATCAGCTGTTCGGGCGGCGCTTCATCGATATGGTGTCGGGCCGGGATCCGCGCGGCGGCAATGTGATCACCACGATCAACCCGGCTATGCAGAAGGTCGCGTACGAGCAGCTGACCGCCAAGGGCTACACCGGTTCGGTGGTGGCGATCGAGCCGAGCACCGGGCGCATCCTCACCATGGTGTCGACGCCGTCCTACGATCCGAACCTGCTCTCCGGTCACGACGGCGCGGCCGCCGCGCAGGCGTGGCAGAACCTGCAGTCCGATCCGCGTCAGCCGATGCTGAATCGCGCTGTGTCGCAGACGTATCCGCCGGGCTCCACCTTCAAGGTGATCGTGACCGCCGCGGCGCTGTCCAACGGCATCGCCAAGCCCGAGGATCAGTTGACCGCGCAGTCGCGAATCACGTTGCCGGACACCACGACCACACTGGAGAACTACAACGGCAGCCACTGCGGTCCCGGCGACGCGCCGACCGCATCGCTGACCGACGCGTTCAAGTTCTCCTGTAACACCGCTTTCGTGGACCTCGGTATCAAGGTGGGGGCCGCGAAACTCAAGGACGAGGCCGCCGCGTTCGGCATCGGAACCCATCCGAACATTCCGATTCCGTGGGCGGACAGCACGGTCGGGACCATTCCCGACGCACCGGCCCTCGGCCAGAGCAGTATCGGACAGCGCGATGTGGCGCTGACTCCGCTCGACAACGCCGTCATCGCCGCGACCGTCGCCAATGGCGGCGTGCGGATGCAGCCGCATCTGGTCGATCAGTTGCAGGCCCCGGACCTGAGCACCCTGGAGACCGTGAAACCCATGTCGGTCGGCCAGGCGATCAGCGCACCGGTGGCCACCCAGCTGACCAATCTGATGATCGAGTCGGAGAAGAACACCCAGGGAGGCACCCAGCAGCGGGGCTACCAGATCGCGTCCAAGACCGGCACCGCCGAACACGGCAACGATCCCCGCAATACCCCGCCGCACGCCTGGTACATCGCCTTCGCGCCCGCGCAGAACCCGAAGATCGCCATCGCGGTGATCGTCGAGAACGGTGGCGACCGCGCCCTGGCCGCCACCGGCGGTTCGGTGGCCGCGCCCGTCGCGCGGGCGGTGCTCGACGCCGGGCTGGGGGGCTGAACGGACATGACAGGGCAAGGTAGACAGGGTCGGAAATGCTGAACAACGGTGCGATGATCGCGGACCGCTACCGGCTGCATCGGCTGATCGCCACCGGTGGCATGGGCCAGGTCTGGGAAGCTCTCGACACCCGGCTGGATCGCCGGGTCGCGGTGAAGGTGCTCAAGGCGGAGTTCTCCGCCGACCCCACCTTCCGGCACCGCTTCCGCACCGAGGCCCGCACCACCGCGCAGCTCAATCATCCGGGTATCGCGGGAATCTACGACTATGGCGAGACCATGGACCCCTCCGGCGGCGAAACCGCCTATCTGGTCATGGAACTCGTACAGGGCGAACCGCTGAACGCGGTGCTCAGCCGGCTCGGGCGCCTGTCCGTGCATCAGGGTCTGGACATGCTCGAGCAGACCGGTCGTGCGCTTCAGGTCGCGCACGCGGCGGGCGTGGTGCATCGGGATGTGAAGCCCGGCAATATCCTCGTGACGCCGACCGGTCAGGTGAAGATCACCGACTTCGGCATCGCGAAGGCCGTGGACGCCTCCCCGGTCACCAAGACCGGCATGGTGATGGGCACCGCCCAGTACATCGCCCCCGAACAGGCCACCGGCGAGGACGCCACCTCCGCCTCGGACGTGTACGCGCTCGGCGTGGTCGGCTACGAGGCGCTCGCCGGGGAACGCCCGTTCACCGGTGACGGCGCGCTGACCGTCGCCATGAAGCATGTGCGCGAAGCGCCGCCGCCGCTGCCCGCGGATCTGCCGCCGAACGTGCGCGAGCTCATCGAGATCACCATGGCGAAGGATCCGACCCAAAGATTCGCCACCGGAGGCGAATTCGCCGATGCGGTGGCCGCGGTGCGATCCGGTCGCAGAGCGCACACCCCCGGCGGTGGCAATCCCGCCATCCCCACCGGTGCGACCAGAATCCTGCCGCCCGGTCCGACCATGATGATTCCGGGCGGCCGCGCCGATCAGGCCACCACCCGCTACGCCACCCCGCCGCAGTCGATGCGGCAGCCGCAGCAGCCGCCGATGACCGGTTCCACGGTCATGATGTCGGGTCCGCAGACGCCGCCGCCGGGTCCGCCGCGACCGATGCACGTCGGCGCGCAGGACGGCGACGGTGACGGCGGCCGTTTCACCAACTCACAGAAGGCCATGGCCGGACTCGGTGTCGGCGCGCTCATCCTGGGTGCGGCGGCCGCGGTGGTACTGCTCAACGGTTCCGGGTCCGAGTCGACCCCGACCACCCGCACCAGCGCCGTGATCGCGCCGCCGCCGGTGGTGACCACCACCACGACGGTGCCACCCACCACCACCCGGGAGAAGCCGGTTCCGCCGCCGCCCACCTACGATCCGACCACCGAACCGCCGGTCACCACGGTGCCGCCCACCACCACGGTGCCGCCGACCACGACGCCGCCGGTGACGACGACACCGCAGACCACCACGGTCCCCAAGACCACGACCGCGCCGACGACCACCAGTCGCGGTGCGCGTCCGCCGTGGGACCTACCATCATGGCCAGCGGTTCCCGGTGGCGCCCGGGGCTACTACGGAACGACGGAACCCAGTGCTCCCGCCCTCCCCCAAGGACAGTCATGACGACCCCGAAGAATCTCTCCTCCCGCTATGAGCTGGGTGAGATCATCGGCTTCGGCGGCATGTCGGAGGTGCACAAGGCGCGGGATCTGCGGCTCGGGCGTGATGTGGCGATCAAGGTGCTGCGCGCGGATCTGGCCCGCGACCCCACGTTCTATCTGCGCTTCAAGCGTGAGGCGCAGAACGCGGCGGCGCTGAATCATCCCGCCATCGTCGCGGTGTACGACACCGGCGAGGCCGAGATCGACGGCGGGCCGCTGCCCTACATCGTGATGGAGTACGTCGACGGCGATACGCTGCGCGATATCGTGCGCGGCAAGGGTCCGATGGCGCCCCGGCGCGCGATGGAGATCATCGCGGATGTGTGTGCGGCACTGGACTTCTCGCACCGCAACGGCATCGTGCACCGGGATATGAAGCCCGCCAACATCATGATCAATCGCGCGGGCGCGGTGAAGGTGATGGACTTCGGCATCGCGCGAGCGCTGGCCGACAGCTCCAACCCCATGACGCAGACCGCCGCGGTCATCGGCACCGCCCAGTACCTGTCCCCCGAACAGGCCCGCGGCGAACAGGTCGACGCGCGCTCGGACGTGTACTCGGTCGGCTGCGTACTCTTCGAAATCCTCACCGGCGAACCGCCTTTCACCGGTGACTCACCGGTCGCGGTCGCCTACCAGCATGTGCGCGAGGACCCCCGGCTGCCCTCGCATGTGCATCCGGGCGTGCCCCGCGAACTCGATTCCGTCGTGCTCAAGGCCATGAGCAAGAACCCGGCCAACCGGTATCAGACCGCCGCCGAGATGCGCGCCGACCTGATCCGGGTGCTGGGCGGGCAGAAGCCCACCGCGCCCATGGTGATGAACGACGAGGACCGCAACAACTTCCTCGACGACGATCTGCCGCCGCCGCGCTCCTACCGCACCGTCGAGCGCCGCGATGACACCACCGAACAGGAACTCGTCGCACCCGCCGACGGCGGCGGCCGCCGCATCGGACTGATCGCGGCACTCGCGGTCGGCATCCTCGCGGTCGCCGGTATCACCATCTGGCTGCTCGTCGGGCCCGGCAGCAAACCCGATCAGGTGGCCGTGCCGGAATTGTCGAATCACAATTCCCAGCTCGCGCAACGCGATCTGGAGAAGCTCGGCTTCAGCGTCGCCGTGCAGGACAAGGCGGACAGCAAGATCGCGCCCGGCAATGTGATCGCCACCCAGCCGCTCGGCGGCTCGCGCATCGACAAGGGCAGCACCGTCACCCTGCAGGTCTCCACCGGACCCTCCCAGGTCGCGGTGCCGCGCCTGGCCGGACTCACCCAGCAGCAGGCCGAACAACAGCTGAATTCGGTGGGGCTGCGGCTGAATTCGGATGTGAAGCGGGAAGCGTCCAGCGTCGACGAGAAGGACAAGGTCACCAGCCAGAGTCCGGGCGAGGCGCAGAAGGTCGACTCCGGCGGTCAGGTCACCATCACCCTCGGTTCCGGGCCGGAGAAGGTCCGCGTCCCCGATGTGGTCGGGCAGCAGATCGATGTGGCGCAACCGAATCTGGCCGACAGCGCGGGCTTCAAGGTCAGCGTGCAGGAAGTGCCCAACAATCTGCCCAAGGGCACCGTGATCGGCACCAATCCGGCCGCGGGCACCATGGCGGACAAGGGCTCCACCGTCACCGTGCAGGTCTCCACCGGCGATAACGTGCAGATGCCGAGCCTGATCGGGCTCACCCCCGCACAGGCTGTGGATATCCTGCGGCAGCGCGGCTGGAACGGGCAAATCACCCAGAACACGCAGAGCACCCTGGACGCCAGCAGCGTCGGCCGGGTCATCGCCCAGCAGCCGACCGCGGGATCCTCGATCGCCAAGAATCAGACGGTGACAATCACGACCGGCGTCATCTCGCTCGGCCCGCCGTGACAGACATCCGGGACTGACGGAAATCGGGTTGTGGAGAAGTTATCCACAACCCGATTTTCTTGTTGAAAAGCTGTCTACAGGCGCAGATGCCGGTTCATCGACATGGCTTCCGCAGCGAGATCGGCCAGTTCGACCACCTCGACACCGTGCTCCCGCAGTTTCTCCACACCCTGGCAGTTGTCCACAAACGTGCCGGGCTCGCGCCAGGCGATGACCACGCGCCGAATGCCCGCGGCCAGAATGCGATCCGTACAGGGCGCGCGATCCTTGCTGCCGCGCAGCGAACACGGCTCGAGCGTGCTGTAGATGGTCGACGACGACAGCCGATCGTCATCGGGTTCCAATTTGTTCAGCGCGGATTCCTCCGCGTGCACCTTGTCATCGGTTTCGCGGGACCAGCCGTGGATGATCTCCACCCCGTCCGCGCCGACGATGACCGCGCCCACCGAGAACGCGGTCGCACTCGGCGGGCACAGTCGCGCCAGGCCGATCGCGTGCCGCATCCAGCCGCGATCCGAGCGAGCCTCATCCGACATCGGAATCCTCCTTCGGCAGATAGCGCAGTACCGCGATATCACCGATGCGGCCGACATCGGCCAGTCGCATGCGGTGCCCGGGACCACCCGGGAAATCGGCGGGCCCGAGAAAACGGGGTGCGTCCGGATCACCGACCACGATCGGTGCGACGGCCATACTGATCTCGTCCACCAGATCGGCGGCCAGGAACGCGGTGTGGATGGCACCGCCACCCTCCACCATCAGGCGGCCGACACCCTGGCTACCGAGGTCGTCCAGCAGCGCGGCGAAATCCACTGTCGCGCCCAGGGATACGACCTTGGCCAGCCGGTCGAGACCGTGCCCGATGCGTTCGGCCCCGGAATCGGTGGTGTAGACGATTCTTTCGCCGCCGCAGTGCCACAGTCGGCGCGCGGGATCGAGATCGCCTGTCGCCGTGACGATCACCCGCAGCGGATACTCCGGTTTCCCGGCCGCGACCCGCGATATCCGCCGGTCCGCACTGTTGACCAGCAGGCGCGGA
Organism: Nocardia sp. NPDC052001; assembly: GCF_040680615.1. NCBI lineage: Bacteria > Bacillati > Actinomycetota > Actinomycetes > Mycobacteriales > Nocardiaceae > Nocardia > Nocardia sp. NPDC052001. Next base: position 391,004 of record NZ_JBFAXC010000003.1, on the reverse strand, counting down.
TCATCGCTGCGCAGGGTGCCCGCGCCGATCAGAATCGCGTCCGACTCCGCGCGCAGCGCGTCCACCCGATCGAAATCGGCTGCGTTGGAGAGCAACAGCCGATCCGGTCCCGCATCGTCGATATAACCGTCGATGCTGACCGCGACCGACAGCAGCACATGAGGCCGATCTCGACCGGCACTCATACCAGCGCCGCGACCTCCGCCTCGAGCGTGCGCACCAGACCCTCCGCCGGGCGCTCCCCGACCTGACCCAGCCAGTTCGCGAGCATCCGATGCCCGCCCTGGGTGAGCACGGATTCGGGATGGAACTGCACGCCCTGGATCGGCAGGGTGCGATGCCGCATGGCCATCACGATCCCGGATTCGGTGCGGCCCAGCACTTCCAGCTCGGGCGGCATGGTCTCTTCCAGCACGGTCAGCGAGTGATAGCGGGTGGCGGTGAACGGATCGGGCAGTCCGGCCAGCACGCCCGCGCCGACGTGGAAGACCTCGCTGGTCTTGCCGTGCAACAGTTCGGGGGCGCGGGTCACGGTGGCGCCGAACGCGACACCGATGGCCTGATGGCCCAGGCACACCCCGAGCAGCGGGCGCTCATGCCGGGCGGCGGCCTTGACCAGATCGATGCTGACGCCCGCGCGTTCCGGCGTGCCCGGGCCGGGACTGATCAGAACTCCGTCGAAGTCCTGTACGACGGCGTCCACATCGGCGAGTTGGGGATCGTCATTACGCCAGACGACCGCGTCCACGCCCAACTGTCCGAGATACTGGACCAGGTTGAAAACGAAGCTGTCGTAATTGTCGACGACCAGTACACGCATGATTCGAGAGTAGTCACCCGGCTCGCTCGCGTCGCACGCAATACCATCGTTTATTCCCCAAGGGCGGCTCGCGCCGGGAGCGCTCGAGTGACCTGGGATAATGTCTACCAAGACCTGCACGCCGAAACTGAGGACGTCATGCCCAAGTCGAAGGTCCGGAAGAAGACCGACTACACGATCAACCCGGCCAGCCGCACGCCTGTGAAGGTGAAGTCGGCCGGCCCGTCGCCGGTCTGGTACGTGTCCATCATGCTGGGGTTCATGCTCGCGGGCCTGGTGTGGCTGCTGGTGTACTACCTGGCGGCGGACCACATCGGCTGGATGAGCGACCTGGGCGCATGGAACTTCCTGATCGGGTTCGGCCTCATGGTCGTCGGCCTGATCATGACCATGCGCTGGCGATGAGCTCCTTACACGAGTGTTATTCATACACACCTGTGGATGACCTTGTGGACAACTCGAGGACAGAGTGGGGAAAGTGACCACCGATCCCCAACTCTCCTGGTCCACACCCCCGGCGGCGCTGGTCGTCTGCGGTCTCGGCGGTCTCGTCATGGCCGTGGCGGCCGTCGTCACCAGCGATAACGCGGGCCGGTTGCTGATCGGCCTGGCCGCCCTCGGCCTGCTGTTCCTGGCCGCGATGGGACTGCGGCAGCGACCGCGCCTGGCCGTCGAACCCGGGCCCATCCCCAAGATCGTGGTCCGCGGCCTCACCGGGCCGCGGTTCTACACACCCGATCAGGTGCTGCGCGCCCGCATCGTGCAGTACCGCCGGCTCGGCCGGCGCATGCCCATGCTGGAAATGGATGTGCGGCACGACGGCGAAGAGCGGCTGATCATCTTCGGCCGCTGGGATCTGGGCGCGCGCCCCGAGAGCGTGCTCGACTCACTGCGCCCGTACCTGGTGCATCAGTGAGTGCTGTGACCCCGCGTCGGTACAGGACCCGGCGCTAGTACAGCGTCGGCGCGCCCAGCACCGTCACCAGGACCGCGATCAATCCCACCACCGCCACCGCGATCCAGCCGATCCGCATGGCCGTCGCCGGTGTGCTCGCCTTCAGCCAGCGCGGCAGATACAGGATTCCGCCCGTGGCCGCGGTACCGGCCAGCAGCCCGCCCAGATGCGCCCAGATCGAGATCCCCGGCACCGCGAACGTGATGATCAGGTTGATCACCAGCAGCACCAGGATCTGAGTCAGGTTCTGCCGCGTCCGCAGCATCACCACCGCCACCGCGCCGAAGATGCCGAAGATCGCGCCCGACGCGCCCGCCGACGCCTGCAACGGATCGGACAGCAGCGTCACCGCGGCCGAACCGCCCAGCAGCGACACCAGATACACGCTGATGAACCGCGCCCGGCCCAGCGCGACCTCGCAGTAGGGGCCGAGCACGTACAGCGCGAACATATTGGTCAACAGGTGAATCGGGCCGATGTGCAGGAAGCCGGAGCCGATCACCCGCACCCATTCGCCGTGCCCGACCAGCGCGGGCACCAGCATCCAGTCCCGGAACAGCGCGGAGAACTTGTTGTCCACCACGCTGTGCGCCTGAATCGCGGTGACCGCGAAGACGATCACGTTCGCGGCGATGAGCGCCCAGGTGACATACGGTTCCGGGCGTTTACCCTGCACCGCGCCCGCCTGATTGCGCACCGGCCGCACATCGGCGCGGCCCTGCTGCACACATTCGACGCAGTGCTGTCCGACCGCGGCCGGGGTCAGACATTCCGGGCAGGCGGGACGTCCGCAGCGGCTGCATCCCAGACCGCCGGTGGGCCGATCGGGATGCCGGTAACAGGTCGGGGCGGGCTGCTGCGGTTGCATGTCGAATTCTCTTCGGCTCGGACCGGATTCAGGCGATGCTGATCTTCTCGATCACGATCTCGTCCTTGGGACGGTCATTGCGATCGGTGGCGGCGTTGGCGATCAGGTCGACGATCTTGCGCGACTCCGGATCCACCACCTCGCCGAAGATGGTGTGCTTGCGGTTCAGGTGCGGCTGCGGGCCGACGGTGATGAAGAACTGCGAACCATTGGTCGCCGGACCGGCATTCGCCATGGCCAGCAGGTAACCGCGGTCGAAGCGCAGTTCCGGATGGAACTCGTCCTTGAACTCGTAGCCCGGGCCGCCGCGGCCGGTGCCGGTCGGATCGCCGCCCTGGATCATGAATCCGTCGATGATCCGGTGGAAGACCGAGCCGTCGTAGAACGGGCCCTCGGTGCCGCCGGAGGCGTTCTTGGTCTTGTACGGGGCGGTGCCGTCGGCCAGGCCGAGGAAGTTCCGCACGGTCGCGGGAGCGTGGTTACCGAAAAGCGCGACCTTGATGTCGCCCTGATTGGTGTGCAGCGTCGCAACAGCAGTCTGATTCGGTGAGGTCACGCGACCAGCCTAGAGCCCGGGGCGAGAGGGGCTCCGGCGCGGCACACCCAGCGGCGGCCAGCGACCGCTTCCTGTGATTCCCTGCCCGAATTCGGGCACATATGTTGGCGAAACAAGATCCATCAGGCAAGCTCGGACCGTGACTGACGGGGTTCCGGCCGATCTGGTCCGCCATGTGGCGGCATCCACCGGGCTGCCCGAGGCCGTCGCGGCCCGGGTGGTCGCCGACGTCACCGGATACTTCGGCGAGACCGCGGAGGAATTCGTGCGCCGCAGGCACGCCGAACTACAGCGCCGCCAGGTGCGCAATGCCGAGATCTGGCAGCGCATCGCGACCGAGCTCACGCAGCGCCCGGTCGCCGCCCCCGAATTCACCGAACGGCAACTGCGCCGCATCGTCTACGGCTAGCCGGCGGCTACCGCAGCAGCATCCCATTGACCACGTCATATACCTGATCGAGGAGAGCCTCGCGCAATGTGTGGAATCGTCGGATACATCGGACACCGCGAATCGGTCCCGGTCCTGCTGGAGGGCCTGCACCGGCTGGAGTACCGGGGCTACGACTCCGCCGGACTGGCCGTCCCACACCGCGGACGGCTGCGGATCACCAAAACCCAGGGGCGCGTACAGGATCTGCGCAACAGGGTGGACGCCGAAGGCACCCGCCTGCGCGGCACCGTCGGCATCGCGCACACCCGCTGGGCCACGCACGGCGAACCCAGTGACGCCAACGCGCACCCGCATACCGACGGCTCCGGCCGAATCGCCGTGGTACACAACGGCATCGTCGAGAACGCCGAGAAACTGCGCGCCGCCCTCATCGCCGACGGCGTCGAATTCCTCTCCGACACCGATACCGAGGCCATCGCGCACCTGATCGCCGCCACCCTGGACAGCACCGACACCCTCGAGGACGCCGTGCGCAGCGCACTGCATCACGTCGAGGGCACTTTCGGTCTGCTGGTACTGGATTCGCGCCGCCCCGACGAACTGGTGGTCGCCCGCAACGGCAGCCCCATCGTGCTCGGCGTCGGCGACGGCGAGATGTTCGTCGCCTCCGATGTGGCCGCGCTGGTGCACCACACCCAGCGCGTGGTCTTCCTCGACGACGGCGAGCTGGCCACCGTGCGCGCGGACGAATTCCGCACCAGCACACTCGGATTGGATGCCAGCCGCACCGACAAGACGCCCACCACCATCGATATGGCGGCCGAGGACTACGCGCTCGGCGGCTATCCCGATTTCATGCGCAAGGAGATGGCGGAACAGCCGGACGCGGTACGCCGCGCGCTGCGCGGGCGGCTCGACGAGCGTTTCGCCACCGCCATTCTCGGCGGACTCAACATGGACGCGCGCGAACTGCGCGGGATTCGCAAGGTCGTCTTCCTGGGCTGCGGCTCGGCCTATTACGCCGGACAGCTCGGCGCACAGCTCATCGAGGAACTGGCGCGGATTCCCGCCACCGCCGAACCCGCCTCGGAATTCCGCTACCGCAATCCCGTGGTGGATCCGGACGCGCTCTACATCGCCATCAGCCAGTCCGGGGAAACCCTGGATACCCTTGCGGCCGTTCAGGAATTGCAGCGCAAGGGCGGGCGCGTCATCGGCGCGGTCAACGCGGTCGGCAGCGCCATCGCGCGCGAATGCGGTGCGGGCATGTTCCTGCACGCCGGTCCCGAGGTGTCGGTGGCCTCCACCAAGGCGCTCACCAATATGACCGTGTCCTTCGCCATGCTGGCGCTGCTGCTGGGCCGGGTCCGCGATCTGTCCGCCGCGGGCGGCGAGCGCATCGTCACCGGGCTGCGCGCGCTACCCGACGCCATCGAGGCGGTGCTGGAACAGGATCGGGAGATCGCCGAGGTCGCCGCTCGGTTCGCCAAGGCGCGCAGCATGTTCTTCGTCGGACGGGTGCGCGGCTGGCCGGTGGCCCGCGAGGGCGCGCAGAAGCTCAAGGAGATCTCCTACATTCACGCCGAGGCGTATCAGGGCTCCGAACTCAAGCACGGACCGCTGGCGCTGATCGACCCGGAAATGCCGAGCGTGGTGTTGATTCCGGGTGACGAATTGCTCGCCAAGAACATCACCACCATCGAGCAGATCAAGGCGCGCGGCGGCCCGGTCATCGCCATCACCAATACCGATCTGCCGGACGGCCTGGCCGACGCCGTGATCCGCGTCCCCGCGGTGGCGACCGAACTCGACCCGATCATCCTGACCATCCCGCTGCAACTGCTGGCCTATCACATGGCCATCGCCCTGAACCGGGATGTGGACAAGCCCCGCAACCTCGCCAAGAGCGTGACCGTCGAGTAACCCGATTCGCCCCTTCGCTCCCCTCCTGTGCACCCTTGGGTGCGCGAAGTCTTTCGCTGTGCCAAAGTGGTCGAATGGGCCTGGGGCGTTTTCGGAATCGGATCATCGTTGCGGCTGTCTTCGCGATCGCGGGTGGTGTCGCCGCGATCTTCGCGAGTCGCCGTCCGCAGCCGCCGGCCCCCGCGGCGGAGCCGCCGCGCCTGGGGTATTCGCGCAACGGCTCCTCCCCCACTCAGATCGCGGAATCCGCGCGCTGAGTGGGTAATTCACACTTTTCGGGCTAGCGGCTCACCGACCGCTTGTACTGCTTCAGTGCCAGCGGCACGAAGATCACCAGGATCACCACCACCCACATGAGCGTGGTGATCTCCGGATGCCGCATCGGCCAGACATCGGCGCTCGGCCCCATCGGGCTGGTATTGCCGAACAGATTGCGGCTGGCCTGCGTCACCGCCGACACCGGATTCCATTCCGCGATCACCCGTAGCACGGTGGGCAGCGTCGCGGTCGGCACGAAGGTGTTGGCGATGAAGGTGAGCGGGAAGATCACCATGAAGCTGGCGTTGTTGTAGACCTCCGGCGCGCGCACCAGCAGGCCGACCACCGCCATGATCCACGAGATGGCGTAGGCGAACAGCAACAGCAGCACGTAGGCGAACACCGCGTCCAGGAACGATCCGCGAATCCGCCAGCCCACCGCCAGACCCGTCAGCGACATGACCACCAGGCTCACCACATTGATGCACACATCGGCGAGCGTGCGCCCGATGAGCACCGCCGACGGCGCCATGGGTAGCGACCGGAAGCGGTCGATAATGCCCTTCTGCATATCCTCGGCCAGGCTCAGACCGGTGAACGTGGCACCGAACACCACGGTCTGCGCGAAGATGCCCGCGATGAGGAATTCGCGATATGAGGTGCCCTGCAACTGAATCGCCGATCCGAAGACGTACGCGAACAGGAGCACGAACATGATCGGCGACAGCGTCGAGAAGATCAGCACATCGGGCACGCGCCGAATCTTGATGACATTGCGTTTGGTGATGGTCACGCTGTCGGTGAAGACCATGCTCAAACGTTCTGCGAGCGAAGGCTTTTCGGCGGTGAGCACGGCGGCGGTCATCGATTGCCTCCTGCGGAATCCGCGGCGGTCTTGCCGCCGTTGACCAATTCGTCTGCTTCATGACCGGTGAGCGATAGGAATACGTCATCGAGCGAAGGCCGCCGCAGGCCGACATCATGAATGGTCACTTCATGTTTCGCGAGTTGGCCGATGGCATCGACCAGCGCCTGCGAACCGTCGTTCACCGGCACGATGATGCGCCGCAGACTCGGTTCGAGCCGAATCTCGCCCTGCGCCAAGCCTTCCAGCGCGCGCTGCGCGATCGGGAGACTGTCCACATGGTCCACGACCAGTTCGATGCGATCGCCGCCCACCATGGCCTTGAGCTGATCGGCGGTGCCCTCGGCGATCACCTTGCCGTGATCGATGACGGCGATGGAATCGGCCAGCCGATCGGCCTCCTCCATGTACTGGGTGGTCAACAGCAGCGTCGTGCCGCCCGCCACCAACTCCTCGATGACATCCCAGAGATCCTGGCGCGCACGGGGATCCAGACCGGTGGTCGGTTCGTCCAGGAACAGCACGGGCGGATTGGCGACCAGCGCGCCCGCCAGGTCGAGCCGGCGGCGCATACCGCCGGAGTACCCCTTGACCGGACGATCGGCCGCGTCGGCGAGCCGGAAACGCTCCAGTAGTTCGCGGGCGCGATCCTTACTGCGTTGCGTCCCCATGTGATACAGCCGCCCCACCATCTCGAGATTCTCGAAACCGGTGAGATATTCGTCAACCGCGGCGTACTGCCCGGACGCGCCGATGCGGGAGCGCAACAGCTGCGGATCCTTGAGCACATCCACCCCGGCGACGGTGGCGCGGCCGGAATCCGGGATGAGCAGCGTGGTGAACACACGCACGGTGGTGGTCTTGCCCGCGCCGTTCGGGCCGAGCAGGGCGGTGACGGTGCCCTCGGGCACCGATAAATCGAGTCCGTCAAGAGCGACCAGTTTGCCGTACTTCTTGACCAGACCCTCGGCGACTATTGCGTCGGGCATGATTCTCCTGATGTCTCGCGATGTGGCAGCCGCAGGGGCTCTGAACTGCAAATATGCTGCTGAACAAGACCGGACATTTGGGACTGAGTATGCCTGGGACGCAGACCGGATGCCATGACTTTTTCCTCGCGAACCACCGCGAGTGAACAAGACGAGGGCCGCATCCCGCTGGGGGTCCGGCGGTGCTCGGGGTTGCCGGTGCGGGATGCGGCCACCTCGATGATCGCCCCGCGAGCGAGCCCGGATCGCGAGTAGCGCGCTACTCGAATCCGACAGGCCGACACCGCTTTCCCGGGCACGAACGTATGTTCGCACAGGGGTATGACACTTATTCCTCGAAAAAAATCTCCGGAACGCGCCCCCGATTTCCACACAATCCGCCGGTGTCGCGTAGGATCGATCGCGTCGGCCCCTCCCCCCCGGGCCGACCTACGCGGGCCTCGGCTAACTCCCCCCCTTCGCCGAGGCCCGCCCCCATGTCCGGGGCCGGTCTGATCAGCGATTACACCAACGGACGAATCCCGATCACACCAACGGTCGAATTTCATTGCGGCGCAGGACATGCCCGTGCAGACGGTTGATACCGCGCACGCGGACGGTGCGCAGATTGCGCAGATCGAATTGCGGATCGCCGCCGATGGCAAAGGACGCGCCCTCATCGATGAGCACGGTGCCGGGACGCGCCACACCCGTAAGGCGTGCGGCCACGTTCACCACGGAGCCGTAGAGGTCGCCGAAGCGCTGCAGGACCTCGCCGTAGGCCAGACCCACCCGCAGCTCCTGGGTGACGCCGTGCGAGGCCGTGGCGGCCTCCTGGATGGCCAGGGCGATGCGCGCGCCCTGTTCGGCGGTATTGGCGGCGAACATGACTTCGTCACCGACGTTCTTGATCACCCAGCCGCCGTGCGCGGTGATGGCATTGCTGGTGGCGGTTTCGAACGCCTCCAGTAGCGCGGAGAGCTCATCGGGCTCCAGATGGCGGGTCAGGCGGGTGTAGCCGACCATATCGGCGAAGCCGACCGCCAACACCCGCAGCGTGTCCCCCGCGACCGCGCCATTGTCCAGTGAGCGGGCCAGCGCCGCGTCCAGATGACGCCGGAATGCGTAGCGCTGCAACGCTTCGAACTCCTCGACCACCTCCGCGGTGACCTCACGCGCCAGCTCGGTGCGATCGGCCTCGGGCTCCGCGGCGGCCCGCGCCGCGATGCGCGCCAGAATCTCCTCGGTGACCAGATCCACCTGCCATTCGGCCAGCCGCGCCATGGACCGGCCCAGCGTGCGCGCCGCGGTGGTCTGACGGTGAATGTCCGCTGACGCCAGCACATTCAGGCGACTGAACGCCTGCGCCGCCTCGATATCGGCATCGGTGTATTCGACGGCGTCGTCATTGGGATCGGCGGGAAATCCGAGCGACACCCACAACCGGCGGGTCAGCGACGAGGGCACCCCGGTGCGCTCGGCGACCTCACGACGGTTGTATTTGCGCGGCCCGTTCAGCAGGTACGGCTCCACCACCGATTGGACCAGCTTGGACAGATTCGGGGACGCCATGCCGCCACCTTACGGGGCGAACGCAATGAGCTTCGCGCCGATGTTGTGTGTCACAACACGGAACGAGAAGAAGTGGAGCCTAGGGGAATCGAACCCCTAACCCCTGCCTTGCAAAGGCAGTGCTCTGCCAATTGAGCTAAGGCCCCGAGCCGGGATCAGCGCGTGGTGACCTCGTGCCAGAGATCCGCGTCATTGCGCTGGCGCAACTTGCTGATTCCGAAGATCACCGCGGCGATGACGCCGATCGTGAGGAGAAATTTCATGAATCCCACCCTACTGTGATGTTCGAGAGTGGGCCTAGGAGGACTTGAACCTCCGACCTCTTCGTTATCAGCGAAGCGCTCTAACCGCCTGAGCTATAGGCCCTCATCCGGTTCCGAGTGTGTCACTCGAACCGAGGCTGAAGATTACCCGAAGGTTGTGCGGATAAGCAAAACGGCCGGTCACAGCCCTGTTCTGACGGGTGCGACCGGCCGATGCGAGACTGCTTCTAGTCGGGGTCCGCCAGGGTCACCTGGATGCCGCCGACCAGATCCGTGCACTGGTTGTAGACGAACACGCCGACCGTCGAAAGCGCTGTCAGCAACACCACATTGATCATGCCGATGACACCCGCGTAGCCGAACACCGTGCCCGCGTCGATCAGCCCGGACGCCGAGGAGTCCGAAACCATATCGGTGAACGTGGAATTCAGCCGCTCCCACACACCCATGCCCTCGAGCACCAGGTACAGCAGGCCGACCGCCAGCATCCACACGAAGAACAATGCGACGCTGATGACCAGCGACACCTTCAGCGTCGACCACGGATCGATATGGCGCACCTGCACGGTCGCGCGCAGCGGCTCACCGGTGGCAGCGGCGGCGGCCACCGCCGCGGGGGCGGACGGCGATACCGGACCGGACGGCGGAATCGGCTCCGGCGGCGGCAGCGGATGCCGCATCTCCGACAGATCCGGCAGATCCTTCACCAGTTCCGGACGGGCGATGCTGCGGGTGGGCCCGTCGATACCGACGGACTTCACCATGGCGGCCTCCTTGCGCGCCGCCTTGGCCGCCAGATCGGCGGTGGTGCGCGCGTTGGAGACACCCGCGTTCAGGCCCACGCCGCCGGGACGACCGGTGGTGGGGGCCTGCCCCGGGCGGTACAGGTTGGACTGCGGTTCCCGCTGCGGCAGCTGCGACCACCCGCCGTCCTGGTAGGGGTTGCCGGCGGACTGACCGTCCACGGCTTCGGGGGCGGTCACCTCCGTCGGATCGCTGATTCGGCCCGTGACATCCGAGGCGAAATCACCTGAGTTGTCGGGGATTTCATTGGACACCTGCGGCGTACCTCCCTCGTTCCCCGAACCCGGCCGTGGAATCGGCCGCGGCGGAATCGGAGACGGGGCGATTCTCTCGGTCACGCCATTGGCATGACCGCGCTGGTCATTCGGCTGATTGGTCAATGGTGAATCCTTCGATCCGTTGTGCCGCCGCTGCTGGGGTGAAACTACTGCTACGCCGAACCGCTGGTGTCATCTTCGGCAACCTGGTCGGGCTCGTCCGCGTTACGCGCGATCGCAAGCAAGGTATCGCCCTCACCGAGGTTCATCAATCGCACACCCTTGGTCTGGCGTCCGGCCTTGCGAACCTGATTCGCCGCGGTCCGGATAACGCCGCCGCCCGATGTGATGGCGTACAGCTCATCATCGTCATTGACGATAAGCGCTCCGACCAGACTGCCACGTTTTTCGTCGTATTGAATGGTCAATACGCCCTTTCCACCGCGACCCTGCGCGGTGTACTCACCGAGCGCCGTCCGCTTGGAATACCCGCCCGCGGTCGCGACGAGCAGGTACGTCTGATCGTCGTCGCGAACCACGTTGAGCGACAACAGTTCATCGGACTGGTTGAAGCGCATGCCCTGCACACCGGAGGTGGCGCGGCCCATCGGGCGCAGCACCTCGTCATTGGCGGAGAACCGGATGGACTGGCCGTGCGCGGAGACAAGCAGCAGATCGTCCTCACCCGAACACAGTGCCGCACCGACCAATTCGTCCCCATCGCGCAGATTGACCGCCACGATGCCGCCGGTGCGGTTGGAGTCGAAATCGGTCAGGCGGGACTTCTTGACCAGGCCGTTGCGGGTCGCCAGCACCAGGTACGGGGCGTCCTCATAGGTGGTCAGCTGAATGACCTGGGCGATCTTCTCGTCCGGCTGGAACGCCAGCAGGTTCGCCACATGCTGACCGCGCGCGGTCCGGCTCGCCTCGGGCAGCTCGTACGCCTTGGTGCGGTAGACGCGGCCCTTGTTGGTGAAGAACAGCAGCCAGTCGTGCGTGGAGGTGATGAAGAAGTGCCGGACCAGATCGTCCTGCTTGAGACCCGCGCCCTGCACGCCCTTGCCGCCGCGCTTCTGCGAACGGTAGAGATCGGTCTTGGTGCGCTTGGCGTACCCGGTCTCGGTGATGGTGACCACCACGTCCTCGCGGGCGATCAGATCCTCATCGGTGACATCGCCGTCCGCGGCGATGATCCGGGTGCGGCGATCATCGCCGTACTTGTCGACGATCTCGGCCAGCTCATCGCGCACGATGGCGCGCTGACGCTCCGGCTTCTCCAGAATGTCCTTCAGATCGGCGATCTCGAGCTCGATCTTCGCCAATTCGTCGATCAGCTTCTGGCGCTCCAGGGCCGACAGGCGGCGCAGCTGCATATCGAGGATGGCGGTCGCCTGGATCTCGTCGATCTCCAGCAACTGCATCAGGCCGGTGCGCGCGGTATCGGTATCGGCCGACCGGCGGATCAACGCGATCACGGCGTCGAGCTGATCGAGCGCCTTGACCAGGCCGCGCAGGATGTGGGCCCGCTCCTCGGCCTTGCGCAACAGGTACTTGGTGCGCCGGACGATGACGTCCAACTGGTGGTTCACATACAGCCGGATCATCTGATCCAGGCGCAGCGTGCGCGGCACCCCGTCCACGATCGACAGCATGTTCGCGCCGAACGAGGTCTGCAGCTGGGTGTGCTTGTAGAGGTTGTTCAGCACCACCTTCGCGATCGCGTCACGCTTGACGGTGACCACGATGCGCATGCCGACGCGGTCCGAGGACTCGTCGTGGATATCCGAGACACCCGCGATCTTGCCGTCCTTGACCTGCTCGGCGATCGCGTTGATGAAATTGTCGGTATTGACCTGGTACGGCAGTTCGGTGATGACGATCGTGGTGCGCCCGCGGGCGTCCTCCTCGATCTCGACCACACCGCGCATGCGGATCGAACCGCGACCGGTGCGGTACGCGTCATTGATGCCCTGGGTGCCCACGATCAGGCCCGAGGTCGGGAAATCCGGACCCTTGACCCGCTCGATGCACGCCTCGAGGGTGGTCTCCTCATCCGCCAGGTGATTGTCCAGCGCCCAGAAGATGGCCTGCGCCAGCTCGGTCAGATTGTGCGGCGGGATATTGGTGGCCATACCGACGGCGATGCCATTGGAGCCGTTCATCAACAGCGCCGGCACCCGCGCCGGGAGCACCATCGGCTCCTGCGTCTTACCGTCGTAGTTCGGGGTGAAATCGACCGTCTCATGGTCGATTTCGCGCAGCATCTCCATGGCCAGCGGGGTCAGACGGCACTCGGTGTAGCGCATGGCGGCCGCGCCGTCATTACCGCGCGAACCGAAGTTGCCCTGGCCGTCGACCAGCGGATAGCGCAGCGACCACGGCTGGGCCATACGCACGAGGGTGTCGTAGATCGCCGTGTCACCGTGCGGGTGGTAGTTACCCATGGTGTCGGCGACCGGGCGCGCGGACTTCACATAGCTGCGATCCGGGCGGTAGCCGTTGTCGTACATCGCGTACAGAATCCGGCGATGCACCGGCTTCATACCGTCGCGCACCTCGGGCAGCGCGCGCCCGACGATGACGCTCATGGCGTAGTCGATGTAGGAGTTCTGCATCTCCTGCTGGATGTCGACCGGTTCGATGCGGTCGCCGCCCGAAGGCGGAAGCGAAGTCTCAGTCATGAATTGGTCTCCGTAGGAAGTCTTTTCGAGGGGTTCCGGACGCAAGGGGGACCCGGGGGAATGAACTCCCGGGTCCTACTTCGCTAGACGTCGAGGAACCGAACGTCCTTGGCATTGCGAGTGATGAAGCTGCGCCGAGCCTCGACGTCCTCACCCATGAGGATCGAGAACAGCTCGTCCGCGGCCGCCGCGTCGTCCAGCGTCACCAGACGCAGGACGCGCACGCTCGGATCCATGGTGGTTTCCCACAGCTCCTTCGGGTTCATCTCGCCGAGACCCTTGTAGCGCTGGATGCCGTCGTCCTTGTTGATCTTCTTGCCCGAGGCCAGACCGGCCTCCAGCAGCCCGTCGCGCTCACGATCGGAGTAGGCGAACTCCGGCTCGGTGCGCTGCCACTTGAGCTTGTACAGCGGCGGCTGCGCGAGGTACACGTGCCCCTGCTCGACCAGCGGCCGCATGAAGCGGAACAGCAGCGTGAGCAGCAGCGTCGAAATGTGCTGGCCGTCCACGTCGGCGTCGGCCATCAGCACGATCTTGTGATAGCGCAGCTTGGCGATATCGAACTCGTCGTGGATACCGGTGCCGAAGGCGGTGATGATCGCCTGGACCTCGTTGTTCTTGAGCACCTTGTCGATACGCGACTTCTCGACATTGATGATCTTGCCGCGCAGCGGCAGGATCGCCTGGTACATCGAGTCACGACCGGACTTGGCCGAACCACCGGCGGAGTCGCCCTCCACGATGTAGATCTCGGACTTCACCGGATCCTTGGAGCGGCAGTCGGCCAGCTTGCCCGGCAGACCACCCAGGTCGGTGGCGGACTTGCGGCGCACCAACTCTCGCGCCTTACGCGCGGCCACCCGCGCCTGCGCCGACGACACCGCCTTGGTGACAATGGTCTTCGCATCGGCCGGATTCGCCTCGAACCAGTGCGCCAGATGCTCATTGCAGGTGCGCTGCACGAACGACTTGACCTCGGTATTGCCGAGCTTGGTCTTGGTCTGGCCCTCGAACTGCGGGTCCGAGATCTTCACCGAGACGATCGCGGCCAGGCCCTCACGGATGTCGTCACCGGTGAGGTTGCCGTCCTTCTCCTTGAGGAGCTTCTTATCCTTCGCGTACTTGTTCACCACCGTGGTGAGCGCGGCGCGGAAACCCTCTTCGTGGGTGCCGCCCTCATGGGTGTTGATGGTGTTGGCGAAGGTGTGCACGGATTCGGAGTAACCCGAATTCCACTGCATGGCGACCTCGAGCTCATGCCCGGTGCCCTTACCGGTGAAGCCCACCACCGAATTGTGGATCGGCGACTTGGTCCGGTTGATGTGCTTGACGAAGTCCTCGAGCCCACCCGGGTAGTGGTAGGTGCGGGTCTTCACCTTCGGCGTCGCGGCCGGGGCGTTCTCGTCCAGATGCTTGGGCGCCTCGGCGGTATCGCCGACCACCTCGTCGGTGACATCGCTGTCGGACACCCGCTGATCGGTCAGCGTGATGGTGAGTCCCTTGTTCAGGAACGCCATCTCCTGCAGGCGGCGCGCGACCGTCTCGAAGTTGTAGACCGTGGTCTCGAAGATATTCGGATCGGCCCAGAACCGGATGGTGGTACCGGTGCGCTTGGTGGCATCGCCCTGGAACAGCTTGCCCGGCTTGGAATCCTTGTACTCCTGGGTCCAGTGGAATCCGTCGGTGTCGACCTCCGCCTCGAGGCGGGTGGACAGCGCGTTCACCACCGAGATGCCGACACCGTGCAGACCACCGGAAACGGCGTACGCGTCGGAGTCGAACTTGCCGCCCGCGTGCAGCTGGGTCATGACCACCTCGATGGTGGGCACACCCTGCGCGTGCATGGCGACCGGGATACCGCGGCCGTCGTCGACGACCTCGACGCCACCGTCGGCCAGGATGGTCACATCGACGCGGGAGGCATAACCGGCCATCGCCTCATCGACGGAGTTGTCCACAACCTCCCAGATGAGGTGGTGCAGGCCGCGCTCGCCGGTGGAGCCGATGTACATACCGGGGCGTTTGCGGACCGCTTCGAGGCCCTCGAGAACAGTGATGGAGTCGGCACCGTAGCCCGGGTTGCCTGACTTGGGCTTGGTCGAGCCGTCTGCGTTGGAGTCCATGGCAGCCACTGGTCGGTAGCTCTCCTTACTTGCTGATCCTCCGGGCGCCGGACGGTGAGCACACGTGGAGCCCCGGAGCAGGTCTGCTCGAGGGTTACGGATCCACGCGCAAGCTGTCGCCGAACGCGCCGGGAGGTATCGCCGCTAGTTACTCCCCCATCCTACTGGTACGACCGACACAGAATGCACCTATGACACCCCTGAGTGCCTCATACGTGCGTGAAATCGACCATCAATATGTCCGGTCATGGGTGAGAGGGGTTCCGGGACCTTCAGCGGGCGATGACAGCGAGCCGCCGGGGGAGTTAGCGACAGGGTTCGCCGCGATCGAGATCCGGACACTCCCAGCCTAGTGCGCGGCACCGACAATTTCCGTGCACGTTCCACGTGAAACGATCGTTTGACCAGCGAAGGAGTCAGCCGCGCAAGCGATTCCGCGTGTCTATCCGTACGTGTCGCGCGGGCCGCGACCCTTGATATGCCGCTCGCCCTTACGCCAACTCGGGGCCGTCGGGCCATTGATGCGCAACTGTTTGACCACCCCGTGACCCACCGCCGCCGCGATCTTCGCGAGGATCTGCGACTGGAACATGCGCAGCTGCGTCGCCCACGCGGTCGACTCCGCCTGAATGCTCAGCACATTGTTCTCCAGCGAAACCGGCTGCGCGTGCGCGGCGATGTCCTCCCCCACCACCTTGGCCCACTGGCCGAACACCATGCCCTCGGCCACCTTGCCCGACCAGCCGCGCCCCTTGGCCAGCTGACCGGTCAGCGCGCCGAGCAACTGCGGATCGCGATCATCGGGCCCGGACCCGGACCAACCGCGCCGCTTACCGCGCAATGCGCGAATCCCACCCTTGCGCGGCGGCGACGCCCGGCCCTGACCCACCGATTTACCGGCGGCGCGAGCCGCGGCCCTGGCCTCTTCCAGCGCCCGGCGGGCGAGATCCACACCCCGCAACTCACCATCGGGCCCGGTGGCGGACTCCCCCGCCGCCGCGGACCGCGCGGGATCGAAGGCTTCCGGCTGCTCGGCCATGCACAGGTCCCTTCGGTCGCGATCGGTTCGAGATCTCGGTTCCAAGATCTGCCGGTTCCCGGCGATTCTGCCGCATACCGCCGACAGGCACGCCGTAGCCAGGGGTGATGTCGCACTCGCGCCACCGGCACGGCGGCCGGGTAACAATCCCGCACCTGGGGAGAAACCTGGGGAATTGGGGATAACTCCGCGCAGGTCACCGGGCGTACACCCACCGGCGACCTCGCCGTCATCCCGCCGCGATCCGGCTGTCACCCCGGCTGGACCCGTTCGCCATCCCGGCACGTTTCGGCCGGGCATCCGCGCCGACGGGTGGGCTACACCGCGATTCGCGAAGTGCGGCTGTCCGCCTCGCCCGTGGTCTCCACCCGCATCGGGGTGGCCTCGAGTTCAGGCGGCACATCCTCGACCACCGCGGCGGTGATGAACACCTGTTCCGCCTCGGCGGCGACGGCGGCCAGCGCGGTACGGCGGCGGCGATCCAATTCGGCGAACACATCATCGAGGATCAGCACCGGATCGGTGCCCGCCGTACGCAGCAATTCGAACGCGCCGAGCCGCAAAGCCAGTGCGAACGACCAGGATTCACCGTGACTGGCGAAGCCCTTAGCGGGCGCGGAACCCAGCATCAAATCCAGATCGTCGCGATGCGGGCCGACCAGACAGACCCCGCGCTCCAGTTCCTTCTGCCGGGCATCGGCCAACTCGCGCAACAGGATCGCCTCGAGATCGGCGTCGTCGTCGAGCTGTGGAGTACGCGCCGGATCGAGCAATTCCGGTGGCAGATAACCACTTCGGTACGCGATGGACGCGGGCCGCGATTCCGGCGCGATCGATCCGTAGGCCTGTGCGAGATGTGGATAAAGTTCGTGCACCAGTCGCAGCCGCTGCGCCAGCAGCACCGCACCGTGCGCCGCGAGATGTCCGTCCCACACGTCCAGGGTGCTCAGTTCCGCGCCGCGCCCACCGGAACGGGCAAGTCGCCCAGCGGTTTTCAACAGCGCCGAGCGCTGGCGCAGCACCTTGTCGTAATCCGCGCGCACACCCGCCAGGCGCGGCAGCCGCGCGGTGGCGAGCTCGTCCAGGAAGCGCCTGCGCTCGCCCGGATCACCGCGCACCAGCGACAGATCCTCCGGCGCGAACAGCACCGTCTGGAGAATCCCCAGGATCTCGCGCGGCCGCCGCACCGGTGAGCGATTGATCTGCGCGCGATTGGCGACGCCCTGATTGAGCTCCATATCCACCCGCAACTCACGACCGGTGTTCACCACGGTCGCCCCGATGCGGGCCTTCTGCGCGCCCATGCGGATCAGCGGGGCATCGGCGGACACCCGATGTGAGCCGAGTGTGGACAGATACCCGACCGCCTCGATCAGATTCGTCTTGCCATTGCCGTTGGAGCCCAGGAAAACCGTTCGGCCCGGCGGCAATTCGAGTTCGGCGGCTTCCCAGGACCGGAAATCACGCAGCGACAGGGTGCGCACATACATCCGGCTAGCCACCCTGCCCTTCGACCTGGGGAAATGTTGATGGAACTGGGGATATCCACCCCGTGCAGCGAAAAAACCCGGCGGCGCGGGGTGAAACCCCAACGCGCACCGAGTTTTTCACAGGTTTACCCACACTGTGCACAGTGTTCGGCCGACCGATCGCCGATCAGCCCGGCAGTCGCACCGGCATCAGCAGGTAGATGTAGCTGCTGGCCAGCGCCGCGAACGCACCCGAATCCAGCTGTGCCGGATCCTCTTCCGGTGCGGGCACGAAGACGGCCGGACGGCTGGGGGTGGTGAATCCGAAGGTCACCTTATCGGTGCGCAGCGCACCGAGTCCGTCGACCAGGTAGCCCGGATTGAAGGCGATGGTGAGCCCCTCACCGCGGAAGTCGGCCTCCAGCCACTCCTCGGCGCGACCGGCGTCATCCCCACCGGCCGACAGCAGCAGGCCCTCCTCGGAGAACTCCATCCGCACCTGAGCGCCGCGCTCGGCCACCAGGGCCACGCGCTTGATGGCCTCGACCAGTGCGCTCACCGAGAGCGTGGCCACCGAGGTGTGCTCCTTGGGGAGCAACTGGCGGAACTTGGGGAATTCGGCGTCGAGCAGGCGCGTGGTGGTGCGGCGACCGCCGTTGACGATGCCGAGCAGGCCATCGCTGCCGGTACCGAACGCCAGCTGCACCGGCTGATCCGAGGAGCCGAGCGTCTTACCGGCCTCGGACAGCGTGCGAGCCGGGACCAGCACCGCGGTCTCCACATCGGCGCGACCCGGATTCCACTCCAGCTCGCGCACGGCGAGGCGGAAACGGTCGGTGGCGGCCAGTACGACCTTCGGGCCCTCGATCTCGACCCGGATGCCGGTGAGCATGGGGAGGGTGTCATCGCGGCCGGCGGCGACGGCGACCTGGCCGACCGCCTCGGCGAACAGATCCACCGCGAGATCACCGGTCTGGGGAGGAAGTTCGGGAAGCTGGGGATAATCCTCGACCGGCATGGTGGGCAGCGAGAACTTGGCGCTGCCGCAGGCGATCAGCACGCGGGTGCCGTCCACCGATACGTCCACCGGCTTGTTGGGCAGTGATTTGGTGATGTCGGCCAGCAGGCGGCCCGAGACCAGTACCTGCCCCGGTCCGGCGACCTCGGCGGCCACGCGCATCTGCGCGGAGACCTCGTAGTCGAAGCCGGACACCGTAAGACCATCTTCATCGGCCACGAGGAGCACACCGCCGAGCACAGGCACCGGAGGCCGCGACGGCAGGCTGCGGGCCACCCAGGCTACGGATTCGGCGAAGTCCTCGCGAGCGACCCGAAACTTCATGCTTGCAAGCTCCATCGCCCGGTCTGTTCCTCTCCCAGTCTCGATCAGTAGTGATCAGTGAATTCGTCAGGGGCTGCTTCCCCCTGGAACCCATGCAGTCTCGCACAGGGGGCCGACATCAAACCGTACCCGCGATCTGCGCGCGCCGGGGCGGAGGGTCCAACTGAGTCCGGGGTGTCCGTTCTTCTCCAGGCGTCCTTGTGCACGAGCCGGGAACCGCTCCCGGCGAACCGTTCGCTCCCAAGCCGAGTTTCCACACACCTGTTTTAGAAGAGAATTCTAATTAGAGAGAAATGAAGTAGTAGTAGGCACTGTGGAATCTGTGGACTTCCCCCCTTTCCGCAGGTCCGAGGGTGAGGCGGCGTGTGGATGTCTCGAGGGTGTCTCGAGGATGAACGGCCGATGGCTGTGGAGTCACAGCCAGTTTCCACATCCATCCTCGAGCCATCCTCGAGTTGCTCCACGGTTTCCGGCCTACCTGCGCACATGGGGGCGAATCGGTGGACAACTACGAGTTTCCTCGAGGACTCCCATGGGACTCCTCGAGGAATCCACAGGGCATAACTCGCATCCGCCCAGGTCAGACCTCGAGGATGAAGCAACCTGTGGGAACTGTGCACTACCGGTTGTGCACCCCTGTTAGTAGAGCCCTGTGGGTAAACCGGTGCACAACTCGAGGATTCCACACGGTTTCCTCGAGGATTCCTCGAGGAATCCACACCCCCGAAAACACAAGACCCCCACGTCAGACGACGTGGGGGCCTGTTAGCTGTGGATCAGCGGGAACGCTGTTTAATCCGGGCTGTGAGTTCTTGAACCTGGTCGTACACCCGGCGCCGCTCGGTCATCTCCTTGCGCACCTTCTTGTCGGCGTACATGACCGTGGTGTGGTCGCGGCCGAACGCCTGGCCGATCTTGGGCAGCGATAGGTCCGTCAGTTCACGGCACAGGTACATGGCGATCTGCCGGGCCTGCGCCAGCGGGCGGGCCTTACCGGGACCGGTCAGCTCCTCGAGCGTCGTGTTGAAGTACTCCGCGGTCACGGCCATGATCGTGGACGCCGTGATCTCCATGGTGGTGGCGTCGGGCATGAGATCGCGCAGCACCACCTCGGCCAGCGACAGATCCAGCGGCTGCCCGTTCAGCGAGGCGAACGCGGTCACCCGGATGAGCGCGCCCTCCAGCTCGCGGATATTGCGCTCCACCCGGCTGGCGATGAGTTCCAGCACGTCATGCGGCACATCCAGGCGATCCATCCGCGCCTTCTTGCGCAGGATCGCGATGCGCGTCTCCAGCTCGGGCGGCTGCACATCGGTGATGAGGCCCCATTCGAAGCGGGTGCGCAGCCGCTCCTCCAGGGTGGCCAGCTGCTTGGGCGGCCGGTCCGAGGACACCACGATCTGCTTGTTCGCGTTGTGCAGGGTGTTGAAGGTGTGGAAGAACTCCTCCTGGATGCCTTCCTTGCCCTCGATGAACTGGATGTCGTCCACCAGCAGGATGTCGGTCTCGCGGTAGCGGCGCTTGAACGCGACCTTGCGGTCGTCGCGCAGCGAGTTGATGAAGTCGTTGGTGAATTCCTCGGTGGACACGTACTTCACCCGCATGCCCGGGAACAGCCGCTGGGCGTAGTGCCCGGCCGCGTGCAGCAGGTGGGTTTTTCCCAAACCCGAAGCGCCCCAAACGAATAGCGGATTGTAGGCGCGCGCGGGCGCCTCCGCGATGGCCACCGCCGCGGCGTGCGCGAAGCGGTTGGACGCGCCGATGACGAAGGTCTCGAAGGTGTACTTGGCGTTCAGGCTGTTGGCCGAGGACGGCTGCGGCGTCTCGCGCTCGGGCGACTTGTTGAAATAGGTCGGCCACGAATTGCGCGCGTTCACGACCGGTTCGTCGTCCTCGTGATCCTCGTCCACCGGTCGGCGCGCGGGCTGCGACGGCATGGGCGGGGGTGGCGGTGCGGGCATATGGGCGGGTTGCGCCGCCATATGCGCCGGTTCCGGATCGGCCTCGGGCGAGAACAGCGACTCCTGGCCGGGCGGCAGGTTCGGCGCGCGATGGTTTTCCCGGCGTCGCGGCGGTTGCTGCGGTTCCGGAACGGGTACCGGCAATTCTTCGGCCATCTGTGGCTGACCGAATTCCACCGGTGGATAAGATTCGCGCTCGCCGTACTCCGCGGGGTAGTCCGGTGCCGGGGCGTAGCGGGGCTGTGGATAGTCCGGCTGTGCCTGGTAGTGCGGCTGCTGACGTTCCACCGGAGCCGGTGCCGGGGGTGCCGGCTGGTAGCTCATCGGGGCGTGATCGGGCTCACGCGGGCGTTCCGGCCGGGAGGTCATGCGGGCATGCCGGGGTGCGTTGGGCGAGCGGTCGACCGGGGAGTTCTGCTGTGCCCTTATCCGCACGCCGAGGCCCTCGACCTGAAGTCCGCGCCGTGCCAGCGAGCGCAGGATCGGCTCGCGGAGATCGCGTTCCACCACCTCTTGCGCCATGGTTCCGGGCACCGAGAGCAGGGCGAATCCCTGCGCGAAGGTGATCGGTTCGATGATGCCGAGCCAGGCTTTGTGCGCCTTGCTGACCGGCTGGATCTCTCCGTCCGCGGAGCCGCTCGCGAGTTCCGCGATCACCTCGGGCCAGACAGCTGTCAGCACATTCTGCTCGTCGTTCACGAACGGAGTCCTCCCCGGAGCAAGGTCGATTGGAGCAGACGGGCGGCGACTGCTCGATTCCCCCAGGTAACCGGGTGTCGGCGAGCACCGTCAGCCCCACGAATATGCCACTCCAAGGGTGTTTCCACACAATTATCCACAGATGTGGACAACCTGGGGATGCGTGTCGCATCCCGTCGAATCCCCCTATTCGGGCGCAGACCTGCGGTTCTTCAGCAATCAGCTGGCAACTACACGCTAGGTCGCTCCAACGCCTCGAAGGACGGTACATGAAGCGGGGCCATTCGGTCGAACCGGCTTTTCAGCCCCGGAAAGTGCGCTCTTACCCCGAGTTTGACCCTCGTCCAGCAGATAAGTACCCTTCTACAGTCACCCTATGGTGCGGTGGCGGCTGTCTGCTGCCCGTGCCGATAAGGGTATTTGCGTCCGTGGATCTCAGATTCGCCGGATCGCAGACCGTTTCACCGATAAAGCTTCGGGCGTCAACCGACGCCCGCCACCTATGAGGAGTGTTGACCGTGGCCAAGGGCAAGCGGACGTTCCAGCCGAACAACCGTCGTCGGGCGCGCGTCCACGGCTTCCGTCTCCGGATGCGTACCCGTGCGGGCCGCGCCATCGTTTCGGCGCGCCGTGGCAAGGGCCGTAAGTCTCTGACGGCCTGATTCGAGATCAGTGCTGCCTGAGCCGTATCGGCTGCACCGTCGTACCGATTTTTCCCGGACGGTGCGCCAGGGCCGGCGGATCGGGAGACGGGATCTCGTTGTGCACGTACTGCTACACGACGATCTGTCGAGCGGACCGGAACCATCCATTCGGGTGGGCGGTCCGCGTTTCGGCTTGATCGTCAGCAAGGCGGTGGGTCCGGCGGTGGTACGCCACCGGGTGGCCCGCCGCCTGCGTCATATCTGTGCGAGCGTCGCGGTGGATCTACCCGCGGGCGCCGATATCGTTCTGCGCGCCCTGCCGGGCGCGGCGAACGCCGCTTCCGTCGATCTCGAACGTCAGATCCGGAGCGGCCTGCGCAAACTCGGCACCCTCAGCGAATCCGGTCCGGCCGGTGGCGAATCGGGAACAGCTGGCAGCGACTCATGAACGTCCTGCGCGCCGCTGCCCGTCTCCCGGCCAAAGCTCTGATATTCCTCATCGAGCTGTATCGGACCTATGTCTCCCCCACCCGCATGCCGGTATGCCGCTTCACTCCCACCTGTAGTGAGTACGCGGTGACCGCGCTGCGCACCCGCGGTCTGTTCGTCGGACTCGGACTGGCAGCCGTGCGAATCGTGAAATGCGCACCCTGGCACCCTGGTGGGTGGGACCCCGTACCGGAACGTTCACGTCACCGGCACGCGGCAGCAGCCAAACAAGGGTCACCGTCCGCGGTGACCGGCGAGACGAACGACGGGAGTACATAACGCCGTGCTCGATTTCATCTATTACCCGGTGTCGGGAATCCTCTGGTTCTGGCACCGCGTCTTCGGGTGGGCGCTGGGCGATGACAGCGGTTTCGCCTGGGCGCTGGCCGTGGTGTTCCTCGTGTTCACATTGCGGTTGGTGCTGTACAAGCCGTTCGTGAAGCAGGTCCGCACCACCAAGCAGATGCAGGAACTGCAGCCGCAGATCAAGGAACTGCAGAAGAAGTACAAGAACGATCGTCAGCAGATGACGGTCGAGATGCAGAAGCTGCAGAAGGAACACGGCTTCAATCCGCTCATGGGCTGTCTGCCCGTGCTACTGCAGGTTCCGGTGTTCCTGGGTCTGTTCCATGTGCTGCGCTCGTTCAACCGGACCGGCACCGGTATCGGCCAGTTGGGCATGACGCCGTATGACAACGCGCATACCGCGAACTACTTCTTCAGCGCGGGCGACGTCCAGTCCTTCCTGACCGCACGGCTTTTCGGCGCTCCCCTGTCGGGCTTCATCACCGAGAAGAACGCGGTGCTGGAATCCTTCGCGGAGTACGGCGGTATGCCGAGCAAGGTCGCCATCATCGCGGTCTCGGTGCCGCTGATGATCATCGCGGGCCTGGCGACGCACTTCAACGCGCGCGCCTCGGTGGAGCGGCAGAGCGAGGCGGCCGCCGCCAACCCGCAGGCCGCCATGATGAACAAGCTGGCGCTGTACGTGTTCCCGCTGGGCGTGCTCGTCGGTGGTCCGTTCCTGCCGATCGCCATCCTCATCTACTGGGTGTCCAACAACATCTGGACCTACGCGCAGCAGCATCTCGTCTTCGGCCGTATGGAGAAGGAAGAGCAGGAGAAGAAGGACGCGGCCATCGAGCGTCGCGCCCAGAACGCTCCGAAGCCGGGCGCGAAGCCGGTCGACACCCGTAAGAAGCCGGTCGTCGACGCACCCGCGCAGGCCGATACCAATGGCGTCGATATGGCCAAGACCGATGCGCCGCAGGCCGGCCAGAACGGTTCCGCCAAGCCGAATCAACAGTCGAACCAGCAGAAGAAGCGGTCCGGCAATCGCGGGCGTGCCAACCAGAAGCGCCGTCGCTGATCTTCTCTACAACTCCAGATGAAGGAAACAACCATGACTGCTGTTGAAACCGACGGAGGGGACCCCACAGTGACGGCTGCGACGGCGGCGGCACCGGATACCGAGACCGCGGTGGCGGCCGAGCCCGTGGTGGATGCCGAGGAAGCGCTCATCGAAGAGGGCGAGATCGCCGGTGACTACCTCGAACAGCTACTGGATGTGCTCGACTTCGACGGTGACATCGATCTCGATGTCGAAGGCGATCGGGCCGTGGTGAGCATCGACGGCGGTAAGGATCTGGCGAAGCTGGTCGGCCGCCGCGGTGAGGTGCTGGACGCCCTCCAGGAGCTGACCCGCCTCGCCGTGCAGCAGGCGACCGGCGTGCGCAGTCGCCTCATGCTCGATGTCGCGGGCTGGCGCGCGGGTCGTCGCAGCGAGCTGAGCGCGCTCGGCACCGAGGCCGCCAAGCGCGTACTGGAGTCCGGTGAGCGCGAGGCGCTCACCCCGATGACTCCGTTCGAGCGCAAGATCGTGCACGACGCGGTCGCCGCCGTCGACGGTGTCGTCAGCGAGAGCGAAGGCGTGGAGCCGAGCCGACGGGTCGTCGTCCTCCCCGCGTGACACGCACACCGCACCGAAGCCGGGGCCCCCGCGTCGAACAGACCGGGGGCCCTACGCTTGTCCCGAGTTCGAATTGTGCAACCCCGCGACTGCTCGGGGGTTGAGCGCGAGTCCCCCGCGTTGTCCCTGGGGTTCGGGGGCGAAGCCCCTGAGAGTCCCGAGAGTTGGTTTAGTCGGAAGGATGTTTCACGTGGAACCTGGCACCGAGTCGACCGATCTCGCTGTCGAGCCGCCCGCCGCAGCCGCGGTGATTTTCGGCGATCGATTGGAGATCGCGCGCCGGTACTACACCGTGCTCGCGAGTGCGGGAGTCGAGCGCGGGTTGATCGGACCTCGCGAGGTGCCCCGGCTATGGGATCGGCATATCCTCAATTGCGCGGTGATCGGCGAGCTCATCCCCGAGGGCGCGACCGTCGTCGACATCGGTTCCGGCGCGGGCCTGCCCGGTATCCCGCTCGCCATCGCGCGCCCGGATCTCCGAATCACCTTGGTGGAGCCGCTGCTGCGCCGGACCGTTTTCCTGGCGGAGTTCATCGAGGCCGCCGGGCTCGGGGTCACCGTGGTGCGCGGGCGCGCGGAGCAGCCGGGCGTGAAGAAGGAGGCGGGCGGCGCGGATATCGTGACCTCCCGTGCGGTCGCTCCCCTGGCGAAGCTGGCGGGTTGGTCCATGCCGCTGGTGCGCGATCACGGACGCATGCTGGCGCTCAAGGGAATCAGCGCGGTCGAGGAATTGGAGCGCGATCGCGATGATCTCGCCAAGGCCGGTGCGGGCAAGACCGAGGTGCTGGAATGCGGTGTGGGAGTGCTGGAAACGCCGACCATGGTGATCAGTGCGGAGAAGCTCCCCCGGGCCGATCGTCGTAAAGCCCGCCCGAAGAAATAGTTGAAACACTATTCTTTCAAAACCCCTGTGCGCCGCGCCCCAGCTCGGTACTGTCCGGGTCACCCACACCGAGGTGGGATCGGAGCACAGGAGTTTTCATGAAGACCACACGGCGTGCCGGTTTCGGCGTCGCACTGCTGGGCGCACTGGCCACGACCGCGCTGGTGACCGCGCCCCAGGCCAACGCTCTCGTCAACGGCATCAGCGTTTCGGACACCACCCTGTATGTCGGCAAGACCTACACCATCACCGCGGACGTCACCTTCACCTCGATGCTGTTCCAGGTGACCTTCACCGATAACGGCACCGAGATCGGCAAGGCGAACGTGAGCAATAGCAAGGCGACCATCCAGTGGACGCCCAGCACCACCGGTTCGCATGAGCTGAAGGCGACCCAGGAGATCATCAGCAGTAAGTCGACCACCGTCACAGTGACGACTCAGCCGACTACCCCGGGTGGGGGCACCGGCTCCTCCGGGAGCAACCCGCTCGCCGGATTGCTGAGCTCGCTCTCCGCCAAGTAGCTACTCCCCCACCGCGTCCCGGGAACGGGCGCGACGGCCGGCCCGCCGTCGCGCCCGTTCCCGTTTTGGTTGGCGGCCGATCCCGGCCGCAAGTCCGGCCGACCCTCGCCGCAGAGTCTTTGTCCGGCATGGTTTCCCGTGAAACATCGCGCGAATTCCCTTCGGGGTGATCGATTATGCGTGTCGCGGGTGCGGGATTGCTGTTCAACTTCCGTATTGTGTCCGGTACTGGCAAGCTATGAACGTCGAGCGTGAGTGCCCCACAGTGGCGGTGCCCGGCGGCCTTCCCTACGCGCATCCACTCGGCCACGTGTCTTTGAGTTCTCGGGGTTAGGAGCCTGTATGTCCAACGGTCCGGCGAATGTTTCACGGGAAACAACGTCCCGGGTGCCCGGCATGCTCGATACCGGAGCTTTCGATGTAGAGGAGTTCAGCCGCACCCCGTTCGGAAATATCTCCCCCACCGATACCCCGATCGCGGCGGAAGCACAGCGCGCCAGCCAGGTTCTGCATCCCGGCAATACCGCGATTCCGCGCCCGCGCGAACAGCGCGTCATCACCATCGCGAATCAGAAAGGCGGCGTGGGTAAGACGACCACCGCCGTGAATCTGGCGGCGGCGCTGGCGGTGCAGGGGATGCGCGTGCTCGTGGTCGATCTCGATCCGCAGGGCAATGCCAGCACCGCGCTCGGCATCCCGCATCACTCCGGCATTCCGTCCAGCTACGAACTGCTCATCGGCGAGTGCACCGTCCGCGACGCCATCCAGCAGAGTCCGCACAATGAACGCCTGCTGTGCATTCCGGCCACCATCGATCTCGCCGGTGCTGAAATCGAACTCGTCTCCATGGTCGCCCGCGAGGGCCGGTTGAAGGCCGCCATCCAGGAGGCGAACCTCGCCGGATACGACATCGACTACGTCATGATCGACTGCCCGCCCTCGCTCGGCCTGCTCACGGTGAACGCGCTCGTGGCGGCCAAGGAGGTGCTGATTCCGATCCAGTGTGAGTACTACGCACTGGAGGGCGTGGGTCAGTTGCTCCGCAATATCGGTCTGGTGCAGGCGCATCTGAACCCCGAATTACATGTCTCCACCGTTGTTCTCACCATGTACGACGGCCGCACCAAGCTGGCCGACCAGGTGGCCGAGGAGGTGCGCGCGCACTTCGGTGACGCGGTGCTGCGCTCGGTCATCCCCCGCAGCGTGAAGGTTTCCGAGGCGCCGGGCTACGGCATGACCGTGCTCGATTACGATCCGGGTTCACGTGGCGCCATGAGCTATTTGGATGCGGGACGTGAGATGGCAGCCAAGGCGGCGCGCCCGGAGCCGGTGCCGACCACCGACGCCGGATCCAGTGTGTAATGACAATCGCGGCCGCGGTGCATGGTGAACAACGAAAGGGGTCCTAGACCGATGAGTCAGGCGAAGAAGGGTGGACTGGGACGTGGTCTCGCCGCGCTGATCCCTACCGGACCCGCGGTCACGCCGGGGGGCCTCGGCAGCGCCGCAGCCAATGTCGTCATCGGGTTGGATCCGATCGGCCCGCAGCCGGCTTCGGCCTTCCTGCATCGGGTTCCGGATCCGGAGGAGCCGGCGGCAGCGGTCGACGAGGTGGACGCGGGCGCGGTCTATCGGGAGATTCCGCCCGAGCAGATCGTGCCCAATCCGAAGCAGCCGCGTCAGGTTTTCGATGACGAGGCGCTCGCCGAACTCGTGCACTCGATCAAAGAGTTCGGTCTCATGCAGCCGATCGTGGTGCGTCAGATCGCGACCGTGCCGGAGCCGCAGTATCAGCTCATCATGGGTGAGCGGCGCTGGCGGGCGAGCCAGAAGGCGGAACTCGAGGCCATCCCGGCGATCGTCCGGGAGACCGCGGATGACGCGCTGCTGCGGGACGCGCTGCTGGAGAATATCCATCGCGTGCAGTTGAATCCGCTCGAAGAGGCGGCGGCCTACGAACAGCTGCTCGAGGAATTCGGTGTCACCCATGAGGAATTGGCTTCGCGAATCGGCCGTTCCCGACCGGTCGTGACGAATATGATTCGCCTGCTGAAACTTCCGATTCCGGTGCAGCGCCGGGTAGCGGCCGGCGTGCTTTCCGCCGGGCATGCCCGCGCGGTGCTCGCGCTGGAGGCGGGAGCCGAGGCGCAGGAGGAGCTCGCGAAGCGGATCGTCGCGGAGGGCATGTCGGTTCGCTCGACCGAGGAAGCCGTCAAGTTGGCGAATCGGAATCCCGATAGCGCGGTCACTCCCCCGGCGCCGAAGCGTAAGCCGATTCAGATGCCGGGTTTGCAGGATGTCGCCGAGCGACTGTCGGAGTCCTTCGACACTCGCGTCACGGTGGCGCTCGGTAAGCGCAAAGGCAAGATCACCGTCGAGTTCGGTTCCATTGACGATCTCGAGCGAATTGTCAGCCTGATGGAGCAATCCAAGCTTTGAAATCGGCCCTACTCTGGGGTCGAGGCTGAAACGTCACTGTGACGTACACGATCCCAGGCCCCGAGAGGCGTGTTGCTTTGATCGCTTATTCTTGCTGGCGAGTAGATATCGATGCGGCGTGAGTGTGGATGAATCGGACAGCTGGAGGCTGAGCAGAGCGGTGTCGACCAGCGTTACCGCATTGACCCTCGGCGGACTCGACAAACTCCCCTCGCACGCACGGCGGTGCGTGTTCTGGGAGATGGATCCGGCAGTGGCAGCGGACTCCCGCGAATTCAGTGACCCGGTCTTCGAAAAGGAGGCCTGGCTCTCGACCGTACTCCTGGAGTGGGGGTCGTGTGGGCAGGTCGCTCTGGTCGACGGACAGTCGGCCGGGGTGGCGCTGTACTCACCGCCGAGCCGGGTGCCGCGCGCCGGGCTCTTCCCCACCTCCCCCGTGAGCCCGGATGCCGTCCTGCTGACCACGCTGCGGGCCGAAAGTCCGTATCAGGACACCGATGTCGCCCAGCAGCTCATTTCGGCCGTGGTAGCCGATCTGGTGCGTCGTGGTGTGCGCGCCATCGAGGCGTTCGGAATGCGCTGGGATCCACCGGCTACCGCGATGGCGGACCGGTTCGGTTCCATGACGCTGCTGGAGCGCATCGCACCCACTCCCCCGCGTGCGTCCAAGACTCCGCCGCCGTCGGCGGGGTGCGCACCGGACACCTGCATGATCGATGCCGACTTCTTGGAGGAGGTCGGTTTCAAAGTGGTTGCCGCGCATCATCGTTTTCCGCGGCTGCGGCTGGAACTCGATAGCGACCACCTGTGGAAGGAAGACGTCGAGCGCGCGCTGGATCAGCTGCTCGCGGCGGCGGCGATGACGATGCCGAACCGGCTCGTCACCCTCTGACAGCGGCCGAAACGAACAAACCCCGCTGTGCCGAGGAGATCGGCGCGGCGGGGTTTCTCGTTGTGCCGGTGATTCCGGTGAGCTCAGATGCGATCGGCCGCGGCGAGTTCTTCCGCGAGCAGTTCGGCGAAGGTGTACGTCCCGGTCGGCTGATCGTCCTGGCCGAGCAGGTACAGCCGCTTCACCGAAATCAGGATCGCCTCGGCGATCACATCGCGCATGCGCGGATTGGTGAGCACGCTCGAGTCGTAATCGCTTGTCAGATAACCGATGTCGACCTGGACGGTCGGCATCTTGGTGAGCCGCAGCAGATCCCAGGTGCGGGCGTGCGTGCGGCAGTCCTGAAGTGAAGTGCGCGCGACGATTTCACGCTGGATGAATCCGGCCAGCACCTGCCCGATCATCGAGGTGGAGCCGTGCGAATTGCCGAAGTGGAAGCTGGCGACACCGCTGGCGGAGGTGCTCGGATTGCCCGCGCAGCGCAGCGAGATCATCAGATCGGCGTCGAAGGTGTTGGAGGTCTCGGCGCGTTCGGCGTCGGTGGGGTTCGCGCCCCAGGGCCGGGACAGGAAGGTCTCCATACCCGTTGCGGCCATGCGTCCTTCGAGGCGGCTGGCCAGATCCCAGAGGATCTCCGATTCGTAGACGTCACCGAATTCGCTGGGCACCGAGGAGCCCTTGTCGGGTCCGCCCATGCCCGGATCGATGACGATGCGCTTACCGGTCAGCTGCGGACCGGCGCGGTGTACGACTTCTTCCTCGGCGATGCGATGCGGATTGCCGCCGGTGACGCGCGCGCCCAGCAGTTCCAGCGAGCGCAGCGTGTCCGGCCCGCAGATGCCGTCCCCCGCGAGACCGATCTCGCGCTGGAAGGAGGTGAGCCCCTCATGTGTGTGCGGCCCGAAGTAGCCGTCCACCCGGCCCACGTAGAACCCCAGATCCTGTAGCCGCCGTTGCAGTGTGGCGACGTCGTCGCCGTACAGCGGTGCGGACAGCTGATAGATCAGGGTGCGTGCGCCGAGGCGGTAGGAGGCTTCCTTGAGGGCCCGGTAGGTGGCCGGGCCCACCACGCCGTCGACGAGCAGACCGCGATGCTGCTGGAAGGCGCGCACCGCGGAGTCGAGGTCGTGGTCGAAGGTGGCTTCGATGTTCTTCCAGTACTCGCCGTTGCCATTGCCGTTGGTGTCGGCAATGGGGTGTGAGTTCAGGAATCCGAGACTTGCGAGGGTGCTCCGAACCTCAGCTACGGCTGGTCCAGTATCGCCGTGACGAAGTCGGTGCATGCGTAAGAGCCCTTTCCTTCCGCCAACCCGGGTACCCACTCGTGCACAGGTTTACACACCTGTGCACGACCGGAGCGTCGGTCGATTGTCTCAGACCCGGACCAGATTTCGGCAACTGTCGAGTGCAGGCATCGTACGGCGCGTCGTTAGATAACACCCTCGAGTTCGCGCAAGAGGGCCGCTTTGCCCTTTGCGCCGACGATCCGCTTGATCTCCTTGCCCCCTTGGAACAGCACCATGGTAGGCAACGACAGAATGCCGTAGTCCTTCGAGGCCTCCGGATTGGCGTCGGCGTCGACCTTTGCGATGGTCAGGGCGTCGGCGTGGGTGGCGGCGATCTCCTCCAGCACGGGCGCGACCATCTTGCACGGACCGCACCAGGCCGCCCAGAAGTCGACCAGTACCGGCTTCTCGCTGGCCAGCACGTCCTGCGCGAACGTCTTATCGCTGACCGTGATGGTGGCGGAGGTCTTGGCGTCGGACATGGTCGCTCCTTAGTTGTTCACTTCTACCGGCTGGCCGGCGTGATCGAGAGTATTGGTAGAGATGTCGCCCTGCTCGGCGAGCCAGCGCTCGGCGTCGATGGCCGCGCGGCAGCCGGTTCCGGCGGCGGTGATGGCCTGGCGGTAGGTGTGGTCGACCAGATCGCCCGCGGCGAAGACGCCCTCGGCCGAGGTGTAGGTGGACTGCCCCTGCACCTTCACGTAGCCCTCGCCGTCCAGTTCGACCTGGCCGGTGACCAGTTCGCTGCGCGGGTCGTGGCCGATGGCCACGAACAGGCCGGTGGCGGGCAGTTCGCTGGTCTCGCCGGTGCGGGTGTCCCGGATCGTGAGGCTGGTGACGGCCGAATCCCCGTGCACCGCAGTGACTTCGGAGTTCAGCAGGAAGCGGATCTTGTCATTGGCCTTGGCGCGCTCGAGCATGATGCGGGAGGCGCGGAACTCCTCGCGGCGGTGGATGATGGTGACGCTGGAGGCGAACTTGGTGAGGAAGGTGGCCTCTTCCATGGCGGAGTCGCCGCCGCCGACCACCACGATGTCCTGGCCCTTGAAGAAGAAGCCGTCGCAGGTGGCGCAGGCGCTGACGCCGCGGCCGAGGAGATCCTGCTCACCCGGGATGTTCAGGTAGCGCGCGGCCGAGCCCATGGCCAGGATCACGGCGTAGGCCTCGAAGGTCTCACCGCCGACGGTGACCTTCTTGATCTTGCCGGAGAGGTCGAGGGCGTCCACGTCCTCGGTGCGGATGTCCGCGCCGAAGCGCTTGGCCTGCTCGCGCATCTCCTCCATGAGATCCGGGCCCATGATGCCGCCGCGGAAGCCGGGGAAGTTCTCCACCTCGGTGGTGGTCATGAGCGCACCGCCGAATTGGGTGCCTTCGAACAGCAACGGCTGCAACTCCGCTCGCGCGGCGTACACGGCAGCCGTGTATCCGGCCGGTCCGGAACCGACGATGATCAGGTCGCGAACAGCGGTAGTCAAGAGGGCCTCCGAAGGCAGATGTGAAACAGGCAGGTCGGTCAACAACAGGGTAAACGCTGTTGTTCCCGAACCCGCGTGGGCCGGGCGCGCGCGTGAGCCGCCACACTCCGGGCGAAACCGCCCGGGCGTGCGGACTACATATCCCGCTGACCAGTGCCGTTGGGGCTCAGCCGATTACCGTCGCGCGGTATCGAGCGTGCTTGTCCGATGCCGATTCAGCGCCGGCGCGGGCTCAGCCGATATCGACGCTGGTGAGCAATTGTGGATTGGCGGCGGTGCAGCCGTTGCCCAGCACCACCGCGGTGATCTGCGGGGCGCGCGGACCGGCGAGCAGCACCAGCACGGCCTGCTGGCCGCCGTAGGAGACGCTGCGGCTGCCGAGCACCCGATTGTCCAGCTGTGCGGCCGTCAGACAGTCCGATAGCGCGCTGCCGTGGGCGAGCGGGCCGCTGATGTCGTGGCGGCCCATCGCGGCCAGCGCCATGGATGGCGGGAAGTCGGCGGGCAGCTGATTGTCGGCGGGCTGGGCTGCGGCGGGCGCGGCGCTGCGGTTGTGCATGGCGTCGAAGGCCACCACCCCGCCCGCGAGCACGGCCGCCGCGGCCGCGGCGGCGCTGAGCCAGCGCTGGCGGCGGGTGAAGCGTTCATCGGGCCGCACCGAATCGGTGTCCGATTCGTACTCGTCGGCGTCGAGTTCCTCGGGGGTGAGGTCGCCGAGTTCGCGCGGGTCGAGCTGACCGGTGTCGAATACCGCGGATCCGTTCAGCATCGGCATGGGTGCGGTGGAAGGTGGTGTGGGATGGGTGGATTGGCGGGGCACGGGTAACCGGTGCACGGTGGCGATCTGCCCCGGATCGGTGATGTCGGTGGCGGCGAGGTCACCGATCATGCGCTCGAGCCGGGTGGTGATCTCGTCCGGCATGGGGTGGATGAGGTGGTCGTTGCGGCCCAGATCGCGCAGGCGCAGGTTCACCTGGTCGAGTGAGCGCAGATAGCGCATGGCCGCGGGATCGCGGCGCACTTCCGTCCACAGTTGTGCGGACAGATCCGCCGGGACGTTCCCGGCGTGCAGATCGGCGAGCAGTTCGTCGGACCAGGGCGGGCGCGGGATGGTTCCGGCGGTCGCCGTTCCCGGTGCCATTGATCCTGCGAGTACTGCGTCGTCCTCGTTCATTGCCCCTCCAGATCGGACCCGTGTGGGAAATCGCAGACCTGTCTTAGTTTTCGACGCACCGGAGTCGCGTCCGGTTCCCCGGATATCCTGCTCCGCGCGCGGCGGAATCAGGTGTTCATCGAGTGCAGATGTTGTTCGAGTCGCCGCCGCCCGCGGGCGCACCGGCTTTTGATGGTTCCGGCCGGAACACCGAGCAGCACAGCGGCTTCCGCGATCGAATAGCCTTCGAGCTCCACGGCGACCAGGGCGGTGCGCTGTTCGGCGGGTAGCGTGAACAACGCGGCATCGACCACGAGCGCTGCTTCCAGGCTCGCGAAATCGTCGCGGGGACAAAGGGGTTCGAGTACGGACTCGTCGGACAAAGGTACCGTGCGCCGGAGTTTGTTGCGACGGATGCGATCCAGGCACGCGTTCACCACGATGCGGTGCAGCCAACTACGCACCTCGGACTCGCCGCGGAAGCCGCCCGCGCAGCGATGAACGGACAGCAGCGCGTCCTGGAGTGAGTCGGCGGCGTCCTCGTGGGTGTAGGAGGTGCGCACGGCGATCTGCCAGAGATGGTCGCGGTGGCGGCGGAATAGCTCGGTGAAGGCGTGTGGCTCGCCGAGGGCGTGGGCGGCGAGCAGATCGCGATCGGTGGCCTCGCAGACCCGGTGGCGGGTGCGGACAGCCGTCGCTGTGGCCCGAGTTCGTGACTCGGTCGCTACTCCGAAATCGTGAGCTGACGACAATGCGACTCCTGAAACCAGCAGAGAGTACGCAAGATCATATCGAAGATAACGATTCGGCAGCAATGGAATGCGCGATAAAAGCGCAGCTAGCGGGCGTTTTCGGGCGAACCGGACAGCGTCTTCGATAACCGGAACGACCCGAAAATCACGAAATTATGGAGCGGCCTCGAAGCGGATCTCCCCGATGGAGGTCTGGTACTGACCACCGTTCTGCGCCAGCGCGGTGATCCACACCAGCACGTAGCGGGCGGGCTGATCGGCCTGCACCGCGATCTCGGTGGTGCCGTTGCCGAGCGTCGCCGCCCCGATCAGCTGGGTCTGGTCCAGCGTCGGCGAGGCGGTCGGCGAGGTGCGGATCTCCACCTGGGTGCCCGGGGTCGGCGAATCGATGATCACCTTGGTGAGCTTGCTGGGGCTGCCCAGCGTCGCCAGCACCCCCACCCCCTTCTTGAGGGCGGGGAACTGCTGGAAGTACGCGTCGGTCCGCCACAGCGTGCTCGGATTGTTGTCCAGCACCGCGCCGATGCTGCCGACCCCGTCGGGCGTGCCCTCGGGCGAGAACACCATGGCCCCGGTGACCGGCACCGGAACGCCCGCCGCCGCACCCGCGGTGGTCTGCGGCGAGCCCGGTGCGGGCGGGGCCAGGCTGGAGGTGGTGAGCCCGATATTGCGCTGTTCGTTGAGCGGCGCTTCCGAACTGCCGGGCGCGAATACGCTCAGCAGCCACCAGATGATGACGCCGACCACCAGTGCGGCAAGTACGCCGAGCCCGACCAGGATCCACATCATCCGCTGCGAGCGTTCCTTCTCGGCGGCGAGCAGTTCCGGATCGGCGAGGGTTTCGTCCGGTGCGGACGGCGGCCGCTGGCCCAGGCGCAGCACCGGGATGAGATCGGTCTTCTGATCCACCACGGACGCCTGTTCCAGCACGTGCTGGACGGTGGCGGCGGTGCGCACGCCCTTGTTGGATTCCAGCGAGCGCACCGCGACCGCGGAGATCTCGAAGGGCACCTCGGGCCGAATCGTCCTGGGCTCCACCGGAGTTCCGTCCGGGCCGAAATCGGCCAGGGGCAGTCCGCCGATGGTGGCGGCGGTGCCGGTGACCCCGCCGACGCGGATCGGCCAGTGCGCGGTGATGAGCGCGTACAGCATGGCCCCGAGTCCGCGCACGTCCGATTGCGCGTCCGAATCGCCGAGGGTGCCGGGGAAGGCGAGCACGGCGTCACCGGAGGCGCTGATGCGCACCCGGTCCGGATGGTCGATGGAGAGCGAACCGCCGCCGCGGTGCGCGAGTTCGGCGGCCGCCGCGAGCGCCCGGATGGCGCGTGCGGCTCCTATCGGCGACGGGACGGTGTCGGCCATCTCCTTGAGGGAGCGGCCGGGCGTCCATTCGGCGACCACGATGCCGCCGGAGGAACCGCGCACCACGTCGAGCACGCGCGCCAGGCCGGGCGAATTGATCCGCCCGAGGCGCAGCGTGCGGGACAGGATGGCCTGCGGTCCGTCGTGCCCGGAGTTCTCGGCGGCCTGCTGGTCGGCGTCGACGAAGGTGAGCGCGACCTCGCGGTCGAGTTTCACGTCCAGCGCCTGCCAGAACTTGAGCCCGCGCGCGCCGCCGTGCCCGGCGAGCAGCCGGTATCGGCCGCCCGCGACCGAGGCGCCCGGCAGCAGTTTGGGCCCGCGCTGGATGCGCTTGGTGGCCTCCACCCGCATGGGTGGCATCTGCGGCGAAATCGCCTCGTAGACACCGGTTTCGGGGCCCGCCTGGGCCTCCTCTAGGTCGTCCGGATCCGCCCGGTCGTCCCGCCCGGTGTTCCGGTGCGTGGAATCGGCCGTGCCGCCCCGCTTTTCATCCGCACGATCCGGAGTCGGGGGCGCATCCGTGGAGAGCCCACCGCCCGCGGCCGCTGCGGATTCGGCGGCCGGGACGCCGCTCGCCGCGTCGTCGCTCACCCTCGTTCCTCCTTCGCCCTGGTATGTCGGAGACCGATGCTGTTGGGCCGGACCAGGTGTCCTGCGGACACCGTCGTCCGAAGCGGCGCGAGCACCCGGATCCGCCCTGCCACCGAGGTCGGGGAGGGCGTGTCCGGAGCTTGCGCTTGCCTGCCGAACAGGGTACGGGAACTCACCCTTGCCGGTGATGTCAACCGCATCGGGTCGGATGACGGGCAGCACCATGGTCTGCGCGTCGAGATAGGGATCGAACCGGTAGTAGTACGGCGCGGCGCGCAGATCCGGCTTGGGCAGCAGTGTGGTTTCGCCGAGATCGCCGACCAGTCCGCCGTCGAGTTCGAGATCCGGTGCGGGCGCGGTGAAGCCGAGTCGCCGGGAGATGGCCACGGTGATGGCGACGATCTCCGGGATGCCCGCCAGGCGCATGAGCCCGAAGGCCACGCCGAACATGATGAGCGCGGTGAGGCCGACGCGCACCAGTGAGCCGAGTCCGCCGAACGAGTCCGAGAGCCGGTGCAGCCCGATGACCTTGTCCGCGATCAGCATGACCGCGCCACCGGCCATGGAGGCCAGGACGACTCGGGTGACGGTACGCCCGACATTGGTCATGCGCAGATCGCCGAGGCTGCGGTGCAGCAGGAATCCGCCGATGACCGCGCCGGTGACGAAGCCGAGGCCGTTGGCGACGCTGAGCGCGATGACCACGTGCCGCTCATCGAAGAACACGGGGGCCAGCGCCGAGAGCGCGATCTTCACACCGGTGATGCCGAGGATGATCCAGGTCGGCGTCCACGCCTGTTCGCGGGCATAGAACACCCGTAGATGAATCAGCACCAGTGCGTAGGGAATCAGCGTGAAGGCGGACCAGGACACGGCCTCGCCGAGTCGCGCGGCCTGCCCGAGCCCGAAATGCCCGTAGCCGAACAGGGCTTCACCGATCTGCGGTCCGGCGAAGGTCATGAAGGTGACGACCGGGACCAGCGCGATCATGGTCAATCGGGTGGCGGTGCCGAGATCGTCGACCACGGCCGGTGTGTCGTCGGCGGCGGCATTGCGGCTCAGTCGCGGCATGATCGCGGTCAGCAGCGTCACGCCGAGCACGCCGTACGGCAATTGCAGTAGCAGCCAGGCGTTTTGGTAGATGGCCGGTCCGGCCTTGTCCCAGTGCGAGGAGATGCGGGTCGCGAAGGTCCAGCCGACCTGGCTGATCAGCACGTACAGGATGATGGCCGCGCCCATGCCCGCGAACTGCTTGAGCCGGGCGTCCACGCCCCACAGTGGCCGCAGGTCGATGCCCTCGCGCCGGATGGCGGGCAGCAGGCTGACCATCTGCACCACTACGCCGAGCGTGACGCCGATGCCGAGGATGAGCAGTTTCGGCTCGCCCATGCGCACCGGGTCGAGGCTGATCTCGCCCGGTGTCATCCGGTACGCGATGAGCACGGTGAGCACCACGAGGTTGTTCAGCACCGGCGCCCAGGCACCGGGTTTGAACACCCCGTGCGTATTGAGGATGGCCATGAGCAGCGCCGAGGTGCCGTAGAACAGCACGGCGGGCAGCAGCAGGAAGGCGAGCGCGGTGGTGAGCGCGGTGCTGACCTTGCCGTCATTGGAGAGGAAGACGTGCGTGGTCAGCACCGGCGCGAGGATGAGGACTATCAGCGTGCCGGTGCCGAGCACGGTGAGCGCGGCGGTGAACAGTCGCCGCACGAAGGCGCTGCCGCCGTCCGGGTCCTCTTTCTCCGCGCGCACCAGGGTGGGCACCACGATGGCGGTGAGCACCGCGCCGAGCAGCAGCTCGGAGATCATGGTCGGGATGGTGCTGGCGACGGTGAAGGCGCTGGCGATGGCCGGGCCGAGCACGGTCAGCAGCAGCAGCTGTTTGCCGAAGCCGGTGATGCGGCTGGCGAGGGTGGCGATGGCGATGGAGCCGGAGTCGCGGACCAGGCGAGCGTTGGAGCTCTCCGGTTTCTCGGCGACGGCGACCCGTTGTTCGCGGGTGTTGGGTCCGCCGGGTGTGCGCGGCAGCGGTTGTGATTGCCGCGGTAGCGGATTCGACTGCGGGGTCGGGTAGCGCTGTCCGCCGGTCGGCGTGTTGTACGGCCCGCCCCCGGGTGGCTGAGTGGGGTCGCCGGGGCGGTGTCCCCAGTGGTAGCGGTCCTCGGGTGCGACGTGTGCGCCGCGGCCCTGCGGTGGTCCGGCGGGTCGCGGTGGCTGCGGGTTGGCCTGCGGTCCGGGTTGCGGGCGGCGCGGGGGCTGACCGGGCGGCCGCTGCATGATCGGACCGGATTCGCCGGTGCGCGGGCCGGGTCCGGGCCCGGTGGGCGGACCGGACGGTTGACCGGCTGGGCGACCGGGCATGACGGTCGGAATTCCCTGGGACGGCGGATTCCCGGTGCGCGGGCCTTGATTCGGCGGTCCGGGTCGTTGCGGGCGCTGCGGCGGGATGCCGCGTTCCCAGGGTGCGGAGGGTGCGCGGCGCGCGCCTGCCCCCTCCGGGGGAACGGGTCGCCCGCCCGGGCGGGGTGCGCCGCCGTCGGGGCGTCCCGTCGGCCGCGGTCCGTCGTAACCGTCGGGTCGGCCCGCGGGACGCGGTGCGTCATAACCGTCGGGACGGCCGGAGGCATTGCCGTCGGGACGGCCGGAGGAGCGGGGATCGTCGCCGTACTCGCTCATCACGCCTCCTTTCGTTGCTCGCGTTTGGCGCGCGAGAACCTGTTCACCCGGCGTCGGGTTTCCGGATCCAGCCCCTCGTCGGCCGGATCGGACTGGCCGCGGAAGCGGTGCCAGAGCCGGCGTCCGGCCAGCAGGAGCAGCAGCGCACCGGCACTAGCGGTAATTATCGCCAACACACGACCGTAGGCGTTGGATCGCACGGATACCGATACCGCATTGCCGAGTGGCACCCCGTCGGGTGTGGTAAGTGCGATGGGTATCACCAGGTTTCGGCTGTCCGAGACCTCGGTCGGGATCTGGAAGGACCGGGTGCCCTTGGCGGGTAATACCTGTTCGCCGATATCGGTGATGTTCGTCTCGGCGGGCGCGTCGATCCGGAATTTGATGCGGATGGCGACGGGCAGGTCGTTGCGGGCGACCAGCAGCAGCGGGCTCTGTTCGGAGGCGAGGGTGTAGACGCCGCCGGGCGGCAGCACGGTGACCGAGCGGAAGAGGTCGTCGACGGTGCGGGTGGTCTGGTCGATGCGGCGTTGCGCGAAGGTGTCGGCCTGTGCGCCGCCGGCGCGCCGATCGGACATGGTGAGCGCCCGGATCAGATCGTCGCGCAGCGGAGTGAGGAACCCGCGCGGACTGAGTTCCTGCTGCGGCACATCGGCCAGCGCGCTCATCAGTTCGGTGATGTTGTGCGCCTGCTGCCGGACCGGTTCGGCGAAGTGCCCGGGGACGGCCTCATCGGCCGCGGCGGGCAGATAGTCCAGGTCGTAGGGCTGCGGATCGACCTGTTGCGCAAGCAGATCGGTGAGCGCG
Source organism: Nocardia sp. NPDC052001 (assembly GCF_040680615.1). Taxonomy (NCBI): domain Bacteria; kingdom Bacillati; phylum Actinomycetota; class Actinomycetes; order Mycobacteriales; family Nocardiaceae; genus Nocardia; species Nocardia sp. NPDC052001. The sequence goes on along the minus strand of NZ_JBFAXC010000003.1, from coordinate 351,248 downwards.
CGCGGGGCGGCGAGGTTGTCGCGGTACATCAGGTCGAGCTGTCCGAGCAGGGCGGTGGCCTCATCGCGGTTGGGTCCCCACTGCTGCGGCGGCATGAGCAGCAGTGAGCGCGGGCGGCCGGGTTGCGGGTTGAGCGCGGTCCAGGTGATGGCGCCGAGCGCGTCCTGCAGCCGGGCGGCGCGGGAGTCGTTGGTGACGTCGTAGCGGACCCGGTCCGGGGTGTACGGCGGGGTCGGCGGGTGCGAGCCGACCGCGGCCAGGGCGGTGGCGGACCAGATGTCGAAGGTGGCGGCGTGCAATTCGGGTGCGCCGGGCGCCGGATCGCCGCCGCCGGGCGCGGGCAGTGTGAGTCCGTCCAGTCGCACCAGGTCGGGGCTCACCGAATCCGCCGGGGCGGCCGGGCTTTTGGCGCTGGAGATATTGGAGCGGCCGTCGGCGGGTGTCACGGCGTTGTCGGCGAGTAGGGCGGTGCTGTAGCCGTGGTGGGCGAGCAGTTGCGCGCCCTCGGTGTCGATGCTGCCGGCGTCGGGCAGCGCCACCCCGCGCACGGATTTCACCGCGAGCAGCTGGTCGACCAGGTCGGCGGGGGCGTTGAGCGCCCGATCGGAGAGCGTGATGTCGCCGGTGGCGGCGAGGGCGCCGGGATCGACCTGTGCGAACGGCAGCGCGACCACGCACATGCTCGGTGCCAGGGTGCGCAGCCGGTCCAGCCAGGCTTTGGCGGCGTGATCGCCGGTGCCCGCGCGGGTGCTGCCGTCCGGATCGGACGGGCTGGCCAGGACGCGATAGCCGTCCTTCATATCGGAGACGGTGATCAGCAGGTCCGGGTCGACGGCCAGGCACAGCGAGGTGTTCAGGCTCTTATCGCGCGGGGTATCGGGTTTGAGCGTGGTCTCCAGCGCTGACAGCAGTTGGTCCAGGCGTCCGCCGGAGGTGAGCGAGGCGGCCAGATCGTCATCGGTGAGCAGCGCCTCGCCGTCGGCGGAGCCGGGCTTACCGGCGACCAGCCGCGGCCGGTCGGCGAGCGGCCAGAGCATGGTGGTGGCGACGGGCCCGCCGTCCGGAGCGGCCGGAACCGCCGGTGGCGCGGGATGTTTCGGATCGGCGGCCGCGGCGGGGATGCCGAGTACCGGCAGCAGGAAGCGGGCGTCGTCGAGCCGGGCCTGCCCGCCGTACGCGGGTTGCCCGTTCACATTCAGCAGCAGCGGGTAGATGCCGGGTGCGGTGATGTCGAGAGTGGATATGCCGCTGGGCAGTTCGGTCGCCGAGTGCAGAGCGACGGTGAGGCTGAACTGCTTTCGCTGGCCGGGCGTCAATTGGTCTGCGACATCCTGGAATTCGCCGGTGACGTCGTAGCTGCCCTGATCCAGGCGCAGCGCGGAGCGCAGCCCGCTGGGGCTGGTCACGGGTGTGGCGCGCTGGATGCGCACGCTGACATCGTCGACCTGGCGGTCGCCGATATTGGTGACCGTCCCCGACACCACGAAGTACGGGTCGCTGGTGGCGGTGATCGCCGTCGGCGTCACCGAATCCAGCGACAGTTTCAGGAATTTCGGCCCCGTGGACGTATTGCTGCCGGTGGGTTCGGCCGCCGCCGGATGCGCGGTGAGCACAACCGGTACCCCGGTGAGCACAGCCAGCACCACCGCGACGAGCGACAGGATCCAGCGGTGCAGCGCCCCCGCGGTGTGTTGCCCAGGACGCCCAGACCCCGCACGCGTCATTGTCTGCCGTTCTCCATCCGGTCGATCAGCCGGTTCGCGACCTCGGCCAGCCTGCGTTCGTCAGCGTAGGCGAGCCGGGAATCGAGCTCGCTCAAGGGAACCCAGGCCACCTTGGTGACTTCGACGTCGGCGTCGGAGAGTTCGCCGTCGAGGAAGCGCATCAGATAGTGGTGCACGGTTTTGTGTACCCGCCGGCCCTCGGTGACGAACCAGTAGTCGATGCTGCCGAGTTCGGCGACCACGCTGCCGTTGATGCCGGTTTCCTCGGCGACCTCGCGGATGGCGGTCTGCTCGGCGGTCTCGCCCTCTTCTATATGTCCCTTGGGTAGCGACCAGAGCAGTCTGCCGCGGCGGTCGGTGCGCCCGATCAGTGCGGCGCAGCGCTTCTCCCGGGGCCCGTCGAGGCCGTCGACCACGAGTCCACCGGCGGAAGTCTCCCGCACCGTGCGCATGCGAGGTTTCGCCGCATTACCGGCCGAACTACGGCGCCGGGGCTGGCGGCGTCGACTGTTCGCGCGATCGGCCGGAGACACCGCGTCAGTCTATAGGGCGCAAATGCTCGGACAGTCGCACCGCAGCGGTGCCGTCCCGACGGCGTGGTGACCGTGATCCGGCGCGCGCTCGGCGGATGTCCGTGGTAATGGATTTGCGGGCTCCACTAAGCTCGGATTTCGTGGTTTCGCAGAAGTCCGAGGAAGCAAACGTGGATCGCCGAACCCGATTGCTGGCCTCGGCGGCGATCACGGTGGGCCGGTTGTCCGATGTCCTGACCCCGCTCGGGGAATTGTTCGCCCAGCACGGGCATGAGCTGTATCTGGTGGGCGGCACGGTGCGTGACGCCGTGCTGGGCCGGTTGGGCACCGATCTGGATTTCACCACCGACGCGCGGCCCGAGGCGGTGCAGGAGCTCATGCGCGGGTGGGCCGATCATCTGTGGGATACCGGCGGGCTGGCCTTCGGGACGGTGAGCGCGTCCAAGGCCGGGCAGCAGTTGGAGATCACCACCTTCCGCGCCGATTCCTACGATCGCGTATCGCGCAATCCGGAGGTCACCTTCGGCGACACCCTGGAAGCGGATCTGGTGCGCCGCGATTTCCGGGTGAACGCCATGGCGGTGCGCATCGGTGAACTGGGTGAACTCGAGTTCGTCGATCCCCTGAACGGGATGGAGGACCTGCTCGAGGGCGTGCTGGATACCCCTGCGCTGCCGCGGGATTCGTTCAATGACGATCCGCTGCGGATGCTGCGCGGTGCGCGGTTCGTATCGCAGCTGGGTTTCCGGCTCGCGCCGCGGGTGCGCGAGGCGATTGTGGAGATGGCCCCGGAGATCGACCGCATCACCGCGGAGCGGGTGCACGCGGAGCTGGACAAGCTGATCGGCGGCGAGCATCCCACCGAGGGCATCGACATCATGGTCGAGACCGGGCTGGCCGAGCGGGTGCTGCCCGAGGTTCCGGCCATGAAGCTGGAGATCGACGAACATCACCAGCACAAGGACGTCTACGAGCATTCGCTGACGGTGCTGCGCCAGGCCATCGATCAGGAGGAGGGCGATCCGGATCTGGTGCTGCGCTGGGCCGCCCTGCTGCATGACATCGGCAAGCCGCCCACCAAGAAGAATGAGCCCGGCGGCGGTGTGAGCTTCCATCACCACGAGGTGGTGGGCGCGAAAATGGTGCGAAAGCGTATGCGCGCCTTGAAATACCCCAAACAGTTCACCGAGGACGTGGCGCGCCTGGTCTACCTGCACTTGCGCTTCCACGGCTACGGCAAGGGCCAGTGGACCGATTCCGCGGTCCGCCGCTACGTCACCGACGGCGGCGAACTCCTCCCCCGCCTGCACAAATTGGTCCGCGCCGACTGCACCACCCGCAATAAGCGCCGCGCCGCCCTGCTCCGCTCCACCTACGACGACCTCGAAGTCCGCATCGAGAAACTCGCCGAACAGGAGGACCTGGCCCGCGTCCGCCCCGACCTGGACGGCAACGCCATCATGGAACTCCTCGACATCAAACCCGGCCCCGACGTAGGCAAAGCCTGGAAGTTCCTCAAAGAACTCCGCCTCGACCGCGGCCCCCTCCCCCGCGAGGAAGCCGAAGCCGCCCTCCTCGAATGGTGGCAAACCGCCAAGAGCTAGAAGACGATCAGTGTCGTTCCGGCGACGATCGCCGAGCGGATCTGCGCCAGGTCGAAGGATCCGGCCAGCCCGGGCAGGTCGGCGGTGAACCGCACGTGGTCCCCGAGCCGCTCGGTGCGACTGATCCGCGCCTGATTCGGCAGATCCACCAGCGGAATCGGCTTCAGCGTCGTAAGTCGTTTCGGCGCACGCACTTTCCGCCAGTGCGCACTGTGCACGGTGATGGTGAGCAGATTGTCGGTGATATCGGCATCGACCAGCGCCCTGATCCGTTTTCGTTTGTGCCGTGCCAGCGCGAGCCCGTCCGCGGCGGGTTCCAGCTCCCAGTCCGGTTGCCAGCTGTTGACCCAATCCAGCAGCGCCGCACGCGATATCACCCCGGTGATATCGAGTTGCGCGGCCCGCAGCTTGGTCGGCACCCCCGGCACCAGCCGCACCCCGTGCGCGATGACCGTCAGTTCCTCGATCGGATGCTCATCCCAATACATCTCGGTGAGCACGGTTTTGGTCTGGAAATGCGCTCCCCGCCGCCGCACCTTGAGCGTGTGCAGGTTGGCCCGCACATCGTGGCCGAGGAAGGTGGCGCTCACCTCCTGCCCGCCGAATCGGCTGAGTATCCCCTCGGACAGCAGCGTCATGAGCACATCGGGCATGAGCGCGGTGACGGTGCCGACCCCGAGGTCGGCGACGGGATCGAGCCAGGCGGTGGTGAAGCTGGTCCACTGGTCGACCCAGGTCTGGTCGAACAGGCGTTTCCCCAGGTCGAGCCCCATGTCCACCGCCCGCAGGGGTGACCAGGCCCTGGGATCGAAATACGTGGCCATGATTGTTTCGAGCGTACTGGCCGGTGCCGACATCGGACATGGTGTGCCCAACAGGTGAACCGCGCGCGGTTATGACCTGAGTCACGAACATTCCGGCGGGCATGTTGTCCATGGCGTCGCCCGCGACCACAATCGGTGGCATGACCGTGGACCTGAACAGCGACCTGGGCGAGGGTTTCGGCGCGTACGGCATGGGTGATGACGCCGCCATGCTGGACGTGGTCACCAGCGCGAACATCGCCTGCGGGTACCACGCGGGCGACCCGTCGATCATGCGCCGCACCTGCGCGATGGCTGTCGAGCGGGGTGTACGCATCGGCGCGCATATCGGCTACCGCGATCTCGCCGGTTTCGGCCGCCGCGCCATGGCGGTGTCACCCGCCGAGATCCGCGACGAAACCCTGCATCAGCTCGGCAGTCTCGATGCGTTCGCCCGCGCCGCCGGGGACCGCGTCCGCTATGTGAAACCGCATGGCGCGCTCTATCACGCGGCCGCCGCCGACTCGGCGCTCGCGTCCGCGATCGTCACGGCCATGCGCGAATTCGATTCCACCCTCGCACTGCTCGGCCCGGCGGGGACGGAGATGGAGACCGCCGCGAACGCCGCCGGAATCCCTTTCCTCGGTGAGGGTTTCGCCGATCGCGCCTACACCGCCGACGGCCTGCTGGCCCCGCGCGGTACCCCGGGCGCGGTCTTGTCGCCGGATAATGCGCTGGCCCAGGCTCTTTCGATCGCCCGCGAAGGCAAGGCGATCACCGTCGACGGCGGCACGGTCGCGATCTCAGCGGCGAGCATCTGCGTGCACGGCGATTCCCCCGCCGCGGTGGAAATGGCCGTCCGTATCCGCGCGGCTTTGGCCGATGCGGCAATTCCCGTCCGCCCCTTCACCTGATGCTCGCGGACTCTCGTCGCCGACCTGTCCGCGGTGCGCGTTTTCGCCCGCTGCGCGCCGAATCGCGCGATATTTCATATGCGGCGTATGAATTCCCGCGCGGCGGCCCGATGATCGTGGTCCGCGCACGGGGTGGTGATCGGGCCGCGGCATTCGGCGGTGGCGGTCGCCGGTGGGACAACTTCGAGTAGTGAGCGAGGGTCCGATGCGGAGCGAGATACGTACGGCGGGAGATGCTGCGCTGCTGGTGATTCCGGCGGCGCGAGCGCTGGTGGCCGATCTGGTCGTGGCATTGCGGCCCCGGCCCGAGGGGGTGGTGGATGTGCTGCCCGCAGCCGAAACAGTACTGGTCACCCTGTCGGAATCTCTTGCCGCCGAACCGGTCCGCGCGCGCCTGAACGCACTGCTCGCTCGACTGGAAGCGGATGCGCGGGTGGGCGCGGGTGCTCCGGTAACACCCGGCGGGCGATCCCTGCCCGATGCGCCCCCGGAGGGTTCGGCGGCCGACCCGGAGCCGATCCGCATCCCGGTGCGGTATGACGGCGCGGACCTACCCGAGGTGGCCCGCCTGCTCGGACTGACCCGGGACGAGGTGATCGCGCAGCACACGTCCACCGTATGGCGTTGCGCCTTTGTCGGTTTCGCGCCCGGTTTCGGATATCTGGAATCCGCGGACGGCCGTCTCACGGTGCCGCGCCGCCCGGAGTCGCGTACCGCGATCCCGCCGGGCGCGGTGGCGCTGGCGGGCGGCTATTCCGCCGTCTATCCGCGCCGCAGTCCGGGTGGCTGGCAGTTGATCGGCAGTACCGACGCACCGCTGTGGGATGTGGATCGTGATCCGCCCGCCCTGATTCGCGCCGCGGCCGCCGTTCAATTCGTCGATGTGGAAGCGGGTCTGGCGTGATCCGGGTCGAGCGGGTGGGCCCGCTGGCCACGATTCAGGATCTGGGCCGTCCCGGCTGGTTCGATTCCGGTGTGGGTATCGCGGGGGCGGCGGATCGCGCCTCGTTGCGGCTGGCCAATCGCCTGGTGGGAAATCCGGAGGGCGCGGCCGGTATCGAGGTGCTGCTGGGCGGGCTGGAGTTGCTGGCCGATCGGCATCTGACGGTTGCCGTGACCGGAGCGGCCGCGCCCGCGTCGGTGGACGGCCGCCCGATGGGTGCGGCCAGTGTGCTGGAAATCGAAGCGGGCCAACGACTTCGCCTGGGTTTCGCAATGACCGGTTTGCGCAGTTACGTAGCGGTGCGGGGTGGCATCGATGTGCCCGCGGTACTCGGATCACGCAGTCGCGACACACTGTCGGGTCTCGGCCCGGACCCGTTGCGGGCGGGCGATGTCCTGCCGGTCGGCCCACCGCCGCGGCTGTATCCGATCGTGGATGTGGCTCCGGTCTTGCCGCCGGCGTCGGGCCTGCTCACCGTTCATGTGATTCCGGGTCCGCGCGATGACTGGTTCTCGTCCGTCACAGCGCTTTTCGCGGGCGACTGGACGGTCTCGTCGGCGACCGATCGCATCGGTGCGCGCCTGGATCGGCGCAGCGGTCCCGCTCTGGAACGCCGTGTCTCCAGCGAATTGCCCACGGAGGGAATGGCACTGGGCTCGATTCAGGTCCCGCCGAGCGGTCAGCCGGTGGTGTTCCTCGCCGATCATCCGATCACCGGCGGTTATCCGGTGATCGGTGTGGTGGCCGATGCCGAGGTGGATCTGGTCGCGCAGGCGCGGCCGGGTCAGCGCATTCGATTCCGGCCCTGCCTGACGTGATTCCGGCTGTGCCGCACGCATTTCCGATGGTCGCGGGCGGATCCGTGCTCAGTCTTCGCGATTCAGCGTGGCGTGCATGAGATACACGTTGTAGCTGTTCCACGCGGACATGGTGAAGTACAGGTCCTTCGCCGTCGACCACGGATGGATGAACCCGCCGTACGCGGTCGGATAGTCGTCGGTGTCCAGCAGTGCGACGGGTTCGGTCCAGGTGCCCTGCGGTTCGGCGGCGGTGCGCAGCACGATCTGATGCCGTTGCAGATCGAGGTACACCATCTGCCACTGTCCGCTGTCCTGGTCGTAGCGCACGGACAGTTCGCTGGCGGTGCCGGAAACCAGTGGGGTGGCGAGCAATTCGTTGGCCCCGTCGGCGGCGGTCCAGCCGCCGTTGATCCAGTACTGGTAGGCGGATTTGTTCAGCACCTGTGCGCGCGGTACCCGGGCCAGCCCGATGACGCCCATGCGCCCGTTGGGTGTGCCGAACATGTAGACGTACTCGCCCTGCGGTGCCATGGTGGCGACCTGGAAGCGACCGAGTCCGAACAGGTTGTCCCAGCGTGCCCATTGGGATTTGGTCCAGGTGCGACCATTGTCGTCGGACCAGGCGAGTCCGCCCTGGTTGGTCCACCACATGCCCGGGATCCGGCTCCAGCGGTTGACCGACATATAGCTCAGATACTGCCGGTCGCCGATGGCGAATCCGGAGGTCGGGATGGTGGTGATCTCGAAGTTCCGGATCTTGCGGCTGTCCAGGATTTCGGCGGCGTGGCAGCGGGTGTCCTGGACGAAGTCGTCCAGCACCAGCCCTTCGGAGAGGTCTCGATTGCTGCTGTAGGCGATGGTGTTGCTGCGCCAGTCCTGGTCGCCGGTGCCCGCGCCAATGGGTTCCCAGCCTTTGCCGAAGGTGTCGCCGAAGACGACGGCGACCTGTCCGGGCTTGTTCTCCCACATCAGGCCGAGGTCGGTGCCGTCGACGCCCCAGCGGATATCGGTGCGGTTGACCGACCCGTGCCCGGTGATCTGGTTGACCAGGTCCACCGAGTCGACCCGGGGCAGTGCGACCGGTGCCGCGGCGGGTGCGGCGGCGGGCGGTTGGACGGCCGGTTCGGGCATGGGTTGCGGTTCGGGTGGTTCACCGCCGGGGACCGGGATGGGGATGGGTTCGGTCTCGGGCGTGATCTCGATGCGCGGCAGTTTCGGCAGCGAGCCGGAGCCGGAGCCGCCGGGCGCGGTGGTGGTGGGGGCGGGCGCGTCGGTGGTCGGATCGCTTTCCGCCGGAGTGCCTTCCGGCGGTGTGGTGACCGGCGGCGGCTTGGGATTGTCGCGAATGTCCGGGCAGGGCGCGGCGCACGGATCCTCGGGCAGCGCCTGGGGTTCGATGCGGGTGTTGTCCGGCGGCGGTCCCGGAATCGGCACCTGGGTGATCTCGGGAACCGGTATCTGGATGCGAATAGTCGGATCCGGCTGCGGCGGAGCGGGTTCGGGTGCGGTCTGGCGTCTGAGCGGATCGAATCCCGTTTCCCCGCAACTGTTCACCGGCGGCGGCTGCCATTGCGGCAGCGCCCCGGCGGGTGCGGCGGGCAACAGGATCGCGCCGACCGTCAGTACGCCTGACAGGATCAGGGCATCGGTCGTGCGGAATCCCATGCGGCGCGGGTCTCCTCGTCCGGGTTGCGCGAGATCGAACGGCCCCCACCGTAACCGGCGGGGCCGTCGTGCGCGTTCACGGGTGGCGGTTTTCGCCCGGTTGTGATCGAGCCGATACCAGCGCGATGGCGGCAATTCCACAGCAGTACACCCCGGCCGCCGCCAGCACCACGATCGGTGAGCGCCCGTCGGCCGGAATCCACAGTGCGGTGCCCGCCAGCGCGCCCACGTAGGTGATGTTGAAGATGGTGTCCTGCAGCGCGAATACCTGTCCGCGATGCAGATCGTCGATATCGATCTGCATCGCGGCGTCACCGGTGAGTTTGATGGTCTGCCCGGCCAGCCCGAGCAGGAACGCGGCCGCGAGCAGGCACAGTTCGGCCCGCCGCTCCCCGGTCCCGTCGGCGATGGTGATGGGCGTGACCAGTGCGATCTGCACCACGATGGCGGTGAGCAGTCCGGTGACGATGGTGTGTGAACGCCCCAGCCGCGGAATGAGAATGGGCGCGATGACGGCGGCCAGCAGCATTCCGGCCCCGGTCGCGGAGATGGCGGCGCTGAATTTCGCGATGTGATGCCCGCCCCCGCCGCCGCTGCCGGACCCGCGCCGCAGCACCAGCACCATGAGCAGCGTGTCCGCACCGAATACCGCCCGGTGCGCCGCGATTCCGATCATCGCCGTGGTGACTTCCCGCGACCGCCATGCCGCCCCCGCCCCGGACCGCAACCCGGAGGCAATGGCCCGCAGCGAGCTCTCGGCGGGTGGTGCGCCCGCGCCGGAGTGCCCGGACTCCCGCGCTGCGTCGGACCCGGCGAGTGGTTCGTCCGGGTCCGGCCCCAGTGCGTGTCTGCGGAATCCGGCTGCGGCCCAAGCCCCCACGATCGATCCGATGGCGCTGACCGCGACCGCGGTGGCCGAGGCGCGATCACCCGCGCCGATGGCCGCGATGAGCCCGAAGGCGACGCCCGCGCCCAGGATCGCGCAGCCGGAGGCCACGGTCGCCAGGATCGAGTTGGTCGCCACCAGCCGGTGCTGTGCGAGTACGCGCGGCAGCGAAGCCGACACGCCAGCACCGACAAACCGCGACACGCCGACCACCGAGAGCGCGAGCAAGAGCAGCGGCGTCTCGCGCACCCCGCCGAGCAGGCTCACCGCGGTCACGCCGATGAGCAACCCGCGCAGGATGTTCGCGATGAGCAGTACCGTGCGCCGATCCCACCGATCCAGCAGCGCGCCCGCGTACGGCCCGATGATCGAGTACGGCAGCAGCAGCGCCGCGAACCCGCCCGCGATGGCCAGCGGATCGGTCTCGCGTTCCGGATTGAACAGGATCGCCCCGGACAGCGCGGCCTGGAACATGCCGTCGCCGAACTGCCCGGACAACCGCACGGCGGCGAGCCGCAGCGCTCCCGGACTCTCGCGCAGCGCGGTGCGCAACGCGCCCGCGCCACGCCGGATCCGCTCCAGCCGGTGCGGTTCCGGTGGCGGTGCGGGTGTAGTCGGTACCTCTGCGGGTTCGATCTCGGCCCCGTTCACCTGGAAGGGTGGGTGGTGACGAGTGCGAATACGGCGGCGCGCATATCGTCCGCCATGGGTAGGTTGTCCAGGCTGTCGGCGTCGATCCATTGGAATTGATCGTGTTCGCCGGGCGCGAGCAACACTTCCCCTGATTCCGCTTCGACTACGAAGCTGTATTTGCGTACGCGGGATTTGGTGCGGGTGGCGTAGTCGAATCCGCCGAGCACATCGGTGATGCGCACTACGCGCAGTCCGGTCTCTTCGAAGAGTTCGCGCTCCACGCATTGCGCGAAGCTCTCCCCCGATTCCACTCCGCCGCCCGGGAGTTCATACATCCCCCCGTGATAATCATCGGCAACACGCCGTACGACCAGGAGTTTTCCCCCACGGAAAACGGCCACGCCCACGACGAAGTGGGTGATCCCCTCGCTGTTGGCCTGCTGCCGGAGTTCGCGTTCGATGCCCGCGAGTACGTCGGGTCGCATCCCCTTGCTCTCCCTCCGGTTTCACTTGCGGCACATCATGATACGGTCGCCGACCGAATGCCGCTGGCAGGGCATGAACAATGACGGCCCGGGTGTCCTGCCTGGTAGGCGGCGTGCGGGCGGCGCTGCTCGCACGCTAAAATTTACCCGGAGTTCAGCCCGGGTCACCGAATGTGGCCCTACCCTGGATTCCGATCGGTGCACGCCGGTGAAGGGAGTAGGGCGGTGTCCACGCTCACGAGACCACACATCGATGTCCATCGGGGCGGCGACCGCATGAAAACTCGTGTGGCGTGGCTGGATTCGAAGCATTCGTTCTCGTTCGGGGAACATTACGACCCCGACAACACACACCACGGTCTTTTGCTGGTGAACAACGAGGACATCGTGTTGCCGGGTGAGGGCTTCGAAACTCATCCGCATCGCGATATGGAGATCGTCACCTGGGTGTTGAGTGGCAGCCTGGTGCATCAGGATTCGCTCGGCCACAACGGTGTCATCTATCCGGGTCTGGCGCAGCGGATGAGCGCGGGTTCGGGGATTCTGCATTCGGAGAAGAATGATTCGTGGCGCATCAGTACCGCGCCCGAACACGAGGAACCGGTGCATTTCGTCCAGATGTGGGTGGTTCCGGATGAGCCGGGCAGTGCGCCCGGTTATCAGCAGCTCGAGGTGGATGACGAGCTGGCGTCCGGCGGTCTGGTGACGGTGGCCTCGGGCCTGCCCAGGTATCGGGATCGCACGGCCATCGCGATCGGCAGCAGTCATTCGGCCATGCATGTGGCGCGGATGCCGGTGGCGGCCGACGCGCCGGAGGTGCGACTACCGGAATCGCCGTATCTGCATCTGTTCATCGCGCGCGGTGAGGTGGAGTTGGAGGGTGTCGGCACCCTGTACGAGGGTGACGCGGTGCGCATGGCGCGCAGCGGCGGTCAGCGGGTGACCGCGAACCTGCCGTCGGAAATCCTGGTGTGGGAAATGCATGCTCGTCTGGGTGGCCAATAGCATTTCGGGATAACTTGATTCCGGACGAACCGGACCCGTTAACGGCTGGTCGCAGCGTTGGCGATACCGGGAGCAGCACCGACGGAAGGACGACGCCCATGTCGCAGTACCCGCCCCCGCCCCCCGGTAACTACGGCGAATACCCCGCGCCGCCGCCCGGTGGCTACCCGCCGCCCGGCGGTCAGCAGCCGCAGTACTGGCAGGAATCGCCGAAGGGCAAGGGCCTGGCGATCACCGCCCTGGTGCTCGGCATCATCGCGGTGCTGACGTTCTGGACCATCATCCTGACCGTGGTCGGCGTCTTCTTCGGTTTGCTCGCCGCCATTTTCGGCCTGATCGCCATGATGAAGGCGCGCAAGGGCGCCTCCGGCGGTTTCGGTATGGCCGTTGCCGGTCTGATCCTGGGCGTGCTGAGCCTGATCGGCGGCATCGTGGTCGGCATTCTGGTCTGGGTGGTGTTCAAGGACAACGGCGGCACGGATCTGGTCGACTGCCTGAACAAGGCGGGCAGTGACACGACCGCGCAGCAGCGGTGCCAGGACGAGTTCCAGCAGCGCATCGAGGACAAGTTCAGCGTCACGCTGACACCCGCCCCCACCCGCTGAATCCTTCTCGACCCGGCGCGCCCCTCTGGACCAGGTGCGCGCCGCGGGCTACTGCTGCACGGTGCCGCATTCGCGGGTGGCGCCGACGACCTCGGCGAGTTCGGGCCGAAAGTCGCTGTCCGGCGGGCAGATCCAGATCCGGTAGCCGCTGTGCTCATCGGTGGGTGAGGGCAGCACGATGTGGCTACCGGGCAGCGCCACCGCCGCGCAGTCCCGGAACAGGTCGGAGAACAGCGCCATATCGAGGTAGGAATCGTCGGTCGGCCCGGTGAGGAAGGTCCAGCGCCCGGAGCGCGGATGACTGATCACCGGGCCGCAGCGGCGGCGCGCGATGAGGTGGTCGCGGACGCGTGCGCCCAGTTCGGCGGGCATGGTGACGGCTCCGACGGAACCGATCTCCAACATGATCCGGCCCAGCGCGGAGTCGACTATCCCGTAGAGGCCATGCTCCTTGCGGTAGCGCCGGCAGCGGGCAAGCGCCTCCTGCGTGGCGGTGTACGAGGACGGGTCCAGCGCGCTCATGGCGAACCTCCTGCTACCGACCCTATTCTCCCGCAATCGGTATGACAATAGTCACACGCCGGTGAGTTGAGAGCGTAGAGTCAGCAGTCATGGCGCCCGTGTCACCCACCGTCGCCCGGTGGGAACTGGTACTGCGATTACGGGAGCTGCGCGAGCAGCGCGGCTTCGATTCGGCGACCTTCGCCAAGCGGGTCGGGTTCACCCCCGCCAATTGGTCCCATGTGGAGAAGGGCCGCCGGGTTCTGACCGCCACCACCATCGGCCCGGTGCTGGAGCTGCTGGAGGTGGAGGGTGAGGAGCGGGACGAGCTCCTCGAATTGCTCACCGCCAGTAAGGAACGCGGCTGGTGGGCCAAATCCCCCGCGCTGATCGGCCCGGAACTACAGCGCTACTACGGAATGGAATTCGGCGCCGACGCCATTCGCAGTTACGACTCGCTCGTGGTGCCCGGTCTGCTGCAGACCGAGGATTACACCCGGGCGCTGATCAGCGCCGATGTCATGATTCGCCCGGTGCAGGTGGAGCAGTTGGTGGCGGTGCGAATGCGAAGACAGGAACGATTACGCGACGGCGATCATCCGGAGTTGACCGCCGTCATCGGCGAGGCCACGCTCGTGCAGCAGATCGGCGGCCCGAAAGTCCTTCGGGGACAACTGGAACACCTGGCAACACTCTTGGATGACCTGGATTCGGTGACGGTGCGGGTGATTCCGTTCGCCGCCACCCGCGGTGCGATTCTCGGCGGCTCCAGTTTCCATCTGCTGGATTTCCCCTCCACCGCGCTGCATACCTTCGGCTGGGTGGAGAGCGCGGTTTTCGGTGGGGCCGTGGAGGATCCGGAGCTGATTCGCGATCTGGATTTCGCATTTGTGCGTGCACTCGACCAATCTCTCAGTCGTGCAAAGTCTTTGGAAATGATCAAGAGTTATTCGCAAGGGTAGGAGACGCATGCGAGACCGTAGAATGCTGCCTATGCTGAAAACCGCGAAGTATCAACCGGAATCCACCGGCTGGTTCACGTCGACGCGCACCAATAACGGGAATCAGTGCGTCGAGGTCCGATTCGACGGTGCGGCGGTGTTCATCCGTGACAGCAAGTACCGGCGAAATCCGGCCAACAGCTCGCACGATGAACCCATCATCACCGTCAGCGCCGTCGAATGGATGTCCTTCCTGGCCGTTCTGCGGGACCGCCCCGCGGGTGGTGCGAAGCTCACCGCGCACACCGCCGCCGATGGATTCACCACACTCGGGTACGGGGAGATCGGTCTCGTCTACACCCCTGGCGAATGGGACGCCTTCCTGGCGGGCGTGCGGGATGGCGAATTCGATCGGATCGCGCTCGCCGCCTGATCTTGTTTCGCTCTCCGCGTGATCCCGCCCCGACCGTGCCGGGATCGGCATACTGGAGGGCGTGACTTCGCAGCTGACGCCTCCCTCCGGTATCGATCTGTCCTTCCGTAACGAGGGCGTGCGGGTGCAGGACGACCTGTTCGCCCACGTCAACGGCGAGTGGCTGGATAACTACGACATACCGTCGGACCGGGCGGTGGACGGCGCCTTCCGCACGCTCTACGACCAGGCCGAGCGGGATGTGCAGACCATCATCCAGGAGGCGGCCGCCTCCGATGCCGCGCCCGGCAGCGAAGAGCGCAAGATCGGCGATCTGTACAACAGCTTCATGGACACCGCGGCCATCGCGGCCGCCGGGCTGACCCCGATCGCGGCGGAGTTGTCCGCGATCGCCGAGGTGTCCGACCGGAGTGAGTTCGCCGCGCTCATCGGGCGTCATCAGCGCACGGGTGTGGGTGGCGCGCTGGGGTTCTACGTCGACACCGATGACAAGAATTCCGAGCGCTATCTGGTGCACGCCTCGCAGTCCGGTATCGGCCTGCCCGACGAGTCGTACTACCACAAGCCGGAGAATGCCGAGATTCGCGAGAAGTACGTCGCGCATATCGGCCGCATGTTCGCGCTCGCGGGCCTGGACTATGACGCGCAGCGGGTTTTCGAACTGGAAAAGAAGCTGGCGCGGGGCCATTGGGATGTGGTGCGGCGTCGCGATGCCGAAAAGAGCTACAACCTCACCACTTTCGACGCGCTGGCCGCCGAGAATCCGGAATTCGACTGGAATGCCTGGACTTCCGCCCTCGCCGCGGGCGTGGATCGCTCCGGTCCGGAACTGTTCGCCGAACTCGTGGTCCGCCAGCCGGATTATGTGCGCACATTCGCACAGTTGTGGGCCTCGGAATCGCTGGACGATTGGAAGGCGTGGGCGGCCTGGCGCGTGGTCAAGGCCCGCGCCGCGTACCTCACCGATGACCTGGTCGAGGAGAGCTTCGATTTCTACGGCCGCACCCTGACCGGCGCGCCGGAGAACCGCGAGCGCTGGAAGCGCGGCGTCTCGGTGGTGCAGGATCTGCTCGGCGAGGCCGTCGGCAAACTGTATGTGGCCCGGCACTTCCCGCCCGCCGCCAAGGCCCGCATGGTCGAGTTGGTGGAGAACCTGCAGGAGGCGTACCGCCGCAGCATTTCCGGTCTGGAGTGGATGAGCCCGGACACCCGGCAGGCCGCCATCGCCAAGCTGGAGAAGTTCACCCCCAAGATCGGCTACCCGGACCAGTGGCGCGATTACGCCGCCATCACCATCGATCCGGCGGATGTGGTCGGCAACTACCGCAGCGGTTACGCCGCCGAACACGATCGCGATCTGGACAAGCTGGGCGGTCCGGTGGACCGCGGCGAATGGTTCATGACCCCGCAGACGGTCAATGCCTACTACAACCCGGGCATGAACGAAATCGTCTTCCCCGCGGCGATTCTGCAGCCGCCGTTCTTCGATATGAACGCCGACGACGCCGCCAACTACGGCGGTATCGGTGCGGTCATCGGCCATGAGATCGGCCACGGCTTCGACGATCAGGGTTCGAAATACGACGGCGACGGCAACATGATCGACTGGTGGACCGAATCCGATCGCACCGAATTCGGCAAGCGCACAAAGGCTCTCATCGACCAGTACAACGCCTTCTCCCCCAAGGAACTCTCCGACGACCACACGGTCAACGGCGAGTTCACCATCGGCGAGAACATCGGCGACCTCGGCGGTCTCACCATCGCCCTGGCCGCCTACGAAATCGCCATGGAGGGCAAGGAGATTCCGGTCCTCGACGGCCTGACCGGTCTGCAGCGCGTCTTCTTCGGCTGGGCCCAGGTCTGGCGCACCAAGGCCCGCCAGGAGGAAGCCATCCGCCGCCTCGCCGTGGACCCGCACTCCCCGCCCGAGTTCCGCTGCAACGGCGTGGTCCGCAACCTGGACAGCTTCCACGAGGCGTTCGACGTGAAACAGGGCGATGAGCTGTACCTGGATCCCGCGGAGCGCGTGAAGATCTGGTGACCGGAGCCGTCTATCTGATCACCGGCATCCAGGCTGCCGGTAAATCGACCGTGGCACAGGCGCTGGCGGAGCGATTGCCCCGCTCGGCGCATGTGCGCGGTGACGCCTTCCGGCGTTTCGTGGTGTCCGGGCGCGCCGATATGCGCCCGGATCCGCCGGAAGAGGCGTTGTCCCAGTTGCGGTTACGGCATCGCCTGGCCGCTCAGGCCGCGGATGCCTATGCGGCCGAGGGTTTCACCGCCGTCGTCCAAGACGTCGTCCTGGGTGACTTCCTGCCCTACTTCGCCGACCAGATCCGCACCCGCCCACGGTATGTGGTGGTGCTGGCCCCGCGCCCGGAGGCCGTGGCCGCCCGGGAAGCGGGCCGCGCCAAGCAGGCGTACGGCCCGTACACGGTCGAAGACCTGGACACCGGCCTGCACGCCACCACCCCGCGCCTCGGATTATGGCTCGACACTTCGGATCTCACCGTCGACGAGACGGTGGACGCGATTCTCGAACGGGCCGAACCGCTCCCCTAGCGCAGGCGATCTTCGGTTTCGGCGTCGAAGAAGAAGAGTTCGTCCTGTTTGGGGGTCAGGTGCAGGCGGTCGCCGAGGGCCACCCGGAAGCGGCGGTCGACGCGGGCGACGACGCGGCCGGAGCGACTGGACCATTCGTCGGTGATGCCGTGCGAGTAGAGGAAGGATTCGGAGCCGAGTTCTTCGAGGAGCTCGACCTCCACGGCCAGGGAGTTCTCCGGATCGGTGGTGACTTCCCAGGACTCGGGGCGGATGCCGATGATGATCTTGTCGCCGGAAGCGTTGTTCGGCACCGGGATTCGCAGATCGTTCAGTACGGCCGCACCGTCTCGGACCGAGGCGGTGAGCAGGTTCATGCCGGGTGAGCCGATGAAACCGGCGACGAAGGTGTTGACCGGGTTGTCGTAGAGCTCGCGGGGTGCGGCGATCTGTTGCAGGTGGCCGTCTTTCATGACCGCCACCCGGTGGCCCATGGTCATGGCCTCGACCTGGTCGTGGGTGACGTACACGGTGGTCGTGCCCAGGCGCTTCTGCAGGGCCGCGATCTGCGAGCGGGTCGAAACCCGCAGCTTGGCATCGAGATTCGAGAGCGGCTCGTCCATGCAGAAGACCTGGGGACGGCGCACGATGGCGCGGCCCATGGCCACGCGCTGGCGCTGACCGCCGGAGAGTTTGGCCGGTTTGCGGTCCAGCAGTTCTTCCAATTCCAGCATGGCGGCGGCTTCCTTGACCTGAATCAAGGTGTCCGCCTTGCTGACTCCCGCGTTGCGCAGGGCGAAGCCCATATTCTCCGCGACCGTCATATTGGGGTAGAGCGCGTAGCTCTGGAACACCATGGCCACATCGCGGGAGCGGGGCGGCAGGCCGGTGACATCGACGCCGCCGATGCGAATTCGCCCGGCGGACACCGCTTCCAGGCCCGCCAGCATGCGCAGACTGGTGGATTTGCCGCAGCCCGACGGTCCGACCAGCACCAGGAATTCGCCGTCGGCGATCTCCAGGTTCAGGTCTTCGACCGCGGGGCGGGGCGCACCCGGGTAACTGAGGGAAACACCCTCGAACTGCACAGTCGCCATGCGGGCGGGTCTCCTAGCTAGCTAGTTCTTACTTGGGCAGCTTGGGGGTGATCTGCCGGTCGATGATGGCCTGCAGCTGGCTGCTGATATCGGCGAAAGCCGAAGTCACATCGCGGTTCTGCAAGCCGATCTGCTCCATGCCGGTGCCGATGATCTGATCGCCGCCGGGCACGAAGACACGCGCGAAGTCCTGCGACTTGGTCACCGCGAGCTGATCGATGGCCGTCTTGGAGTTCGGGTTCTTGGCCAGGAAGTCCTGCTCGCTCGGATCGCTCAGCGCCGACTTGCGGACCGGCATGTATCCGGTGCCCTGCGAGAAGTACGCGGTATTCGCGGCATTGGTGATGAACTCGATGAACTTGAGCGCGTTCTCCTTGCGCGCGTCCGAGATGCGCGACGGAATCGCCAGTCCCGCACCACCGGTGGTGGCGCCCGCGCCGTTCGGGTGCGGCAGGAACGCGGTGCCGACGGTCAGCTTGCCCTCGGCGTTCTTCATGATGCCCTTGAGGTCACCGGTGGAGGCGATGGTGGAGCCGAGCAGCCCGGTGCCGAATTCATTGGCGATCTGCGGGCGGATGCTGGCGTACTTCTTGACATTGATCATGTCGCTGAAGAACTTGCCCGCCTCGATCGACTTGGGGTCGCTGAACTTCAGCTTCCAGTCGTCGGAGTAGCCGCCGCCGAATGTCCACATCGGTCCCTGGAAGGTCCAGCCCAGGTAGTTCTTGGCATCGCCCCAGCCGTGCGCGAACTTGTCGCCGCCCATGACGCCCTGGATCTTCGGGCCCCACTCGTCGAATTCCTGCCAGGAGTTCGGGCCGCGGTCCGGCAGTCCGGCCTTGGCCCAGACGTCCTTGTTGTAGTAGAAGATCTGCGTCGACCGCGCGTACGGCAGCGCGTAATGCTTGTTGTTGAACTTGTAGTCGTTGGCCAGCGAGTCGACGTAATCGTCGAGTTTCACACCGGCGGAACCGAAGTGCGAGTCCAGCGGTTCGATGGTGCTGTTCAGCGCGTAGTTGAACCACCAGACATCGGACAGCACAACCACATCGGGCAGTTCGCCGCCGGACAGCGCCGCGTTGAACTTCTGCGACACCTCCTCGTAGTTCTTACCGGCGTCGACGAGGTTGACCTTCAGATCCGGGTACTTGGCCTGGAACCGGTTGATGAGCTCGAGCTCCAGGTCCTTGGAGGTGCCCGGGTGGTTGGACCAGAAGGTGATGGTCTTCGAGTCGCCGCCCTGCTGGCCGCCGCCGCCGGATCCGGCGCACGCGGTCAGCGCGAGTCCGGCCGCCGTGGCGCCGGCCAACCCTAGGAACCCGCGCCGGGATAGAGCGGGAAAACGTGCTTCGGACACGGGAATCTCCTTCTGGGACTTACCCCTTGACCGCACCGGAGGTGAGGCCCTTGATCATGTGACGCTGTAATGCCAGGAAGACGATGAGAATGGGCAGCATGGTGAGCAGGGTTCCGGCCATCACCGGACCCCAGTTGGTGACGCTCGGGTTCTCGGTGTTCTGCAGCAGGGTGAGGCCGACCGGCAGCGTGGCGACGCGCGAATCATCGGCCATCAGGAACGGCCACAGGTATTCGTTCCATTCGTTCACGAGCGTGACCACCGCGAACGCCACCATGGTCGGCCCGGACATGGGCAGCACCACCCGGGTGAGCAGTCGCCACCAGCCCGCGCCGTCCATGCGGGCCGCCTCGATGACCTCGGCGGGCAGCGACAGGAAGTGATTGCGCATCAGGAAGGTGCCGAACGCGACGCCGCAGAGCGGAACGATGATGCCCTGGAAGGTGTTTCGCCAGCCCATTTGCGCGACCAGCGCGTAATTGGAGATGACGGTGATCTGATTCGGCACCATGAGCGCGGCGATGATCACCAGGAACAGCACCGTCTTGCCCGGAAACCGCAGGAAGACAAGGCCGTACGCGCTGAGCACGCCGAGCACGAACTTCACCGCCGAGATGACCCCGGTGATGATCAGCGAATTGCGCAGGAACGTCCAGAACGGCAGCGCGGTGGTGGCCTCGCTGTAGTTCTCCGGATGCCAGCTGTGCGGCCAGTACACGGCGGGCTGCACGTAGATGTCACCGCGCGCCTTGAACGAGGTGATGATGATCCAGAACAGCGGTACGCCGACGATGATCAGCACGCACGCCATGGCGAGATAACCGAAAATCGTTGCCCAGCGGTCATTGTCGAGCTTGTTCAGGGCACTGCTCACTGTTCGTTCCGATCCATGATGCGCACCTGCACGAGGGTCACGGTCAGCAGCACCAGGAACATGATGGTGGCGACGGTCGCGCCGTATCCGGCCCGGAAGTTCCGGAAGGACTCCTCGTAGACCTGGAAGACCATGGTGGTGGTGCCGGTGCCGAGCGGCCCGCCGCGGGTCATCACATTGATGATGTCGAAGACCTGCAATGAATTGAGCAGCACGGTGATGGACAGGAAGAACGTGGTGGGCCGCAATTGCGGCAGCAGCACCCGGGTGAAGGTGGTCCACCGGCTCGCGCCGTCGATCTCGGCGGCCTCCATCAGATCGGCCCGAGTCCCCTGCAGGGCGGCCAGATAGATGACGAAGGTGTAGCCGAGGTTCTTCCAGATGTAGGTCACCGTGATCATGAACAGTGCCCAGTGCGGGTCCTGATAGAAGTCCGGGGCCTTGTCGACGCCGAGCCGGTGCAGCACATCCTGCACCAGGCCGAAGCCGGGATCGAAGATGAACTGGAAGGCCACGCCGATGGCCGCGCCGGAGATGACGAATGGCGCGAAGATCGCGGAGCGGACCACATTGCGCCCGAAGAGCTTCCGATCCAGCAGCAGGGCCAGACCCAAACCCAGCACCATACTGCCGATAACGGCGGCCAGCGTGAAGATGACCGTGTTGCTTACGATTTGCCACGAATCATGCCGACCCCACCACTCGGTGTAGTTGTCGACGCCGATGAAAGTGGCTGAGGTATCGGAGATATTGAAGTCGAAGAACGACAGGCGAATATTGTCGATCAGCGGCCGATACACAAATACCGAGAGCAGCACCAGGTTTGGTGCGACGAGCACTATGAACAGCGCGTAGTCCCGCCAGGGTCTACCTCGCCATCCGCGCCCGGCGGGCTGCGGCAGTACTCGTTCCGGGCTCGATCTCACCCGCGCAGCGTGACGGTTGCTTGCGACTAGCCGGTAACGACTGGATGCCGCCCGGTTGAATAGTCGGCGCACGGGCGCAACCGACTGTTCACCGGACGCACCCGCTGGAGGCGCGGACATGCGCCGAATCGTACGTCCGCCCAGTCTCTTTCAAGGCCGGAATCGATCACCACCGTTGGTGAGCACTCGGTGAGTGATCGGTGAGGACTCCCCGCAACGCTGTGTCCAGCACCGAAACCCGAACGGCACAGGAGTTCACCATGTCTCTCAACGGTAAGAACGCACTCGTCACCGGCGCCTCCCGCGGCATCGGCCGCGCCATCGCACTGCGGCTGGCCGCCGACGGCGCGACGGTGGCCGTGCACTACGGCAGTAATAAGGAAGCAGCCGACCGGACCGTCGAGGAGTTCCGGGCCAAGGGCGGCCGGGCCTTCGCCGTGCGGGCCGAACTGGGTGCGCCCTCCGGCATCGACGCCCTCTTCGACGGATTGGCGGCGGGCCTGGCCGGTGCTCGGCTGGACATCCTGGTCAACAACGCGGGCGGTGGCGGTGGCGGCGGTTCCATCGAACAGCTCACCCCCGCCGAGACCGATCGGCTGTTCGCGGTGAACGTCTCCGCACCGCTGTTCATCACCCAGCGGGCGCTGCCGCTGCTGGCCGACGGCGGGCGCATCGTCAATATCTCCTCGTGCGCCCCGCGCATCGCCGCTCCGTCGCAGGTCGCCTACGCCATGACCAAGGGCGCGCTGGATGTGCTCACCAAAACCCTTGCCGTACAGCTGGGTCCGCGCGGTATCACGGTCAACTCGGTGGCCCCGGGCGCGACCGAGACCGAGGGCATGGCCGCCTTCCTGGACGCCAACCCCGGTGCCCGCGCGCAGATGAGCGCCATGACCGCGCTCGGCCGGATGGGGCAGACGGCGGACGTCGCCGATGTGGTCGCGTTCCTCGCCTCGCACGATGCCCGCTGGGTCACCGCGGCGGTGATCGACGTCAGCGGCGGATCGGCCATCAGCCCGGCCATCGGCGGCTGATCATCCCCCGCGAGACGGTCGCTCACCCCGGCCGCATGCGTCCGGACGCGCGGCTATCGGGGTCGATCGTCCGATACGACCGCGACGAGCCCGCGGGCATACTGACGGGCGTGCAGTTCGGAATACTCGGTTCGATCGAGGTACGGCGGACCGACGGTGATCCGATAGCGGTCGGCGGACCGCAGGTGCGGGCACTGCTGGCGCTCTTGGCGCTGGACGCGGGCAAACTCGTCAGCCGCGAGCGTTTGATCGACGGACTGTACGGCGAGGACCCGCCCGGCGATGCCGCCCACGCCCTGCAATCCCAGGTCTCCCGCCTGCGCCGCGCCCTGCGCGCCACGGCCGGACCCGCCACGGCCGGGTCCGCCAAGGCCGGGTCCGCCGCGACCGGCGCGGCCGCCGGTGGGCCGGTCGGTACGAGTCTGGGGTCCGCCACGGGCGAGTTCGTCGAATCCTCGCCCGCGGGTTATCGATTGGCAGTGGAATCGCAGGCGGTGGACGCGCACCGTTTCGCGCGGCTCGCCGAACAGGGGCGAAACGCGTTGCGCGACAGGGATCCGGCCGCCGCGGCGACGCTGCTGGATCAGGCGCTGGCCTGCTGGCGCGGACCCGCGCTCGCCGATGTCCTCGACGCGCCCTTCGCCGAAGTGCAGGTGGCGCGCCTGGATGAGGCCCGCCTCACCGTGCTGGCCGATCGCGC
Organism: Nocardia sp. NPDC052001; assembly: GCF_040680615.1. Classification (NCBI taxonomy): domain Bacteria; kingdom Bacillati; phylum Actinomycetota; class Actinomycetes; order Mycobacteriales; family Nocardiaceae; genus Nocardia; species Nocardia sp. NPDC052001. The sequence goes on along the minus strand of NZ_JBFAXC010000003.1, from coordinate 328,241 downwards.
CGAAGCCGCACTGGCACTGGGGGATCACCATTCGGTGGTAGCCACGCTGCCGGAACTGGTGGCCGCGCATCCACTGCGCGAACGCCTGCGTGCCCTGCTCATGCGCGGGCTCTACGCGGCGGGCCGTCAGGCCGACGCACTGGAATCGTTCGAACAGGGACGACGCCTGCTCTCCGACGAGCTCGGCGCTGATCCGGGCACGGAATTGACCGAGGCGCACCTGGCGATCCTGCGCGCCGACGCCGCCCCCGCTCCCGCACTGCGGCGGCTCCCCGCCCAGTTCACCAGCTTCATCGGCCGCGAACCCGAACTGGCGCGGCTGATTTCACTGCTCGCCCACTCACGCCTGGTGACGATCGCCGGACCGGGCGGCACCGGAAAGACCCGGCTGTCGCTGGAGGTCGGCGCGCGCGTCCAGGGTGAGGTGTGCGTCGTGGAACTGGCCGCCCTCGCCGATGGAGCCCAGGTCGCTCCCGCCGTCGTGGCCGCCCTCGGCGGGCGTGACTCGAGCGGTGGCCGCGATCCCGAAACCCAGCTGCTGTCCATACTCGCCGACCGCCCGCTGCTGCTCATCCTCGACAACACCGAGCATTTGGTCCTGGACACCGCACGCCTCACCCACCGCCTGCTGCGCGCGTGCCCCGGCCTGCGCGTGCTGGTCACCAGCCGCGAACCCCTCGCCATCACCGGCGAATCCGTCTTCCCCCTGGGCCAATTGCCCATCGCCGCACCGGAAGCCGTGCTCGCCGAGCAGGTGAACAGCCCCGCCATCCGCCTCTTCGCCGACCGCGCCGCCGCCGCGAAACCCGGATTCACCGTGGACGCCGGCACCATCGGCGCGGTACGCCGCATCTGCGCCCGCCTGGACGGTCTCCCCCTCGCCATCGAACTGGCCGCCGCCCGCCTGCGCACCCTCGATATCGACGATATCGACGCCCGCCTCACCGACCGCTTCCGCCTCCTGTCCCGCGGCGCCCGCACCGCCGAACCCCGCCACGCCACCCTGCACGCCGTTGTCGCCTGGAGCTGGGACCTGCTCACCCCCGCCGAACGCCAACTCGCCCAACGCTTCACCGTCTTCGCCAACGGAGCCACCCTCGCCGCGGCCCAGCACATCTGCGACCCGAGCATCGGCAGCGAAACCCATAGCGGCAGCGCCGAAAACGACACCAGCGCCGAACGCCAGAACGCCGGTGCCGAAGGCCGGAACGCCGGTGCCGAAGGCCGGAACGCCGGTGCCGAAGGCCGGAACGCCGGTGCCGAAGGCCGGAACGCCGGTGCCGAAGGCCGGAACGCCGCTGCTGAAGACCAGGGCGCTGGTGTCGAAACATGGCTCGACGACCGCGAATTCCCGGGCGACGTTGACGAACTACTGTCCGGCCTGGTCGACAAATCCCTGGTGGTGGCGATGTCCGGCCGCTACCGCATGCTCGAGACGATCCGCGAATTCGGCCTGCGCGAACTGCGCGATTCCGGCGACCACGACCGCCTCCTTCGCGCGCACGCGGAGTTCTATCTCCGCCTGGCCGAACATTCGGAACCGGCCCTGCGCGGCCCCGACCAGCTCACCCACCTGGCCCGCCTCACCGCAGACCACGACAACCTCCAAGCCGCCCTGCACTGGTCAGCCCGCGCCGATCCCGCACTGGCACAACGCCTTATAGCGGCCCAAGCCTGGTACTGGTGGCTGACCGGACGCCCCGGCGACGCCCCCGAACTGGTCCGACGCCTCCTCACGGGCCTGTGTTCCGACATCGCGGCAGGACCCGTCCGCACAGCCGCAGACACCCCGGGTGCCGAGGTTCTTTCCGATCCAGTGATCCCGGGTTCCCGACCCGCCGATCTGTATCTCGCTCGGGGCCTGGGAGATTCCGCCGATCCGCACCCGGGATTCGGCCGTACCGAGACGACTTCGGTGTGCGCCCCCAGCGATTTCGAAGGTGCGCGAACAGGGTCCGGGCGACGATCCGAGCTCGATTCCGGCAAAGCCGGCGGGGAATTCGCACGCGCGAAGCAGGATTCGAGTGGGGACGCGGAGGAGTTCGCTCTGTGTGTCACCGTGGCCGCCCGGGGTGCCAAGGCCTTCGATGCGGCCGGTCATGCGGTAGCGGCCGAATACACGACCGTCATCGCGCGGGCGGCCGCCGCGGTCGCGAGACTCGAAACTCCGCTGCGGAGGCCGTATCTCGTGCTGCTGCTGGCGTTCGCCGGTGGGCGGATACCGGGCGATCCGGACCGGATGCGCCAACTGTTCGGGTCGGATCCCTGGTCACAGGCGTTTGTGCGGCTGGGTGACGGCCTCGGGCTGTTCATGTCCGGGCGGGTCGCCGAGTCCGAGCCCGAATTCCTCGCGGCCCTGGCCGGTTTCCGCAGCATCGGCGACCGCTGGGCGATTGCCGCCACCCTGGACAAACTGACCGCCGTCGCCGAACTGCGCGGTGACCACGGGACCGCGCTGACATTGATCGACGAGGCCATCGCGATGGGCACGGAGCTGGGCATGGCCGCGGATATCGCCGATCTGCTCACCCGTCGCGGCGATATTCGCGCGGGTGGCGATGCGGACGAACGCGATCGGGCCCGCGCCGATTACGAACGTGCGGTCGAGTTGGCCCGCACGATGGGCGCATCCGATATGCGCGCCAATGCTTTACGCGGCCTCGGTGACCTCGCCCTCGACACCGATCGAGCGGCCGCGCGTGCCCACTATGAAGCGGCGCTGTTCCTTCCAGCCGACGGCTCCATCGGTGCCGCCGAATCTCGCGCCCGCACCCTGATCGGCCTGGGCCGGCTGAGTATCGCCGAGCAGGCAGCGGCACAGGCGTTTTCGCACTACCGCGCGGCCTTCGATCTGGCACTCGGCAACGGCCTGTCACCCGTGGCGGCGAGCGCGGTTGAAGAGATGGCCACCGCCTGTTTCGCGACCGGCGGCTTGGCGGAGGCGGCGACGCTACTCGGGGCGGCCGAGGGTATGCGGGGCCTGACACGAACCGGCGATTCCGACGTGACGCACCTCGCCGCACAATGCCGGAAGGCATTGGGCGACCAGAGGTTCGAAGCAGCCTTCCGGCGTGGGGTCACACTCCCTGCGGACCGGGCGATTGCGCTGGTGCAGGTCGATCCGACCGCTTAGCGGTAGGCCCCGTGCTCGAGGTGGCCCCTGTCGCGAGAGCCGTGGAGTCGCGGTGCGGCGGAGGTGGTGCCCAATTGGCGGGACAAGGCGATTTCGCTGATAAAGGGCCTGCGGGGATGGTGTATCCCGTTCTGCGGCAGGGTGATCGGCGTGGGCGGTGCGGTGCGGTGAGCCGACGGTGAGTTCGCGGTGAGGGGTGCGGATGATGCTTCGGGCATGACGAAGCGGCAGTTCAGCAGCAAGACCGTTCTTATCTGTGGTGCGAGCGTGGCGGGTCCGGCGCTGGCCTACTGGCTGCATCGGCACGGGTTCACCGTGACGGTGGTGGAGGAAGCGCCCGCGCTGCGGGAGGGTGGATACAAGGTCGATATTCGCGGGGCCGCCATGCGGGTGGTGGAGCGAATGGGACTGCTGCCCGAGTTGAAGCGCGCCTCGACCGCCATGCGCGGGGGCGAGTGGGTGGATGGTTCAGGGAAGCCGCTGGCCACGCTCGGGCCGGATCTCATCGGACTGCGCGCGCCGGGTGACGATGAGGTGCTGCGGGGCGATCTGGCCCGAATCCTGTTCGATGCCACCAAGAATGACGTCCGGTACCTTTTCGGCGATTCCATCGCGGATATGTCCCAGGGCTCGAACGGCGTCTCGGTGCGCTTCCGGAACGCGCCCCCGGAGGTCTTCGATCTGGTGATCGGCGCGGACGGCGCGCATTCCACGGTGCGCCGCAGCACATTCGGCCCCGAGGAGCAGTTCGCCCGGCACACCGGTATGGCCGCATGCGTCATCTCGGTGCCCAACTATCTGGGCCTGGATCACTGGGAGATCATGCATCCGATGCCGGGCCGCGTCGTGCAGGTGTACAGCACGCAGCGGCATTCGGCCAAGGCGCAGTTCATCTTCGGCGCTCCGGACGGCCTGCCCGATCGCCGCGATATCGCCGCGCAGCAGCGACTGGTGGCGGAATCGTTCGCGGACGCGGGCTGGGAAACCCCGAACCTGTTGCGCCACCTGGCCGATTCACCGGACTTCTATTTCGATTCGGTCAGCCAGATCCACCTGGAGCGCTGGTCGAGCGGCCGCGTCGCTGTGGTCGGTGACGCCGCGTACTGCCCTTCCCCGCTGTCCGGGCAGGGTACCAGCATGGCGCTGGTCGGCGCGTATGTCCTTGCGGGCGAACTGAAAGCGGCGCGCGGCGAGCACCGCATCGCCTTCGCGCGCTACCAGGACCGCATGCGCGAATACATCGACCTGAACCTGACGATCGGCTGGGACAACGCCACCCGCATGGTCGCCGCCGACAAATTCGCCGTGTGGATTCAAACCACCGCCATGCGGGCCCTGCGCCACCTCCCGTGGAAGGGCATGGCCCTGCGCTCGATCACGAAGCCACTCGAGCACGCCGCCAACGCGATCCGCCTCGAACAGTATTGAGAGCCCTCGGGCCACTGCGTCAGCGCGTTCTGTCTCACAGTCCGCAGACCTGCGTCGCCCCTTTCCCTGGCGGCGCTCCCGAATCCCCCTCCAAATACGCCGGCCCCGCCTCAGCAGAGGCGGGGCCGGCGAAAAGTGTTGTGCGATAGGCGGAACGTCAGTTCCAGTCGCCCCAGCCGTCGCTGGTGCTCAGGGTGCCGCCCTTGGTGTTCTTGACGACCACCGGGTCACCCTTCTTCACATTGTCCATGAACCACTTGGCATCCTCGGTGGACACGTTCAGGCAGCCGTGCGAGGTGTTCGAATAGCCCTGCTGCGCAACGCTCCACGGCGCGGCGTGCACGAAGATGCCGCTGTTGGACATGCGGGTGGCGTACTCGACCTCGAGCTTGTAGCCCTCGGGCGCGGTGGTGGGCACACCGTAGGTGGACGAGTCCATGATCATCTTGCGATTGCGCTCGCTGACGATGTAGGTGCCGTTCGGGGTCTCGTGCCCGGTCTTGCCCATGGAGGTGGGCATGGTGCGCACCACTTCACCGTTGCGGGTGACCACGATCTCGTGGGTGGTGTCATCGGCGGTGGCGATGAATTCGTCGCCGATCTCGAAGGCGGTCTTGGTGCCGCCGCCTTCGACGGTCACCTTGGAGCCGGACGGCCAGAACTCCTCGGGCCGCCAGCGCACCTGGCTGTCGCCGCGCCAGTAGAAGTGCCCGTCCACCTTGTTGGTGGAGGTGATGCGAATGGACTTCTCGGCGGCGGCGTGATCGCTCACCGGCTCCTTGAAGTTGATGATGATGGGCTGCGCCACGCCGACGTTGTCGCCGTCACCGGGGGTGATGTTCGGTGCGGTGAAGTTCGCGGGCGGCAGCGGCGAGCTCGCGCCGGGCGCGGTGGGCAGATCGCCGGGTACGGGCTGCGGCATGACGGCGGAGGGCACACCCGGGACTTCCGGGCCGCCCGGCCATAGTGGGGCGGCTGAGGCGGGCGCGGCCACCAGGGCTCCGGTCGCCGCGATGGCGGCGAGGGAAATCAGTCCATACCGGGTGTTGCGCACAGCTAGGTGTCCTTCCGATCCTTGTTCATACGCAGATCGCGGGCACAGCTCTACCCGCGTAGGTCCCAACCCCGGGTTCATTCCTACCTTGCGATTCTGCGTGTGCCAATCGACTTGCGCCGGTTATGCGTACAGACCTTTTGGTGTGTTCCGGGGCACACAACCGGTAAGGGCCGAATCGCCGGTGTGTTATCGCCGTTCGCGTCGGCGATTCCCTAATCGGACCGGTTGTCCGGTCACGACGGCCGAGTCGATATGCCCAAACCTGGTTGTGATCGAAATCACTGACGTCGCATCAGGGTTCGAGCACATCGAAGGTAATGGCCGCACGCGGACCGGTCGCGATATTGTGCGGCACCGTCCACGGCGCGCGCCCGCGCGCGAACCGCGGCGACAGCCGTAATCGCACCGACCCGAGCAGCGTCGCCAGCACTATCCGCAGTTCGTAATCGGCGAGCGCGGCCCCCACGCAGCGCCGGTGCCCACCGCCGAACGGTGCGAATTCGAATGGGCTGTACCGGCGTTCGAGGAAGCGTTCGGGCCGGAACCGCTGTGGTTCACTCCACACCTGTGGATCACTGTGCAGTAATTGTACGGAGAGCCCCATGGTGTCCCCCGCCACCAGCGGTGCGCCGCGCAGTTCGAAATCACCGGTGAGCCTGCGCAATACGATCGGCACCGGCGGGTGCAGGCGCAGCGTCTCCTGGCAGACCGCGTCCAGATAGGGCAGTTCGGCCAGTTCGACCGGATCGATATCGGTTCCGGCGGAGGCGAGTTCGGCGCGCAACCGCTCCAGCGCAGCCGGTTCGCGGTGTAATCGGTACAGCGCCCACACCAGTACCGTCGCGGTGGTCTCGTGTCCGGCCACGATGAGCGTGCGCAATTGTTCGCGCAGTTCGATATCACCGAGCCCGCTGCCGTCCGTATATCTGGTCTCCAGCAGCATTCCGAGCATATCCGCGCCGCTGTTCGCGCCCGGATCCATACGCCGCCGGTCGATTTCGGTATCGATGAGCGTGTCCAGCCGATCCCGAGCCGCGAGAAACCTTTCCCAGCCGGACAATCCGAACATATTGCGACGCAGGGCCGGAACCAGGAACAGCGGCCCGCCGAACGAGGAAAGGAATTCGGTTGTGGCCGAGGTGTATTCGGCCAGCAGCCGCGGATCCTCGATCCCGAACACCGCCGCCAGGATGACCCGCAATGTCATGGCGCGCGCGGCTTCCCGCGCATCGATCCGCGTGCCCGGCCGCCAGGCCCGCCCGGTGCGCGCACCGGCCAGTTCGTCCCGCGCGGTCTCACGAATAACGGTGCCGTAGGCGCTGATTCGCTGTCGATGGAAGGCCGGCGCCAAAACCGACCGTTCCTTCCTATGTCGTTCCCCGCGCGCCAGGATCAGGGAGGCGGGGCCGACCATGGGTTCGATCGGATTGGGCAGCGGCGGTTCCAGCAATTCCACCGGCGCGCGGAACATCTCGCGCGCCCCCGCCGCGGTGCCGGTGAACACCGCGGATCCGAAGGCCGGGAACCGCATCAGGAACGGATCGCCGTCCCGCCCGCGCCGCCAGTCGAAGTAGCGCTCCAGATCGATCGCGGCGGCCAGTGCGTGCAGCGGCACCGGCCGGGGTTCGCGCAGCAGCGTCCCGGTGGCGGATCGATCGGTGCTACTCATGCTCCCCTATACGTTGCCGGTACCCGCTCCGGTTCGAGGATCGGCTGGTGGGTGGCCATATGGCTCGACGTTTGTCGTATTTGTCGTGTATGCATGGGCATTGAACTTCGCGCCTGGTATTACTCGAATTTAGGACATTTTCGTGTTGCGTCAGCAGATCTCCGCCCGGATTGCCGCCCCGGCCGTCGCCGCCGCAGCCCTGCTGCTCGCGGGGTGCGGCTCCACCATCTCGGGCACACCGGTGGCCGCCCCGCCCGGACTGGACTCGGTCGTCACCACCTCCACACCCAAGCCGTCCGGTAAGCCGACGCAGGGCAACCGCCCGACCACCACCAACGCCGACAAGGGCGGCGACACCGATTTCCAGGCCAGCATCGGCGATTGCGTGAAACTCGGCGGCACCACCGAGAACGCCAGTATCCACAAGGCGACCTGCGGGAGCAAGGACTCCAATTACAAGGTGGTGGCCAAGGCGCGCACCAACGCCCAGTGCCCGAGCGATATCGATCAGGCATATTACGAGACCGTGGTCGGTGTCGAGACCGGCGCGCTCTGCCTGGATATCGACTGGGTCGTGAACGACTGCCTGGATCTGGGCGCCAAGGGCAGCAATGCCGATCCCAAGCGCATCGACTGCTCCACCCGCGGCGCGGCCAACGGCGTGAAGGTGCTCGCGATCATGAAGAACAGCACCAGCGTCGACGAATGCGCCGACGGCGACTCCGGTTACGTCTACGACGAGCGCAAAATCGTCATCTGCGTCAACACGCTGTAGCAGCCCCATAGATATAAGGAGCGGGGCGGTGATCCATCGGATCACCGCCCCGCTCAGTCTGTTTCGCGCCACAGCGCGGTTCGTCTCGCCCGGCTAGATCGGGTAGTACCCGGAGCCGATGCCGCCGTGCCCGTTCAGATCCGCCATGATCGCGGACATATTGGTACCGACCTCCGGGCCGAAGCAGGCCAGGGCCAGGTACGCGTTCACCATGCCCACCAGGGTGGTGCCGACGACGACCGGAGCGCCGGAATCGCCCTCCACCACGCACATCTGGCTCCAGGTCTCCACATTGCTGGCGAAGACGTCACCCCAGGAGAGTCCGCAGGTATTGCCGGTGGTGCGGCCTTCCTTGCAGACGATCATCGGGAAGCTCGGCGGCCCGCCGAGTCCGGTGATGGTGACATTGCCGATCCGGTTCACCGGGATGACCCGGTCCCCGAAGAATTCGATGACCGCGTAGTCCAGATCATGGTTCGAATAGACGAACCGGCCGATCTGTCCTGCGCCGCGGTCCTTTTCGGCCCATACCTTCGCGCCCGCGTCACCGCAGTGCCCCGCGGTGAGCCCGACCAGCCGACCGGTGCCGTCATGCCCGATGGTGGTGACGGTGCACTCGAACATGTCATCGATGATGATGCCGGAGCCACCACCGATGACTGCCGGAGCGGGGTCGGCGTTCGCGGCCCCGGTGCCCAGCAGCGCGGTCCCCAGGGCGATTGCGAAGACGCCGGCCACACCGGCGAGTTTCCTGAACATGTCCCTCCAGACGTCGGAAGCCGCTCGAGTCAAGCTGCGGAACTCATCCTGTCAGTATTCGTTCCGGGTTGCTGCTTGTACTGCCACATGTTGCGGAGCCGTGTCCTGCTCGTCTTCGCGAGCGATACCGAGTTGGATACGAGTTATGGAATTAATGCATAACTCGCTTCGATTTCCGATAAATTCTCTCCCATTAATTCTTACCCGGCGAAGCTTCACATCTCTGGAAATCGTTCGCAAACGCTTGCGAAATTAGAACAAGTTCTAGTTGTTTGCCTGGTTCTTTGTGACAAAAACCAACCGTGATCTGCCAGTTCACAACAGTTCATGCAAAGTGATCTGCCTCTATGACTGAAACCACAACGCGTGGTGTGTTTTTCCTAACTCCGTAGTAAGGTGCGTCAAGCAAACAGGTGCCGGAGGCGGGTAACCCGGCGTCGAGAGGGGTAGTCAGTGCAGTTGACCAAGAGCCCGGGTGGGCAGGGGAGCCCCACGGAGTCGCGGATGAACGCAGCCGTGGACTGGGCCAGAGGCTACTGGCAGGACCATCCACAGAAGTCGCTGGAAACCGGCGGCCGAATGATGGCCATGGGCGTCTCCGCAATCGCCGAGTTGTTCATCGCGATCTTCCGGAAGCGTTTCCCCTTCGCCGAGTTCGTCCGGCAGTGCGCGTTCATGGCGAATGTCGCCGCCGCGCCCACCCTGCTGGTCGCCATTCCGATCGGCGTCATCGTCTCCATTCAGGTCGGCTCGGTCGCCGGACAGGTCGGCGCGACCTCGTTCATCGGCGCGGCCAATGGCCTGGGCATCATTCAGCAGGGCGCGCCACTGGTCACCTCGCTGATGATCGCCGGCGCGGTCGGCTCCGCCATCACCGCCGATCTCGGCTCGCGCACCATTCGCGAGGAGATCGACGCCATGAAGGTGATGGGCGTCGATCCGATGCGCCGCCTGGTCGCCCCGCGACTCGGCGCGGCCATGCTGGTCTCGGTACTGCTCTGCGGCTTCGTGGTTTTCGTCGGCTTCCTGACCGGCTACGTCTTCAATATCTTCGCGCAGGGCGGCACCCCCGGCTCCTACGTCGGCACCTTCGCCTCCTTCGCGATCACGACGGATTTGTTTGTGGCGCTGCTCAAGTCATTGATCTTCGGCGTGCTCGCGGCGATCATCGCCTGCGATGCCGGACTGAACACCCGCGGCGGTCCGGGCGGTGTGGCCAACTCGGTGAACACCGCGGTCGTCATGTCCGCGGTGATGCTCTTCGGCGTGAATCTGATTCTCACGCAGGTCTACAACTCCCTGTTCCCCCCACAGATGGTCTGAGTCGTGTCAGCAACGTATGTTCCGCCGCTGCTGCGGCCGTTCCAACGGATCAAGGGTGTGGCCTCCTCGCCGCGTGACTTCGTCGCGCGCATCGGCCACCAGGTCTTCTTCTTCCTGCGCTCGCTCGGCTCGATGCCGATGGCGTTCCGGCACTACCCCAAAGAGGTGTGGCGGCTGCTGTCCGATGTCACCTGGGGCAACGGCAATCTCATCGTCGGCGGCGGCACCATCGGCGTCGTGCTCATCCTGTCCGCGTTCGGCGGTATGACGGTCGCCATCCAGGGCTACACCTCGCTGAACCTGCTCGGCCTGAGCCCGCTGACCGGTGCCATCTCCGCGTTCGCCACCACCCGTGAGCTCGGCCCGATGCTCGCCACCCTCGCCTTCGCGGCGCAGGCGGGCTGCAGGTTCACCGCGCAGCTGGGCGCCATGCGCATCTCCGAGGAGATCGACGCGCTGGAATCGGTTGCCATCCGGCCGCTTCCGTACCTGGTGAGCACCCGCATGATCGCGGCCATGATCGCCATCGTGCCGCTGTACTGCCTGGCGCTGCCGTTCGCGTACATCTCCTGCTCGCTGACCGTGCAGTTGATCGGCGGCACCGCGTCCGGGACATTCCAGCACTACTTCTATCAGTTCCTGGTGCCGCACGATGTGCTGTACTCACTGCTGAAGGCGATCATCTTCGTCGCGATCACCACGTTCATCCAGTGCTACTACGGGTTTTTCGCCTCCGGCGGTCCCGAGGGCGTTGGTGTCGCGGCGGGTCGCGCGATCAAGCTGAGCATCATCGCGGTGGTGTTCGCGGACCTGTTCATCACGTTGGCCATCTGGGGCGTCAACCCCGGCATTCGGATCTCGGGATAAGGGGGCGCACAGCATGATTCTCGATCCCAGCGGCCGCGGCCCGACCATGCGGCAACTGCTCATCGCGGGTGTCGCCGGACTCGTCGTCTTCGCACTCATCCTGGGTTTCCTGATGGCGCGCTACAAGGGCGCGTTCGTCGACAAGGTCAATGTCACCGCGAACCTCACCACCACCGGTGACGGCCTGCCCGATAACGCGGACGTGAAGTTCCGCGGCGTGCTGGTCGGCGCGGTCAAGAATGTCTCGGTCGCCGCCAAAGGTGAACTGCAGCAGGTCCACATCGAGATGAAGCCGGAGTACACCGGCGGCATTCCCGCGAATGTGACCGCGCGCGTGGTGCCCTCCAACCTGTTCGCCGTCACCTCGGTGGAGCTGGTCTACAACGGCGCGGACGCCACGCACCTCAAAGAGGGTTCGCAGATCTCCGAGGACCGCTCCAAAGGCACCATCGCACTGCAGGACACGCTCACCACGGTCCGCAATATCCTCGGCAAGATCGATCCGATTCAGTTCGGCCGGGTGCTCGGCACGCTGTCCTACGCCCTCGACGGTTCCGGTCGCATGCCCGGCTCCTCCATCGAGCGGGTGGACCGCTGGCTGCAGTCGGTCGACGATTCGATTCCGGATCTCGGCGTCATGCTGAGCGACTTCTCCAATTCCTTCCGCGCGCTCAACCAGTCCGCACCGGAATTGATGGGCGTGCTCAGCGAATCGGTGAAGACCGCGCAGACCATCGCCGATCGCCGCGCCGAACTCACCTCGCTGATCTCCGGCACCGCGGTCACCGTGGACAAGGTCAACGCCCTGTTCGCGCGAAACCCCAACGTGGGCAAGGACGTCACGACCGGCACCAGCGCACTGTTCGGCGCCCTGTCCGATGATCCGAACGCCATCCCGCAGGCCATCGCGAACCTGAACAACTCGGTGCGCAAGCTCGGGTCCACATTCCACTGGGGCCCGCAGAAGCAGATGATCTGGAATATGGGGCTCACCTTCACGCCCTATAAGCCGTACACCCGTGACGACTGCCCGCGCTACGGCGAACTGGCCGCCCCGAGCTGCGCCAGCGCGCCACTCATCTCCGATCCCGGCACGCTGCCGGAATCGTTGCGGCCCAAGTCCCTCGACGTCGCCGCCGGGCTGCCGAAACTGCCGCCGCCCGCGGGCTTCCCGCTGATCCCGGGCCTGACGATGGTCGAGCCGACCCCCGCCGCCGGTGACACCGCACCCGCCAACCCCTTCGCGGGCACCCCGCTGCAGGGCCTCTTCCCGAACGCCGCCCCCGCGGCGCCGGGCAATCAGCCGGCCGCGGCGCCCGCCGCCGCACCGGCGTCACAGCAGACGCTGCCCAAGGGCGGGACAATCTCCTACCCCGGTGACTCCGCTATTACCGCGCTGCTGGGCCGTCGCCCGTCAGCGGCCGAATACCTGCTGCTGAGCCCGATTCTGAGGGATGGAACCTTGCAAGTGACCGAAAGCGAGCCCGGTCGATGAGCATTCGCAAACCGCTGATCGGTTTCGGCATCTTCGCGATCGTGTCCGTCCTGGTGACCGCGGTCATCTGGAATACCCTGGCGCGCACCGTGGACGGGTCCACCAACCGATACACCGCGACCTTCACCGATGTGCTCGGCCTGCGCAAGGGCGATGACGTCCGGATGGCGGGCGTGCGCGTCGGCAAGGTCGAAGAGATCAAGCTGGACAAGAAGAACGCCGCCGAGGTGACCTTCATCGTGCAGCGCGATCAAACGCTGTACGGCGATACCAAGGCGCTGGTCCGCTACCAGAACCTGATCGGCCAGCGCTATATCGCGCTGGCGGAGCCGGTCAAGGGCAAGCCGGTCTCCGGCACGCACACGGTCCTGAAGAACAACGGGGCCATTCCGGTCGAGCGCACCGAACCGTCCTTCGACGTGTCCGGTCTGCTCAACGGTTTCCAGCCGCTGTTCCAGGTGCTGCAACCGGATCAGGTGAACAACCTGTCCAACACCTTCATCCAGGCACTGCAGGGTGACGGGGTCTCGTTGAGCGCCTTCATCACCCAGGCCGCCACCCTGGCCACCGACTTCCAGCGCCGCGACGCCATCCTCTCGGATGTGATCACCAATCTCTCCGGTGTCATGTCCGGTCTGGCCAAGCGCGGTGACGAACTGGAAACCCTGGTGACGCAGACCCGTTCGCTGATCGGCGGACTGTACGCGCAGGGCCAGTCGCTGCAGACCTCCACCGTGCAGATCGCCGACGCGACCTCCGCGCTGGTGACCATGATCGGTCAGATCCAGCCGAAACTCGTGCTGGCACAGAACTCCACGCATGACGCGCTCGCGCTGCTGCTCGCCAATGGCGACAAGCTCGACAAGGGCGCGGTGGACTTCCCCAACATCCTCACCGATATCGGCAAGTTCACCCAGAACGGCACCTACGCCAACGCGTACGTGTGCAGCCTGGATGTCTCGCTGTACGGAATCCTCTTCCCGCGCGGTCTGTTCAACCAGATCGGCGGCAACTCCCACTCGGCGGTGTGCCGGCCATGATGGTGAAACTCAAGTCCCGCTTCAACGCCAATCGCAATCTGTGGCTCGGCCTGTTCGGCGTGCTGCTCATCGTCGGCCTGCTGGCCGGTTCGACGCTGTACCGCCAGATCGGTATCGGCGAGAAGACCATCAAGGCCGAATTCGTGCAGACCGCGGGCATCAAGACCGGTGACAAGGTCGCGGTCTCGGGTGTCTCGGTCGGCACGGTCACCGGCGCCGAACTCGAGGGCGACCATGTGATGGTCTCGCTCTCGGTGAGCAACGACGTCAAGTTCGGACCCGATGCCAAGGCGTCGATCAAGATGGCGACCCTGCTCGGCGCGCGCTATGTCGATCTGGTGCCCGGTGACGGCTCCGGCCTGAAGAACAATCGAATTCCCAAGTCCAACACGTCCGTTCCCTACAACCTGGCCGATGTGGTGCAGGAGGGCACGCCGAAGTTCGAGGAACTCGACACCAAGAAGCTCGCCGATTCGCTCAATCTGATCAATCAGCAGATGGGTGACTCCCCGCAGCTCACGGTGCAGGCGCTGGATTCGGTCGGCGCGCTGGCCAAGACCATGAACGACCGCAAGGGCGAGGTCGACCAGCTGCTCAAGGATCTGGACCGGGTCACCAAGATCCTCGGCGACAACCGCAACAGCGTGCTGCTGGTCATCACCCAGGGCGAGGCCATCGCCAACCGGGTGATGGAACGGCAGACCCTGCTGCGCACCCTGCTGGACAATGTCGCCACGCTCAGCAGTCAGTTGCAGCAGATCGGCGCGCAGAACGACAACCAGTTCGGCCCGACCCTGATCCAGCTCAACACCATGGCCGAGGGTCTGCAGAAGAACAAGGACAACCTGGATCGCCTGCTGTCCGCCATGCCGGTCGGCGTGCGCACGTTCAACAACGCGTTCGGTGACGGCAACTACGGCAATGTCGGTCTGCCGTGGCTGTTCCCGGACAACTGGTTGTGCTTCGCTCAAGTCATTCAGGGGTGCCAGGGATGAAATCGGTCAAGCTCGAGGTCGGGCGCATCGCCAAGGCCGCCATGATCGGCACCGCCGCGCTCGCGGTCGGCAGCTGCTCCATCGTGCCGCTCGGGGTGAAGGACGCGGTCGGTCAGACCCAGCACTTCACCGCCGACTTCCTCAATATCGCGGGCATGTTCGAGGGCAACCCGATCACCGTGCTCGGGCTCGATGTCGGCAAGGTCGACAAGATCGTGCCCAAGGGTCAGTACGTCGAGGTGCACATGACGGTGGACGCCGGCGTGGACATCCCGAAAAACGTGCAGGCGGCGCTGATTTCGCCGTCCATCGTGACGGACCGCCATATCGAGCTGACCCCGCGCTACACCGGCGGGGACAAGCTGAAGGACGGCGCGCACCTGACCACCCAGCAGACCAAGACCCCGGTCGAGCTGGACACCATGATCAAGACCATCGACACCTTCGCCGCGGCGCTCAAGCCGACCGACGGCAATGACGGTCTCGGTCCGCTGTCCGGTCGCGTGCTGTACCCGATGATGAACGGGAACGGCGAGAAGATGCGCGATGTGCTCAACTCGCTCTCGGGAGCGCTGAAGGTCGGTGTCGACAACAAGGACGCCGTCTCCACGATCATCATCAAGCTGAACGAACTGACCACCATGCTGGCCGACAACGACCAGTCGGTCCGGGATTTCAGCAATCGCATGACCCAGATGACCGGGCTGCTCGCCGACCAGGCCCCCGGCCTGCAGGCCACGCTGGAACAGCTCAATGCCTTCCTGGCCAACACCAGTGGCGCGTTCTCGCAGTACTCCGATCAGCTCAACGGCACCCTCACCGGCCTCACCAATGTCACCAATCAGCTGCGCGCCAACGCCGCCGGTGTCATCGAGGTCGTCGACACCGCACCGCTGCTCATGCAGAACCTGGACCGCTCGGTGAACCGGCAGGGCCAGTTCATCCGCCTGCACGCGGTGCTCGGCACGGTGCTGTCCGGCGAGATCATCAGCCTGTTCTGTGAACGCATCCAGATGAAATCGGACGGCTGCCGCACCGGCAAGGTGGAGGACCTCGGCCCCGATCTCGGCCTGATGGCGGCAATGTTGGGAATGACGAAATGAGCAACCGTTTCCGCCGAGAGTTGCGGTCGGGCAGGCGAACCCGGCACACCATCGTCGCGCTGGCGGTGGCGGCCTCCACCCTCGCGGTCTCCGGCTGCGGCCTGACCGTGGAGAGCCTGCCGCTGCCCAAGCCCGGCGCGGGCGATAAGACATACACCATCCACGCGGTCTTCGACAACGCGCTGAATCTGCCGGACCAGGCCAAGGTGAAGATCGGCGGCTCCGACGTCGGCGTCGTCACCAAGATCAGCACCAAGGATTTCAAGGCCAATGTCGATCTGGCCATCCGCACCGATATCGAATTGCCCACCGGCAGTACGGCGGAACTGCGGCAGGCCACGCCACTGGGTGACGTCTTCGTCGCGGTGTCCAAGCCCAAGACCGATCCGGGCGTGCAGATGCTCAAAAACGGTGACACGCTGACGAATACGTCGGCGGGCGCCACCGTGGAAGAACTGCTGCTGTCGATTTCCATGCTGTTCAACGGCGGCGGTATCGCGGCCCTGTCCAAACTGACCTCCGAGATGGACTCCATCGTCGGCGGCAAGGGGCAGACGCTGGCCCACCTGATCACCGAAATGACCGGTGTGGTGGGCAGTCTCAACAACAACAGCTCGCGGGTGGACAGTGTGCTCGCCCAATTCAGCGCGCTGGCCAACACCATTCAGGCCAATCACGATCAGCTCGGCCAGGTGGCGAATACGCTGCCCGCCATGATCGGCGCGGTCGCGGAGAACAATCAGGCGCTCGGCGATCTGCTCACCAAGATCTCCACAACCAGTGCGGCCCTGGGCGATTACGCCAACACCACCTCCGGTGATCTGGCCAGTCTGCTCGACAATGTGCAGCAGTTGATGGCCGCGCTGGCTCGCACCGAGCCCGACTTCGGTCCCATGCTCGACGCCATCCACGAGCTGCGGCCGGCGGTGGACGCATCGTTCAAGGGCAATACGCTCGCGGTGGCGGCCACGCTCAGCATGCTCGATATCGGCCTGCTCACCGATCCGGCCAATAGCAAGTTCCCGGACCTGCGCGACCTGAACGACTTCGGGGGCAGCCTGATCCAGGTACTGCAGATCATTTACGGCCGGATCAACGGGGGCCACCGATGAATTGGGTGAAGAACCACAAGAACCTGGTGTCGAATTCGGCGCTGGTGCTCATTCTGCTCGTCGGCGCGACCTATCTGGCGATCAGCGTCATGCGGGTCAATCCGCTGCGCGAAACCTACCGGGTCACGGTCGATCTGGATCGCTCCGGCGGTCTGCAGTCCGGCAATGACGTCACCCTGCGCGGTTACCGCATCGGCAAGGTCACCGATATCAAGCTGGAGAAGGACGGCTCCGCCATCGCGGCGACCGTCGAGATCGACAAGAAGTACCGCATCCCCAGCGATACCGTGATTTCGGTGGGCGCGCTGTCCGGCGCGGGTGAGCAGTATCTGGATTTCCGGCCCAATACCGATAAGGCGCCGTTCCTGAACAACGGCTCGATCGTCCAGTTCGACAAGGACAAGGTCAAGACGCCGACCCCGGTGTGGTCGGTGCTGGACAATTCCAGTGAGCTGATCTCGCAGATCGATCCGGACAAATTCTCCACCATCCTCACCGAACTCGACACCGCGCTGTCCGGTGGACCGGATCAGCTACGATCGCTCATCAACGGCATCAGCCTGGCGACCACCGGCCTGGACAACCTGCTGCCGCAGACCACGAATCTGATCAAGAACCTGCAGACGATCAATGCCACCACCTCGTTGGCGCAGCCGGATCTGGCTACGCTGACCCGCAATTCGAGTGTGTTGTTCCAGCAGTTCAACGATGCCAATGCCGAACTTCAGAAGATCCTGGAGCAGGCGCCCGCGCAATTGCAGGCCCTCGGAGCGGTGCTCGACAAGACCGCCGACCCGATGACCAGCCTGGCCGCCAATTTCGCCGCCATCACCAAGGGCGCGATACTGCGGCAGCCCGCCCTGCGCGCGCTGTTCCCGGCGCTGGTGGTCGGCACCTCGGCCATGGGTGTGCCGGCGCACGACGGCGAGTTCTACACCATCGTCGATATCTGGCCGCGTCCCTTCTGCGACTACTCGACGAAGCAGATCCGCCCCGAAGCAGCGACCGACGCCACCCTCTCCAAGTGGGGCAGCTACTGCACCAATGGACAGGCGGACCAGCAGATTCGCGGTTCGGGCAACGCCCCGCGACCGGATGTGCCGAACAATGGCGCGTACCCGCCCGCGGGTGCCGACCAGAACGAGCGGACTCTCCCGCCGATCCGGTGAGCGGGCATACTCGCTGAAGAACCTAGAACGGTGCGCCCGCAGCGCACCGAGGAAGTGATCGATACATGTCGGATGACGCTGCCCAGGACAAGAAAACCGAAGACGACTCGATCGCCGAGGCCGATGTACAGGGCAGCGCCGACGTAACGCCGACGGCGAAGCAGGAAGCGGCCGAACCGGAAACGGTCGCCCTCGGCAAGGACACCGACGCCGCCGACAAGGCCGCCGCCGCGGATGAGCCAGCCGACGCGATCCCCGCCGCACCGGTTGCGGCCGCGGCGGAGGTGCCGCCCGTTCCGGCGAGCTCGGCTTCGGCCACCCCGCCGCCCACGGCGAAGTCGTCGTCCTCGCTGCCGTTGCCGTTGATCGCCGCTTTCGCGGCGGGCGTACTGCTGGTCGCCGCGATCGGCGCGGTCGTGTTCTTCTGGCTGCAGTCGAACAAGGACAAGAACGAACTCGCCGACCGCGACGATTCCACCAAGGCCGCCTGCGATTTCGTCAAAACCGTCTCGGTCTACGACGACAAGAGCCTCGGCGACTACGTGCAGCGCGTCCAGGCCGCCACCACCGGTGACTTCCGGGACATGTTCGACAAGATGTCCGGCGACCTCAAGGACGTGCTGACCAGTGTGCACGCCTCCTCGAAGCTGAACACGGTCCGCTGCGGCTGGGAATCCGGTGACGACTCCAAGGCCACCGTCCTGGTCAGCCTCACCCAGACCTCCAGCAACACCATGCGCGCTCAGCCCCTGGTGCTGACCCTGCCCACCTACGCCGAACTGGAGAAGAAGGACGGCAAGTGGCTCGTCTCCAAGTTCGAGCCCATCGCCGACAACGGCAACAACGGCCTCTTCCCCGGCGGCGGCTCCCCCTCCACCCAACAGCCCGCCCCCTCCGGAGCCCCGGCCCCGGCCCCCACCCCGGCCCCGGGTAACTAAGACACCACACGAAAAGGCCCGCTCCCGATAGAAATCGGAGGCGGGCCTTTGTGATCGAACGGTTGAGGCTGGCGTCCCGAACCCGGCATCGCACCTGCCGAGGGTTCAGCTCGTTTCGATCCAGCGTCGCACCGCCGAGGGTTTGGGGTCGCGTCCTCGATCGAGTGTCACCGCGTCTGCCTGGGGGTTTGGGGGCGTAGCCCCAAGACCCAGCGTCAGCGTCCCCCCATTTCCCTGTTCTAGAACAGGGTCAGCGCGTCGGGCGCCGGGGTTTTCGCCGGGGTGGCCCTGCGACGCGGAGTCGCCGGGGCCGTATGCGCTTGCGCCACGATCTTTTCGGCGACCGCCGAGACATTCTCCACCGGCGAGATCACCGGAATCGGCTCCGTCATCGGATCGATCGGAATCGGCTCGGTGATCGGATCATCGGTGGTGACATCGGGCGCGGGCTCGAGCGTCCCGGCGGCGATGGCGCGCGCGGCCTGCCCGCACAGCGTGTCCGCCTGCTCGTTGAAGTAGTTGCCGACATGTCCCCGCACCCAGCGGAATCGCACGGGTCCGGGCCGGGTGCTGATGGCCTGATCGATCGCCCGGATCAATTCCAGGTTCTTCACCGGCCCCCCGCTGGAGGTCTTCCACCCGTTCCGCCGCCACCCGTTGATCCATTCGGAGGCGCACTTGATCGCGTAGAGCGAATCGGATTCGATGAACAGCGGTTCCGAGCTGGGATGGGCGCGGATGGCTTCCAATAGCGCGCGTAGCTCCGCGATCTGGTTGGTGCCCGAGGCCGCACCGCCGCTGGCCGATCCGCCCGCGTGATTGACCCACGCCCAGCCGATGGCTCCGCCCGGGTTACGCAGGCACGATCCGTCGGTGCTCACGATGATCATGCTCACAACCCTACGCAATCCGGCCGACAAGATCCGTTCCGTGGAATTCCTCTATCTCCCTTCGCAATTGCGATTCGGTGCGTCGCACGGCCGATTGTACGGCGGCGGCCAGCATTCGGGAGAGCAGGCGGCCGGTGAGCCCGCGCGGAACGCGGTACTCGGTTTCCGAGGTCAGCACCGCACGACCGTAGCCGAGCGGATCGAATCGCAGGGTGATGACGCACAGTGGTGCGCCGATCGGGGTGCCGCCATCGTGCTGCTGCGCGGGCGCCGACTTCCCCGTCCTGCGTCTGCGCAGCGTGTATTCGATGACCGCGTTGCGGCGGTAGTCGGTGATCTCGCATTCGATGACCGGATGCCAGAAGCCGACCCGCAGCGTGGTGCCGAAGATGGCGCCCGAGCCGTGATCGCTGTCTCCGAGGGGTTCGAAGGCGGTGACGGCGAAGGCCCAGTCCGGTACGAACTGATGGTTGTCGGTATAGGTGAACGCGACCTCCACCGGTGCCCCGACGTCGCACGCGTATTTCATGTGGCCCATAGGTGCTCCCTGTCCCACGGCTGCCAACAAAAGTACTACAGCAATCCTATTTAATGAATGGATACCCGGATTTGCTGTGCGTGCGCAATTCGGTCAGTTGTCCAATTGTTCGGCGATATGTGCCGCGATCGGCAGCGCCGAAGTTGCGGCCGGTGACGGCGCATTGAGCACGTGCACCGACCTCGCCGTCCGTTCGATCAGGAAATCGTGTACCAGCGTGCCATCGCGCCGCACCGCTTGCGCGCGGATGCCGGCCTCGCGTGGCAACAGATCCGCTACCGTCAATTCCGGGCAGTAGCGCCGGCACTCCGCGAGATATCCGCGCCGGAACATCGAATTGCGCATCTCGCGCAGTCCCGTTCGCACATTGGCCGCGGCCACCCGGTGAAAACCCGGGAATCCCAGGATTTCCCGCGCATCGCGCAGATTCACGCTGCCCTTGCGATATCCCTCGCGCGCCAATCCGAGCACCGCGTTGGGCCCGACAGTGAGCCCGCCGTCGATGGTCGGGCTCAAATGCACGCCCAGGAACGGCAATTCGGGATCGGGAATGGGGTAGATGAGCGTGCTCACCAGGCCCTTGCGCTCGGGCGGCAGCTGGTAATACTCACCGCGGAACGGCACGATGCGCAGGTCGGGGCGCAATCCGGCGAGCGCGGCGAGCCGATCGGCCTGCAATCCGCCGCACACCACCAGCCGGGCCGCCCGCCAGCTCCCGGCGGGACCGGAAACGGTTACCGCATCGGCGTTCTCGTCGATCGCGGTGATCTCCGCGCCGAGCCGGATCTCGCCACCGGCCGCGCGGATCGCCTCGGCCAGCGCCGCGGTGACCAGCTTGTAGTCGATGATCCCGGTGCTCGCCACGAACAGCGCGCCCACCCCGGTGATCCGGGGTTCGCGGCGCACCAGTTCGGCGGCGTCGAGCAGTTCCACCTCGACGTCATTGGTCACCGACCGCTCGTACAGGGCCAGCATCCGGGCGTGTTCGGCGGAATCGGTGGCCACCAGCAGTTTTCCGCACACCTCGAACGGAATGCCGTGCGCCGCCGCGAATTCCTTGGTCTGTGCGGCCCCGGCCCGGCACAGCCGCGCCTTGAGACTGCCGGGCTCGTAATAGATTCCGGAGTGGATCACTCCGCTGTTGTGCCCGGTCTGGTGCACGCCCAGCGCATCCGCCTTCTCGAGCAGCAGCAGGCTCGCGCCGGGATGCCGTTCGAGAATGCGGTGCGCGGTGGCCACTCCGACGATGCCGCCGCCGATCACGCAGTAGTCGTACACACCGGAAGTCTCACACAGTGGTGAGTTCCGAGCCGCCCGTGCGGCCGGATTCCGCGCCGGCGCCGGGCGAGACCTGCTGTGCTCCGGCCTCGTTCGGTGTGACCGGCTGGTCCTGCCGGGCTGCCTGGTTCGGCGTCGTCTGGTTCGGTACGGTCGCCGCGGCGGGTGTGTTGTGCCTGGCCAGCTGGACGCCGTAGCGGCCCAGTGCCGGATCGGACAGTGTCACCGTCACTTCACCGCTGCGCGTATCCACATCGGTGCGCAGCTGGGTGTTGGCCGTCGGATCGGATCCGATGCCCAGGGTCTCCCCGATCGGCGTGTGCAGCACCAGATCGGCGATGGTGGCGAACACATTGGTGTCCAAGGTCAGCGAGACCGAATTGCGCTGTACCGGAACGACTGCCGCGCCGACGTACGCGCCGCCGAGTCGCAACTGCCCGGCAATCGGCTCGGGTTTGGCCGCGCGGGTGGTTTCGGTGGTCGTTCCGACGCGGGTGGCCGGAATATTCAGTGGTGCAGGATTTTCCGTGGCATGCGGTGTGAAAAACGCTGTGAGGCCGATATTGTCGGCGACCGGCGTATTGTCGACCGGTGCTGTGACGTTGCCGGGCGCGGTCACCGTCGCGTGCCGGTCACCCGGCGCGGCCACGATCGTGCCGGATTTCTGTGCGTCGGCCATTTGGTTGGCGATGTAGGAGCCGGCGGCGACGGTGAGACCGATGCTCGCCATTCCGGCGGTGACGATGGCGCTGTAGCGGAGCACCTGTGCCGCACGCCGCGATGATCCGGCGGCCTGCGTCGCGAGTTGATGCGACATGACTGGTGCGGTCCTTTCCCTCTCCCCTGGTCCCCCTGCGTCTTTCGACGCCCACGACCCGCACCATTGAAAGTCGTACGCCCGTCCAGGTTACGGTGACGCGCGGTGACACCCGCGGCCCTCGAGACCAGGATCACAGCGACTGTACCGACAGCTGAGACTGACGGGTCCGAAATGGGAACTTCGCCGGGGTTTCTGCATCGGCAGGTTTCCGATATCAGAAGGCTGGGTAAATACCAGAGAGCGGCGAGCGCCCACTCGACTGCCACTCGAGGACCTCCGGCCAATGTCGTCCGGTCGGCACCAGGCACGGCGCACCCAAGGGTGGCGCTCGCTCGCTCTACTCCCTGGGAATTGGGGGAGATCTAGGCCGGAGGCCGGGATCGGCGGCGGGTCAGTGGAACTGGCCCGCCGTCCGGCCGACTCCGGGCGGACCAGCGAAAGCCTGTGCCAGCCCGAGCCATTCGAGCGCCTGCGCACCCTCCACCTGCAAAGGCAGGTCATCGAGATGCCTGCGCTGGGTGACGGCGAGGCAGAAATCCACGGCGGGACCGCTGATGCGCTGCGCCGCGTCCGCGGGACCCCAGGTCCACGCGGAGCCGTCGGGCGCGGTCAATTCGATCCGGAACTCCGCATCGGGCGCGGTGCGCCCGTGCGTGAGGTACGCGAAATCGCGGGTGCGCACGCCGAGATGTGCGACGTTCTTCAACCGAGCGGTCGGCACCCGGGTGACCCCGAGCGCATCCGCCACATCCTGCCCGTGCGCCCAGGTCTCCATGAGCCGCGCGGTCACCATGGAGGCCGCGCTCATCGGCGGCCCGAACCACGGCAGTTTGGTTCCGGCGGGCACCGTCCGCAGCGCCTCGACCAGCACCCCGCGATCGCGCCGCCAGGCCGCGAGCAATTCCGGCGCGGGCGTCTTGGCCTCTTCCTCGGCGGCCTCGTCCACGAAGGTGAGCGCCTTGGGCAGCGCCGCCTGCACGAGCGCGTCGAAGGCGACTGTATCGGTGGCGGCGATCGCGGCGACACGATCGGTCCAGGTCAGATGTGCGATCTGATGGGCGATGGTCCAGCCGGGCGCGGGGGTGTCCCGCTGCCACTCGGCGGCATCGAGATCGGCGATGAGCCGGTCCAGGTCGTCGCATTCGGCGGTGAAGTCGGCGAGCAACGCCTCGAGATCGGCCATCGAAAGTCCTTGTCGCTCATGCTCGCTGTGCCGAGACAGGCACAGAACGGGCACACACGCCATTGTGTGTGCCGTCGCCGCCAGCATCGCAGTGCGAGCGAAAAAATGCAAGCACGCGTGCTTGTATTTGCCTGGAAGCGGCCGCCTACCAGCCGAACAGGATCAGATGCACCGCGCCCACGCCGAGCCCGAGCGCCGCGCCGTGCAGATACAGCAGCCACGCGTCCTGTTCCACCGAGGCGTAGAACATCTCCATGAACTCGCCCGGCGTCAGCTGCTGGAGTTTGCGCGCGGCGAATTCATCGATCTTCTTGGCCTGCGCCGCCGCGAATTCCTCGTCCTCGACCAGGCTCGGCGCGAGTCCGGCGGCCGCGGCGGTCGCGCCGACCTTCAAATTGTCGAAATTCCGGGCCCCGAACACGGTGCGCACGAAGGTGTGCGTCGGCCCGAGCTGCCGGTGGATCTCGGCGGCGATGAGACGCTCGAGCAGCTGCCGGGTCTTGTCGCCATTGGTGCCGTCGAGCAATTCCTTGGCCAGATTGGGCAGCGTCAGCACCTGGTAGGCCAGGATGTGCGCGAGATCGGCCGCCGCCTCGGGCTGCCGCTTGGCCAGCAGCGCCTGCTTCCACAGGTACTTGTAGCGCGGTTGCGGATCGCCGGGCTCGAACACCATTTTCACCGCGATCACATTGACCAGTACGCCGATGGCGGCGGCCGCGGCCAGGATGACCACCCAGCCCGGCACCCAGCCCACCACCGGAATGCGATGGTGCACTTGCATATACAGCGCCAGCAGCAGGCCGAACGGCGCGCCGAGCAGTCCGATGCGCACCATGAATTTGAGTTCGGGCGCGGCGATGGTGGTGGTGAGGTCCTTCAGGATGTGCGGATTCTCCCGCAGGTACCGAATGACGAAACTCTTGATGTCGATGAGCTGATCGACATTGTCGCCGAGCTGTTCGAAAGCCCGGCGGGCCAGCGTCGGCAATTCGCGTTCCACGCGCTGGTACAACACATTTCGGGCCGCGCGCGGGACCGCGCCCCACAGATCCGGGTTCTCCCGCTTCATGATCTCGTTGACCATGGACGGCACCTGTTTGCGGCCGACGTCGGCGATGTAATCCGCGATGCCGTCCAGATCCAACTCATGGATGAAATCGCGTGGACTGCCGATGCGCATGATGGCGACGTCCACGCAGATGCTGGCCATTTTCTCGGCGCGCGCGGGGATGAAGCCCTGGAAGCCGAGCTGTTTGCCGTCGCCGGAGAAGGTCGGCAGCACCTGTACGCGGCGCGGCAGATAGGGATAGAGAATGTCCAGGCCCGGAATGCGGATACCGCGAAAGTAGAGCGGCCAGAACAACATCAGTACGCCGGTCCAGTTGGTGAGCCAACCGGCGATGGCGCTGAAGATGGGGAAACTGATCAGGTCGACGACGAGTTTGGGTTGGCCGGTCAGCTGCTCCCAGTCGAGGAAGACACCCGAGGCCATTGTCGTCATTACTGCGTCCCCCTGCGGCCGATG
This sequence comes from Nocardia sp. NPDC052001, assembly GCF_040680615.1. NCBI lineage: Bacteria > Bacillati > Actinomycetota > Actinomycetes > Mycobacteriales > Nocardiaceae > Nocardia > Nocardia sp. NPDC052001. The sequence goes on along the minus strand of NZ_JBFAXC010000003.1, from coordinate 303,144 downwards.
GTGAGAAAACGGACACACAACACTCTCATTGGCCAAGTGTGCTGTCAAAAGGTCGATGGCCTCGGAGAACGTGTCATATTGTGCGTGGTTTCACGGGACCGGCAATACTGGTCGGGCGACCAAATGGGGTAGTCAAGGGAGAGATGAATGAATGTCGACCGCCGCGGCTTTCTGACCGGCGCCGCCACCGCCGCCGGCCTGGCCACCGCCGCGAGCCTGGCGACCACCGCACCCGCCGGAGCGCAACCCGCGCCCGGCAAACTGCCCTTCCCCGACGGCGGGCCGCTGCGCATTCTCGTCACCGGTGACGCGGGTACCGGCACGCGCCCGCAGTGGGCCGTCGCCGACGCCGCCCGCGCACTGCACGCGCAACAGCCCTTCTCCTTCGCCATCGGACTCGGCGACAACCTCTACGAACAGGGCCCGCAGTCCGATGACGACGCCCAGTTCAACGCCAAATTCGAAGACCCCAACCACGATCTGGACTTCCCCTGGATCATGGTGCAGGGCAATCACGACAACAGTTCCATCCTGCCCGGCGACGGCGGCTGGCTGCTGCGCGGCGATCACGAGGTCGCCTATCACTCGCGCTCACCGCGCTGGTGGATGCCGTCCCGCTACTATTCGGTCCCGATCGGCGATCTGGTCGAATTCTTCGTGCTGGACCTGAATCCCATTGCCGCGTATCTGCCCCCGCTGTTCGCGCCGTACTGGGCGGCGGACGGTGAGTTCATGACCGAACAGGCCGCGTGGCTCGATCGCGCGCTCGACGCATCCACCGCCAAATGGAAGATCGTCTGCACCCACCACCCGTACCTGAGCAACGGCAGTCACGGAAATGCCGGGGAATACGAGGGTTTGAGCATCGAACCGGTCAACGGCATCCACGTGAAACGCTTCTTCGAAGCGCATGTGCTCGGCCGCGCCCAGTTCCTGCTCTCCGGGCACGATCACTGCCTCCAGGTGCTGGAACCGAATCCGGCCTGCAAGGGCACCCGGCAGATCGTGTCCGGCGCGGCCGCCAAGACCAATTCCGGCTCGCACGAGAAGGATCCGGCCCGCATCACGCCGGCGCTGTTCGAGAACTTCACCGACCTCGGTTTCATGGTCCTGGATCTGACGGCGAACTCGGCGGAGCTGACCGTCCACACCGTCGATCCCTCGAACGGTCAGCCCACCACTGCCTTCCAGCGCCGCCTGGTCTGACTCAGGGCTTGAGCACGATCCGAATCGGGTTGCCTTCCTTGGCATCGAGGGCATGCACGGCCTTGGCGGCATCGGCCAGCGGCAGCACCGCGCTCACCGACCGCGAGAAGTCGACCCGCTGCAACCCCTGCAACTTCACCAGCTGGGTGACATGCTCGGGCCCGGACCCGTAGTGTCCGCGCAACTGCTGCTGGAAGAAGCTGAAAGCCGTTCCGCCGGTAATGGTGATCGGCTTGTTCGTCAGCCCGACCAGCACCAACCGCCCCTGCGGCGCGAGGCACACCACGGCCTGTTCACGCACGGCCGCGACACCCGCGAAGTCGAACGCGGCGGCCAGACCGGTCCCCGTGGCCTGGAAGATCTTCTGCCGCAGCTCCGGATCGGCCGGATCGAAGGCCAGATCCGCGCCGAATTCCAGCGCCCGCTCCCGCGCCGCGGGCAGCGGATCGACCGCGATGATCGGGGCCGCGCCGACCAGCCGCAGCAACTGCACCCCGTGCGCCCCGAGTCCGCCGACGCCCCAGACGCCCACGGCCTCACCGGCTTTCACCTCGGCTGTCGCGGTGACGGCGGCCCACGGCGTGGAGACCGCGTCCGGAATGAAGCAGGCCTGCTCGAACGGCAGGTCATCGGGGATCGGCACCAGCGTATCGATGCGCGCGAGCGTGTACTCCGCCCAGCCGCCGTCGTAGTCGACGCCGCGCGTGAAGGTGGCTCCCCCGCGAATCTCCCCGGCCTGCAACAGCACTCGATCCCCGACCTTGGCCGCGGTGACCCCCGGCCCGAGCTGATGCACGGTTCCGGCGACCTCGTGCCCGAGCGTCACCACATCGCCCTCGAGGAACAGCGGTGACAGCGTTCCGTCGATGAGGTGCACGTCCGACAGGCAGACGCCCGCCGCCTCCACCTTCACCAGCACATGATCCGGGCCGGGCTCGGGCACCGGAACCTCATCCAATTCCAAGCGGCGATTCGGTCCCAGGTGTAGTCGCGCGGCCAGCATGATCATCGACTCCTATGGCGGTTGGAAGCATTGCTCACTGCCAGCCATGCTAGGTCGATAATTCGGGTGAATGGTCCGCTTCGTCCGCTACCCGGTCGACGCGCGCCGCCGGGTCCGGGCGGTCCGATGGGTATCGGAGGACGTCGACTCCAGGAATCCGGTGATGATCGCCGTCACCTCGGGTGCGCGTTCGAGCATCGGCACGTGACCGCAGCGATCCAGCCATTCCGCGCGGTCCGGGCGGAGCTGTTCATTGAGCGTGCGCCCGGCGGCCGCGGACAGAACGCGGTTCTCGACGCCCCAGATGGTGCAGACCGGCGGCATGCTGTCGCGGTCCGGCCAGCTATCCAGTGCGGCAAAGGATCCCAGGTCGCGCACCAGCCCGACCAGCGCACGGGCCGGAAAACCGTCGGACAGTGGTTGCACGTACGGGCATTCGCGATAGGCCCGGCCGCTCGAGAACCAGGTGCGAATGGTGGTGCGGGCGAACCATTTCGGGGTGTGCCAGCCGAACAGCGCGCGAGCGCCGGAATCGGGCAGCGCGCGGGTGAGCCGGGCCGCCGCGCCCAGATCGCCGCGCATGGCGGTGGATTCGGTGAGCGGGTTGATCGCCACCACCGCGTGCACCAGGCCGGGATGGGTGCGGGCCAGCGTGAGGCTGATTGCCGAGCCCAGGCAATTGCCGATCAACCGGACATCGGTGAGCTCATGATGCAGCAGGAACGCGTGCACCAGTTCGGCATAGCGCGCGAGGGTGAAGCCGTCGGCGGGCTGATCGGAGGATCCGTAGCCGGGCAGATCGAGCGCGTAGACCCGATGGTTCCTGGCGAGCGCCGTGGTCTGCGCGGTCCAGATCAGATGGGAGGATCCGGCATTGTGCAGCAGCACCACCGGTGGTCCGCTGTCACCGCGCTTCAGATAGGCGATGCGGATCCCGTCGAAGGTGAAGTCTTCCATGACGCTCCAGGTGGCTTCGTTGCCGGTGTCGTGTCCATGGTCCTCCGGAATGCGGCCGCGTCATAGGAGTTCGGCTCAGGCGGTGCCGATTTGGCCGAGTCCGCGGTCCAGGAAGCGGATCATCCAGTCGAAGCTGTCCTCGGAGTCGTCGCTCCACTGGAAGCCGTCCGATGCCTGCAGTGTCGCGAAGCCGTGGAAGGTGCAGCGCAGCGTGCGGATGGCGTGCACCATCTCGTCGTCGGGGATGCCGTAGCCGCGCAGCACCGCCCGCATGGATTCCATGACGCGCGAACTCGATTGCAGCAGTGGATCGTCCGGGCCGGTGAAGGTGGCCCCGACGGTGGCGCTGTACCGGCCCGGATGCGCGACCACGTATTCCCGGAACGCGGTGGCGAAGGCCGCGAGCGCTTCGCTGCCGGACAGCCCGTGCATGGCGTCGCGCAGCCGCTGATCGAGTTCGGTCATGGCGAGCGTGGCGACGCCGTGCTGCAGATCGGCGAGGCTGTCGATGTGCTTGTACAGCGACGGGGTGCGAACGCCGAGTCGCTGAGCCAGCGGGCTCAGGGCCAGGTTCGCGAAACCGGCGTCGTCGGCGAGTTGCGCTCCCGCCGCGACGACATCGGTCTTGCTGAGCCCGGCTCTAGGCATTCGCGTGCTCCTTCAGGAACGGCAGGATCAATTCGGCGGTCCGCTCCGGCAGCTGCGCGTGCGGGTAGTGGCCCCCATTCTCGACGAGTCCGAGGCTGCCGAGTCCGGCGGGCAGTGCGGCGATGACGGCTTTGCCCTCGGCCTCGGGGTTCGGGAAGTCCGGATCGGCGGTGCCCATGATGATCAGCGCGGGCTGGGTGACGTTGGGCAGCTGTGCCTGCGCGTCGGCCGGGGTGGACTTGCCGGTCTTCATGAATTCGGCCATCCGGCCCGGTTCCCGGAGCTTGGCGGCGTTGGCGGCCATGTACTCGTCGTAGTCGGCGGGCTTGGTCGGGTAGGCGATGTTCAGGTACTTCAGCCACTGGTTCACGCTCTTGAAAATCATGGTGCCCATCAGCGCGGTCATACCGCGGCGGTACCGGGACACGGTGAAAAGCGCTCCGACGGAAGGGGTTTGGGCCAGCGTGAAGGGGTTGATCTCGACGATGGCGCGCACCAGTTCGGGAGATTTGGCGGCGGCGATGGTGGCCGAGCCGCCGGAGAGCGAGTGGCCCACCACGATCGCGGGTCCGGCGTTCAGTCCGGCGATCACCGCGAGCAGGTCATTGGCGACATCGGTGCGGCTGATGGCTTCCTTTCCGGTCTCGGACACCCAGTTCATGCTCGAATCGCCGTGTCCGCGCATATCGGTGCTCACCACCCGGTAACCGGCGGCCGCGATGATCGGGGCCAGGAACCGGTAGGCCTGGCGGCGGTCGCCGATGCCGTGCGAGAGCACCACCAGGGGACCTTCGCCGATCGAGTCGTATGCGATCCGGCCGCCGTCGATGTCCATGTACTCGGTCATATCGTCCGCTCCTTCGTGTAGCTAATTTCTGTAGCCATAAAGCTAATAGCTTTAGCCAAAACCGTCAACCCCCGATTCCGACCGGGGTGGATCCGGCGTTCGCCCGGGGCGAACAAGGTCGCGGAATTACTCGGCGGGGACCGGAGTTGACCGGGTAACGCTCAACCTGAGTTGAGTAGGAGACGCTCAATCTTGGAAGAGGTAGAGAAGTGACCAACCCTCAGAACCTGCCGGTGCTATTCCTGACCGATCCGATCGTGCTGCCCGGCATGATCGTCCCGATCGAGCTCGACGAGTCCGCCCAAGCCGCCATCGATGCCGCCCGCGCGGGCAAGGTCAACCAGGTGTTGGTCGCGCCTCGCCTCGATGAGGGCTACGCCAGCTACGGCGTGGTCGCCACCATCGAACAGGTCGGCCGGATGCGCGGCGGCGCACCGGCGGCGGTGCTGAAGGCCGAGGGCCGCGCGAAGATCGGGCACGGCGTGACCGGACCCGGCGCGGCGCTCTGGGTCGAGGCCGAACCGGTCGAGGTGCCCGAGCCCGACGGCCGCACCAAAGAGCTCGCCGCCGAATACAAGAAGCTGGTCGTGGCGGTGCTGCAGCGGCGTGAGGCGTGGCAGGTCATCGACGCGGTGAATCAGCTGAACGATCCGTCGGCCATCGCCGACGCGGCCGGCTGGGCCCCGTACCTGGGCCATGACGAGAAGCGTGAGCTGCTCGAAACCCTGGACACCGCAACCCGGTTGACCAAGCTGATCGAGTGGACCAAACAGCACATCGCCGAGACCGAGGTCAACGAGAAGATCAGCGAAGAGGTCCGCGAGGGCGTCGAGAAGTCGCAGCGCGAATTCCTGCTGCGCCAGCAGCTCAACGCGATTCGCAAGGAGCTGGGCGAGGGTGAGCCCGACGGTGCGGACGATTACCGCACCCGCGTCGAGACCGCCGATCTCCCGGACAATATCCGCGAGGCCGCGCTGCGCGAGGTCGATCGCCTGGAGCGTTCCAGCGATCAGAGCCCGGAATCCGGCTGGATCCGGACCTGGCTGGACACCGTCCTGGAGCTGCCGTTCAGCGTGAAAACCGAGGACAGCACCGATGTTTCGGCTGCCCGCGCGGTGCTGGACGCCGATCACCACGGCCTGGACGAGGTGAAGGACCGCATGGTCGAGTACCTGGCGGTGCGCGCCCGTCGCGCCGCACGCGGCCTGGAGGTCGTGGGCGGTCGCGGTTCCGGCGCGGTGCTGGTGCTGGTCGGCCCGCCCGGTGTGGGTAAGACCTCGCTGGGTGAGTCCGTGGCACGCGCCCTGGGCCGCAAGTTCGTTCGCGTCGCGCTCGGCGGCGTGCGCGACGAGGCCGAGATCCGTGGCCACCGGCGCACCTACGTCGGGGCGCTGCCCGGTCGCATCGTGCGTGCCATGAAGGAGGCGGGTTCGATGAATCCCGTTGTCCTGCTGGACGAGATCGACAAGGTCGGCTCCGATTTCCGCGGTGATCCGGCGGCGGCGCTGCTCGAGGTGCTGGACCCCGCGCAGAACCACACCTTCCGCGATCACTACCTGGACCTGGATCTGGACCTGTCGGATGTGCTGTTCATCGCGACCGCGAATGTCATGGACACCATCCCCGGCCCGCTGCTGGACCGCATGGAACTGATCACCGTGGACGGCTACACCGAGGACGACAAGGTCGCCATCGCTCGCGACTTCCTGATCCCGCGTCAGCTGGAGCGCAACGCGCTCACCGCCGACGAGGTGCGGGTCACCGATGAGGCGCTGCGCGAAATCGCCGCCAACTACACCCGGGAGGCCGGTGTCCGTCAGATGGAACGCCTGATCGCCAAGGCACTGCGCAAAGCGGCGACCAAGCTGTCCGAAACCGCGGACCTGAGTGATGCCGAAAGCATCATCACCGCCGGCGAATTCGTGCCGGACTCGGCCGATCAGCTGGTGATCGGACTGGGTGACCTGAAGGATTACCTGGGCCGTCCGCGCTTCACCCCCGACGGGGTGGAACGCACCGCGGTCCCCGGTGTCGCAACGGGTTTGGCCGTGACCGGCGCGGGCGGCGATGTCCTCTACATCGAGGCCAATGCCGCCGAGGGCGAGCGCTCGCTCACCCTCACCGGTCAGCTGGGTGACGTCATGAAGGAGTCGGCGCAGATCGCCCTCACCTACGTGCGCTCGCACCTGGAGGAGATCGGCATCGAGCCGAAGGTGCTGGACCGCAATATCCACATCCACTTCCCGGCAGGCGCGGTCCCCAAGGACGGCCCGTCGGCAGGCGTCACCATGGTCACCGCCCTGGTGTCCCTGGCCCTGGACCGTCAGGTCCGAGCGGATGTGGGCATGACCGGCGAGGTCACCCTCAACGGCCGCGTCCTGCCCATCGGCGGCGTCAAGCAGAAGCTCCTGGCCGCCCAGCGCGCGGGCCTGAAGACCGTGTTCATCCCCGCCCGCAATGAGCCCGACCTCGACGAAGTCCCCGCCGAGGTGCTGGCCGCCCTGGATGTCCGCCCCGTCGCCGACGTGGCCGAAATCCTGGCCTACGCCATCGAACCGGTCATCGAACCGGCCCTGGAAGGCCGCCCCCTGAGCGCCACCGCCTAACCGCGAGCGCTCCTCATGAGGAGCCGTGCGTGCGTCCCACACGCACGGCTCCTCCCCTGTCAACTACCGAGACCGCGCGTGTTTCACATGAAACCGTCTTGCACCTCGGAGTAATCGCGCCGGCTACCCGGTGGGGCTGCCCTCGTCCACGGACACCGGTTGTCGCTGCGCAGCGAGGTATTCATCGATGACGGCCACCGACGCTCCGCTTGTCGATACCGCGAGGTACGAGGGTGACCAGAGGTGCGCGCCTCGCGAAGATCGCTGAATATTCTCGGGAAATTCCTGGCGTAGGTAGCGCGCCGACACACCCTTGAGGCTATTGACCAACGTGGAGACCTGCACAGTTGGCGGGTAGTGGACCAACAGGTGCGCATGGTCTTCACCGCCACGGAACTCGATCAATGTTGCGTCGAACTTGTCGCAAACCTCGGCCATGATCTGCTCGCAGCGAGTCAGCATCGGGTCACTCAGGGCTTCTCGTCTAAAACGTGTGACGAAGACCAAATGCGCCTGTAAATTGTGCATGACTGTTCTACCTCGGCGTATATCTGGATCAGATACCCATCTCGGCGACATAGACCAAACGGTAGCAACGACAGGGGCGGGTCGTGAAACGGATCGTCACCGTGAAGCTGGTTCCCACTCCGGAGCAGCACGCGGCGTTGTCATCAACATTGAAGTTGTGCAATACAGGGGCGAATGCGGTCTCCCGGTTCGCGCACACCGCTACCGATCGCAGGCCATTCGCATTACAGAAACAGGTGTACGCCGATCTCAAGGCGCGCGGACTGTCCGCGCAGCCCGCGATTCGGGTCATCAAGAAGGTCTCGGACGCCTACGCGACCCGGCAGGGAAAGCTCGTCGGGGGGAACTATGGACTGCCCGGATCGAATCGCTATCGAAGGATCGCAGGCAAGGCCATCGTGTTCCGTGACGATGCGGGCCAACCATTCGACGATCGATGCCTGTCATGGCAGATAGAAGACTCGACGGTGTCGATCTGGACCACGGCAGGACGAATGAAGGGCTTACGATTCGTATGTGCGCCATGGCAATTGGCACTACTTGCGGATCGCAAAGGGGAGTCGGATCTGATCCTCCGCGACGGCCACTTCTACTTGCACGCCACCGTCGATACAAGCACTCCACCCTCGCTGACCCCTTCGGATGGTCCGGACGGCTGGCTCGGGGTGGACCTGGGGATCGTGAACCTGGCTGTCACCACCGCCGATGATCCCTCCAACCTCGATCTGCGTTGGTCGGGTGGTGCGGTCACCGCGGTCAGGAAGAAGCATCAGGTCCTGCGCACAGCTTTACAAAAGGTGGGAACCAAGTCTGCGAAACGCAAATTGAAGAAGCATCGCCGGAAGGAAACCCGCTACGCCACCGACATCAACCACCAGCTCTCCAAAACCATTGTCGCGCAAGCACAACGCACCGGACAAGGCATCGCGATGGAAGACCTGTCGGGAATCCGGGACCGGGTACGGCTCGCTCGCACGCAGCGGCACCAATTACATACCTGGACATTCGCGCAGCTGCGGAAGCAGATCGCATATAAGGCGCAAGCTGCGGGAGTTCCCGTGCAGGTCGTCAACCCGCGTGGCACCAGCAAAACCTGCCACCGCTGTCGACACATCGACTCGGCGAACAGACCCAGTCAGCCAGTGTTTCGGTGCCGTCGATGCGCGTGGACCGGTCACGCCGATCACAACGCCGCCCACAATATTGCCGTACTCGGGTATGAAAGCTATCGGGCCGCCAATCAACCGGCCTAAAGCAGCCACTCCTCTCACAGCCAGTGAGAGCGTGAGCAGCAAGTCCGTCTTCTTGGGACGGATGGTTGATATGAAACGTGAATCCCGCGCGGTCCGTTTGTGTCTCGTAACGTGTGCTGGGTGATCACTGTTGCCACTTGGAATGTCCTGCATCGGGTTCATGCGGATAACTGGGACAGCTCGTTTTCCGGGCGCTGGCCGGAGGAGAAGGTGCGGATCGACGGGGTCACCGCGGTGGTGGCGGGGAGATCCGAGCAGGTCATCGCTTTGCAGGAGGTGAGTGGTGATCAACTCGCGAGTCTGCGGGAAGCGTTGCCGGACCGCGAGTTCCATGTGCTGCGGTATCCGCGGGTGCCGCGGCCGCGCCGGGTCCCTTCGGTCCTCGATGAGCGCGCCGAATTCCTCGTTCTGATCGTGGACGGCATCGCGCGTGACTTCGCCGCCGGAGCCTTCACCAGTGATCCGGGGAAGGGCTATGTCGCCGTGCTGCTGGACGAGGTGCTCGTGGTCGCCACGCACGTGACCGGCGATGATCGGCGCGGTGGGCAGTTCGCGCGGCTGGCGGAACTGACCGCGGGCGGACCGGTGGTGCTGCTCGGCGATTTCAACGCGCCCGCCGCGGAAGTCGGTGCGGCGCTGGGGCCGGACTACACCGTCGCCGCGCTCCCGGCCGATGCCATCGCGACGCGCCCGCGCAGCTCCGGCGCGGAGAAATCCCAGTTCATCGACCACGTGGTGACGCGCGGCATCCCCGCGCGGGCCACGGCCGTCGAGGATGTGGCCGGGGTGTCCGACCACAATCTCGTACGCGCGACGATCGGCTAGAACTCCCCCGCCACGCCGAGCACGGTGCGGCCGGAGTGGTTGCCCTCCAGGATGGAGTGCAGCACGGCTTCGGCCTCGGTGATGGGCGCGTAGTTCTCCAGCAGTGAAAGATGCTGGGGTTTCAGGTCTTTGGCCAGCCGCGCCCACAACTCGCGGCGGGGTTTGATCGGGAAGTGCGCGGAGTCGACACCGAGCAGGGAGACCCCGCGCAGGATGAACGGCATCACGGTGGTGGGCAGGTCGGTGCCGCCGGTGAGGCCGGAAACCGCCACCGCGCCACCGTATTTGACGGTCGAGAGGATATGCGCGAGGGAGGTGCCGCCGACGCTGTCGACCGCGGCGGCCCACTGCGCCTTGCCGAGCGGGCGGAGTTTCTCGCCCTCGCCGGGCAGGCGGCCGATCACGCTGGCCGCACCGAGCGCGGTGAGAAGTTCGGTGGCGCCGAGCTTTCCGGTGGAGGCGATCACCTCGAAGCCGAGTCCGGCCAAGATATCGACCGCGACACTGCCGACACCGCCGGTCGCACCGGTGACCAGCACCGGACCCGAATCGGGGGTGATGCGATTGTCCAGCAGCGCCTGCACGCTCATGGCCGCGGTGAAACCGGCGGTGCCGAGGGCGGCGGCTTCGCGCGGGGTGAGGCCGTCGAGCTTCACCACCCAGTCGGCGGGGACGCGGGCGTACTCGCCGAAACCGCCGTTATGCGCGACGCCGATGTCATAACCGTGCGCGACCACCAGATCGCCGGGCGCGAATTCCGGGTTGTCCGAGGCGAATACCTCGCCGGTGAGATCGATGCCGGGGATGATCGGATACTCGCGCACCACGCCGCCGCCGGGCGTGATGGCCAGCCCGTCCTTGTAGTTGGCGCTCGTGAAGTGCACCTTGATCGTCACCTCGCCCGGGCCGAGGAAGTCGTCGCCGACCGTCTCGCGCGCGAGTGCGATCCCGCTGTCCGTCTTGCGTGCCACCATCGCCTGGAACTCCATGCACCGAGCATAGGACTCGAACCGCTGGTCAGGGCGATGTTCCGGGGGAAGCGGTGACTTTACCCCGCACGTAATCGCTTTCGTTCCCGCACTGCGGCAACCTTGTTCTCAGCACAGCGGGAGACATTCTCCCCGCACCGCGAAAGACCAAGGAGCGCAGCAGATATGCCTTATTTCCAGACCACCGACGGCACCACCCTCGCCTACGAAGAGTACGGAACCGGAGCGCCGCTCGTCTTCATCGCGGGCTGGTCGCTGTACGCGGATATGTGGGAGTACCAGCTGCACTACTTCGTCGAACGCGGTTACCGCTGCATCCTGCTGGACCGGCGCGGCCACGGCCGTTCCGATCGCCCGGCCGCCGGATACGACGTGAATACCCGCGCCGACGATATCGCCGCCCTGATCGCGCACCTGGACCTGAACGATTTCGCCATGGTGGCGCATTCGGCGGGCGGTGCGGAGGTGGTGCGCTATCTGGCCCGGCACGGTCAGGACCGGGTGAACCGCATCGCCCTGCTGGCCCCGGCCATCCCGTACATGTTGCAGACCGAGGACAACCCGATCGGCGCGCCCCGGGCGGCCTTCGAAGCCTCTGCGGCACAATTGAAGTCGGATCGCCCGCAGTGGTTCGCCGAGCGCGCACAGGGCTACTTCGCCACGCATCTGCGGCGCGGCACCTCGCAGGCGGTCATCGATATGGAGATTCAGCGCTGCCTGTCGGCGTCACCGTATGCCACGATCGCGGTGCAGCGGGACCTGTTCCATTCCGATCACCGCCCGGATGTGGCCGCGGTGACGGTCCCGTTCCTGCTGCTGCACGGCCTGGCCGATCAGTCGATTCCGATCGAGATCAGCAGCCATCAGGCGGTCAAGCTGGCGCCGCACGCGGTGCTGAAGGAGTACTGGGATGCCGGGCACGGCCTGTACATCACCCATGCCGCCGAGGTGAACGCGGAGATCCTGGAGTTCCTGAAGAGCTGAACGCCCGCGTTCCTCGGCGAATCACGATGTGGCTCAAGCGAATTTGGGCGACCGCTTGTCGAGGAACGCGGCAATGCCTTCGACGCCGTCCGCGGATTCCGCGGCGTGGGTGATGAAGGAGGCCTCGGTGGCCAGCTGCTCCTCCAGGGTGTGCTGCGATGAAACCAGCAGCAGCTTCTTCACATTCGCGTTGGAACCCTTGGGCCCCTGCGCGAACTGCTGCGCCAGCGCGTCGACGGTGTCGGTGAGCGAGCTGTCCGGCACCACCTGGTGCACCAGGCCCCAGTCCAGCGCCTCGGCCGCGCGCAGCACCCGATTGGTGAGCATGAGTTCCTGGGTGCGGCGCACGCCGATCAGGCGCGGCAGATAGTAGGACGCGCCGCCGTCCGGGCTCAGCCCGACCTTGGTGTACGCCATGGTGAACGCGGCGGATTCGCCCGCGACCACGAGATCACCGGCGACGGCCAGGCTCATGCCCGCCCCGGCGGCGGTGCCATTGACCGCCACGATGAGCAGCGCGTCCATTCGCGCCAGCGCCGATACCGCCTGGTGCAGCGTGTCGGCCAGTTTGGCGATGAACTCACCGGTGTCCGGGCTCTCGGACATGGCGCGCAGATCGCCGCCCGCGGAGAAGAACTTGCCCGCACCGGTCAGCACCACGACCTTCACGGCCGGATCCTCGGAGCAGTAGGTCGCGGCGGCTGCCAGTTCGTCGGCGAGCGCCTGGTCGATGCCGTTGGCGGCGCTGGGCCGGTTCAGCGTGATGCGGGCGATCGGGCCGTCCGTCACGAAGCTGATGTTCTGGTAGTTGCTCATTGTCCGGTGGTGCCTTCCGTCGGTATGCCTGATCCCAGCATGACAAACGCGGTGTGCCCGCCTGCGGTTCGGTCATTCCCTCCCGAATTCGACGCGCACGCCGAGCAGGCGAATCGGGCGATCCAGTTCGAAGGTGTGCAGGATCAGCAGCGCGGTCCGGACGACCTCGTCCACATCGGTGGTGGGTCGCGGCAGCTTCTTCTGTTTGGTGCGGGTGAAGAAGGTCTTGGTGCGCACCGTGACCCCGACCCGGCCGATACCGCGGCCGCCCGCGATGGTCTCCTCCGCGACCTGGGTGGCCAGCCGCGTGATGGCGGCATCGAGTTCGGCGTGTTCGGTGAGATCCGCGGGGAAGGTCTCCGAGCGCGAATGACCCACCGGCTCACGCGGTTCCGAGATATCGGTATCGCCCGCACCGTGCCCGAGCACCCACAGGTAGGGGCCGGTATTGGGTCCGAATTCCTTGGCGAGCAGATCGCGATCCGAGGCCGCGAGATCGGCGATGGTCTCGATTCCCAAGGCGCTCATGCGTTTCGCGATGCGCGCGCCGATGCCCCAGAGCGCGGTGGTGGGGCGGTGCGCCATGAGTTCGGTCCAGTTGTCGGCGGTGAGCCGGAAGATGCCGGTGCCGGTGGCCTGGGTGGCGTCCGAGTCGGTGTTGTCCGTATCCCCGGTCTTACCAACGGCTTTGGCGAATCCGGTGGCGAGTTTGGCGCGCAGCTTATTGTCGCCGATGCCGACCGCGCAGGTCAGGCCCAATTCCTCGATGGCGGAACGGATATCGCGGGCGATCTGCTCCGGATCATCGGTGTCGACCGCGAGGAACGCCTCGTCGAAGCCGAGCACCTCCACCCGTCCGGGGAAGGTGCGCAGCAGCGTCATGATCTCCTCGGACGCCTCCGCGTAGGTGGCGAGATCCTGCGCCAGGAACACCCCGTCGGGACAGATCTTCAGGGCCGATCGCAACGGCATGCCCGCGCGCACCCCGTAGGCCCGCGCCGGATAGGACGCGCAGGACACCACCTTGCGCGGTTCCTTCGGATCCCCGTTGCCGCCCACGATGACGGGCTGACCGCGCAGCTCCGGATGCCGCCGGAATTCGACCGCGGCCTGGAATTGGTCGAGGTCGACGTGCAGCAGCCAGCGCGTCACCCTTCCGTCATACCGCATGGTCTGTCGAAATGCCCGGATACCGGCTCACCCGCGCGGTATCGGTGCGGTGACGGGGTCAGCGATCCCCGCGCAGCCACGCCTTCGGCGAGCGGTACGCGTATCGCGCCTTGAGCACCCCGGTTTCCACCCGGCCCTCGATGCGGATCAGCGGCGCCCCCGGGAAGCGCGGCAGCGTCACGCGATTCGAGACATGTCCCCCGGTGCCGATTTCCACGGCGTCGAGGTCGACCCGCCAGCCGCGCGGCACGATCACGATGATGGTGCCGGAGCCCGCGATGACCCGCATATCGATTTCGCGCCGGGAGCAGTAGGCCTGGGTGAAGTCGACGACGACCTTGCCCGAAGTGCATTCCGCGACCAGCTTTTCCGGCACCGTCCACTGTTCCTCGGTGCGCCGGGATTCACCGGTCACGCGCAATTCCAGCGGCGGGGCCGCCGGGGCCGGCGTTCGGACCTGCTCACCGCTTCTCCGCGCGGCGGCAGCGAAACGCTGCAAATCATCGAAACCGAAGGCGGGCACCCGCCGCTGCTCCGTGGTACGGCTCACCGAAACTCCTCCCCCGGCATGTGAAACAAGCGTCCGACTGCTGTGCCAGGGAACCCGAATTATGCCGTACAGCAGGGCATTTGAGACCGGCCGTACCTTAACGGAACGGTCACAGGAGGGACTCGCACCGATACCATCGACGATGCATTCTCAACTGATCTTGCAAACGTCGTAGCACCGAATCGCTATGAATCCGTTCGCCTCGCGAATGCGCGGTCATCCCGGCGGCAGCGCCGCGCTACCGCCGGGTAGGTGAAATGCGATGCGGGACAGGATTATCGGCGCCCGATATGGATCGTGCTCGCACCGAGGACGAAGAGATCGTCGCGGTTGGCGACGTAGGTGGGGGCGTTCCGGTCCAGCAGCGCGTCCAGAGCCTCGAGATCCTCGGCGGTGATGGCATCGCTCACGTGGTCGCGCAGCGATTCCAGCCACGCGGCCACAGACGCGCGGACCTCGGGGGTCGCGGTGGGGTGATCGGTGAGGACGCTGAACGAGGTGACCTCGGTCAGTCCGGCGCGGGTGAGGGTCGTGGTCCAGCCGTAGGGCATGGGGACCGTGCCGGTGATCTCGGCGCGCATGCGCACGAAGGCCGCGTCCCGGGCCGCGAGCAGCCGGTCCTGCAGGCCGGGTGCGCCGATTCCGATGTCCCAGGGCAGATTTCGGGTGCTGAGCCCGCCCTCGGACAGTGCCAGCCAGCCGCCGGCACGCACCAGTTTGGCGAGCCGATCGGCGCCCGCCTGCTGATCGGGCAGATGGTGCACCATGCGCGAGGCCCAGACGATATCGGCCGGCGCGACCGCCTCGAGCACGCTGTCGGCGGCGGCGTCCACCACCACGGTCTCGATGGTCACCCGATCATCGCCCGCGAGGGCCTGTTCGGTGTGCTCGCGGGCCGCGGTCAGCAATTCGGGCACCGCGTCGGCGATGATCAGCCGTCCGCCGCCGCGCTTGGCCAGCGCCACCGCGAACGCGGCGCTCTGCCCGCCCGCACCGGCCCCGATATCCACGATCACGGGCTGCCCGTCGGATCCGGTCGGCAGGCCGATGAGCCGCTCGGCGATCCGCGCCTGCGCGTCGGCGGTGATCAGATCCTCCCGCCGCAGATTGCCGATCTGCTCGGTCCAATCGATCCCGTCATAGGTGTGGCCGTGGTGATGGCCGACGGTATCGGGTGAATGCGAGTGCCCGTGCGTGTGTGCTCCCATTCCTACGACCGTATCGAATTTTCCCGTATTGCCAACTTTGTTTGCCGGTCCGGCAAAAGGTGTCCGGACCGGCAAAAACCGATCAAGCCGCGGCGGGCTCGCTGTCGTCGGCGAACTGGGTGCGGTAGAGGTCGGTGTAGCGCCCGCCCGCGGCCAGCAGTTGGGTGTGCGTGCCGCGTTCGACGATGCGGCCGTGTTCGAGCACCAGGATCTGATCGGCATTGCGGATGGTCGACAGCCGGTGCGCGATGACCAGTGCGGTGCGGCCGTCGAGCGCCTCGGCCAGCGCCTCCTGCACCGCTGCCTCGGAGGTGGAGTCCAGGGAGGCGGTGGCCTCGTCGAGGATCACCACGCGCGGCTGCTTGAGCAGCAGCCGGGCAATGGTGAGCCGCTGCCGTTCGCCACCGGAGAGGCGATAGCCGCGCTCACCGACCACGGTGTCCAGTTTGTCGGGCAGGGAGGCGATGAGCTCACCCAGGCGCGCCCGTTCCAGGGCATTCCAGAGTTCGTCCTCGGTGGCCTCGGGCCGGGCCAGCAGCAGGTTGCCGCGAATGGTGTCGTGGAACAGATGCCCGTCCTGGGTGACCAGGCCGACGGTGTCCTGGATGGACCGCCCGGTCAGCTCGCGCACATCCGCGCCGCCGAGCCGCACGGAGCCGGAGTCCACGTCGTACAGTCGCGAAACCAATTGCGCGATGGTCGATTTGCCCGCCCCGGAGGAGCCGACCAGGGCCACCATCTGCCCGGGTTCGGCGCGCAGGCTGACCTCGTGCAGCACTTCCTCGCCGCCGCGGGTGTCCAGCGTCGCCACATCCTCCAGGGAGGCCAGGGACACCTTCTCGGCCGACGGGTAACCGAAGCTCACGTTGTCGAGTTCGACCGCGATCGGGCCCTCCGGCACCGCGCGGGCATCCGGTGCGTCCTCGATGAGCGGTTTCAGATCCAGGATCTCGAAGACCCGCTCGAAACTCACCAGCGCGGACATGATGTCCACCCGTGCGCTGGCCAATGCGGTGAGCGGTGAGTAGAGCCGGGTCAGCAGCAGCGAAAGCGCAACCACCGCACCGGGTTCCAGCTGTCCCTTCAGCGCGTAGTAGCCGCCGAGTCCGTACACCAGCGCCAATGCCAGCGCCGACACCAATGTCAGCGCGGTGACGAACACGGTTTGCAGCATGGCGGTGCGCACCCCGATATCGCGCACGCGCCCGGCGCGCACCGCGAATTCGGCGGATTCCTGCTGCGGGCGGCCGAAGAGTTTCACCAGTGTCGCGCCCGGTGCGGAGAACCGCTCGGTCATCTGGGTGCTCATGGACGCGTTCAGTCCGGCGGCCTCGCGCTGGATGCCGGCGATCTTCTCGCCCATGCGGCGGGCGGGCAGGACGAACACCGGGAGCAGCACCAGCGCGAGCAGGGTGATCTGCCAGGACAATCGGAGCATGACCGCGAGGGTCAGCGCGAGCGTCACCACATTGGTGACCACACCGGACAGCGTGGAGCTGAACGCGCGCTGTGCACCGATCACATCATTGTTGAGCCTGCTGACCAGCGCGCCGGTGCGGGTGCGGGTGAAGAACGCGACCGGCATCTTCTGCACGTGATCGAAGACCGCGGTGCGCAGATCGAAGATGAGCCCCTCCCCGATTCGGGAGGACAGCCAGCGAATGACCACCCCGAGCGCCGCGTCCAGCACCGCCACCAGCGCGATGACGGCCGCGAGAATCAGCACCGTCCGGGGAGCGGACCCCTTCACGATGTCGTCCACGACCCGCCCGGCCAGCACCGGCGTCGCCACCGCGAGCAGCGCCGAGACGATGCTGAACGCCAGGAACGCCGCCAGCCGCCGATGATGCGCCCGCGCGAACACCAGGATCCGCCGAGCGGTCCCGGCCCGCAGCGGCCGCTGCGCGGTAGGCGCGTTCGCCTGCCGATAGAGCTGACTCCAAGCGATGGATTCCATGGTCATAACCGCACTCCTCACCGTCTGAAGTTCATCGAACCTCAGACCACCGACAGTAGGACCTCAACAAAGGTTGAGGACAAGTCGTTACCGGCAGGGATTCGCTGCCGGCGAACACCGGATCTCTCTACGAAGGCTCCGACTCCCCCGTCGTCCCAGACGTGGTGTGTGCGCGTTCGGCCCATCGCGGGTCCGGGCTCATAGGCTGGCGGGGTGCGGATGGAAGCGGCGATGCGGGAGTTGCGCGGGCGGGTCGACGGCGAGGTCGAGTGGTCCGAGCGGCGGCGGGCGGAGTACTCGTCCGACGCTTCCAACTATCGGGTGCTGCCCGCGGCGGTGGTGTTTCCGCACGGCGATTCGGATGTGCGCGCGGTGCTGGAGTTCGCGCGGGCGGAAGGGCTCGGGGTCACGGCTCGGGGCGGGGGGACCTCGGTGGCCGGGAATGCCATCGGCGCGGGCATCGTGCTGGATTTCAGCCGCCATATGAACGCGATCCTCGAGCTGAACGCGCAGGAGCGGTGGGCGCGGGTGCGGCCCGGGGTGGTGCTCGGGGAATTGCAGCGCGCGGCCGCCCCGCACGGGTTGCGATTCGGACCGGATCCTTCGACGCAGAACCGCTGCACGCTGGGCGGGATGATCGGCAACAATGCCTGCGGACCGCACGCGGTGGCCTGGGGGCGAACCTCGGATACCGTGCGTGAGCTGCGAATTCTCGACGGTTCGGGTACCGAGCGGCGACTCGGAGCCGATCTGTCGGTGCTGCCCGGCCTGCGCGAGTTCACAATGGCGAATCTGGCCGTGCTGCGCACCGAGGTGGGCCGATTCGAGCGCCAGGCGTCGGGTTACGCGCTGGAACATCTACTGCCGGAACGGGGTTCGTCGATCGCCAAGGCGTTCGTCGGCACCGAGGGCACCTGCGGTCTGCTGCTGGATGCGACCGTCGAGCTGGTGCCCGTCCCGGCCGCGACCGTGCTGGTGGTCCTCGGATACCCCGATATGCCAACGGCCGCGGACGATGTCGCATCGGTCATGGCACTGCGGCCGGTCGCCGTCGAGGGCATGGACGCGCGCCTGGTCGACGTGGTGCGCAAATATCGCGGTGGCGTCCCCGCCCTGCCGCGCGGCGGTGGCTGGCTGTTCGTCGAAATCGAGGGTGAGACGCCGGAGCAGGCACGTGAGACCGCCGAACTGCTGTGTCGATCCACCGGAGCCGTGGATTCCCGCCTGGTGCTCGACGGCCGGGAAGCGAAGGCGCTGTGGGCGATTCGCGCCGATGGCGCGGGCCTGTCCGGCCGCACCCCGGAGGGTAATCCGGCCTGGCCGGGCTGGGAGGACGCGGCGGTCCCGACCGAGCGGCTCGGCGACTACCTGCGCGAATTCGAGAAGCTCATGGACGAGCACCGGGTGGACGGACTCCTCTACGGCCATATCGGCGACGGCTGCATCCACGTCCGCCTCGATCTCCCGATAGCCGATGCCCCGCAACGCTTCCGGGACTTCCTGGAAGAAGCCGCCCGGCAGGTGGTGTCGTTCGGCGGCTCCCTCTCCGGCGAGCACGGCGACGGCCGCGCCCGCTCGGAACTGTTGCGCCACATGTACTCCCCCGCCGCGCTCACCGCGTTCGCTGAGTTCAAGGCGCTATTCGACCCGGACGACGTCCTCAACCCCGGTGTTCTGGTGCGCCCCAGGAACATCGACGCCGATCTGCGTGTCGCGGGACTGCTGCCGACTCCCGCCGCGGGCGGCTTCGCCTTCCCCGCCGACGGTGATCTGGGAACCGCCGTGCACCGCTGCGTCGGTGTGGGCAAATGCCGCGCCGACACCCGCGCCTCCGGCGGTTTCATGTGCCCGTCCTATCTGGCCACCGCGGATGAGAAGGACAGCACCCGAGCGCGCGCCCGCGTCCTGCAAGAAGTGGTTCGGGGTGCCCTGGACTGGCGCTCCGACGCCGTCGCCGAATCCCTCGATCTCTGCCTGTCCTGCAAGGCATGTCACTCCGACTGTCCAGCCGGAGTCGATATGGCCACCTATAAATCCGAAACCCTGCACCGCCGCTACCGGGGCCGCCTCCGCCCCCTGGATCACTACGCCCTAGGCCGTCTCCCGCAGTGGCTGTCCGCCGCGACCCGTCTCCCCCGCCTGGCCAACGCGCTGTCCGGGAACGCGATCCTGCGCCGAATCGGGTCGCGCGCGGCGGGAATCGATTCCCGCCGCCCGGTGCCGGAACTGGCGCGTGTGAGCTTCCGCCGCGGTTGGAACGCTCGCCGCAAGCCGTCGCTCCCCACCACACCCGATCAAGCGGTCGCGATGGGTGAGATCGGTAAGGCCGGTGCTGTTCCCGTCGCGCCCGCGGTGCTGCTGTGGGTGGACACCTTCACCGATGCCTTCGATCCCGAGATCGCCTGGGCGGCTGTCGAACTGATCGAATCGCTGGGCCATCGGGTTGTCGTCGCCGATCAGCGCGTGTGCTGCGGACTGACCTGGATCAGCACCGGTCAACTGGACGGGGCGCGAAAGCGCCTGCGCGCCACCGTGAACGCGCTCGACGAGCATGTGCGCGCCGGTGGATTGGTCGTCGGCCTGGAGCCGTCCTGCTCCACCGCCTTGCGCGAGGATCTCCCCCGCCTGCTGCCCGACGATCCGCGTGCGGCCCCGGTCGCGGCGGCCGTGCGCACCCTCGCGGAATTTCTCGAGGCGCAGCCGGACTGGACGCCCCCGGATCGCTCCGATCGGACGGTGGTCGTCCAGCCGCACTGTCACGAGCACGCGGTCTCTGGTTTCGCGGCGGACCGCCGCATCCTGGAGCGCACCGGCGCGACCGTGCGCGAGATCGCGGGCTGCTGTGGTCTGGCCGGAAACTTCGGCATGCAGCGCGGCCACTACGACGTCTCGGTCGCCGTGGCCGAGAACGGCCTGCTCCCCGCGCTGCGCGACGCACCCGCCGACGCGGTCCTCCTCGCCGACGGCTTCTCCTGCCGCACCCAGGCCGCCCAGCTGGCGGGCAGGTCCGCCCGGCATCTCGCCCAATTCCTGATCGGGGATTCGGGCACTGGCAGAATGTCCCGGTGACCACCGCGCCGATCGCCACCGCATTGACGCGCACGGTGCGGTCGGAGCGTCCCATCGATCTCGCGGCGACCGTCGCGCCGCTGCGCCACGGGTTCGGCGATCCCTGTCATCGGGAGACGCCGGACGGTTCGCACTGGCATGCCTCGCGGATGGCGTCCGGGGTGGTGACCTATCGATTGCGGCAGGTCGATCGGTGTGCGGTGGAGGCCCGGGCGTGGGGTCCGGGGGCCGAGGAGTTTCTCGAGCAAGTGCCGACCATGTTGTGCCTGGACGAGGATCTGAGCGGATTCGCGCCCGAGCATCCGAAGGTGGCCGAGGCGCATCGGCTCAATCCGGGTCTGCGGATGTTGCGGACCGGGCTGGTGTTCGAGGCGCTGGTGCCGTGCGTGCTGGAGCAGAAGGTGCACACCAGGACCGCGCACGATTCGTGGCGGAAGCTGGTGTGGCGGTACGGAACTCCCGCGCCCGGACCCGCGCCGGACGGCTTGCGGGTGATGCCGGACGCGGAGACCTGGCGGCATATTCCGTCGTGGGTCTACCACCGCGCGAATGTGGGTCCGCAGCGCTCGAAAACCATTGTGCTGGCGGCCCGTATCGCCGGGAAGCTGGAGGAGGCGGCGGCCATGAGTCATGCCGACGCCGAGCGTCGGCTGCGCACCGTGCCCGGTATCGGGGTGTGGACGGCGGCGGAGATCGCACAGCGCGCCTTCGGTGATCCGGATGCGTTGTCGGTGGGCGATTTTCATCTCGCCGCGATCGTCGGCTGGACACTGCTGGGCCGTCCGATCGACGATGCGGAGATGATCGATTACCTGGAACCGCTACGGCCGCATCGCTATCGGGCCGTTCGGCTACTCGGTCTGGCGGGGTTCGCGCACAAGCCGAAGTTCGGTCCGCGCACGCCGTACACCGATCACAGCCGCATCTGACCCGCCACCTCTGTCGCGGCCATGCCGGGCCGATGTCGTCAGCGCTGGTCCAGGGCCGCGTTCCCGGCATCTTGCGCACGCCGCAGCGCCACGTCCACGGGTACGCGGCCGAGGAACATTTCGGCGAGGATCGGATCCATGGCTTCCAGGGCCGCCGGGAATCCGGGCCCGCTGCCACCGGCCATCCGCCCGTCGCGCAGCACCTCGAAGAACGGTGTCACATCCACCCCGTGCCGCGCCCAATAGTCGCGGTACACATGCTGTTCCGACAGCACCGCCGGAATGGTGGCCCCCGCCACCCCGAGATAGCGATTGCCCGCCGCGCTGCCCAGCCACGCCAGCACCCGCCGCGTCTGCTCGGGATGCGCCGAGGCCGCGTTGCCCGCCACCGCGATCGAATTATTGGTGCTGATCCGGCCTTTCGGCCCCTGCGGTATGAGGGTGAGCCCCCAGCGGAACCCGGCCTGCTGCGCGATGGTCGCGAGCGTGAAACTGCCGGATTGGAACAGCGCCATCTTCCCCTGCAGGAATGCGTTTTTCGCGAAGTCCCCGCTGGTGTTCGTATCGGCGGCGGACGGCGACAGCCCATCCCTAATGAGCCCCACCAGATAGCCGAACGCCGCGTTGCCCTGCGCATTCGCGAACTCGAACCGTTCTTCACGCTGTAATTCGGCTCCCGCTGAACCCAGGTACGGCAGTTCGATGGACTGAAAGTCCTTGGCGGCGTTGTACGGCCACGGTGCGGCGGCGTGCAGTCGGCGCAGCAGCGGACGGAAGGTATCCACCGCGTCATCGGGACTCCAGCGCACGACGGTTAGTTCTCCCGAATCGACCCCGGCGCGCTCCAGCAGCTCGCGGTTGTAGAACACCGCGCTGCCGCCATCGACGAATTGCGGTACCGCCCAGAGCTTTCCACCGCGAGTGAACTGGTCGACCGCGCTCGGATCCCATGCCGCGGCGGCCTGCTCCCCCAATGCCGCTCCGATATCGACCAGTCGCCCGCTATCGGCGTAGTCCTCGTACAGTCCGGTCCAGAACAGATCGTCGGCGATCCCGCCCGCCACATCGAGGCGCAGCTTGCGCGCGTAGGAAGCCCACGGCACCAGGGTGATTCGCACCTCGATATCCGGATTGGCTCGCTCGAACTCGTCGAGCGACGCCCGGTACGCCGGAACGAAGCTCTCATCCCAGATCCGCAATCGCACCACGGTGCGCCCGCTCGATTCCCCGTCCCGCCCCAGCCACAGCGCCGCCCCCACCAGCATCGCGATGACCAGTGCGATCCCGAGCACGACCCGGGTGGAATCCTTGACCCTCATTTGAGCCCCGTCCACGCGATTGACCGCAGCACCTGCCGCTGGAACACCACGAACACCACCACCAGCGGCGCGATGGCGAGCGTGGTCGCCGCCATGATGAGCGGCCACTGCGAGTTGTACTGCGTCTGCATATTCGCGGTGGCGACGGTCAGCACCTGCCACTTCGCCCCGCTGGCCGCGACCAGCGGCCACATGAAGCTGTTCCATTGCGTGACAACGGTGATCACGGTGAGCGTGGCCAGGATCGGCCTGCTCATCGGCACCACCACGTGCACCAGGATATCGAGCGTATTCGCCCCGTCCGTCCGGGCCGCATCGATGAGTTCACCCGGTATCGCCCGAAAGTACTGCCGCAGCAGGAATATCGCGTACGGCGAGCCGAACAGGAACGGCAGCACCAGCGCCCAGAAGGTGTTCAACCACCCGAGCTTGGCGAACATGAGATACAGCGGAATGAGGGTGACGGCGCTGGGCACCATCATGGTGCCCAGGTACACCCAGAACAGCGCCTCCCGTCCCGGAAAGTTGGTGCGCGCGAACGCGTATGCCGCCAGGATCGAGACCAGCAGCTGTCCGACGGTGATGCACACCGTCATCAGCGCGGTCACGATCACGGCCCGGCCCACGCCCTGGTCCAGCACCGTGCGGAAGTTGTCGAGCGTCACCGGATGCGGTGGCGTCAAAGCGGATTCGCCGGCGAACTGCCCGGGGGTCTTGAACGCGGTTGATGCGCTCAATACCAGCGGTGCGACGGTGAGCAGCGCCCCCGCGATCAACACCAGATATGCCAGCCCGGAACGCACCGCGCCCCTGCGCGATTCAGTATTCATAGCCGGTCCGATTCCGGAAGTACCGATGCTGCGCGAAGGTGATCGCGAACATCACGGCGAACATCACCACCGCGATGACGGCGGCCCGGCCCGGCCGCGCCGCGTCGAACGCCTCCGAATACAGCCGCATGGCAACGACATCCGTGCGATGGTCGGGTCCGCCCCGGGTGAGCGCATACACCGCGTCGAATGTCTGAAATGCCGTCAAAACCCCCGTGGCCAGTACGAAGAACATCGTCGGCCGCAACAGCGGCAGCACCAGCCATCGTGTGCGCCGCCACCCGGTGGCCCCGTCCAGCGCCCCCGCGTCGAGTATTTCCCCGGGTATAGCCCGTATCCCCGCGACGAAGAACAGTGCCACGTACCCCACGTTCATCCACACCAGTACCGCCGCCACACACGGCAGTGCCAGCACCGGCGAACTCAACCACTCCACCCGCCGACCCAGCACCGCACTCAGCGCCCCGCCCGTCGGCGCGAATATCCACTGCCACACCACCCCCACCGCCACCGGCGCACACATCCACGGCAGCGCGTACACCACCCGCAGCACCGTCCCCCCGCGCCCCCGGCCCGCCAGCAGCGACGCCACCCCGAACCCCAGTGCCGTCTGCACCGGCACCACCATCGCCGTCAGCGCGAGCGTCACCAGCAGCGAATGCCCGAACTCCCGATCCCCCAGCACCGCCCGCCAGTTCGCCAGCCCGCTGAACTCCATCGGCCCCAGCAGATTCCAGCTGTGCAGACTGAGCCACAGCACCACCCCGATCGGAACCAGCAGAAAACAGCCGACACCGATCAAACTCGGCAACAGCAGGACATAACTGGTGGCCACACGCCTAACGGCCCGGTTCATGAGCGCCGACGCTACCGCCCCACCCCCAAATCCCGCGCGACGCCTTATGAATCATCCGATCAGTCAGCGTTTTCGGCCGGACCGCACCGCCCGGGCGCATGATTGTTCTGCGACCGGGGAAGCGAGTCACGACAGGCGGGGACGACGTCGATGAGAATTCAGCCACGACAGCAGATTCTCGGTATCTGGCAGTCGCTGCTGGCCGCCTGTTACCGCGATGGCGAATGGGTGTGGGGCGGCGGGGACGGCTCCAACTCCATCAGCGACGCCGAGCAGCTGCTGTGCCTGTTGTATCCGGCCACCGAGATCGAGGGCTTCGCCCTGGATCACCCCGACGCGATCGCCGATGACATCCTGACCGTGCTGTCGCCGATGGGCTCCGCCGTTCGGATCAGAATGACCATCGTCGATGTGCTCGAGGATTACATCGATCGCTATACCCGGATCGAATCGACCGATGGAAACGGCACCCGAGATATCCCCATATTCTCGGCGGGGAGCTACCTGTCGTCGGCCGAGGATCAGGAACCGACGGCGGAACAGCGGTCTCTCGACGTCGTCGACTCCTATTCCATGTCGTTGACGCTTTGCCTGGCCGCGTTGAAGTTTCTGCGTGGCTTTCAGCACTCAGCAGTCGAGAGGTATCGAAATGAAGTCAAGATCTCGACTGATCGAGTCAACGCTCTGGTCTGCCGAATCAGCACCCGCCTGACCGCGGCCATGGTCGGCCTGGTGCGTAGTTTCGCGGTCAGCACCGTGCGGCCGGATTCGGCCGAGGGCCGAGCCATGCTCTCCATGCTCAACCAGACCGACGTTTCCGACGGAACCGTGGTGCAGGCGGTTGCCGAGCGACTGGAGCGGGTGCGCACCCGCCTGCGCAGGGACCTCACGCTGAGTCACGCCCCGGACGTGGATCTCTACGATGAGGAATTGCTCGTCGAATGTGGTTGGAGCTGGAGCCTGGTCAGCGATGCCGCACCCATCGAGTTCGTGGATCTACCCATCGCCGCTGCGTTCGGCTATGCCACTCCCCGGCCCCACTTGTATTTCACAATGGTCGCGCTGGACGGCATCAACGATCTCATGTCCGCCAGAACTCGTGAACTCGACCTGCTGGACAGTGATCAGCGCCGCCTCGCCGAGGCTCTGCAACTTCGTTCGGATCTGGCACAGCGTTACTGGTCCGCCGTGGCCCGGTTCGGTTCGGGCCGGTGGCCGCTGGAGGATATTCCATGGCGCACCTCCGATGGCGAGGAGTCGGATTACTTCAGCCTCACGGTGTCTGCCGTACTCTTACAGGATCTACTCCATCATGAGGCCGACGATTACGACATTACAAGGGCCACAATGATTTTCGATGAACTGGCGCGTCGTGGCCGGATCATCAGCCGCTCGACCGAGGATGATCCGGCGCGCCTGCTACATATCCCCGGGCTGCGGCTGCGATTGCTCGGCAGCGCGGAAGTCGATGGCGGGCCCTTACTGGTATGGACTGTATCCGACTACGCCACAGTGCTTTTGAAGCGAACGCTGCACGCGGCGAGGCTGTCCCGCAATGTGGACACCAGGGATCGTTTGATGGGGTTGGCACAGGCCACCATGGACCATCTGAATCTTCGAACCTGCCGAGACGGTGCGGCCTCTGGGTTGTGGGACGATCCATCCCGAATATTCGGTGGCAAAGCGATATCCGAGGTTTCCTGGTATCTCACCGAGCGGGTGGTCGAGTGCCTGGTGACGGCCGCACGCATGTTCCACGATCCGCCGCTGCGGGCGCCCGCTCTGGCGTCGCGAGCGATGGAGATGCTCATCGAGGCCGAACATCTGCTCAATCGCGATCTGCTCGAACTGAGTGCCGAGCACTCCGCGCATCGCACCGCACTGCTTCGATGCGAACGAAATCTGACCCGTGCGCGCGGGATCGTGGACGAATTGCCGGGAACAGCACTGAGTTTGACTTTGCAGGCACTGGTGGAGATGGACGAACTGGCAGTTGCCCGCCTCGATGCCACCCGCAACCTTGACGTCTTCTGGAACCGGTAATGGTCCTGGTCTTCGCCGCATCCGACAAAGGCGGCACCGGCCGTTCGGTGACCAGCTGCAATATGGCGTACTGGGCGAGTATGTGCGGACGTAAGGTCGCCTACCTGGACTTCGATTTCGGATCACCAACGGCCGGAACAATATTCGAGATCGGCAAGTTCGATCGTGGCGTCTCGGACGGCTCAGGTCTGCACAGGTATCTGTCGGGTGGAAGCCTTGACGTCCAGCGGGTCGGCATTCACGTCACGACCGATCGCCGGGAACTGAAGCAGTCATGCCGCTCCCCGGGCAGCTTGGTGCTATTGCCCGGCGATCGAGGTGGCGGTGAATTTATCAGTGGCATAACAGAGTCCATGGTGGCGCGATGTGCTGAACTGTTCGCCGTGTGTGACCGGGACTTCGATCTCAGTTTCATCGATCTGAGCGCGGGTCGTTCGGCCGCACTGACCCTGGCGGTGCGGGCGATCAAGCATCCGCTCTTGGCGGACAACGTTTTCCGATGGCTGGTGTTTCATCGCTGGACCCGTCAGCACATCGCCGCGACCTACGGACTTGTGCATGGCGAACATGGCATTCTGCACCTCGGGCGGGACTGCGGGTTCGAACGCGGAGAGCTGCGGGGATCGATGCGCTTTGTAAGGACCGCGGTACCCGAGTTGGGTACACAGGTACTTCGGTCAGCGCAGTCTGCCTGGTTGCAAACGCAGTTGATCGCACTCGATCGGTCCGCGATTCGCTACGGGATGGGTCGGTCGGTTCTCTTGGGAAAGACTCCGGTGGAGCCGATATTGCAGTGCCGGGAACAGGTGATTCTGGACGAGGATGTGGCCAAAGGGGTCGCCAACTTGGAAACCGTGAACGCCTTTCGAGAACTCGTACAGCGTCTCTGCGACGAAGCTGAGTGGGAAGGGGTCGAGTGACCATGGCTGCCGTCGAGTATCGCGAGGGCGCACCCCGCAAAGGGGTTGCCGGACAGCCGCTGTCCCATGTCTCCATCGAAGCCGGTCACATTTACATGGCGGACGTGGCCGATGACTCGGATCGGATCAGGAGACACTTCGAGCGGGTGGCGCCCCTGGTCGAGGCGTATCGGCGGACCGCGATCCTGGAGTTCGGGAAAGGCGCGCGCGTGAGCACCTGTTTCCTGATCGACGACTATTTCGGGTCGGAGAGTCGACCGGCGGATATCCTGGCGAAACTGCTTGGGGTGGCGGGCGAATGCGGCGTCACGATCGACTATCTGGTGCGGCAGGCGGGTTGCGCCGAGACACCGGTCTTCGTCGAAGGCGAGCCCACCGGCGACCCGATTCGCCTGGCGGAGATGGTGGCCGCGCGCATCGTCGCGGAGCCGGAGCAGGGCGAATCCACCGGCCGCCGCGCGGCCACCTCGGAGTCGGGCTGGTTGTGTAATGGTCTGCGTTCCTCGGACAACGCTGTGGCGCAGGCGATGCGGGTCGAGCCGTATCGGCCACCCGAGGAGTTCGGTGCGCGCCGGCATTCGATCTTCCTTGACGTGCAGCTGTGGGATCGCTGGACCGAATCCATCGATGGTGCACCAGTGGAGCGTGTGCGCTGGTCGGACCCGTTCCTGCGGGCTATCTGGCAGTTGTTGCGGCTGGGACTGATTCGATACGAGGGCGCGGTGGTGGCGGCACCGCGGGACCTGCCCGAATCCTGGCCGGAACACTGGCGGGGACTCGCGGCCGTGACGCGGCTGAACCCGCGAGCCGCGCCGTTCGCCGCATATCACGCGCTATCGATATTGCCCACCGACCACCTCGCCGTCGATCACGCTGTACGGGTGGTCCTCGATCACCTGCGGCTGGACCGGGAGGTAGTCGGCCAACTGGTGGAACGCGCTGCCGCGGAAAACATCACGCTGCCGGATGACGTGAACCGGCGGATCACCCATGTCCTGCTCGGCGATGTCTGAGTCGGGGCGTCGATGAATGATCCGCTGGTGCTGTTGGGTGAGGTGTGCACCGGGTTGTTGCCCGCCGCATCCGCGCTGTCGTACGTCGAGGCTGCCGAATTGCTGACACTTCTTCCCGGTGAATCTGCCGAAACACACTGGCGCCCAATATCTCTGGTGATCTCGCCGGATACCTTGGCAGGCGTGGACTGTCAGCTGGCCACCATGTCCGGATCGGCGAGCCGCGTCGTCGGCACCGTGGCTGCGCGGGGCACCCTGGTGGGTGGCCGGGTGGCGCAGGGATCGGCTCGCGTCCGCGTGTTCCGTGCTGCGGATGGCCGGCGAAAACCATGGCGGCACTACCTGAATCACCCGGGTACGGTCGAGCTGCTGAACAAGGTCAAGGATGACGGCCGCAGTGTGCCCGATATCGCGGACGGCTTCCTGACGGCCTCCACAGCCGACACCCTGGCGCTCGGCCCGATTGCCGATCGACTGCTCACCCGCCTGCGAATCGATCCCCGGTGGAGCGGTTGGTCACCGATCCGCGCTCCGTCGACCCGGTTGCGCTGGGCGGCTCGGGTAGCCGCCCCGGAGAGCGGCCCCACTCTCACCTTCGGGTTGGCTGATGAGACGCTGCGGCTGGTCCGGGTGACGGTGCCCACCGTGGCCGATCTTACTGCGGTGCAGCGCTTTTGTGAGGATCTGGCCGCACATGACTGGCTGTTGACTACGCTCGCCTCTGCGCTCGATGCGGCCGAGGTGGCCGAATCTCCGGACCGGGTGATCACACTGCTCGCCCCCGTGCTGGAGCGGCTCGGGCATCTGTGGATGCCGGACGCGCACACACCCCCGCCGCTGCGTGAACTGTGGCGGGGGTTGGATGCGGAAGCCGGTTTCTCCCGGCAGTGGGAGGCGCGGCTCGAACAGCTCCGGAACCGCCTATTTGTCAGCGGAATCGAGCGAGCGGCCGCCATTCCTCGAGAGCTGGACACAATTGCCCGGTGTGCGGCCGATGAACACAAAAGGAAATCGTGGCGGTTCCCGCGTTTCAGCTGAACAGCCAACCCTGGACAGCGTGCGTGAAACTGGCCGATAACTCGGACCGCAACCCTGATCGGGTCACGAAACATATTCTGGCGCAACCGATGACAAGGTCGGGGGTAACATACACACTGGGGAGGACGAGTTCGGCGACGAGCCGTATCCGGTCGGCTCGTGGAGGGGGATCGATGAGGATTCGACCGCGGCAGCAACTGCTCGAGTTATGGCGTGCGCACCTGGAAACGTCGTACCGGGACAAGGCCTGGGTCTGGGGCGGGCGCGACGGCAGTAATTCGATCTGCGACGCCGAGCAGTTGATGTGTCTTTTGTATCCGGCGACCGAGCTGTCGAATTTCGCGCTGGATCCGGAGAGCATCGCGATGGCCGATGATGTCGCCTCGGTGATGTCGGTACTCGGTGACGATCTCTGGATCGGCGAATTCCTGGTCGAGGTCACCGGACAGTTCTTCGACCGCTATACCGGCGCCGATGGCGAGCCGATATTCGCGGGTGGCAGTTATTTTCGCGATGTCGGCCAGGGTGCGCCCACCGATGAGCAGCGGAAACTTGATGTGGTCGACTCCTACTCGATGTCGTTGAGCCTGTGCATCGCGGTACTGCGCTTCGTACGCGGCCTGCAGCGCTATCTCAGCGGTGAGGTGCGGTTGCAGGCCGGGCGGCTGGACGAGCGGATCGAGGAGCTGACACCTCGGGTGCAGACCCGTCTCACCGCCGCCATGACCGGTTTGATCCGCAGCTTCGTCATTCATACCCCGCATTTCAGTTCTGCTGCGGGACAGGAGATTCTGACACTCGTCAACCAGACCGGATCCGCGTTCAAGGATGTCATCGCCGACTTCTCCGGGACCCTGGAACGGATTCGAGTGCAGGCGCGCAACGATATTCGGAGTGGGCAGACCCCCGACACCGATCTACGAGATGACAACCTGCTCTTCGAATGCGGCTGGAGCTGGGGTATCGACCGCAATGCCGTCCCACGTGCGGGGTCTGCACTGCAGGTCGGTGAACGGCCGGGCTTCGCGGTAACCGAGCCGTATCTGTATTTCACCCTGGTCGCGCTCGACGGTGTCAAAGACCTCTACTCGCAACGAACTCAGGAGCCGGACCTGCTCGAGGGCGAGCAGTTGCAGCTCGCCGACTCCCTTCGCAAGCGCGCGGAACTTACCCAGCGCTACTGGTCCACGATCTCCCGTTTCGGAACCGGCCGCTGGCCGCTGGAGGATCTGCCCTGGCGTACCTCCGACGGCAAACAGTCCGACTACTACAGCCTGGCAGTGACGTCGTTCCTGATCCAGGACATGCTGGACCGGGAGTCCACCACCGATCTCGCGCGGACCGTCGCGGTCCTGACTCAATTGGCTCAGCGTGCACGCATCACCAATCGGGAAGTCCCGGACGATCCGGCGGCCACGCTGCACTATCCCGGAATTACCTTGACCCTCAAGGGATCCCAGGACGTCGATGACGGTCCGCTGATGGGCTACCACGTCGCGGACTTCACCACACTGCTACTGAAGCGCAGTCTGCAGGCAGCTCGACTGGCCCGTGATGTCGAAACCCGGGAGCAGCTATTGGATCTCGCCGCCACGGCCATGGAGCATATGCACGACAGAGCCGTCACACGCGGCCGTTCCTCCGGATTGTGGGACAACCTGGCCCCGGCCGACAACGTCGCCCATCCCTCGCCCTCCTGGTTCCTGACCGAACGGATGATGGAATGCCTGGTGGTCGCGCACAATACGTTCTCGCGCCCGCCGCTGGCCACTGCGGCAATGGTGAATAGCGCGACGGGCCGGATCAGTGAGGCCGATCATCTGCTGAATCAAGAGTTCCTGGAGGTCGGGGATGCCGCCTATTCACCGCAGCGCCGAGAGTTGGAAGCGATCGAGCGGTCACTCGATCGGGCTCGCGCCATTGCGCCGAAGCGCCCGCATACTGCCGAGAGCCTGGCCGCCGACGCGCTGATGCGCCTGAATTCGCTGGCCTATGCCCGGGAAGACGCCAATCGATGAGCGTCCGGGGTATGGACCCGATTCTGGTGTTCGCCACGTCGGACAAGGGCGGTACGGGTCGATCGGTCACCAGCTGCAATATCGCCTACCAGCTGAGCCTGCGCGGACATGACGTGGCCTATGTCGATTTCGATTTCGGCTCACCGACCGCCGGCGCACTGTTCGATATCGGTCACGCGCAACGCGGCATCGCCGAGGGCACGGGGGTGCACTCGTATCTGCTCGACCAGATCGGCGAGCCTGTGCGCCTCAATATCGCGCGCAGCACCGATCGGGTCGATCTGCGCCGAGTCCCGGCGGGGTCCGGAAAGTTGATGCTGTTTCCCGGCGATGAGGGGGGTGCGGAGTTCGCCGGATGTGATGAGGCGATGGTGGGTCGTGGAATCGCTTTGCTGTCCGCGCTGCTCGGTGAATTCGGCGTGGTGATAGTCGATCTCAGCGCGGGGCGGTCGGTCGCGCTGGAGATCGCATTGCGCGTCACCGCCGCGGAGCAATTGCGAGACTATTCGCATCGCTGGCTGGTCTTCCACCGCTGGACCCGCCAGCATGTGCTGGCGGCGGGCGGCCTGGTGCACGGTCCACACGGTCTGCTCAAGACCGGCAGTGAATGGGGGCACGATCGGGACGCGCTGCTCGGTTCGACCCGTTGTGTGCGCACCGCCGTCGCATCCGAACAGCCCCCGGCCGCAGAGCGTCCAGAACAGGTGAAATGGCTGAACGCGCAGGCCAAGGCGCTGGCCGCGCTGGCGGCGGCGAATGGTCTGGGCACCCCGATGCTGTTGGGAAAGACGCCAATTGAGCCGATGCTGCAGTGGCGGGAACAGCTGATCATGGATGTCGACGTGACTACCAAACTCGCCAATCCGGCTACGGTGGACGCGTATATGCGCCTGGCGCAGAAGCTCACCGACAAGACGACGTGGGATATCGAGTGATGGCGCAACCAACCTATCGTGAGTCGTCGGAGGAGTCGGCCATCGCGCCGCTACCCATGGCCCATCTGTCGATCGAAATCGGTCACTTCTCGCTCGATGAGATTCTCGATGAGACCGACCGGATTCGGGCCGAGTTCCGCCGCGCTGTTCCGCTGGTGCGGGCCTTCACCGAATCGGCGCGGGTCGAATTCGGTCCGGAGGCCCGGGTCAGTACCTGCTACCTGATGGACGACTATTTTCAGACCGGCCATGAACCCGGCAAGGTGCTGGACCGCCTGCTCGGTGTCGCGGCCGACGCGGGGCTGTCCCTGGACTATCTGGCGCGCGAATCCGGCTGTCATGAGACGCCGCTCTTCACCGCCGGTGTGCCACTGGGGGAACCTATTCCGGTCGCCGAAATGGTGGCGGCTCGGCTGATAGCGCAGCCGGAGGACGAGGAGACGGCCAATGGCGGCCGACCGCCGACCGCCGAATCCGGCTGGCTCTGCAATGGGCGGCGAGAGCGGATCGGCAGGTCTCGCGCCGCCATGCATCGCGAAACCTACAGTCCCCCACAGGAACACGGGCGGCGCGAGCATTCGATATTCCTCGATGTGGAGCTGTGGCACGACCGGGATCCGGAGCGGCGCTGGTCCTGTCCCTTCCTCGCGGCGGTTTGGCAGCTCTTGCGGCTGGGCATGCTCCGCTATCACGGTGCGGCGGTGGTGGAACCACAGCAGTGGGCCACCGGACGGGAATGGCCGGGCTCCTGGCAGGATCTGCCTCCTGTGGTGCGGCTCAACGAGAATGCCGCGCCGTTCACGGCCTATCGGACCATGTCAATGCTCCCCAAGCGCTACTTGCCGATCGAACACGCGGTGCGGGTAATCCTCGATCACCTGGCGATCGATGACGATGTCGCCGATTTCGTCGCGCGTCAGGGGTTTGCGGAGCGGGTCGACGTGCCGGACAAGGTCGTCGAGCGCGTCGGGCACCTGCTTCTCGAGGGGAGTTGACCATGACCGCCGACGCGCAGCCGATATCGAATCCGCAGGCGCGTCGCGTCTCGCAGGCGCCGCTGGTGGTGCTCGGCGAGATCCGTACGTGTCTGCTGCCGCATACCACCACGCTCGACGGCCAGGCCACCGAGGATTTCCTGTCCTTGGTGCCAGGGGCGCGAGTGCGGCGTCGCGAACGGCCTGGGCCGCTGGCTTTTTCGCCGCCCCGGGCGGTGGGCGTTGACTGCTATCTGGCCCGAGGTACGACGGATGCGGCACGCATCGTGGGGACTGTCGCCTCCACGGCGATCGTGGTGGGCGGCCGACTGGCGCAACTGTCCTCGCACACCACGGTGGTGCGGGCCCCGCAGAAACGGCGCCGCGCTTGGTCGCACTATGTCGGCCGGGTCGGCACGACCGAGGTGATCGGACCGCTGCCCGATCGCGCGATCGCGGAACGGGAGTTGATCGCCGGATATCTCGGCGCGTCGGGCGCCACCATGTTGGATCTCGCATCGATATGCGCACGGAAACTCGATGAACTGCGCAAATCCGCTCTGCTGGACCGAAAACCGCCGTTGCTCGCGCCCATTACCCGGCTGCGCTGGACGGCTCGAATGGGCGGCAGCCTTGGCACCACAGTGTCTTTCCGACTCGCCGACGAAGTCACACGAACCGTGCACATCACCGTGCGGCGGGTCGAGGATCTACCCGATGCACTGCGATTCTGCGAGGACCTCGCGGTACACGACTGGCTGCTCACCGTCATCGATGCCAAGGTGCGGGCCGCGGATGGATTCGGCGGTGGTTACGGGCGGCAGATCGAAGTACTGGCCCCGGTACTCGAACACCTGGCGCACCTGTGGATGCCGGGCGGGCACACCCCGCCTTCCATGCGGCCGCTGTGGCGGGATCTACAGTCGGAGGCCGGTTTCTCGAAGCAGTGGGTGACCCGGGTCGAACAGTTGGAACGCCGTATCGCGGTGGCTACGTATTACGCCGCGCGCGGGGAACTTTCCGACGATGATCGCTGAGAACCTCAGAGCCGGAACCATTTTCGAACAAGCAGTGCGAAGAATACGGACATCGACACCACGCCCAGCCAAGCCTCTACGGCGAACAGCGCCTTTGCGGGAGCAGCCATATGCTCGGCATTGCCCGGATCCAGTGGGTTGAGGAAGCCGACTACGCACAGGTAGATCACATCGCCGCGGGCCACCGTTCCGCGCCAGAACAGGCCGAGCGAGGTGCACAGCAGGATCTCCATCGCTACCCATCCGAGTAGCCAGAAGGGTCGATAGCCGTAGCCGCACAGCAAATCCGAGAGGGCACTGGGTATCCGCCGCCAACGCGGCACCATGGCGCGGCGACGGGCTCGGGCCAGCGCCAGTCCGCAGCGATCCTCGGCCTGCACATCCTCGGTGAGGCGGTGCAGTGCCATCGCTCGCCGCCAAGCGAGCACCGCGTGTACGGGTAGTCCCGCCAGCCGGAGTTCGGCAGCCAATTTCTCGAATTCGGCTGCGAGTAAGGTGTTCTGGGTTTGACTCAGGCGTAACGGGCCGCGGAACTCGATTTCGGCGGCGAGTAGTCCCGCCAGTAGCGGGGCTCGCCAGGCTTCCGCGTCGGGTGCCAAGGGTCGCGCCCGTTCGTACACCTGGACAAACATCAGCCGGTTGCCATGACGTCCGAGATTGATCAGTCCGGATCGATCGATCAGCGCTTCTACTCGACCGTGAAAGTCGTCCAGCACAGTGGGTTTCGCGAGATCGGCAGCTCGAGCGGAATCGAGCTTCCCGGTGTGCCGGGCCGCGCGGTCATCGATATTCTCGATGACCGAATTCAGTCGCCCCCACCGTTCATCAGCCGTCGGCATTCGGCTACTCCCCCACTGCGAACCACCAATCAGGTTCCAGGGTAACCGTTTTCAGTCTTGCAGGGCAGGTAACGGGTCGGGCACCCGGTGCACCTTGTAGATCAGCACATCGCGGGGTTCGTCATCGCCGAAATACCGTTCATCGCGATCGTGCAGCACGAAACCGAAATCCTTGAACAG
Organism: Nocardia sp. NPDC052001; assembly: GCF_040680615.1. NCBI lineage: Bacteria > Bacillati > Actinomycetota > Actinomycetes > Mycobacteriales > Nocardiaceae > Nocardia > Nocardia sp. NPDC052001. The sequence goes on along the minus strand of NZ_JBFAXC010000003.1, from coordinate 267,597 downwards.
GTTGTAGGCGGATCGGTTCTTGGGGTCGACGGTCAGCAGTATTTCGTCGACATCCCCCTTCTCCAGGCACACCTCGACGGTGCGCTGCAGCAGTCCGCGACCGTAGCCGCTACCGCGCCGCTCGGGGGAGACAGCCAGGCTCATCAACCAGGCACGCCCGCCGTCGGCCATGGTCAGGGCGTAGCCCACCACATCGTCCTCGCCGTCCGTGTCGGGTTCGACAGCGACGACGCAGCGGGTACTGCCTTCGATGAGCTGTTTGAGTACGAAATACGGATAGGGGCGATCCCGGAAGGCAGTCGAATCGATGATCTGGATGTCCGGGAGATCATCGAGTTCCGCCGTCCGATACATCGGCGACAGAACAGCCTCCTCGGTGGCGGTCATGTGCTCCCCTTGCGCTACGTACACAAGCCCTCTGATTCCAAGCCTAGACGTGTACCCGGACGGTGTCTCCGCAACGAAATAGGAGGCAGTGTACACATCTGTGACCAGCGCAGGGCCTTGTGAGCGGAGCTCTACGCGAGTCGGGCCGTCGGCAAGGGTGGGAGCCGTGGTGGGATGCGGTTCGGCCCGCCTGCCGTCTGCCGGACGGGCGGGCCGAACCGCGCTGACGCAACGCGGCGGGGGTTGGCCGGCGCACCCAGGAGGTTGGAAGGTGCGACGGCTATCGAAAGGCGGTGCGGCAGCTGTTCTGGCGGCCAGGGGCCTTCCCCGGCCCTTGGACGCGGCGCCGGCGGATGAACGCGCGGCGGCGATCGAGCACCCACCACAGTGCGCGAAAGACCGCGCGCTCATACCGGTCGGCGCCGTTTGTCATGGCAGGGCGCGCTCGTCGAGGACGCAGCGCCCCTCGTCCACCAGCGTCGCGCGGGCGCGGCGCCGCACCTTGCAGGTCTGAACCGTGCAATCGAGGTGCAATTGCATTGCGGCGTGGGCCTGTTCGGCGCTCATGACACCCGGATCCCTGCGACACCGCAGCAATCCGGCTACATGCATATTGAGGGCGGTCAGTTGCATGATCCGACCTCCGCAAGAGAGAGGTGGTAGGGGGTGACTGCTTCGGCCATGACTCCTCGTTCCGCATGGAATTCCTGAAGTACCCGGAGCATTCAGGAAACGAAAGGGGACTGGCAACACCGCCCCGGGCACATATCCAGCACACCATGAGCAGCCGCCCGGCGGGTGATTTTCGAAGATGAGAACGCAAAATTGCGCGAATTCCCAGCAGTGAATCCAACTGGGAGAGGAAGATTCTCCATAGTGGACGAAGCCCCCAGCCGATGAGAAGTGCGTCCGGGCGGGAGCCGGTGTGCCGCAACACTATCGTGCCGCCAGCCTCCGGCATCGTCGTGCCGCCGCCCCGCTCGTGCCCGCGACCGAGAACGGAGCGCGCTGTGTCAGAGAGCCCTGCGTCATCGACCCTGCCCCGCCGCCAGCTCGGGCGCTATTTACGGGATTGGCGGATACAGGCCGGATTGACCATCGCCGAGGCCGCCAAACTCATGGAATGGGGCGCGAGCACGCTGCAGCGGCTGGAGAAGGGCAATGCCGATCGCATCCGCACCATCGACATCCACGAGCTGTGCCGCATCTACGGCATCCCGGCCGAAATCGCCGAGGGGCTCAAGGGTTTGGCGCAGCAGGCCGCGGTGAAGAGCTGGTGGCACTCCTACGGCGACCTCATCCCGGAGAACTTCGACGTCTACGTCGGCCTGGAAGCATCCGCGCAGCAGTTGTCCTGCTACCAATCGGAATTGGTGCCCGGACTGCTGCAGACCGCCGATTACGCAAGGGCCCTGAACACCCTCGGATATCCGGAAGAGTCTGCGGCAGAGGTGAATCGACGCGTCCAGCTGCGGTTGCAGCGGCAGGCGCTGATCACCCGCCGCATGCATCCGGCGACGGTCGCCATGGTGTTGCACGAATCGGTATTGCGCCGGTCGGTGGGAGGTGCAAGGGTGATGGCGGCGCAGGTGCGGCACCTGGCGGAGGTGAGCACCAGACCCAATGTCGCACTGCGCATCCTGCCCTTTGATGCCGGTGTCCCCCTGGGACTTTCGACCGGCCCATTCGTGATTCTCGAGTTCGGGACAGATGGCAAAGGGCAGCCGGTGGAACCCCCGGTGGTGTACGTGGAGGGGTTCACCGGCGATCTGTATCTCGAAAGACAGGGCGATGTTCAGCGCTATCGCCGGGCGCAGGAAAGCCTGGAACGCTGCGCGCTGGAGGTCCAGGACAGCAGAAACCTGCTGCGGCAGGTGGCGAAGGAGTATTCGGCATGAGTGTGCGGGATCTGGCTGGTGCGCGCTGGTTCAAGAGCAGCCGCAGCGGGGCCGGTAAGGAGTGCGTCGAGGTGGCGTTCCTGACCGGTGGACAGGTGGGGGTGCGGGACAGCAAGAATCCCGGCGGCCCCGCCCTGGTGTTCGGTGCGCGGGAATGGGATTCGTTCACGGAATTGATCGTGCGCGATTGATAACGGTCACCGGGCGATGAACTTCCTGTTCATCGCCCGCCCCGCCCAAGATCACGAAACGGTGGCCGTTACATATCGAAAACATGTTTGCGACGGCTAAAGTTGGGTATCCAAGTATTCGTGGACCGAGGGCTGAAGAATTCCCGACCCCGGTACCGCAAAGTAGGTCCCGATGACTGGATGGAACGGCTGATCGTAGGGATGCTCTTCGCGGTATCGGCGATGGGCATATACGTACTCACCGGAGCATTGGTATCGGCGGTGGCCGTGGGGCTGCTGGTCGGCGCGGTGGCGCTGGGCGTGGTCGCGATGCTGTAATCCCTTCCGCCATACCGTAAAAAACTGCCCGCCGTTCCGTGGAACGACGGGCAGGCTGCGGTCTCAGCGCCGGAAGAGCTTGTTGCCCAGCCAGACCAGCGGATCGTACTTGTGATCGGCCACCCGCTCCTTGAGCGGGATCAGCGCGTTATCGGTGATCTTGATGTGTTCCGGGCATACCTCGGTACAGCATTTGGTGATATTGCAGAATCCGAGCCCGGCCTCGTCCTGCGCCAGATCGCGCCGATCCGCCACATCCAGGGGATGCATCTCCAATTCCGCGATCCGCATCAGATAGCGCGGCCCCGCGAACGACTCCTTGTTCTCCTCGTGATCACGGACGACGTGACAGGTGTTCTGGCACAGGAAGCATTCGATGCACTTGCGGAATTCCTGCGACCGCTCCACATCCTGCTGCTGCATGCGATAGTCGCCGGGTTTCAGATCCACCGGGGGAGTGAAGGACGGTATTTCCCGCGCCTTCTGATAATTGAAGGACACATCGGTGACCAGATCCCGGATCACCGGGAAGGTGCGCAGCGGCGTCACGGTGACGACGTCATCAGGTGTGAAGGTATTCATGCGGGTCATGCACAGCAGCCGCGGCCGCCCGTTCACCTCCGCCGAACACGATCCGCACTTGCCTGCCTTGCAATTCCAGCGCACCGCCAGATCCGGTGTCTGGGTGGCCTGCAGGCGATGGATCACATCGAGCACGACCTCGCCCTCGTTCACCTGGACGGTGAAGTCCTGGAGCTCGCCGCCCTCGATATCGCCGCGCCAGACCTTGAACTTCGCGTCGTACGCCATGGCTATTCCGCCTCTCCGGCGTCGCCGTCCCGCACGGGCGCGAGATCGGCGGTGCTGTAATACTTTTCGAGTTCGTTCAGTTCGAACAGACGCAGCAGATCGGTGCGCATGGGGATCTGCTGTTCGGGCGTGACGGTCACCGACGGCACCGAGAAACCGATCTCGTCCGGATCGATCCGGCAGACCAGCAACTTGTTCCGCCACGCCGGATCCATGCCCGGATGATCGTCGCGGGTGTGCCCGCCGCGAGATTCGGTGCGCAGCAACGCCGCCTGCGCCACACACTCGCTGATGAGCAGCATGTTCCGCAGATCCAGCGCCAGATGCCAGCCCGGATTGAACTGCCGGTGGCCCTCGATGGTGACGCCGTCGTAGCGGTCGCGCAGTTCGGAGAGCTTCTCGATGGCCTGCTTCAGCTCACCCTCCTTGCGGATGATGCCGACCAGATCGTTCATGGTCTGCTGCAGGTCCAGGTGCATGGTGTACGGGTTCTCGCCCGGCCCCTCGGCGGGCGGATCGAACGGCACCACAGCGGCTTTCGCGGCGGCGGCGATGTCCTGATCGGTGATCTTGGGCCGCCCGGCCAGCTGCTCCACATAGGTGGCCGCGCCCAGACCGGCGCGCCGCCCGAACACCAGCAGATCCGACAGCGAATTGCCGCCGAGCCGGTTGGAGCCGTGCATACCGCCGGAACACTCACCGGCGGCGAACAATCCGGGCACGGTGGCCGCGCCGGTATCGGGATCGACCTCGATGCCGCCCATGACGTAGTGGCAGGTCGGGCCGACTTCCATGGGCTCGGCGGTGATGTCGACATCGGCCAGTTCCAGGAACTGGTGATGCATCGACGGCAGCCGCTTCTTGATCTCGGCGGCGGGCAGCCGGGACGAAATGTCCAGGTACACACCGCCGTGCTCGGTGCCGCGGCCCGCCTTGACCTCTTCGTTGATGGCGCGCGCCACCTCGTCGCGGGGGAGCAGATCAGGGGTGCGGCGCGCGGAGTCGTTGTCCTTCAACCACTGATCGGCCTCCTCCTCGGATTCGGCATACTGCCCCTTGAAGACTCCGGGGATGTAGTCGAACATGAAGCGCTTGCCGTCCGAGTTCTTCAGCACGCCACCGTCACCGCGCACACCCTCGGTGACCAGGATGCCCTTCACCGACGGCGGCCAGACCATGCCGGTCGGGTGGAACTGCAGGAACTCCATATTGATCAGCGTCGCGCCCGCCCGCAGCGCGAGGGCGTGGCCGTCCCCGGTGTACTCCCAGGAATTGGATGTCACCTTGTAGGACTTGCCGATTCCGCCGGTGGCCAGCACCACGGCCGGGGTCTCGAACAGTACGAACCGGCCCGATTCCCGCCAGTAGCCGAACGCGCCGGAGATCTTGTCGCCGTCCTTGAGCAGTTCGGTGATGGTCAGTTCGGCGAAGACCTTGATGCGCGCCTCGTAATCACCGGTGGCGGCGAAGTCCTCCTGCTGCAGCGAGACGATCTTCTGCTGCATGGTGCGAATGAGTTCGAGGCCGGTGCGGTCGCCGACGTGCGCGAGCCGCGGATAGGTGTGGCCGCCGAAATTGCGCTGGCTGATCCGGCCGTCCTTGGTCCGATCGAACAGCGCCCCATAGGTTTCCAGCTCCCACACCCGGTCGGGGGCCTCCTGCGCGTGCAGTTCGGCCATCCGCCAGTTGTTGAGGAATTTGCCACCGCGCATGGTGTCCTTGAAATGGGTCTGCCAATTGTCCTTCTCATTGGCATTGCCCATGGCGGCCGCGCAACCGCCCTCGGCCATGACGGTGTGCGCCTTGCCGAACAGCGATTTGCACACCACCGCCACCGAGAGGCCGTGTTCGCGGGCTTCGATCACCGCGCGCAGTCCGGCGCCGCCCGCACCGATGACCACGACGTCGTACTTGTGCCGTTCGACTTCAGGCATGGAACCGAATACTCCTGACAGACTTGAGGATTGGGATCAGTCGTACCGTGCTCAGCCGATGAGCCGCGGATCGCTGATGGTGCCGCTCGCGACCAACATGACGTAGAAGTCGGTGAGGATGAGCGTGCCGAGGGTGGTCCAGGCCAGCAGCATGTGCCGGGTGTTCAGCGCGGAGACCTTGGTCCAGAACCAGTAGCGCACCGGATGCGCGGAGAAGTGCTTGAGCCGCCCGCCCGCGATATGCCGGCAGGAGTGGCAGGACAGCGTGTACGCCCACAGCAGCAGCGCGTTGCCGGTGATGATGATGGTGCCCAGGCCGATGCCGAAGCCACCGTCCTTGCCGTGGAACGAGATAGCCGCGTCATAGGTGTTGATCACCGCGATGATGGCCGCCACGAAGAAGAAGTAGCGGTGCGCGTTCTGGATGATCAGCGGCAGCTTGGTCTCGCCGGTGTACTTGGCGTGCGGTTCGGCCACGGCGCAGGCCGGCGGGGAGAACCACACCGCGCGGTAATAGGCCTTGCGGTAGTAGTAGCAGGTGAGCCGGAACAGCAACAGGAACGGCAACACCAGGAAGCCCAGCGGAATCCACATGGGCAGGTGGCCGATCGGCGTGCCGAGGTGACTCGAACCCTCGACGCACGACGCGCTCAGGCACGGTGAGTAGAACGGCGTCAGATAGTGGTAGTCGTTCACCCAATACGCCGCGCGCGCAAACGATCTCACGGTGGCGTAGATGACGAAGGTGCCGAGGCCCAGCACGGTGACCAGCGGTGGAACCCACCAGCTGTCGGTCCGCAGGGTGCGCGCGGAGATGGCCGCACGACCCTTGCTGAATACCCCGGTTGTGCTCGATTCAGGACCCTTGACTGGTGCGGCGCTCACTGCTGGATGCCTCGCTGCTCTACCCCGTGGAACGTCATCGTTACCTCCGGCATCGAATGTGATGGTGAGCACCCTACGACAGGGCAGCTATCACTCGAGCTCGGTACCGCGAATTCGTGATCCCGTGATTTGCGCCACAATCCGCCATTCTCCCGGCCCGTCGGTTGATTGGTGAACAAACGGCTATCTCAGCCGTCACACAGCAGCAACAACACTGTGGGACCTTGCCCTGTAGTGAGTTAGGAGCTGTTGTGATGAGAAGAGCCGCAATCGTCATGCCGATGCGCACACCGGTCGGTCTGCCGGGCGGCGCCCTCGCTGCGGTCGCCCCGCAACGGCTGATCTCCACCGTGCTGAGCGCGGTGGTGGGCCGGTCGGGCATCGACCCGTACCGCATCGAACAACTCGTCACCGCGGTGCCGGATCAGCGCGCGGTGCGCGCCGCCGTCCCGCTGGCCGGGTTACCGCCCACCGTGGGCGAATTCCCGCTCGGCGCGGGTCCGGGCGGGGGCCTGCGCGCCCTGATCACCGCGGCCATGATGGTGCAGACCGGCTCTGCGGACGTGGTGCTCGCCCTCGGCGCCGAATTCCCCTGCGCCCCCAAACAACCCCTCGGACCGGCCGGTCCGGGACCGCTGGGTGCGGGTCCGCTCCCGCGCGGTCCGCGCAATGGCGGACCGGGGGCGGCGAGCGGACTCGTGCTCTCCGGTGGCGGGGCACCGTTGTCCTCGCCCTGGCCCAATGGCGCGCAACGGGTTTCGCCACCCGTTCCGAACGGGGCCGCGATGGGCACGAACGGTGTGGCGATGGGGGTGGACACCGGCGAACAGCTGGCGGTGTGGGCCGCGGCCGAGGGTGTGCGCCGTCCGCAGGAATCCAAGTACGCGGATCTGCTGGCGCAGCACTACGGGATTTCCCGGCTGGAGGCCGATGAGTTCGCCGCGGCCAGTCACCGGCGCGCCGCGCGCGCCCGGCGGCAGGGCATCTTCGGTGAGGAGACCGCGCCGGTGGTGGTGAACGCCATCGCCGGTGATGTGAATTCCGGTGTGGTGCAACTGGTCGACCGCGATGAGGGCCTGCGCGACGATGTGTCCGCGCGCGCCTTCGCGGCGCTGGAACCGTTCCTGCCGGGTGGCGTCACCACCGTCGGCAACAGCAGCACCCGCACCCTGGCCGCCTCGGCCTGCCTGGTGGTGGCCGAGGACCGCCTCGTCGATCTGGGCCTGGAACCGCTCGGCTATCTGGTCGGCTGGGCCGCCGCCACCGGTGAACCCGATCAGGCCGTGCCCGCCGCCGCTCCCGCCATCGAAAAAGCGTTGGGACGCAGCGGTTTCGGTCTGGAAGCGCTGGATCTGCTGGAGATCGACGAAACCAGCGCGGTGGAAGTGCTTGCGCTGACCCGGCTTTGGGAGCGCGAGGGCTGGGAATTCGATCCCGCCGAGCGGCTCAATGTGCACGGCGCGGCCATCGCGCTCGGTGATCCGGGCGGGGCCGCCGGACTGCGCATGGTGACCACGCTGCTGCACGAATTGGCCCGCAGCGAAGGCGGTTACGGGCTAGCGGCCATTCCGACCGGTCCGTCCGAGGCGCTGGCCGCGGTCTTCGAATCGGCCTATACCGAACAGGTCGCTCCGACCCCGCGCGGTGCGCGCTTCCATGGGGCGCGTCCGCCCCGGCGTTTCGGCAGGCACCGCGCCTGATCCGATTTCGACACGCCGTTCGACACGCCGACTGTTGCTGCTGAACGGAAACGATTCGCGCGCCCGAATAGCACGGGGTACGGGGTAGCGGAAGCCACTGTTTTCGGGGGAGTGCCCAAATCAGCAGTGGTTGCTGAAAATTCGCCAGATCGATAGTGCGCGTGGCGAAGAATTTTTCGCGTGATGTCTTGATCATAAAGTGGTCGCTTGTTATGTTGCCTGCGTCACGTTCATTGATGAACGTGGACGTTTCTCTTTGCGGGCAGGCGCCGTTCGCACGGGGCAACGACGAACGCGTACAAGGAGATTCACGATGGGTTCGTTGAGCGATCTGCTCGGCTCCATAATTCCGGCTCTCGGTTCCGCGGTCGCGGGCGACAGCCTGCTGGACACCTTCCTCGGCTCGCTCGCCGCCTTCCGCGGCAAGTAGCCGACGAATTCGCTAAATCACAAGCACGACAAGGAGATACACCATGGGATCACTCTGGGATGTCCTCGGTAAGGGCAGTGGCAGCATCGGCAGCCTGGGCACCACGATCGTGAACGCGCTGATCACGCTGAGCGGCGGCACCCCCGCCGCGGGCAAGTAAAACCTACGGATAGTCGATTACGGGGGCGCACCGACTCGGGTGCGCCCCCTTGGCGATAGCACAGGGGCACAGGCGATTTCATGAGTACACGGCGGTTGCGGAACACCGCGTTCGGGCTGAGTCTGCTGGCCGCGGCGCTGCTGTGGACTCCCGTCGGCCCGGCCCCGGCCCCGGCACCGGCGCAGGCCGCCGTTCCGGCCCGGCTGATATCGCAGACCGCGGGCACGGGACGCCTGCTGCAGATCACCGTCTATTCACCGGCCATGGACCGCGATATCGCACTTCAGGTGCTGCGGCCCGTCGACACCGCGACCCCGGCCCCCACGCTCTATCTGCTGAACGGCGCGGGCGGCGGCGAGGACGCCGCGAGCTGGGTCGCGCAAACCGATCTGAACGGCTTCTTCGCCGATAAGCAGGTCAATATCGTGGTCCCGATGGAGGGCGCGTTCAGCTACTACACCGATTGGCAGCAGGACGATCCCGGCCTGGGCAAGCTGCTCGGCAACAACGGCCGGAACAAATGGGCCACCTTCCTCACCGAGGAACTGCCGCCGGTCATCGATCACGCCTTCGGCACCAATGGGGTGAACGGCCTGGCGGGCATCTCCATGGCGGGCACCTCGGTGCTCGACCTGGCCATTGCGGCCCCCGAGCTGTATCGCACCGTCGCCGCGTACAGCGGCTGCGCCATGACCAGTGATCCACTGGGACAGTCGTTCATCAACTTCGTCATCAGCCTCGGCGGCGGTCGCGCCCAGAATATGTGGGGTCCGCTGAACGGCCCGGAATGGCGCGCGCACGATGTGCTGCTGAACGCCGACCGGCTGCCGCGCATCCCCATGTACATCTCCAGTGGCACCGGACTGCCCGGCCCGCACGATGTGCTGGCCGATCCGACCGTGCGGCAGAACACCAAGACTCTGGCCAATCAGATGATGGTCGGCGGCGGTATCGAGGCGGCCACCAACTACTGCACCGCCCGGCTCGCCGAACGCACGAATGCCCTGGGCCGCACCGACATCACCTACAACCTCGACGCGCCGGGCACCCACTCCTGGGGCTATTGGCAGGACGAACTGCACCGGTCCTGGCCGGTGCTCGGTCCGGCGCTGGGGCTGTAAGCCGTTCAGTCCCGGTGGGATTCGAGCGCCTGCCAGAGCTCGTCGAACGAGCGCAGCAGTAATTCCCCGTAGTGCCCGGTATCGGGCAGCATGGTGGTGTCGGCGCTGAAACTGATGATCAGCTCATCGCCCTGCGAGGTGGTCAGATGGCGCAGACCGTCACCGTCCATGATCGGCAGCGCACCGAACGCGCTGATCATCGGCGCGCCCAGGAAGGCCAGCCGTTCCGCCACCGGCGGCACATTGCTGACGGTGGTATTGGACAGCGGCACCCGCGCGACATCATCGAATCGCCGTTGCGCCCTGCCCCATCCGGCCAGCCGCAGCAGCCACGCGGGGGAGGTCTGCACGCGTTCCTGCCGCCGCAGATACGCCGGATCGCCGCCGCGTTCCTTCTCCCGCCGCACCGATTCCCGGATGGCCCGCAGCCGCCGCACCGGATCGGCGATATCGGTATGCAGATCGACCGACATCTGGGTGAGTTGATTCACCGAATCCCATTGCGCGAGACCGCGCATGGAGCGCGGCACCATGGCGGCCAGCGACTCGGCGGGTGTCTCGCCCTGCTCGTCCAGGTAGGCGGCGAGCGCTCCGGCGACCACGGTCAGCACCAGATCGTTGACCGTAATCCGCTCCGGGGCAGCGGCTTTGGCCTTCAGGACGGCAGCCATGGGAATGCGCACCAGATCGAATCCGAAGCGCGGATCCACTTTTCGATTGAATCGGGTGGCGGGCCGCATGGCGAGCGGTTCCGGGGCCGATGACGGGACGGTACGGGTGCTCCGCAATCCGAGGGCGAACCGGAGCAATCGGTACGGCTGCGTCACCACCGCGCGGGTGAGCGCCCGGCGGGCGGACCATTCCCGGGCGTCGCCGGAATCGATCGGTGTCGGTAATGCGCTGCCGTCGAACAACTTCAGTTCGAGTTCCCGGGTCGCCACACCGTCACCGGCGCTGTGATGGAAGCCGAGCAGGACCAGAGTCACCGCCGCATCGGGCCTGCCCGGATATCCGGTGACCGCTTCGAAGATGTGAATCCGCCACGGCGGCCGGGTGAGATCCATTCGAGTGGCGGCGATTTCGGCGATCCGGGCGCGTACCGCGCTCCAGTCCCGAGCCGATTCCATCGAGACGTGCCGATGGATGTCGAAGTCCGCGTCCCATACCCAGTAGGGCAGATCCAGATCCCCCGGCACCCGCGCCAATCGGCGCTGAAATAACCGGAAATGCCCGAGACGCGCTCGGACCCAGGCGATCACAGTCGCGGCATCGGGAGCCGACGCTCCGGCCGCGGTGGCATCGAAGGCGTACACCGCGACGATATTCGACGGATGCCGCTCGAATTCGTCATAGACGAAGACGGCATCGCGCGCCGTCAATCGCTCCGCGCGACTCACACACATACTCCTGCCCGGGACCGCCCCATCGCATGGATGGGTACTGCCGGGCAGCATTGTCCCGGGCGGGAGTTTAGTGATTCCCCACGCCGGTGTGGGCGGAAGTGTTGATTACTTGGTGCGCGGGCGGGAGTGGAAGCCCAGACCCTCGTCCTGCGCGCCCATCCAGGCCGCCTCGTCGTGCTTGGCGTCCGGGACGTAGATGGGTTCCTGCTTGGCCTTCGCCGATTCGCTCGGCGGGGCCTGCTCGAATTCATCGGCGTCGATGACGAGCCTCTCCAGATCGTTCTCCAACCGGCGAATCGAACCGGTCTCCCCGTAGTGGGAACGCAATGCGGTGACGCACTGCCGGAGCTGGCCGACCGTGTAGCGGAGTTCCGCAATCTCGCTGCGTGTCATCGAAAGCCTCCTCGAGCCGTGTGACCGACCACACAATATGATCTACAACACAGTACGTGAAGATACTCCGTTCGTCTCGTCGCAGAGACATATTCGCTGGTCAGCGGCCTGTCCCGACGAGCGCCTCACCCCGCGATGGCGAACTCCGGGCCGCAGTCCTCGCCCCGCTCGCAGGGCCGTCCGGCCGGATCGGCCACCACCGCCACGGCCCGATCCACCAGTGCCGCAATGGAAGCCGCGACCTCCTCGGCGCGCTCCATGATCACGCTGTGGCCCGCGCCGTCCAGGCGTACCAGCTCCACGTCGTCCAATTGCGAGGCCAGCACCACCGAATGCGCGAACGGGATCACGATGTCCGCCGAACCGGCCAGCACCAGCGCCGGAATCGTGCCCAGCCGGTGCAGGGTGGCGGTCTCGTCGAAGCGCATCAGCGATTCCAGGAAACTCGCCATGGTCAGCAGGGAGGTCTCGTTCAGCATGGCCGTGGCCACCGCCAGCACCCGCGGGCTGATCTTGCGGGTGCCCAGCGTGGCCTCGCGCATGATCGGCTCGAACAGATGCCGGGTGAAATGCTTGGACGCCTGCATGGCGCGCGGGGCGTGGCGCATCGCCACCCGCAGCGAGGTCACGGCCGGACCGTTCAGCAGGCGGCCCAGGCCGACCCGGGTGACGCTGTTGGCGGCGCCCGCCAGCAGGCCCACGCCCACGATGCGGGTGCCGATGGTCTCGGGGAAGAGCCGGGCGTACGCCAGGATGGTCATGGCGCCCATCGAATGGCCAACCAGCACAACCGGACCCGTGGGTGCGACCGCGCGCAGTACCGCGTCCATATCCAGCGCCAGCTGATCGATGGTGTAGGTGGCCGGATCGGCGGTGCCCGAATTGCCATGTCCGCGATGGTCGTAGAAGACCATGTGCGTGCTCTCGCCCCAGAGTCGTTGCAGATGCGCGCGCAGCAGCTCCCAGGATTCGGTGCGCAGGCAGTGCCCGTGTGCGAAGACCACGGTGAGCGGTGCGCCGGCGGGGCCGAATTCGCGGACGGCGATCGGCACGCCATCGTCCGCGGTGACGGTCAGATGGTGACCGTCGTGATCGGCGGCGGGGGTGCGGATGGACATGACGGCCTCCTGGAGAGTTCGCCTCTTGCCCGGTTGTCGATGGGTATTGCCTTCTCGTTAACCGTTCACACCAGGCGTTATGCACAAGTTGTCCAACCGATGCCGGTGATCGATATACCGATTCGACCGGATTTCTGCGCCATCGCTGCACAATCGGACTATCTACAGCTTTCTAGTGGTGACACTAGAAAGCTGTAGATGCTTATGAGAACTACAGACCGCCTGGTCAGCGCTGGCGAAGATGCTCGCGACAGCAATCTGCCCCTCTCTACCGAAGAAGCTAGAGAGGGGCAGATTCACCTGACGAGCACTAGGTGGACGAGGCCGCCTTCGTCGACGGCAGGAACGGCCGGATCAGGTTCTGCTCCGTGGACGGCCCGAACTGCCATTCGGAGATCCACGGCCCGGTGCCCTCGCTGGGATCGAGCGCACCGCCCTCCAGCCAGCTGTAGCGGCCATCCAGAATGCCCCGGGTCAATTCGGTATCGGCGTCATCGGTGTTGTCCCACAGCGATTCGAACAGCCGCTGTACGCGGATGCGGGACTGGCGGCAGAACACCTCGGCCAACTCCTCCGCCGCGGCACCGTCCGGATCGCCCGCCACGCGCAGCGATTGCGCCTTCACGCACGCGGCGGCCATGGCGAACAGCTCCGCGCCGATATCCACGATGCGACCCAGGAAACCCTGCTTGTACTCCAATTTCGCCTGCCAGCGCGCCATTCCGTACATCAGCGCCCGCGCCTGCTTGCGCGACATGCGCTCCACGAAACGCATATGCCGTGCCAGCGGGCCGAATTCGCCGAAGCCGGCCGGCACCGTGCCGGTGCCGACGGCCAGCTGCGGGAACCACTTGGCGTAGAAACCGCTCGCGCCGACCGCCGCCTTCGCCTTGTCCTTGAGTTCGGCATTGCGATCGACCAGCGCGCCCGCCGCCGACATATGCGCATCGGCCATCTCGCGCGCGATCAGCAATCGCATGATCTCGCTGGAACCCTCGAAGATGCGATTGATGCGCAGATCGCGCACCATCTGCTCCGCGCCCACCGCGCGTTCGCCGCGCGCGGCCAGCGATGCCGCCGTCTCGTACCCGCGGCCGCCGCGAATCTGCACCAGTTCATCGGCGATGGTGCAGGCCATCTCCGACGCCCACAGTTTGGCCAGCGCGGCCTCGATGCGAATGTCATTGCGGTTCTCATCGCACATGGTGGCCGAGAGATCGAGCACCGCCTCCAGCGCGAAAGTGGTTGCGGCGATGAAGGACAGCTTCGAACCGACCGCCGCGTGCTCACCCACCGGACGGCCCCACTGCACGCGCGCGCCGCTCCATTCGCGGGCGATCTTGAGTGACCACTTGGCCGCCGCGGTACACATCGCGGGAATGGCGAGGCGGCCCGCGTTCAGGGTGGTGAGCGCGATCTTGAGACCGTCACCCTCGCGGCCGACCAGATTGCGCTTGGGCACCCGGACGTCGTGCATGCGGGTGACGCCGTTCTCGATCCCGCGCAGGCCCATGAACGAATTACGGCGCTCCACAGTGATTCCCGGGCTGTCCGCCTCCACGATGAACGCCGAAATGCCGCCGCGATGGCCCTCGCTCTTGGGGACCCGCGCCATCACCACGAGGAGTTCGGCGACCACGCCATTGGTGGTCCACAGTTTCACGCCATTGAGTTCATAGGCTTCGCCGTCGGCGGTCGGGGTGGCGGTGGAGGCCATGCGCGCCGGATCCGAACCCACATCCGGTTCGGTGAGCAGGAACGCGCTCACCGCGCCTTTGGCGCAGCGCGGCAGGAACTCTCGCTTCTGCTCATCGGTGCCCGCCAGTTTGAGCGGCTCCGGGACGCCGATGGACTGATGCGCCGAGAGCAGTACGCCCAGGCTCGCGTGCGCGGAACCGACCAGCATGAGCGCGCGGTTGTAGCCCACCTGGGTGAGACCGACGCCGCCGTACGCCTCCGGAATCTTGAGCCCGAAACAGCCGAGTTCGGCCAGCCCGCGCACATATTCGTCCGGAATCCGGCCCTCGGCCTCGATGCGCAGGCCGTCGATGGTTTCGCAGAAGGCTTGCAGCCGAGTCAGATACAGATCCATCTTGGTCTGATCCGCCTTGCTCGGCGTCGGGAACGGATGGATCAGGTCGAGACGGAAGCGGCCGAGGAACATCTCCTTCGCGAAAGAGGGTTTGGCCCAGTCGGTTTCGCGGGACTCCTCGACAAGTGCGCGAGCCTGCTCTTCGGTGGCGTCGACTTTCGCTGTGGTCGCCATAGCGTCCTCCTCGGAGGTGATCGGAATCACATTCGAGTGTAGAAGCGTTTGTTACCCACCGGTAGACGCCAGTTAAGATCAAAAACCCTTGTCAGACAATGATCTTGATTGTACAGCGAACCGCTGGCTACGCCACGCTCCGCAGATATCGCCCGAAATGCGGCACCGTGAAACCGATCGTTCCGCGCTCCGCGGAGTAGATCAGACCCTTCTTGATCAAGCCGTCCCGGGCGGGGGAGAGGGAGGCCGGTTTGCGATCGAGCTCACGTGCGACCGCCGCCGTGGAGACCGGGCCGTCATCGCCCGCGAGATCCGCCATGGCGCGCATATATTCGCGTTCGGCGGGGGTGGCGCGCTCATAGCGGGAGCCGAAGAATCCGACCGCCAGCTCCTCCTCGGCGTGCGGTGCGGCCACCGCCACATCCTCTTCGCTGATCGGGCTCTGCGCGGCCGCGTCCCAGGTCGCCTTGCCGTACGCCTGCACGAAATACGGGTAACCGTCGGCTTTTTCGTAGAGGGCGTCCAGTGCCGCCTCGCTGTATTTCACGTCCTCGCGACCGGCGGGGGCGATCAGCGCCTGATCCGCGGCCTCCCGGTCCAGGCGGTCGATGCGGTGGTACGAGAACAGGCGCTCGGAGTAGGACTTGGAGGCCGAGAGCACGGCGGGCAGATGCGGCAGGCCCGCGCCGACCACGATCAAAGGCGCTGCGTCCTGGCTCAATTCATGGCAGGCGCCGCAGATGGCGGAGATGTCCCGCGGGCCCAGATCCTGCATCTCGTCGATGAACAGCGCGATGCCGACGCCGATGTCGCGGGCAAGTTGCGCGGCCTCCAAAAGGAGCTCTACGAGGTCGATTTCGATATCCCCGGAATCGGCCCGGCCGGTGACCGCCGGGACATCGATACCCGGATTCCAGCGGTCCCGCATACCCTTGTCCGCGGTCGATCGGAGCGCGAAAGCCTTGAGAATCCCCAGGAAATCGTCGACCTGATCCGGATTGCGATGTGCCACCGCTATCGAGCGCACCGCCATGTGCAGGGCCGAGGAAAGCGGCCGCCGCAATTCCTGCTCGGGGCGTGCCTCGAGTTTGCCGGTACCCCAGCCGCGGGTCCGCGCGGCCGAGCGAAGTTGATTCAGCAGCACCGTTTTCCCGACCCCGCGCAAACCGGTCAGCATGACGCTGCGTTCGGGGCGAGCACGGGCAATGCGCTCCAGCACGATGTCGAAGGCGTCCAATTGCCGATCGCGTCCCGCGAGTTCGGGTGGGCGCTGCCCGGCACCTGGGGCGTAGGGATTTCTGACCGGATCCACGCGCACGACGGTAGCGCCAAAGTTCGGGATTATCCGGGCATCTACCGAAGCCGATAGACAGGGCAATCGACGGGCATACGCCGCCTGTCGACCGGCGACACGAGGAACTGTCCGTTTCGCCGGGACCGGGTGTTCGCTTCGTACCCCTTGTCGCGCTTGCACCCTCGCTACCCTTATGGCTGATTCACAGATGCCCAGGGCAGGAGGGTTCATGTCGGAGGAAGCCCCGTCCACCGTCGCCGAGGTGGTCGAGTCCTGGAACGTACCGTCGGAGGCGATAGTCGCCGCGCGCATTCGCAACAACATTCTGGTGGCGATCGAACGCGGCTATGACGATCCGCAACTGGTCGCCGATCTCGCGGTCGGCCCGCTCGTGATGGCGCTGGGTCAACTCGAAGTCGAACTCGCGGACGCGCGCCGCCGCATCGCCGATCTCGAAAGAGCAGTGGAGGCACGCGGTTGATCTCGAGTCTGCGCTTCGATAACGGGCATTTCGATCGCGTATATCTTCCCGTGATCCGGCCCGGCATAGCGGAATTCGTGCTGCGGCCGGGGGATTTGCGGTGTGTCGCGACACGCGCCGCGTGTGGGGTGGACAACACAGCCGGGTAGTCGTAATCTCTTCGTGACTTAGCGGAGTCTGTCGCTTCATCGGAGAGGCGGCCCGCGACGTTACCGGCTAGTCGGCGACGAACCACAAAAACGTTCGTCAGCGAATCGGGATGTAGCAAGATCGGAGATGGCGGCTCGGTGGGTAAGCACAGCATGCAGCGGGAATCTCGAATTCCGAGTTCCGTGAAGGGCGCAGTAGTAATGGGCGCCATGGCGGCGACGACGACGGGCGTGTTCCCGGCGATCACCGCCCAGGCAGCCACCATCGATATCCCGGGTATCGGGAATTTCGATGTACCGGACGATTTCGCGCCCCAGGTTCAGCAGTTCAACCAGGCGGTCAAGGACCTCCAGAGCACTCAGGTCGGGGTGAATCCCTCCCCCGGCGCCAACGGCTTCCAACTTCCGGAGCTGTTCCCGCAGAAGCAGTCCGGCCCCGCGCAGATCGCGCTCGAGGCCGCACAGACCAAGGTCGGCGCACAGTATTCCTGGGGCGCCACCGGCCCGTTCAGCTTCGACTGCTCCGGTCTGGTGCAGTGGGCCTACAAGCAGGCCGGAGTCGATCTGCCGCGCACCAGCTTCGAGCAGTCGCACGTCGGCGCGCCCGTCGCCTTCCAGGATCTGCAGCCCGGTGACATCGTCGTCACCAACGGCGGCGGCCACGTCGGCATGTACGCCGGCGACGGCAAGCTGCTGAACGCGGTGCAGACCGGCACCCCCGTCTCCTACACCAACCTGCGCCCCGACATGGTCGTCACCGCGCGTCGCATCGCCGCTTAATCGACAGCGATCGCTGCTTCAACGACAGAGTTCGAAACGACTGCCGCCCAGTCGAAGATCGTCGGCGCGCGCGTGGCACGTATCGTGTAGCCCGTGACGTCAGCTCTACCGAGCGAACCGGCCCAGGCCCGAGTTGATTCTTGGGTCTGGGCCGTTCGTCTTTTCAAAACCCGCTCCGCCGCCGCGACCGCCTGCCGGGCCGGGCATGTGAAGGTCAACGGCGTGGCGGTCAAGGCCGCCCACTCGCTCAAACACGGTGACGAGATCCGGGTCCGGGTCGGCGGCGTCGAACGCATCGTGATCGTGCAGCGGCTGCTCACCAAACGCGTGGGCGCGGCCGTCGCCGTGCAGTGCATGATCGACAAGAGCCCGCCCCCACCCGATCCGGCGGTGATCGCCACCCTGCCGCAGCGCGATCGCGGCAGCGGCCGCCCCACCAAACGCGAACGCCGCGAAACGGATCGGCTACTCGGCCGCGACGCCTGAGTCGCCGCGCTTCGCGCCGTCGCCGTGCCCGCCATCGGCCTCGCCCGGGGAGTGGGCGGCGGCGCGATTGGCGGCCAGCGCCGTCGCCAGCACGGTCACCAGTGCGCCCAGCATGAGCGCCGCCGGCTCGCCCGGGCGCAGCACGTGCAGTTGGGTGCCGACGGTGACCGCCGCGACCGGCACCCCGATCTGCGCGGACGCCATGGCGCCGAACATGATCGGCTGACCGACGATCCGCATCGCCAGATGCGCCAGCACCGCCGCACCACCCAGCGCCAGGCCGAGCAGGATCAACCACGGATGGTCGCCGAACTCGCGCAGATTCAAGCGCGCGCCCAGCCAGACGAAGAACAGCGGGGTCAGGAAACCGTCGCCGATGGCGAACAGCTGCCGCGCCACCCGGCGCGGTTCCCCGATGGCCGACACCACCAGGCCCAGCGCGAAACCCGCCAGCATGATCGACACGTGCGTGCGGGTCGCCAGCGCGCACAGCGCGAACAACAGCACCAGGCTCACCCGCAGTTCCAATGCGAAACCGCGCTGCTCGGACACCTTGTGGAAGCGATGGCGTATTCCGGAATCGCCCAGGTACTTCAGACCGAGGTACAGCACCACCGCGCTCGCCGACACCGCCAGCGCGCCCAGCGCCGCGCGGCCCGCATTGCCGGGATCGATCACCAGCGGCAGCGCCACCACACACGCCGCATCGGCGATGGCGACCTGGGCGGTCAACTCCAGCACCGGTTTTCCGGTCAGGCCCTGCCCGTCGATGACGGGCAGCACCAGCGCGGCCGACGAGGAGGCGATGAGCACCGCGTAGAGCGCGCCGTGACCGGTATCGAACAGTGCGGCCACCCCCTGTCCGGCGGCGACCGCGAGGAGACCGACCAGCACCGCGCGAACGGCGCCGCGGCCCAGCGCCGAGCGAATGGTCGAATCCCGCATGGGCACATGGGTTCCCGCCACGAACATGACCACCGCGAAACCCACGTCCGCGAGGAAGGTGAAGGTGGGATCGGCGGGGTTCAGCACCCCGAAACCGGTGCTGCCGAACAGGATTCCCGCCAGCAGCTCGCCCAGGATGACCGGGATGTGCCACCGCGGCCGCCACGCCAGGATCGGCCCGGCCAGGCCGAGCAGCACGATCAGCGAGAGCAGTTCGAAAGTCACGGCAGTGCAGCGATTTTCACCGGGATGAGGATGTTCTCGTCGGAGTAGTAGATCGCGCATACGCGGTGATAGCCGTCCGCGATCTGCGCGGGCACACCGCGCCGGAAGTTGCCGCGAACCAGCAGAATCGGCGAAAGCGCCTTACCCGCCAGGATCTTCTCCAGATCGCGGCGCACATACGGGTTGTACGCGGGCAGGATCTCCAACTGTGAGGCGCGCAGAATATCCTTGGCCTTCTTATGGGTGACCTGCGCGGCGCGCAATTCCTCGATGACCGTGTTCACCACATCCGGATCGCCCAGCATATCGAGGAAGTCCGCCGCGGCCGGATAGTCGTGCTCGTCCGGCTGGTCCTTCCATTTCACGTGGATAGTCGCCTCGGCCATTCCGACATCATTCCCGCGTGACCGGCGCGGCACCGCCCGACACGCGGGTCAGCGGCAGCCAGCCCACCCCCGAGAACCCGATGGTGAAATCCGTGGGATCGGCCGCGGTCAAGTCGACCAGATTGCCCGCCGCCACCGGATGCAGCGCCCGCCCCGCCAGCACCACACCCCGGATCGGTGGTCCGGAATCGCGGATATCGTCCAGTGCCCCAGCCAGATCCACCCGATCGGTGGCATCGCACTGCACCACTACCACGCACTCCTCCATACCCTCGAGCGGTTCCGGCAGCGCCCGCGCCAACCGGGTCAGCACCACCACCTCCCGCACCCCCGCGTCCAGCAGCCACCGCACCACCAGCGCGCCCGACACCCCCAGTCCGCCCGCCACCACATACGTCCCGTCCACCCGAATCCGCACCTCGGGCATCCGCACCCCGACGCCCTCCACCGACACCCGCCGCCCCCACCGCCGCTGCGGCGGCGGCACCGTCAGCGCCCCCAGCGCCGACCAATCCACCCGCCGCCCCTCCAGGAACAACCGCCCGACCGCCCGCAGAAAGCTCCCCGCCTCATCCCCCCGCGACCCCACCGCATAAGCGGCCCCCCGAAACGCCATATGCTCCCGCGCCACCGGCGTCAGCACTCCATGCGGCCCGATCTCCACCACCGTCGAAATACCGGCCCCCGCAGCAGCATCCAACGCCGCCCCGAGTTCGACCGGCCCAGCCGCATTCAGCGCCCAATACGCCGCATCCGTACACCCCTGCGCCACCCCATTAGCCCCCGGCGCTGTTTTCGGCCCGATCACCATGCCGCGCCGGGTGGTTGAGAAGAACGGCATTTCGGGGCGCAGCGCCGTAACCGTCGCGAGCTCCGAAACCAGTTGTGGGGCAACGTCTCGGGCGCGGGGTGCGTGCGGCACGGGGATCGGGCCGCCGATGGCGTCGTCGGCGGCGATGCGCTGCGCGAAGATGGCGCGGCGGTGGGCGCGGCGAACCAGGGTGTCGATGTAGCGCGGGTCGCCGGAGACCGTGATCGAGGAGGGGCCGTCGACTGCCGCGACTCCGACGGAGGCGCGCATGGGTTCGATCAGGCGATGCACCTCGGCGGGGGTGGCTTCCAGCACCGCCGCGGCACCGTCCACACCGGTTCCGGCGAGCAGGCGGCCGCGTGCCACCGCGATTCGGGCTCCGTCGGCCAGCGATACCGCACCGCACACCACCGCGGCCGCGACCTCGCCGATCCCGTGTCCCGCAACGGCATCCGCCCAGATGCCCCAGACACCGAGCAGGGCGGCGAGCGCCACTTGAAATGCGAACAGCGCCGGTTGCGCGACGTCTTCGCCGCCGGTTCCCGATCCGAATCCGTTGCGTGGGGTCCATACTCGCGGTCCACCGGCCGCGACGATGGCATCGACCGCATCGGTCAATGCCGCCGCGAAGACCGGATAGCGTGCCGCGAGCGCGCGCCCCATTCGCGCGTGCCCGCCCGCGCCCGAGAACAGGAACAGCACCCCGCCCGCGCGCTCGTACTCGGAAATCCCTACCACCTCACCGGATTCGGCGGTCCCGGGGTCGCTCGACAGTGCTGAACCGACCACCCGCCGGACCATTTCCCCGGCGATACCGCACGCCGTGCTCGGCTCGGCCGATCCGTTGCTCTCCGGTCGGGTGGCCGGATTTCCCTGTGCTGCCGTCGAAGTCGGTGTACTCGCGACTGCGGGAGGGTCCGCTGCCGTCCGATGTGCGATTCGATTGGGCGGTACCCGGCCGCCGCGTTGTATGGACGGGGACACGCGGGCGGCGGCGGAGACGGGCAGGGTGGTCGCGAGGGCGGTGATATCGCGAGCGACTTCGCGGAGTTGGCTTGCGGCATCGGTGATGTCGTGGGCGAGGATCGTGGCGCGGGATGGGCCGGGTGTCAGACGAGCAACCGCGGCCGCGAAATCACGCAGCGACGGGTAGCCGCCGATCGCGGTCGCGTAGTGCAGGCAGAGTTCGTGCAGGGCGTCGAGGTCGTGCGCGGACAGGGGAATCGGCAGCGGTGGCTGGGTGTCTCGGTCCGGCGTTCGTACCGGCCCGTCGGTCTCGTCCGACCGAGGATGGCTGTGCCACAGCGCTATCCGGGGTGCGGTGTCGCCGGGATGTGGGAAACCCATTCCGGTGCCGGGGAATTCGGCGTAGTACCGGGAGCCGGTGCGGTCCGCGTCCCGCGTGCGCTGCAGGATCAGGACCGCGCCGCGGCTGGATTCCGGCAGCGCGACGGCCGAGATGTGCTGGGGGAGAGGCGGGTCGGGGAGCAGGGCCAGGTCCGCGCCGCCGGTGATGACGAACGGTACGGATTCGTCGGCGAGCAGGCGGACGGCGGTGTCGACCGCGACCAGCGGTGCGGTGCGGTCGCTGGCGACGAGCAGGCTGGGGCCGTGCAGGTCCAGGGTGCGCGAGAGCAGGTGGGCGATGTTCAGCGCGGCGGCGGGGCCGAATGTCGTTGCGGCGCCGAAGACCACGGCGGCACGCGAGCCGGGGGCGAGGTGGCCCAGGCCGGAGTCGTCGAGGGCTTCGACGGCGAGTTCGAGGGTGACGCGCTGGCGCGGATCGAGTGCGGCCGCCTCGTGTTCGGGCAGCGCGAACCAGTCGTTGTCGAAGGCCGTACCTGTCGGCCGGTACGCGACACCGACGATCGACACCCGCGGAGCGGGCGCCGAATCGTTCGATGCTGTCGTACTCTGCCGCACGGAGAACCCCTCCCGTGGTCCGGCGACGTGTGCGCCGAGGTACCTCCGGCGATTCTGCCAAGAATTCGCCGCCGCCAGAAGAGCTTTGGCGCAGGTAGATTGTGACTCGGCGTGCCATCCACGGGTGTGGGACGCGCGCCGCGCGCCGCCACGGTGTGGCCGCGCGCGGTTACGACATCGGCTGGGGCGCGGCTGCTACGCCGAGGCGGCCCGGGTGTGAATCGGGTGCTCGAGATCCGCCGCCGTGGCATGCGTGGTGAAGTATCGCAGTGCTAGGTTCACCGCGTCCTGTTCGGTGTGAACGCCCGAAATAGCCATTGTCCGCCGCAGCGCGTCATCGTCGAGATAGATACGAGTGATTGCCATTTCGGCACCTCCACCACTTCGGACTGTCGTTAAAGCATGACGCATCGACGGGCCCCGGGTAACCGAAATGACCAGAGCCCTTGGCAAGATCTGCCAAGGGCTCTTAGCGAAAAGTGCGAACTGATTTCGCGAGTGTCGGGGTAACTCCGGGGGTACGTCCGGAATTGTGTCCGTGCCTGACCGCAGGCGCGCGAGCGCGACGCCGACGGCTCTTAGCCGGGCGTAGAAATCGCGGAGAGGCGGGACAGCCCGCGGATGATCTCCTCGGCTTCGGAAACCATGCGGGACACCAGGTCCGCGCAGGTCGGGATGTCATCGATGAGGCCCTGGACCTGACCCGCGGACCAGATGCCGGCGTTCAGATCGCCCTCTTCGAATACGCGGCGGCCGCGCGCACCGGCGACCAGTTCGCGCACATCCTCGAAAGTGCCGCCCGCCTTCTCGATTTCGACGACCTTGCGGCTGATCTCGTTATCCGCCACGCGCGCGGTGTTGTGCAGCGTACGGAAGATGAGCTGCGTCGCGCGCTCGGAATTGGCGACGATCTGCTCCTTCACCGTCTGATGAATGGCCGATTCCTGCGTGCACATGAAGCGGGTGCCCATATTCACGCCGTCCGCGCCCAGCGCCAGCGCCGCGACCAGACCGCGCGCATCGGCGATACCGCCCGAGGCGATGACCGGAATATCGAGGGCCTTGGTGGCGGCCGGGATCAGGATCAGGCCGGGGACATCGTCCTCGCCCGGGTGGCCCGCGCATTCGAACCCGTCGATGGACACGCCGTCGACGCCGATCTTCTGCGCCTTGAGCGCGTGCCGGACGCTGGTGCACTTGTGCAGCACCTTGATACCGGCCGCCTTGTAGTACGGCAGGAACGGCTCGGGGTTGGAGCCCGCGGTCTCCACGATCTTCACGCCCGACTCGATGATCGCCTGCATGTACTCCTGGTACGGCGGCGGATTGATCGACGGCAGGATCGTCACGTTCACACCGAACGGCTTATCGGTGAGCTCGCGCGCCTTCTCGATCTCCTTCAGGAGATCCTCGGGCGTGGGCTGGGTGAGGGCGGTGATGATGCCCAGACCGCCCGCCTCGGACACGGCGGCGGCGAGTTCGGCGCGGCCGACCCACATCATGCCGCCCTGCACGATCGGGTGCTCTACCCCGAAGGTCTCGGTGAACCTGGTACGCAGCATCGACGCAGTCCTCTCTGGCCTCTCACAACTGGCTCGATACTCGCATAGTTGCATATGGGGGTTCAACCCCGATGTGAGTCGGAGTTTGCACCTTCGGTGGCGTAGGGGACGCCGACCTGGGGATAACCGCGAGTGGTCGTTCGCTCTATCAAGAACGATTTACAGCCTCTGAGCTGCTGATTGAATCGATGATAAACATCGTACAGAACCTTCTCTGTAACCCTTGTCACGCCAAGAAGTTAGTTGGTATTCTCGCGAACAATCAGACGGAAGGGCACACAATGACCACAGGTTTCCGGCCGCTCGACGAGCCGATCCGGTCGCGGCGCAATCACTGGGTCAACCAGGTCGCCACCCACGCGGCCATGCGGGGAGACGGTGTCGCCTTCCGCTTCCAGGGCACGGACACCACCTGGGGACAGCTGCACGAGCGCTCGGAGAAGTTCGCCGACGGGCTCGCCCGGCGGGGCGTCGGATTCGGCGACCGGGTGCTCATCCTGGCGCTCAACTACACCGAGTACATCGAGGCCGTGCTCGGCATCAACGCGCTCGGGGCCATCGCGGTGCCGGTGAACTTCCGGCTCACCCCGCCCGAGGTCGCCTATATCGTGAGCGACTCCGGCGCCAAGGCCATCGTCACCGACGCGCCGCTGCAGCCGCTGGCCGCCGCCGTGCGCGCCCAGGCCCCGGCGCTGGAAACCTGCGTGGTCATCAACGGGCAGAGCGGCGACGGCGTCATCGGCTATGACGACTTCCTCGCCGAAGACGGCGAACCCCATGCCGCACTGGACATTCCGGAGGACTCTCCGGCGCTGATCATGTACACCTCGGGCACCACCGGCACCCCCAAGGGCGCGGTGCTGTCCTACGCCAACCTGAATTCCCAGGCGCTGACCTGTATCCGCGCCATGGAGATCACCCCCGATTCCATCGGCTTCTGCACCTCACCGCTGTTCCACATCGCCGGATTGGGCAGTCTCACACCGTATTTCCTGCTCGGAGGCAAGACCGTGCTGCATCCGCTCGGCGCGTTCAACCCCACCGAATTCCTGGACGCCATCGAGGCGGAGCAGGCCACCACCGCCTTCTGCGTACCGGTGCAGTGGCAGCTCATCTGCGAGGATCCGACGGTCAAGGACCGCAAGCTGGCCCTGCGCGCGCTGTGCTGGGGCGCGGCCCCGGCCTCGGATACGGTGCTGCGCGCCATGGCCGACTGCTTCCCGGACGCCTTCAATGTCGCGGTCTTCGGCCAGACCGAGATGTCGCCCATCACCTGCGTGCTCGAAGGCCGGGACGCGCTGACCAAGCTCGGCTCGGTCGGCAAGCCCATCCCCACAATTCAGGCCCGCATCGTCGACGACGAGATGAACGATGTCGAACCCGGCACCGTCGGCGAGATCGTCTACCGCGGCCCGACCCTCATGCAGGGCTACTGGAACAAGCCCGAAGCGACCGCGGAAGCCTTCCACGGCGGCTGGTTCCACTCCGGCGATCTGGTGCGCGCGGATGAGGACGGCTTCATCTACGTCGTCGACCGCAAGAAGGACATGATCATCTCCGGCGGCGAGAACATCTACTGCGCCGAAGTGGAGAACGTGCTCTTCGCCCACCCCAAGATTCACGAGGCCGCGGTCATCGGCCGCGCCCATGAGAAGTGGGGCGAGGTGCCGGTCGCGGTGGTCGCCCTCGCCGCGGGCGTCGACACCCTGACCCTCGAAGAACTCGAACCCTTCCTGAACGAATCCCTGGCCCGCTACAAGCACCCCAAGGATCTCGTCATCGTGACCGAGCTGCCCCGCAACGCCAGCGGCAAGGTGCTGAAGGTCGAACTCCGCGAATAGGTTTCAGATCATGTCGTTCTTGGTGAGCCAGCGCATGATCGGCCAGCCACAGAACACCGGGAGCCAGCAGGTGAGCACTCGGTAGAGCAGGACGGCGGGGACCGCGATGGTCGCCGCCACTCCGAACGCCGCCAGACCACCGATCAGCGCGGCTTCCACCGCGCCCACGCCGCCGGGTGTGGGCGCGGCCGAGGCCAGCGTGCCACCGATCATCGTCACGATCGTGACGGTCACGAAAGTCGTACTGCCGCCGAAGGCTTCGATACTCGCCCAGAGCGCGAGCGCCATACCGAGCGTGGTGGTGGCGCAACCGGCGACGATCATCGCCAGCCGACCCGGACGACGCGACAGATCCTTGAGTTGCGCCAGGACGTCCGCGAGTTGCGGCCGCACCTCATTGAGCAGCCAGCGCCGGATCTTGGGCACGAACATGGTCACACCGAGCAGGCCCAGCAGTGCGCCCGCCACGAAATACAGCACCGTCGCACTGGGCACGAAATGCGATAGGTTCGTCGAAACCCCCGCCGCCACACTGAAGAACAGCAGCAGGATCAGGTGCGTCACCACCTGAATGGTCTGCTGCAGCGCCACCGACGCGGTCGCGCGCACCGCGCCCAGTCCGCTCTTCTGCAGGAATCGCACGCTCAACGCCAGACCGCCCACGCCCGCGGGGGTGGTGGTCGCGGCGAAGGTATTGGCCACCTGCATGAACAGCAGATTCTTGAAGTTCACCTCTTCGGAAGCGCACGCCCACAACGCCATTGCCGCACCGAGATAGGTCAGCGCCGATACCGCCAGGCCCAGCAGCGCCCACCACCAGTTGGCGTAGCGCAGTTCGGAGAAGAACGTCGGCACGGCGCTGATGTACGGGTACGCAACGTACACCAGGCCGATGAGCAGAACGAGCTGGATGAACTGGTTCCGGGAGAACCGGGTGATGCGCGCCGCCTCGATCTTGTCCTGATCGGTCTGCTTGGCCACCTCGTCGCGGGTGTGCTTCATCAGATCCCCGGCATCGGGCACCGCGTTGCGAACCTGTTCGGGGATGGCGGTTCTGGTGAGCCGCCGGGACGAGGTCAGCACCCGCTGCGCGCCCATGTATTCGATGGCCGTGCGCACCGCGGTCTCGACGCCGAACAGCGCGGCCGAGGTCAGTAGCAGCTGCGCCACATCGGATTGGAAGCGCACCTCGTAGGTGCCGAATTCCGAGGTCATGAAACCGCCGAAACGCACCTGCCCGTCGATGATCCGAATATCCTCGGCGCGCAGATCCCCGTGCGAGATCTGGGCGTCGTGCAGCGTGTGCAGCGCCTGCCATACCTTGGCGAGCATCTCCTCGCCGTCGGCGGCCGAGAGCGGTTTACCGCCGGGCACGGTGTGCGCGTACATCATCCAGCCGCGATCGAGGGCGGCGACGGTCAGCGGTCTATTGCTGCCCAGGCCCAGATCCCCGATGGCGATGCCCATCAGCGCGCGATGTTCGACCGCGCGCCGCATGGACGCGAACAGGGTCGGATACTCGCTGGCCCGAATCGTCAACCAGCGCCGCAACTGTCGCAGCGCACTGCGGCTGCGCTGATTCTGCCCGTACATCTCGACGGTGATCGGATCGCCCTCGGTCTTGGCCGAGAGCACCAGCGGCCCGCGCCCGGCCGGGCGCACCACCTGGAAGGCCGTCACCTTGAAACCGCGCTGCGCCAGCACCCGCACGGCCGCGTCCAGCGGCACCTCCAGCGCGGGTGTGCCGACCACCAGCACGATCACCGTGCCCACCAGCCAGCCCACCGCCAGCCCCAGCATGGCGCGGGCGGGCACCACCAGCGACACCACCAGGTGGATGGGCACGAACGCCAGCAGCAGCGTCCACCACCAGCGCCGCCAGCGCGGGGGCAGCCACGGGCTGGCCACGGTGAGGGTGGCCGCCAGCATCGCGATCCAGCGCGGATCGTCCAGGAACTGGGACAGGAAGGTATTGAGCTGTTCGGCCTCGGACAGATGCCACTTCGGCGGCGTGAAACCGGTGCCGGTGATGGAGAACAGCAGCAGTGCGATCAGGCCCGCGGACAGGAAGCCGCCCAGCAGTTTCCACTGCCCGCCCCAGACCAGGCGCACCAGAATCGCGAACGGCAACGCCAGAATCGCGATGCCGTACAGGATGTAGACCAGATTGGACTGCTCCGGCGTGAGGAATCCGACGATCTCGGACACCGAACGCTCCAGCGCCACCCACTGCGGCCGCGTGATGAGTGAGCCGGTGATGACGACAGCGGTCAGTAGCGCGGACAGCACGACGCGCAGAATGTCGCTGGTCCGCCGGATCCGCGGCTGCAGCAGGCTGCCGGAGACAGGAATTTCCCGTCCGTCGACTCGCATGTCCTATGGGCGCTTTCGGATCGTGGGAACGACTGCGGTCCCATGGTCGGCTCGGGGCGGTTGGTGCCCGGTTACCGTAACCCGTCGCGGGGCCCCAGCGGGACGACCCCGCCGCCACGCCGAACGCGTCGTCGCGGTTATTCCTGCTTAATAGGTTCGGCGCGGGGTCGTCGTGGACCCGTGCGAGGATCGACGCGTGGTGCCCGATCTGCGCGTGTGTTTTCTCGGCGAATCCTTCGTAGCGGGCATAGGCGACCGAAAACACCTGGGCTGGGCGGGCCGCCTCGCGGTGCGCGCCACCGCGGCCGGACAGCCGCTCAACTATTACAACCTGGGAATTCGCCGGGAGACCAGTACCGAATTGCGGGCGCGCTGGGCTGCCGAATGCACCCCGCGACTACCCGCCGGGGCGGACTGCCGGGTGGTCATCTCCACCGGCGTCAACGATTCGCAGTACGAGAACGGCCGTCCCCGAGTCGATCCCGAGGTCTCGGCGGACAACCTCACCGCCATCCTGCGCGGAACCCGGGAAAAAGGCTGGCAGACAATGGTGATCGCGCCGCCGCCGAATGTGGACGAGGATCACAATCGGCGCCTGCTGGCTCTGGATGACAGCTTCGCCGATATCTGCGACGCCCTCGACGCGCGGTATCTGCGTGCGCACCAACCACTGCGGGACAATCCGATCTGGATGCGCGAGGTCGCCGCGCGCGACGGCTACCACCCCGACGCCACCGGCTATGACGAATTCGCGGCACTGCTCGCACCGCACTGGCTGCTGTGGCTGGCCGATCCGGGCTCAGGACTTCCGACGGTTCGCTGAATGCCGCCCGGTATCCGGGCCGAGCAGTTGATCCACCACCGGCGTGATCTGCGGCGGCCGCTTGGCCGCGATACCGGAACCGACCAGCACGCCCAGCGCGATGGCGGCGACGGTCAATGTGGTCGTCACCAGCACGTGCAGGCCGTTCGCATTGGATTCGGCCACCAGCTGCGAGACCCCGGTGAGGCCGATACCGCCGGGCACCAGCATCCAGAACGCGGGCAGGAACGTCACCTGGGTGGGCGGGGCGTTCCGATTGCGCTGCACCAGATATGCCGCGGGCACCGCCACCATGCCGCCCAGGAACGAACCCAGCAGACCGCCGCCGATCTGCACGCCGAGCTTCTGCGCCGCGAACGCCGCGTACAGCACCACCAGCAGCCAGGGCAGCGATTTCGGCGGTGCGCTGGACCGCCAGGAATGCCCGAACCCGATCAGCAGCACACCGAGAATCGGCGCCCACCAACCCAATTGATGCATCTGCTCGGGCGGATTCGGATGATTCGGGCCCAGCAGCTGTAAGCCGATGAAAACCCCGAACGCCAGCAGGAACAATTTGTTCAGGCCGTAGATGGTGCGACTCGCGCCCGCCACCATCGATCCGGTGGCCAATTCGATGGAACCGTTGGTGAGCGTGGCGCCCGGCAGCAGCGCCGAGACGCCCGGCACCAGCAGCTGCTGCGGATTGCCGCCGCCCAGTGCGTGCGGAAAACCGAAGGCCAGCATGGTGACCGCGCCGCCCGCGACCACCGGCAAACCCAGGGACAGCAGGGGCATCCGGTCCGCGAGCATGATCAGCAGCTGCACCACCAGGCCGATCACGATATAGCCGAGCAAAGCATTGGCGGTCGGATTGAGCATCAGGCCCAGGCCGAGGGTGAGCACCACATTGCCGAGCAGCATGAGCCACACCGCGGTCGGCGGCGGTGAGCGCAGGATCGCCGCGAGGGCGGCGGTGCCCATGGTGGGCGGCGGCACCCTGTTCTTGATCTGATCGATCAGCTTGTACAGCGCGGCGATCTGATCCAGCCGCAGTGTGTCCACCGACGCGTCCAGCAGATCGACGGCCGAACCGCGCGAATCATGTACGCGCACGAAGATTCCGGTGGGCAGTACGAAGAAGTGCACTTCATCGGCGTCGTAGCGGCGGGCCAGATCGTCGAGAATGCGCTGCACCTGATTGGTCGTCTCGCCCGAGGCGATGAGCGCGACGCCCATATGCCGCAGCAGATCCAGCAGATCCGCCGAGACGGGCGGCTCTTCGGGTTCGGGGGCGTCCTCGGCGGGCACCTCGGGCGCACTGGCGCTGACCCGGCGCAGCCAGCGGTCCATGGAACCGGCCGCGCGGCGGGTGGCCCCGTAGAGGCGGCCGCTGCTGGGGCGCGGGGCCGGAGCGATGCGGTGCTGGGGTTGATGATTTTCGGGTTGCGGGTGGTCGGGGGTGTCCGAATCCATGCGCCTCCTTCCGCCCGTACGAGTCGGCAACTTTCTGGCAAATTCACCCTAGCGCGCAACTAACCGACTGGTCGGTGGCGTGCGGGGTTTCGCCGCGACATCCACCTTGGGTAATCCGGTTCGCCTGGAACGACTCGTCTGCGAGCATTGGCGGTGTGACAGAACCGTCAATCCCGTCCCGGCCTACAAAGCCGGGGTATGCCTACCGGTTGCAGCGTCCATAACCTGAGTGCATGGATATCGACACGCGACTGCTGCGTTACTTCCTGGCGGTCGCGGACACCGAGTCCCTGCCGCTGGCGGCGCAGCGCCTGCATGTCGCCCAACCGGCCCTCGCCACCCAGATCAAACAGCTCGAACAGCAGCTCGGCGTGGAACTGTTCATCCGCTCCCGCGCCGGCTGGACCCTGACCGCCGCCGGAAAGGTCCTGGCCGACCGGGTTCCGGGACTGCTCGGCGCCTGGGACCACATCCTGCGCGACACCAAGAGCGATGCCAGCCGCGCCGCACGCGTACTGCGCCTGGGCTGCGTGCACAGCGCCGCCGACGGGCACATCCCGGAAATCATCCGGGTCTTCCACCGGCTGCACCCGGACTGGCAGGTCGACATCCACCAGGGCGGCTGGATCGACCCCACCGCCGGACTCGACGAGGGCGATGTGGACGTGGCGCTGCTGCGACTACCCTTCCCGGGTCAGGACGGCTACTACGTGCGCGAACTGTTCACCGAACCGCGCTGGATCGCGCTGCCCGACAACCATCCGCTCGCCGAACGCGAGGACATCGCCTTCCGCGAACTCTGGGATGAGCCCTATGTCGCCTCACCCGCGGAAACCGGCTGGTGGCGCGACTATTGGATGGGCCTGGACGCCAGACCCGCCGATACCGCCATCATCGGCGCCATCGCCCGCAGCACCGACGAATGGCTGCGCGCCATCGCCAACGGGTACGGCGTCAGCTTCACCCCCGCCTCCACCGCCGCCGCCAATGCCCATGCGGGCGTGGTGTTCCGGCCCGTGCACGGCATCGCGCAGACCCGGGTCGCACTGGTGTGGCCGGACGCCTCCGAAGCGGATCCCATTGTGCGGTACTTCATTCGGTGCTGCACCGACATCATGGGGCATCAGGCCGGCGACGGCCGCCGCACCTCATAGCAGCGCGGCCTGACCCACGCGCAATTGCGCCGTCACCCGCGCGACCCGCTCGCCCAGCTGGGCGCAGGTGCGAATATCGGACTCGGACATGGCATTCGGCGGCAGATCGACATTCGTCTGCGCGCCCGCACCGAGCCAGAAACCCAGGCGATTCGAATCCTCCGGACTCGCGACGGTGGAATTCCAGCCCGCGGTCATACCCAGATTCACCCAGTGCATGTGATGCTGTGCGGCGAATATCGACAGCGAGACGAGCGCATGCAGTTTGTCACCGCTCATCGCCCCGGAATTGGTGAAACCCGCCGCGACCTTATCCCGCCAGCGGCCCTCGGAACAGCGCCGCGAGGTGGCCTCGGCGAAGGTTTTGAACCCGGCCGACACATCGCCCAGGTAGGTGGGGCTACCGAAGACGATGGCATCGGCCTCGTCCAGCGCCGACCAGTCCGGATCGGTGATCCGGTCCACCGGTACCAGCCCGGTGGCCGCGCCCGCCGTGCGCGCACCGTCCGTCACCGCCTCGGCGAGTACCTCGGTATGTCCCCACCCCGAGTGATAGGCGACGACAAGGTGTACCGGGCTGTTGATTTCGCTGATGTTCATGATTTTCAGCCTGGCCGGGGGCGAATTCGGCGTCCAATACCCGCATTCATAACCTGATGGAATGGACATCGATACGCGGCTGCTGCGCTACTTCGTCGCTGTCGCGGAAGAGGGCCACCTCACCCGGGCCGCCCAACGGCTCTACGTATCCCAGCCCGCGCTCACCAAACAGATCAGACAACTCGAAAACCAGCTCGGCGTAGCGCTTTTCACCCGATCGCGCACGGGAATGACGCTCACCGAACCCGGGCGGGTATTCGCCGAGCACGCACCGGAACTGCTGGCCGGCTGGGATCGCATGCTGCGCGCCACCAAGAGCGATGCCAGCCGGGCCGGGAAGGTGCTGCGGGTCGGGTTCATCGCCAGTGCCGCAAACGAATTCACGCCGGCCATCGTGGCGGCGTTCCGGCGTGCGCATCCGGACTGGCGGGTGGATATGCGACAGGTCGGCTGGACCGATCCCAGCGCCGGACTCGCCGACGGGGATGTGGACGCCGCACTGGTGCGACTGCCGTTCCCCGGTGACGATCGCTTCCGGGTACGGGAACTGTTCACCGAACCGCGCTGGCTCGCGCTGCCCGCGGACCATCCGCTCGCCGCATCGCCGGACATCGAATTCCGGGAGATCTGGGATGAGCCGTTCGTCGCCTCACCACCGGAAAACGGCTGGTGGCGCGACTTCTGGATCGGCGCGGACGCCCGGCCCGCCAGTACCGCGGTCATCGGGGCCATCGCCCGCAATACCGATGAATGGCTCACCGCCATCGCCAACGGCTTCGGGCTCAGTTTCACCCCGGCCTCGTCGGCGCGCTACTACCCGCGCCCCGGCATCGTGTATCGGCCGGTGCGCGGCATCGGCCCGAGCCGCGTCGCGGTCGCCTGGCCCGCCTCAGCCGAGACTCCGCCGCTGGTCAGCGATTTCATCCGCTGCTGCGTCGAGGTATGTGGCGCTGGGCAGGATAGGTAACGCGGGGGAGGTAGGGCTAGGTGGTTTCCAGGGCTGCCATCGCGGCGTTGTGGCCGCCTATGCCGCTCACGCCGCCGCCGCGGATCGCGCCCGCGCCGCAGAGCAGGATGTTGGGATGGGCGGTGGCGACGCCCCAGCGCGCGGCGGGGGAGTCACCGGAATCGGCCGGGAGATAGGGGAATTCGAGGTCGCGGTGGAAGATGTGGCCGCCGGGGAGACCGATATCGCGTTCCAGGTCGACCGGGGATTTCGCTTCCAGGCAGGGCTTGCCGTCGCCGTCCAGGGCCAGGCAGTCGCGCAGTGGTTCGGCCAGGACCGCATCGAGCTGGGCCAGGGTGGCGTCGACCAGGCGGGCCTTCGCGCCCTCCGGATCGTCGGCGAAAAGCCTTGCGGGGGTGTGCAAACCGAAGAGGGTGAGGGTGTGTGCGCCCTGGGCGCGCAATTCCGGTGACAGGATCGAGGGGTCGGTCAGGGTGTGGCAGTAGATTTCCGCGGGCGGGGCGGAGGGGAGCTGTCCGGCAGCAGCCTCCCGATATGCCTGGGCGAGTTGGGAACTCGATTCGGCGATATGGAAGGTGCCCGCGAAGGCATCGGCCGGATCGACAGCGGTATCGCGGAGTTTCGGCAGGCGGCGCAGCAGCATATTGATTTTGAGCTGCGCGCCCTCGGGACGTTCGGCGGATTCGCCGAGCAGTTTCGCGAGTTCATAAGGGGCGGCGTTCACCAGCACCTGCCGGGCGGCGACCACGCCCGCCTTGCCGTCACCCGAGGTGAAAGCCACTTCCGCTGTGCCGCCATCGGTTTCGATACCGGTCACGGCGCAACCGGTGATGATCTCGGCCCCTGCGGTACGTACGGCCGTCGCGAGCGCGTCGGTCAGCGCGCCCATTCCGCCGACCGGCACATCCCAGTCGCCGGTGCCGCCGCCGATCACGTGATAGAGGAAGCATCGGTTCTGGAGCAGCGACGGATCATGGGCATGGGTGAAGGTGCCGATCAGCGCATCGGTGAGCACCACGCCGCGCACGGTGTCGTCGGCGAATTCGCGTTCCACCCAGTCACCCAGCGGCCGTTCGAAAATCGACTCCCAGAGCGCGGAATCGTCCACGGTGCCGCGCATTTCGTCGCGGGTGGGCAGCGGTCGAGTCAGGGTCGGGAACACGCGCTGGGCGAGCGCCCCGGTGCGGGCGTAGAAGTCCTGCCAGGACCGGAAGTCCCTGTCCGAGCCGGTGACTCGAACGAAGCTCTCCCGGGTCTGCGCCTCGGACCCGTTGTCCACCAGCAGCCCACCCGAACCCACCGGCGTATACGAGGAAATGCGCCGCTTACGAGTCTCGAAGCGCAGCCCCAGTTCTCGCACGATCTGCTCCGGCAACAGGCTCACCAGATACGAATACCGGGACAGCCGTGCGTCCACGCCCGGAAACACCCGCGACGAGACGGCCGCCCCGCCGGTGTGTTCCTGTCGCTCCAGCACCGCCACGGACCGCCCGGCCCGCGCCAGATACGCCGCCGCGACCAGTCCATTGTGGCCGCCACCGACCACCACCACGTCGTACCGTCCGTGCGCGGGGAATCCCGGAGCCGTCTCGTCGCTCATGAATCGACTCTAGGTCAACGGCTTGCCATATCCAGTGCCGCGAGGTGGCTGAACAGGACCGATGCGCCGATCGGGTTGCCGCCGCCCGGGTAGGTGGTGCCGCTGGGGGCGGCCATGGTGTTGCCCGCCGCGTAGAGGCCGGGGATGGGGGTGTCGTCGGCGGTGAGTACGCGGCCGACGGTGTCGGTGCGCAGGCCGCCCTTGGTGCCCAGGTCCGAGATGCCGAAGGCGGCGGCGTGGAACGGGCCCTTCACGATCGGGGCCAGGGGGGATTCGCCGTTGGAGAAGGCGCGGTCGTACGCCTCGTCGCCGCGGCCGAAGTCCGGGTCCGTCCCGGCGGCGGCCTGTTCGTTGAAGCGGGCGACCGTGGCCGCCAGCGCGTCACTCGGCACGCCGATCTTCGCGGCCAGTTCCTCCAGCGTGTCGGCGGTGTGCCAGAGTCCGGCCTCGACGTACCTCTCGCGCTCGACCATCGGCACATTGCTGGCCTTGATGGGCGGGATGCCCGCATCGGCGTCGTCGTAGATCATCCAGAACGGCAGTGTCACCGTTCCGGCGTCCATCGCCTCGATGATGTCCCGGCCCAGCCGGTCGTACGGCGCGGATTCGTTCACGAACCGTTCGCCGCTCTGATTCACGAACACACCGCCGGTGAACCAGAGCGCGAACGCGGCCCGTCCGTCCGGGTGGATCAGGCCGGGCGACCACCATGCCTGATCCATCAGATCGGTGTCCGCGCCCGCCGCGATACCGGCCTCATGCGCCTTACCGACATTTCCCCACGGCCCCATGGTGTCTCGCGCGACACCGGGTACACCGAAGCGCTGCCGAAGTTCGTCATTGCCCTCGAAACCGCCCGCCGCCAACAGGACTCCCTTGCGGGTGCGGATCGCGGTGCGCTCCCCGTCCTGTTCGACGATCGCGCCGACCACCGCGCCGTCCTCGACGACCAGCTCCACCAGCGCGGTGTTCAAACGCAGGGAAGCGTTGGGGTACTTGGCCATTGCCAGCAGGAACCGGCCGACCAGTGCACGCCCGCCGATCAGATAGTCCGGCTGCGGTTCGCCATTGCGGTCGGTGCCCAGCGGTCCGCGAATGGACGCGCTCAGCTCACCGAGCTTCTTGGCGGCCAGCGGCTTGGGGACGATATGCCGCTTACCGTCGAGCCGTGCCTTGGGCGCCTTGCCGTAGTAGTCCGGCCACGGGAACATCTGGAACGCGATGCTCTCATCGCTCTCCAGATACTCGATCACCTTCGCGCCGCCGCGCACATACGCTTCCTGCAATTCGGCGGGTGTGCGATCGCCGACCACGGCCCGGTAGTAGGTGAGCGCGTCCTCGAGCGTGTCATCCACGCCCTCGCGCTGGAGTACCGGATTGCACGGGAACCACACACCGCCGCCACCCGAATACGAGGTGGTGCCGCCGAATTTCTCGGTGGCCTCCACCAGCAGCACCGTCAGTCCCTCACGCGCCGCCGTATACGCCCCGGCCAGGCCGCCGCCCGAACCGGCGACCATCACATCGACCTCATTGTCCCAGTACGTCACCACAACTCCCTGTTCTCGCCTACGCCCGACGGTAGGGCGCGGCCGCGAGCCTCGCACAGGAATGTCCCGATGGCCAGGAATCAGGCGGCGGCCCAGGGCAGCAGCACGATCTTGCCGCGCACCCGCCCGGATTCACTGAGCCGATGCGCCTCGGCGGCATCGGCCAGGGACATGACGCGCTCGACCGCACCGCGCAGCGCGCCCTGTTCGAGCAGGGGCGTGAGCGCGCGCAGATCCGCGCCGGAGGGGGCGACGTAGTGCCGGTGGAATCGCGGATCGTCGAGCACCCCGTCGCGCTGGGCGTCGATGAGACGACCCTCCGGGGTCAGGATGGACAGTGACCGGTCACCGTACTCACCGCCGACGAGGTCGAACACCACATCCACCGGCGGCGTCACCGTGGTGAAATCGACTGTCCGGTAGTCGATCACCTCATCCGCGCCGAGCGACCGCAGGAACTCGTGATTCGCGGCCCGGGCCGTGCCGATCACGTACGCGCCATGATGTTTCGCGATCTGCACCGCCAGATGCCCGACGCCACCGGCGGCCGCGTGGATCAATACGCGTTGTCCCGGTGCGATTTTCGTCAAGGCCTGCCATGCGGTGAGCACCGCGGTCGGCAGTGCCGCGGCGGCGGTGTGCGTCAGGGTCGCGGGCTTGGGCGCGAGGTAGTCGGCCGGGGTGACCACATATTCGGCGTAGGTGCCCGAACGGCTCAGCGCCATACCGAAAACCTCATCGCCGATACCGAAATCGGTTACCCTGGAACCGATTTCGGCGACCGTACCGGATACGTCGAAACCCAGTGTGAACGGCGGCGGACCCAGCGCGTCGATGCTGCCGTTGCGGAGCTTCCAGTCCGCCGCGTTCACCGAGGTGGCGGCAACGCGCACCAGGACCTCACCCGCACCGGGAGCAGGCCGTTCGATCTCCACGGTCTCCAGTACTTCCGGTCCGCCGACTGTATTCTGACTGATCGCTTTCATGGTGACGATTCTTCGGCCGGTAGTATCTTCTGGGAAGAAGGCACTAAATAGATCCCGAGGTACCTGATGGATACCGTCTTCGACCTGGAAGAATCCACCAACCTGGTGGAGGACTACCTCAAACGCTGTCCGGCGCGCGATGTGCTGGCGGTGCTGGCCGACAAATGGGTACTGCTGGTGCTGGGCGTACTGCGCGCCGGCGACGGCCCGATCCGCTTCAACGAACTGCGCCGCCGCCTCGACGGCATCACCCAGAAGGTGCTCACCCGCACCCTGCGCGATCTGGAACGCGATGGACTCGTGCGCCGCGCGGTCTACCCCACCGTGCCGCCGCGGGTCGAATACTCGCTCACCCCGATCGGGGCCGACCTCGGGCGGCTCACGCATGCCATGGGGCAGTGGGCGCTGGCGCACGTGGACGAAATCACCAGCGCCCGAGCCGAATTCGACGAACGCGCGGCGCGCCCGGTGGAACCGATCAGTTCTTGACGGCCAGCAGATAGCCCTGCGGGGTGCGCTCATCCTCGCGGGCGATCCGGGACATGCGCGCGGTCACGGTGAAACCGAGTTCCTCCAGGGTCGCGGCGAGCGTATCGGGAGCCCAGCGGTAGGACGTGGTGACCTTGTGGTCGTACTCCTGGATGCCGCGCGAATCATCGGCGGCCTGGAAACCGAACAGGGCGTGACCGCCCGGGCGCAGCACGCGCGCGAATTCGCCCAGCAGCGCCGGGATTCGGTGCGGCGGAGTGTGAATGATGGAGTACCAGGCCACGATTCCGCTCAGCGACGCATCGGTGAGATCCAGGTTCTCCATGGAACCGATCTCGAACCGCAGATGCGGCAGCGCGGATTGCGCGCGGGCGATCATCTCGGGGGATAGGTCCAGGCCGAAGACATTGAGCCCCAGCACATCCAGATAGCGTGCGGCTCGGCCCGGCCCGCAGCCCAGATCCGCGATCAACCCCGGCTCGGCATCGGCGGCGCGCACCGAGGCGGCGAACATATCCAGCATGGCCCGATCGAAGGGATTCTCCTCGATGCCTTCCCGGAAAGTGTTCGTGTACAGCTCCGCTACCTCGTCATAGCTTTCTCTGGTAACCCGGACATCGTCGATCTCGGTGGTCATGGCTCAAACTCTATGGCCGCGCACGGTCAGAAGCCGGTAGCCCCCGTCGACGGGGTGCGCAGATCGTGATCTTCCGTGCCCGACCGCACCCGCAATACCGTGTACGGGCCCATGCGGGTGCGCAGCGGCCACAGCGCGAACTCCACGAAATGCCGGAAATCGCGGTACAGCGCGGGGCGATAGAGGCCACACCGCCATACCGGGCGCGCCGCCTCGGGGCGCTGCCAGCCGTTCGCGCGCATCAGGCCGGTGATGCGCGGATGCAGGCCCAGCCCGGCCTCGGCGTCCAGGCTCACCCGCAGACCGTCCGCGTCGCGGTGGAAATGCGCGGTACCGCGATCACCGGCATCGACGGTGGCCTCGGCGTTCTCCGGCAGCTCCGCGACCACCACCGCGAGATCGTCGAAGAACTGCCGCCATTCGCGTTCGGCGGCGCGGCGGGCGGTCTGCTGCTGTTCGATGATCAACTGGCGGCCGCGTTCGGCCGGATTCACCAGGTACAGCTCGACCGTATTCTCATCCGGCACAATGCCTATGACCAGATTCTTCGATGCCCACACCGGGCCGTGCGCATGCCGGAGCGTGCCGTGCACGGGTGCGCCCAATTCCGCGCGCAGACCCTCCACCGCGCGAGTCACCGCCGCCGTCAACTGGTCTCGTACCTCGGCGGGCGGACCCTCCTCGTACAGCTGGGATTCGATGCTGTCGCTCAGGGTGATGCACACCGCCTCCAGGCGGTCGCCGCCGTAGCAGTAGCGTGCGCGCGAATGATCGATCCGCAGTTCGGTTTTCGCGTGCACCACGCGATCCGACGGACCGGGGTCGCCCTCCAGCCGCCAGCCCAGGCGCTCGGTGAACGCGGCGATATCGGCGCGCGACCAAGACCAATCGAAATCCTTTGCGGCACGCGCTATTTCGATACCGCCGGGCACATCCACGCGCAACGGGCCGATATCGAAACCGTACGGGGCGTTGCTGCGCAGGAATTCCGCGCGCTGCGTGCGCGCGGTCGCGTGCGGCGGAATGCCGAGCAGGGTGACATCGAGGTCCTCACCGCCCTCCACCCAGGCGTCGGCCACCAGATCCGTCACCGCGCGCACCTTCAGAATGCGCAGCGCCTGCACGGTATCGGCCGCGAAATGACTGACGGCGGTACGCCCGGCATTGCGCGGCAGGGTGCGCCACCAGTTCGCGTCCTCGGAGGGCTTCCAGCCCTGCGCCATCAGCTGATCGTCCACCTCGACGCCGTATCGCCAAGTGGGATCGATGAATTCGCTGCGGCTGAGCTCACTGGTGAACTCACCCGGCTCCACCGCGAATTGCACATAGCGACCGCCGGGCGCGGTCACCACCATGCGCGCGTCGGTGGTCAGCGACTCCAGATATTCGGCCAGATCCTCGGTGAAGCGGCCCCAGCCGCCCAGGCCCGCACGCCTGCGCGCGCCGTCATGCCGCTTATCCATCCAGAAGCGCTGATCGAGCGGATTCACCAGCATCAGATCCACGGTTTCCGGGCCGATCGTCAAGCCCACCAGCAGATTCGGGAACACCCAGGACGGTCCCTCATCCGGTCCCACACCCGATTCGGGCTCACCCCACACCTCGGCGAACGCGGCGCGCACCCGGGCCAGCGCGTCATCGAGCAGATCCCGATGCGCGGTCGCGGGACAGTCCGAGACCGGCACCCGCACATACTGGAGCCGCCGACCACTGCCCCAGAACATGGCCGAATCCCACCAGATATTCAGGCCGGTCCGGGAGAACACCGCGCCGCGGCGCATGGTGCCCACCGGCTCCGGGGTATCCCACCCCACCCGGCGCGCGAAACTCCGGACATCGGTGGCATCCCAGCCCCAGACGAACCGCACCGCGGCCCGGACGATCTCGATAGCGCCCGCACTGTCCACCCGAACCTCGAAACCCACGTGGCGACAGTAGCTGTTCCGCCTCCCCGAGACTTTGGCGCCGGACTAAGAAACTCAACGGTCCCATTCGCGTGCAGCGGTTAGGTGCGACGAAAGTTCCGGGGGTACCCCGGGAGTTACCCCGAACTCACGAAATACGTTGGCAGGGTCCGTGCTCACCGCACGATCGGCAGGTACCGTCGGGCCAATGCGCACCGGAACCAGACTGTTCGGAATGGTCGTCGCAACCGGCCTCGCACTGACCGCCTGCTCCGGCGATAAGACCGCCGACCACATGCAGGACGCGGCCGGCGGGTTCGCCGATGCGCTCAGCCGCGACGATGTCACCGCCGCGGCGGCCGCCACCACCGACGGCAAAAAGGCCACCGGCACCCTCACCGGGCTCTACGACGCACTCGGCAAGGATGTGAAATTCCAGGTCGGCAACGTCGAGAAGACCGACGGGGGCGGAACTTTCACCCTCACCGGCACCTGGAAACTCGGAAAAGACGGCCACAACACGTGGACGTACACCACCAACGGACAGCTCGACGATACGAGCGACGGGTGGAAGATCCACTGGAATCCGGCCACCGTCGCACCCGGGCTGGATATCGGGCCGCTGTCCTACAGCGCCGTGGATCCCGCGCCCGCCGCGCGCATACTCGACAGCACCGGCGCGGAATTCATGACACAGCAGGTCGTCACCCTCGTGAACCTGTCACCCGGGGTGGACACCGCGGCCGTCGCGGCGCTGCTGCAACCGGTGGCCGCCGATATCACCGCGGCCTCGCTGAATACCGAACTCGCAGGTGCGCAGGGCAAATCGATCACGGCCGTCACGCTGCGCGCGGCCGATATCGCGCCGATTCAGGATGCGCTGGCCGCACTGCCGAATGTCACACTGGCACCGCAGAATCGGCTGCTGACCACCGACAAGGCCCTCACCTCACCGTCCTGGTCCGGGCTCAGCGACCTCTGGCAGCAGGAGAACGACGCCGCCGCGGGCTGGGCGGTCCGGGCACGGGGGACCGACGGGACACAGCGGGTCGGCGGACAGGACGCCAAGCCGGTCAATGACATTCGCACCACCCTGGACCCGGCGCTACTGCGCGCCGCCGAAGGCGCGCTCGCCCCGATCCCGCAGGCCGCGACCATCGTGGCACTGCGACCGTCCACCGGCGATGTGCTCGCCATCGCGCAGAACGCGCCCGCCGACGCACAGGGACCGATCGGACTCACCGGGCTCTACCCGCCCGGCTCCACCTTCAAAACGGTGACCGTCTCGGCCGCACTGCAATCGGGCGCCGTCACCCCCGACACCGTGCTGCCCTGCCCGGGCACCGAGAACATCGAAGGACGGCAGATCCCCAACGACAACAACTTCGACCTCGGCAGCGTGCCGCTGCACACGGCCTTCGCCAAGTCCTGCAACACCACCATGGGACGGCTCGCGGTGAACCTGCCGCCCGACGGACTCACCAACGCCGCCAACCAATTGGGCCTCGGCATCGACTATGTGACACCCGCGCTGACCACCGTCACCGGCAAGGTGCCCGTCGCCGACACCTCCGCGCTGCGCGTGGAAGAGGGCATCGGACAGGGCAAGGTCACCGCCACCCCCTTCGGCATGGCATTGGTCGCCGCCGCGCTCGCACACGGATCGCCGCCGAATCCGGTGCTGGTGCAAGGCCGTCCCGGCACCCCCGACCACGCCGCCGCACCACTGCCCGCGGGCATCGCGGACCAGATCAAAACCATGATGCGCGAGACCGTCACCTCCGGCACCGCCACCCAGTTGGCGGACATCCCCGGACTGCTCGGCAAGACCGGAACCGCCGAATTCATCGACGACAAACACGCGCACGGCTGGTTCGTCGGAATCTCCGGCGATCTCGCGTTCGCGGTATTCATCAATGACGCCGGATCATCAACTCCGGCGGTCGACGCGGCGGGCCGGATGTTGCGCGCGCACTGACCGCTAGCTGCATAAACGGTAGCCGTAGTAACGATTCCCTTCCCCATTCCGACGTCCCCGGTGAATCACGGCCCGTCGGGGGGCCTATCCATCCACCGGAATGGGAATGGGAACCGGGACATTGGCTCTTCGAACTTATTTTGCGCGCATTCGATCGTTCCTCGGAAAGAACCGCCGCACCGCGATACCCGTTGCGGCACTCGCCGCACTCGGGCTGGTCGCGGCCATCGCGGCCTCCTGGGGTATCACCTCGAAGCCAGGCACAACCGAGACGCAGCTCACCTCATCGGTCATGGACTGCCATGACATGGTGACCATTTCGGTGGCCGGACGCAACGACACCCCCGTCTCCGGCACCACCGCCATGCTGGTCGACCGCAACGGCAACGAACTGCCCGCCGCGCTGTCCGGAGACCACAAGAGCGAATGGCTGGACCCGGTCGTGAACGCGGGCAGCAATGCCGTCGGCTCCGATTCCAACGCCGCCATCTACATCGCCTACCCCGCCAACCTGAACTCGGAAGAGGCCGCCGTCACCGCCGGCGTCGCCAACACCGAGAAGGTCATGCGCGAAATCTCCTCGGTCTGCCCGAACACCAAGTACTCCATCGTCGGCTACAGCGAAGGCTCGGACGTGGTCCGCCGCGTCGCCATGCAGATCGGCAACTCGCAGACCGATATCGACCCCGACAAGGTGCTCGGCGTCGTCATCCTCGCCGACCCGGGCCGCAAGGCGGGCGACGGCACCTTCATCGGCGCCCAGGACCCCAACCACCCGGACAACTTCGACACCAACTACGGCGGTAAGGGCGCCGGCGGTCAGGGCGCACTGCCCGACACCGGCGGCGACTTCGGCAAACTGAACGGCAAGATCGCCTCCTTCTGCTCCGACGGCGACCTCACCTGCTCTGCGCCGCAGAACATTTCGCTGCTGCAGCTGGCCATCAACGTCGGCCGCCAGATCAATATCGACTCGCTGCAGAACGACGGCCTCACCCCCGCGACCGGTCAGGACGTCGCCGTCAAACTCGGTGATATCGCGCTCAAGGCGTTCCAGTACATCGGCAACAACCCGAACTGGATGAAGAGCGACGAAACCTTCCTGCAGGTGCTGCTCAAGGTGTCCGCCCCCAGCTACAAGCCCGGCGCCGCCGCCGTCACCGCCGGACCCGTCTCCGCCGGGGACAGCGTCGCCACCAACGACATGTCGCCGCTGGCCTACCTGCCGCAGAAGGTCTTCAACGAGATCGTCGGCCTGATCGTCACCAACACCAACACGATCCCCGTCATCCTCAGCGATCCGTACCAGCAGACCCTCGGCCCCGACCACACCGGTCACCACTTCGACTACTGGAAAGACGCCGACCAGGCCAACGGCAAACCCCTCACCTCCGCCGAATACGCCGCCGCCTGGCTCACCCACCTGGCACAGCAGGCACAGAAGGGCGAACCGGTGACCACCGCCGCCAAGCCCGAACCGGCAGACCTCGCCGCCGCCTACAAGGCCGCCAAGCCCACCGTCGAATCCGCCTCCACCACAACAACTTCCCCGACCAAGGCCTCGGGCACCACCACCCCGGGCTCAACCACCCCGGCCACCACAACGCCGGGCACGACAACCCCGGGCACCACTACCCCCGCCCCGGTGACAACCACGCCCACCACCCCGGCTCCGACCACCGTCGCCCCGACGACCACGGATTCCGTACTGGCCCAGGCCCCCGTCACCACCACCCCACCCGCAACCACGGCACCCACCACCACGACAACCGTGCCGCCGACCACCACGGTCACCACCACCCCCAACCGCTAACCCGAAGTCCTTACCGGACAATCGAATACGAACAGTGCCCTCCCCGGATTTCGAATCCGGAGAGGGCACTGTCCGTGATGGTCGATCAGCCTCGGGCCATGTCGACGAAGCGACTCAGGTGCAGCTGGTGGGCGACGGTGATGGTGGCGGTGGGACCGTTTCGGTGTTTACCGACGATGAGGTCTGCTTCGCCGCCGCGGGGGTCGTCCCGTTCGAAGGCATCGGGGCGATGCAGCAGGATGACCATATCCGCATCCTGCTCGAGCGATCCAGATTCACGCAAATCGGACACCATGGGGCGCTTGTCCGTTCGCTGTTCCGGACCACGGTTCAGCTGGCTGATCGCGATTACCG
Organism: Nocardia sp. NPDC052001; assembly: GCF_040680615.1. NCBI lineage: Bacteria > Bacillati > Actinomycetota > Actinomycetes > Mycobacteriales > Nocardiaceae > Nocardia > Nocardia sp. NPDC052001. Next base: position 223,017 of record NZ_JBFAXC010000003.1, on the reverse strand, counting down.
GGACTTCCAATTCCTTGGCCATCAGCTTGAGGCTTCGGGAGAAATCCGAGACTTCCTGCTGGCGGGATTCCACCTTCTTGCCGGAGCTCATCAGCTGGAGGTAGTCGACCACGATCAGGCGTAGGTCGTGACGTTGCTTGAGGCGGCGGGCCTTCGCCCGGATCTCCATCATCGTGAGGTTCGGCGAATCATCCACGAAGAGCGGGGCTTCGCTGATCTCGCTCATGCGGCGGGCCAGGCGGGTCCAGTCGTCATCGCTCATGCGGCCCGAGCGCATATCACCGAGTTTGATCTTGGCTTCGGCGGATAGGAGGCGCATGACGATTTCGGTACGGCTCATTTCCAGGGAGAAGATGACGCTCGCCATGCCGTGTTTGATGGAGCAGCTGCGCATGAAATCCATACCGAGCGTGGAGTTGTGGGTCGGAACCATGGCTCGGCCCGCGAGGTAGAGGTGGTCGATATTGGCGACCTCCACGCAACGTACGGGGACACTCGCGACGGGGCGAACGTCCACGATGAAGCGAGAACTCGAGCGCGCGGTGTTGACTGCGCCACGACGCTTCTTGTGCAGCAGTTCTTTTCGGCTCAGGCCGAAGACCTCGTCCTCGGTCTGGAAGGTCAGCGTGTAGGCCGTCGATGATTCCTCGGTGCGGCCTCGCACCCTCTTGGTTGAGAGCTGGCAGCGATATCCGAGGCTGACGATCAACTCTTCGACATCGCGGACCAGGCGTTCGCTGGTCACCGCGAACTGAACCGATCCGCCCTTGGTCACCGTGCCGTCGGTGTCGAGCAGCCCGGCCAGGAGCGCGCGCCGCTGGGTTTCCGAGGCACGCAGGTAATCGACGGGGATGTGCTTATTGCCGAGCACACCGATCGTGCGCAGCCGCGCTTGCACGGAACCCACTGTGCTGCGGCAGGTTTGGCACATGCGAAGTCCGATGGACGGGCCACCGCAAACGGCGCAGGTTGGCGCGGGTACCGCGGCCGACACGAATCGGGCCTTGCCGCCGCAGGACTGTCCGCAGGTGCGGACTTCGCTGGTGAAGGGGATGAACTCGATGCCACACACCACGCACTCGCGCGCCGGAATGGCATCCTCGGCCGGCAAGCGGAGCTGATAGCGCAGTGCCGCCGACTTCGACTGCACCGTGACGATGCCTTCATCCTCGATGCGACCGAGGATTTCGGGGTCTGCGGTGGTCAGCTGTGCCGCCGCGGAGGTTCCGTCACCGAGCCAGGCACCCAGCGTGTACGGGGGTACCAGCAGTTCGCGCTCCGGAAGTCGCAGAGGCGCGGCGTTATTGACGCTGTGATTCAGGCGGCGATCCGCGGTCTCGCAGCGCAGCGTGGCCGAGATATCCGCCGTGGTTCGAACCTCGGCGAAAGTCCGCTGATTACGCGTCCGGTTGTAGCCGGTCGCCGCAGCCTGCGCGGACTTCCGGGAGGCCCGGGTATCGGTCAGCCACTGGTGCTGCTCATCCGCGACAATGACTGTGCCATCGGAGAATTCGACTTCGTAGCAGGGTCGGCCGGACATGATCTCGGTGGCGGCGACCACGCGAGTCGGGTTGCCGTTGGCATCCAGCAATAGATCGCCGACCTGAACCTCACCCATGGTGGTCCAGCCGGTCGGTGTCGGCAGCGGGGTGTCGAGTGCGAGCGCCTTGCCGACACCGGGTCGAGCCGCGACGATGATCATCTGGCCGGCGTGCAGGCCGTTGGTTAGTTCGTCCAATTCGGTGAAGCCGGTGGGGACGCCGAGGGAAATGCCGCCGCGGCTGGCGATGGAGTCGATTTCGTCCATTGTTGGCTGCAACAGCTCTTCAAGAGGGAGGAAGTCTTCGCTGGAGCGGCGTTCGGTTACTTCGTAGAGTTCGGCCTGGGCTCGGTCCACGACTTCGGCTACGTCTTGGCCGTCGGCGCCCGCGTAGCCGTATTGGACGATGCGGGTGCCCGCTTCGACGAGGCGGCGCAGGACGGACTTCTCGGCGACGATTTCGGCGTAGTAGCCGGCGTTGGCGGCGGTGGGGACCGTTTGGGTCAGGGTGACCAGGTACGGGGGGCCGCCGATGCGCTTGAGTTCACCGCGGCGGTCGAGGGTCGCGGAGACGGTTACCGGGTCGGCGGGTTCGCCGCGGCTGTAGAGGTCCAGGATGGCGTCGTAGACGGCCTGGTGCGCGGGGCGGTAGAAGTCGCCGGGGCGAATGACCTCGATGACGTCGGCGATGGCGTCCTTGGACAGCAGCATGCCGCCCAGGACGGATTGTTCGGCGGCCATATCGTGCGGGGGCTGGCGGCCGAAATCCTCACCGGGGGCTTCGCGGTACTCGGAGGGTCCGTTATCGTCGTGGCCGCGATCGTCGATGACTGCCATCTCGACCGTCCTCTCTCCTCCGGCCCGGATTCGACATCCCTCACCGTTTCTACGCCTGCACACCGACAGATTCGGGCTGCCACGCGGCGGGCGAACGCGCGTGGTGATGAGGACAACGATGCGAACCTAGGCGACCGAACAGGTACTCGCCAAACCGACCTGTGGATACACCTGTGGATAAAGTGGGTGTTGTTCACCAACCGTTGTGCACCCCCTGTGGATTACTTGGGGACAACAGTCGGCGGGATCGTACAATCGCCAGGTAGTGGCCTATTTCTCACTGTCGGCGACTGTGGATCAAAACGTTCCGGCGTGTCGCTGGACGTCCACCTTCGGGCGTGTTCGGTGAACAGCGATGAACCAGTTTGTGACCCGTCACACAAAGCGGAAGGTTGGTTTGTTCAACCATCCACAAGCCGGCACACAGCGATGCGCAGAAAAGAATCGGAGACCGCCCTCGCACCCGGAAGTACGAAGGCGGCCTCCGTTCTGACGCCGAAATTACTCGGCGGCGTTGACCTGCAGGTCGAACTTGGCAGCCACATCGGGGTGCAGGTGCACCACGACGTTGTGCTTGCCGGTGCTCTTGATGTGAGCCTTCGGCAGCTCGATGCTGCGCTTGTCCACAACCGGACCGCCGGCGGCCTTGATGGCGCCCGCGACGTCGGCGGTGGTGACCGAACCGAACAGCTTGCCGGTGCCCGCGGTCTTGACGGACAGCGCCACGCCGGTCAGGCCCTCGAGGGCCTGCTTCAGCTCGTTGGCGTGATCCAGGTCGCGCACCTTGCGCGCGTCCTGGGCACGACGGATGCCGGCAACCTGCTTCTCGGCGCCACGGGTGGCGACGATCGCCAGGCCGCGGGGCAGCAGGAAGTTACGGCCGTAACCGTCCTTGACCTCAACGGTGTCGCCGGGCGCACCGAGGTGATCCACATCAGCAGTAAGGATCAACTTCATTGCTGTGTCTTCCCTTCTCAGCGAGCCGTGGAGACGTAAGGCAGCAGTGCCACCTCACGAGAGTTCTTGACGGCAACGGCGACGTCGCGCTGATGCTGCACGCAGTTGCCGGTCACCCGGCGCGCGCGGATCTTGCCGCGATCGGACACGTACTTGCGCAGCAGCGCGGTGTCCTTGTAGTCGATGTTGACGGTGCCGGTCTTGGCTTCTTTGCAGAATGCGCAAGCCTTCTTCTTCAGCACCTTCTCGCGTGCCGGTGCTTTGGCCATGGGTTTTACTCCGTAATTCTGGGGGAGCTCTCAGGCTCCCTGCGAAAGCCGTTGTCTAGAACGGCGGTTCATCGTCCATCTGCTGCCCGCCCCCGAAGGAGCCGGCCGCGGGCGCACTGCCCCACGGGTCGTCGCCGGCACTCTGGCCGCCACGACCTCCGCCACCACCACTGCTGCCACCGCCGGAGAAACCGCCGCCGCCTTGGCCGCCACCCTGACCGCCGCCGCCCGAGAAGCCTCCGCCGCCACCGCCACGGGTGGTTTTGTTGATCTTCGCGGTCGCGTACTTCAGGGAGGGACCGACCTCTTCGACCTCGAGCTCGACCACTGTGCGCTTCTCACCCTCGCGGGTTTCATAGGAGCGCTGCTTCAGTCGTCCGCTCACGATCACCCGAGATCCACGGGTCAGGCTCTCGGCGACATTCTCCGCAGCTTCTCGCCAGATGTTGCAGCGCAGGAAAAGCGCTTCGCCGTCTTTCCATTCATTGGTATTACGGTCGAACACACGGGGAGTCGACGCGACCGTGAAGTTCGCGACGGCCGCTCCCGCGGGCGTGAATCGAAGCTCGGGGTCAGCCGTCAAGTTTCCGATGACGGTGATGACCGTGTCGCCTGCTGCCATGGTTCCTCCTGCTATCCGGTGCAGTCCGCAGTGCACTCGCCTGTTGCGCTCAGCCTAGAGACACAGACCGACGCATTGTGAGCGCACATGCGGGAGGGCAGGACCTACTTCTTGCCGAGGCGCAGCACCTTGGTGCGCAGCACCGACTCGTTCAGTCCCAGCTGGCGATCGAGCTCGCTGACCGTGGCGGACTCGGCGGTCAGCTTGACCACCGCGTAGATGCCTTCGGCCTGCTTGGCGATCTCGTAAGCGAGACGACGCTTGCCCCAGATGTCGACGTTGTCGACCTTGCCGCCTTCTGAACCAACCACGCCGAGCATGGTGTTCAGGTTCGGGCCAACGGTGCGCTCGTCCAGACTCGGATCGAGGATAACCATCACTTCATAATGACGCACGGACCTCATCACCTCCTATGGGCTTAAACGGCCACGGACGATCCGTGGCAGGAGGGTTCGTTGCGTCAGCAACCCGCCAAGGCTACATGAGCGGCTGTGAGCAGCGAAATCGGGCCCGGACAAGGGTTTGCCGGGCCGGAACCCGGCCGAGCCGCTTAGGGTGGTGGCCATGTTGAACCGACCCGTCGGCAATGAGCCGGTCGCCGGCCGCGCGGTCGCGGACCGTTCATCGATGGGGTTGATCGCCGTACTGGTGTGCGCGGTCACACTTTTGGTGGCCTACTTCAACAAGGCGCGCTGTGCGGGCGCGCCCTTCAATGAGTTCGGCCGCAGCACCATCTTCGATTCGGTCAAGGATTCGAACGTCTGCTACTCGGACATCCAGTTCCTGTGGCTGGGCCGCGATATCAACGAGCACATCTTCCCGTACCTGACCGGCGGTATCACCCCGGACGGCGCGCTCACCGGCGGTGCGGTCGAATATCCGGTGCTGAGTGGGCTTTTCATGTGGCTGGGCGCGATCGGCGCGCACGATGACGCGGCGTTCCTGCTGCATTCGGCGCTGCTGCTGGCGCCGTTCGCGTTGTTGACCGCGTACATGCTGGGCCGGATGGGCGGGCGCGCGGCGCTGCTGTGGGCGGCCGGTCCGCCGCTGATCCTGTACGCCTTCCACAATTGGGAACTGCCGGTGGTGTGCACGGCGGTCGGCGCGGCCTACATCGTGTCCACGATGACGCGATATTCGTTGCGGGCGCGCGGAATCGCCGCCGCGGTACTGCTGGGCATCGGGTTCTGCCTGAAGCTGTATCCGGGAATCTTCGTGCTGCCCTTGCTTTTATACGTGCTGGTCGGTGAGCCGCGGCCGGGTGAGGACGCGCGGGTGCCGCGCCGCTTCGATGTGCGCGGCGCGCTGCTGGTGGCGGGGACCGCGATCGTGACCGTGATCGCGGTGAATCTGCCGTTCGCGCTGGCCGGCTATGAGGGCTGGCGGGCGTCGATCACCTTCCAGCAGTTGCGACAGGCCGATATCACCACCAATTCGATCTGGTACTGGGGTCTGCGCCCGGTGTTCGGCAATACCGCCGCCGATGAGGCCAACTTCCAGGATGTGGTGTCGGCGGCGTCTCCGTTGCTGATCGTGCTGGCGTTCGCGGTGGCGGGCTGGCTGGGCTGGCGGCAGTTCGCGATCACCGGGCTGTACCCGTGGATCGGGGTGAGCGGGGCCATGCTGTGCGGATTCCTGCTGTTCCACAAGGTGCATTCACCGCAGTACACGCTGTGGCTGATTCCGTTCCTGGTGCTGCTGGAGGTGCCGTGGACGCTGGTGGGGGTGTACCTGCTGGCCGATGCCGCGATCGGGATCGGGGTGTTCCGGTACTTCTACGCGCTGGGTTCCGGGCATGCGCCGGAGCTGGCCGAGAATGTGGTGCAGTTCGGGGTGTGGGGCCGGGCGGTGTTGCTGCTGGTGTTCTTCTTCCTGTTCATTCGGGCCAGGCCGCGCGTAAGGGATAGCGCGGCAACACGATTCGAGGAGAATCCGGCGCCGGTGCTGGCGTATTCGGCGCTCTGAGCGTCTAATGCGCTGCCGCGGTATCGGTTTCGGTGCCGCGGGCGCGAAAGGCCGCGCTCTTGGCGCGATTTCCGCACACGGTCATATCGCACCAGCGCCGCGATCCGGCGCGTGAGGTGTCGACGTAGAGGCGGGTGCAGTCCGCGCGCCCGCATTCGCGGACCCGGTTCCGGTCCGCGCCGCCGACCAGTTCGATGGCCGAGCGCGCGATCGCGGCGAGCACGGATTCGCTTGTGCCGCTGCGCTGTAGGCCCCCGGCGGGGGTGAGTTCGACGCCGGGCAGCGGGCCGTGCGCGATGTCGTTGACGAGTCGTCGATCGGCGTCGTCGATCGGCGCGCCGTCGATGATGGCCAGGGTCATGCGCCAGGTGGCTTCGCGCAGTGCGGTGGCGCGTTCGAGTTCGGTGGCGTCGGCGGTCGGCGCGCTGTCCAGCAGTTCGGCCGCGACGGCCCATGCGCCCAGGTCGTCCGGTGTTTCGAGGAGGTCCTCGAATCGGGCGCGCCGGGCTTTGACCGTGCCGATGAAGTCCAGTGCCAGATTGCCGCTGACGAAGGTGAACATATCTTCCACAATAACCCCCTTGACAGGTTACTGCTAGCGGGTGAAGTCTGATAACCGTCTTAAGGGGTTACGCCGACGGGAGATGGCCATGCCGGACCGATTCATGAACGGGGTCGTACAGCCACTGTTCGTCCTCATGTGGAGCAGCGCGTTCATCGTCGGAATCATCGGTGTGGGCGCGGCCCCGCCGATGGTGGTGCTGCTCGGTCGCTATGCCATCGCCGGACCACTGCTGCTGCTGTACGGCCTTGCGGTACACGCCGTCTGGCCGCGCGGACGACAGCTGCGGCACGTCATGATCGCCGGCCTGCTCATGCAGATCGTGCAGTTCGGCGCCTTCTACACCGCCATGGGCGAACACGTCTCGGCCGCCGTCATCTCCCTCATGCAGGGCCTGAATCCCGTTGTCATCGCGCTGTTCTCGGGCGTCCTGGGCGAGCATGTCAGCAAACGGCAGTGGCTCGGCTTCGGCATCGGCGGCGTCGGTGTGGCCTTCGCGGTCAGCGATCAATCCAATTTCTCCTGGCTGGGCCTGCTGCTGTGCGTGATCGGACTGCTCGGCCTGAGCCTGGGCACCGTCTACCAGAAGAAATTCACCCCCACCGTGGACTCGCGCGCCGCGACCGCCGTGCATCAGCTGGTCAGCGCGCCCTTCGCCGGACTGCTGGTGCTGGTGAGCGGCGACTTCCACATCAGCGATCCCGGCCGCTTCGGCATCGCCCTCACCTGGATGGTGCTGATCAACTCGATGGGCGCGTTCCTGCTGCTCAACGCCATGCTGCGCCGCTGGGACGCCACCCGGGTCGGCCGCCTGTTCTTCGCCACCCCGGTCACCACGGCCGTGCTGGCCTGGCTTTTCATCGCACAACCGTTGCACCCCTTGACGATCGCGGGTCTGGCCGTCGGCGTCCTCGGCATGATCCTGGCCGCGCGCAAGGCTCCCGCGTCCCGGCCGGAACCGATCGTCGCCGTGCCGGAGCCGGTGCGCGCCTAGAACACCCGGCAGACTGTGCGCATGCTGCACCTGCGGATCACGGCCCCCGCCACCCTGACCGATGACATCCTCGGCGCACTCGAGCACGACGACGCGGTGACCGGTCTCGCGGTCTTCCGCGGCGTCGCGCTCAAACCGCCGGGTGATGTGGTGACCGCCCAGGTGGCCCGCGAGGCCGCCAATGACATCGTCGACCGATTGCGCGCCTTGAAGGTGCATCGCGAGGGCAGTATCGAGATCGAACAGGTGGGAACTTGGATGTCCCGCAGCGGTTTCGACGCCGAGGTCCGCACCCCGGGCAGCAGCGCCGATTCGGTGGTGTGGGCCGAGGTGACGCAGCGGTCCTATGACGAGACCGAACTGAACTGGACGTTTCTGAGCTTCCTGACGCTGGCGACGGTCATCGCGAGCATCGCCATCATCACCGATTCACAGATTCTGACCGTCGGCGCGATGGTGCTCGGCCCGGAATTCGGTCCGATCGCCGCCCTGGGCGTCGCGCTGGTGCGCCGTCGATTCGTGCTGTTGCAGTTGGCGATTCGCACGCTGGTATCCGGTTTCGTGATCGCCATCGCGGCGACCATCGTGCTGGCGCTGCTGGGCCGGGCGCTGGGCTGGATCACCCTCGACGATGTGATCGGCCCGCGTCCCGGCACGGCGTTCATCTACACCCCGGACAAGTGGTCGTTCATTGTCGCGGTGGTCGCGGGCGCGGCCGGGGTGCTGTCCATGACATCGGCGAAATCGGTTGGGCTGGCCGGGGTTTTCATCTCGGTCACCACGGTGCCCGCCGCGGGCAATATCGCGCTCGGGGTGGCGTTCGGTGCTGGTTCGACGATCTGGGGCAGTGTGGCGCAGCTGTTCCTGAATGTCGCCGGTATGGCGCTGGCGGGCTGGGTGACCCTGGCGGTGCAGCAGTCGGTGTGGTCGCGCATATCGGTGCGGCGATCCCGGCGGCTGACCGCGCAGCGCCGCATGCTCTGACCTATTTGCTGCCCGCCTGCCATTTCATGCCCGAGCCGTAGGCGCGGTCGATACGACCGCGCCCGCCACGCGAATTCGCGTGCCGGGCGCGGGAAGTGGAGTTATGCGGTTCAGGCTACCGGGGTGGGTTCCTGGGTTGTCACGCTTTTGGAGTCGTCGTCATCGCCCAGCCGGCGATTGCGAATGATGCTGGTGATGAACGCCGCTCCGATGAACGCCACACCCACCAGACCGGTGATGACCTCGTTGATGTGCACGCCGATCGAGACCAGCAGGATGATCGCCAGCGCGCCGATGGCCCAGTGCGCGCCGTGCTCCAGGTACACGTACTCGGACAGCGTGCCCTTGCGGACCAGGAACACCGTGATGGACCGGACGAACATGGCGCCGATCAGGCCCAGGCCCAGGGCGATCAGGATCGGGTCCGAGGTGATGGCGAACGCGCCGATGACACCGTCGAAGGAGAACGAGGCGTCGAGCACTTCCAGGTACAGGAACAGGAAGAACGCGGCCTTACCGGTGGCCTTGACGACCCCGCTGGGCCCGGATTCGGCGCCCTCCTCGAGTTCGTCGGTGTGGAACATCGATCCGAGTCCGTCGACGAGTATGTACGTGACCACGCCCAGGATGCCGGACAGCAGTACGGTCCCGCGGTCGTCCGCGTCGGCAATCCATTCCGCGGCAATGACAATGGCGACCAGGGTGAGCACCACCGAGAGCATGTCGAGCTTGCCGAGTTTGGCCAGCGGCCGCTCGATCCAGCCCAGCCAGGTGATCTCATGCTCTTCGAGGATGAAGTTCAGGAACAGCAGCAGCAGGAACGCGCCACCGAAGGCGGCGATCTGCGGATGCGCGTCGGTGAGCAGCTTCTCGTAGGAGGGGCTGCCGTCCGGGAAGGTGAGCGCGTCGCCCTCGGGCGGGTTCATCGCGAGATCGAACGCGCGCTTGGGATCCAGGCCCGCGGTGACCCACACGATGGCGAGCGGGAAGACCAGGCGCATACCGAAGACGGCGATGACGACGCCGACGGTCAGGAAGATGCGCTGCCAGAAATCGCTCATCCGTTGCAGGACACTGGCATTGATCACGGCGTTGTCGAACGACAGCGACACCTCGAGGATGCCCAGGATGGCGCACAGTGCCAGCGCTGTCGGACCGCCGTACACGAATGCCGCGATGAGCGACACCACTGTGACGATGATGGAGAGGCCGAATATACGCACCGCTAGGGGGCCTTTCGTAGTGCCGGAACCGCTTTGAGGATCGGGTGATGCTCGCACGAGGAGGGGCTCATGCACCCGAGCCCCCCTGGCGCGTCGAAACTATGTGATTAGACGTTGACGCCGTAGTCGCGGGCGATACCGGACAGACCGGACGCGTAGCCCTGGCCGATGGCCCGGAACTTCCATTCGGCGCCATTGCGGTACAGCTCGCCGAAGACCATGGCGGTCTCGGTGGAGGCGTCCTCGGTGAGGTCGTAGCGGGCCAGTTCGGCGCCGTTGGCGCGGTCGACCACGCGGATGTAGGCGTTGCGGACCTGGCCGAAGCTCTGGCCGCGCTGATCCGCCTCGTAGATCGAGACCGGGAAGAAGATGGACTCGATGGTCGGCGGGGTGGCCGCGAGATCGATATTGATGATCTCGTCGTCGCCTTCGCCCTCACCGGTGAGGTTGTCGCCGGTGTGCACGATGGAGCCCTCGGGCGAGGTCAGGTTGTTGAAGAACACGAAGTGCTTGTCCGACACGACCTTCTTGTCGGCGCCGGTCGCGATGGCGCTGGCGTCCAGGTCGAAGTCGCTCCCGGTGGTGGTCCGCAGATCCCAGCCGAGGCCGACCGACACGGCGGTGAGGTTCGGGGCCTGCTTCGTCAGCGAAACATTGCCGCCCTTGGACAAACTGACACCCATGCGGGAATCCCTTCCGTTGGAAAGCGTTCAAACGTTCTTGTAGCGCGGCATGTCCGAATTGCCGGGGTCCGCAGGTACGACCCTAGTAGTTTTCCGCGAGCTTGTGCATGAACAAACCGAGGACATCCACCGGCACCAGCCTGTCACGCGACATGTCACCGGGTTCATCGTCACAGTCGCCCCGGGTGTGAACGGGCACTTAACATCGGGGCGTGGCAGGCCGTAGACGCGGATGGTTCCGCTCCGCACCCCCGAACACCGAATGGGTGGCGCAAGCCCGGACGGCGCTGACCGCGGCCTTCCTGGACATGGATACCCGGCAGAGCATCGCCGAGAACGCGGTCGCGGCATCGGCACAGGTGTTTCCCGAACGCGGGATGGCGGCGCAGTGGGATCGGGTGCGCGCCCGCTGCTATGACGCCGCGGGCTCCTATCTGGCCCTGAACGAGCGGCTGGACCAGGCCGAACGGGACGGCGGCATGATCCCGCAACCCGAGATCGAGGCGCAGGTGCGCAAGCTCGCGGATGCCGCGCGCGGGGTGGACGAGTTCTATCGCGGCAATCAGGCGCACCTCGAACACGCCGTCGCCATCTACGGTTCGGTGCCGCAATTGGTGGCGCAGGTGCGGTCGGCGGCACAGCAGGCGCGGCAGGCCGCGGACGCGTCGCCGTTCACCGGATATCCGTCGGTGCTGCTGTCCAAGGCGGCGGTGGATGAGGGTCTCGTCACATTGGAGGCGGCCGCCGCGGCCGGTGTCGGGGCCACCCGCGAGGCCGCGACGGAGCTGGACAATCGCACGCGCGCGTTGTCAAGGGCACTGGAAGACGCACCGGGCAAACAGCATTCGGCGACCACCGCATTGGCATCTGCGGGTACCCGGCTGGCGGCGGCCCAGCATCGCACCGAGCGACTCGCCCCGGCGCTGTCCGCCCTGCTCCGGGAGTTCAACGCTGCAAGTTCGGCGGATTTGGCGAACAATGAGCGGCAAGCCCACCGAGCCATCGACGCCGCAGCCGCGGAACTGTCCCGGGCCCGGGCCGCATTGCAGAACAACGACCCGGAGCAAACGCTTGAGTTGACCACATCCGCCCGCGGGCACCTCGCCTCCGCAGAGGAGCAGGCCGACGCTGTCACCGACCGGTTGACACTGTTGCGCGAGGTCCGCGAGAAGCCACAGGAGAAGGCCAAGACCGTACGGTTCAAACTGCGTGACGCGCAGATGCTGGCGGTGAACAACGGTCTCGTCCCCCAGTGGGGTTCGGTACTGGATGCCCAGTCCGAACGCCTGGATCGGGTGGTCGCCGGGCTCACCGGCCCGCATCCGGACTATTGGGCGTATATCTCCGAACTGGACGCCATCTCGGCGTTCCTTGCGGGTGTTGTCGAACGCATGCGAAATACCGATAGATAAACCGACCGAACAGTAGGAGGCACGGGGGACGATGACCGCGATTATCAGCACCTATCCGGAAGTCGCCCCCGTATCCCTGCACAAGCGCTTCCCCATGCGCCACTTCCCGCAGGTACCGGGGCCGGAACTGCGACTGCTCTTCCACTGCCTGCCCGAACCCTTCGGCGGCTCCAGCGACCGCGACCTGCTGTCGATGGCATTGGGCGCGACGCTCTACGTGCCCGCGACCCGCGACGACCTCACCGCCACCATCGTGCGCCGGGCCGAACGCGGGGTGTGCTCCATGGTCATCGACCTCGAGGACGCCGTCGCCGACCACGATCTGGAATTCGGGAAGAAACAGGCCGTCGCGACCCTGGACGAACTCGGCGCGGGCACCGCCACGCATCCGCTGCTGTTCGTGCGCGTGCGCGATGCCGAATCCGTCGGTGAGATCGTCGCCGCCCTGGGAACGGGCGCGCGGGCGCTCACCGGCTTCGTCTTCCCCAAATTCGACAGCACCTCCGGCGCGAAATACCTCGACGCCCTGGACCGGGCCTCGGAAGCGCTGGGGCGCACCGTCTTCGGCATGCCGGTGCTGGAATCGCCCGCGCTGGTGCACCGCCAGACCCGCGATCTGGAACTGCATCGCATCCAGGACATGCTCACCGCGCGCCGGGACAGCGTGCTCGCGGTGCGCATCGGGGCCACGGATATGTGCTCCACCTTCGGAATTCGGCGCGACCGCGATCTCACCATCTACGACGTGCGCGTGGTGGCCGACGTCATCGCGGACATCGTCAACTACCTCGGGCGAACGGACGGAACGGGATTCACCATCACCGGGCCGGTATGGGAGTACTTCGCGGACCACGAGCGGATGTTCCGTCCGCAGTTGCGCACCTCGCCCTTCTCCGAGGCCGACGCGGTGCCGTTCCGGCAATACCTGGTCAGCCGGGACCTGGACGGACTGCTGCGTGAGATAACCCTGGACCGTGCCAATGGAATTCAGGGCAAGACAGTTATTCACCCGTCCCATGTGGCGGTGGTGCACGCGCTGTCGGTGGTCACCCACGAGGAGTACTCCGACGCCCTCGACATCCTGCGCGAGGACTCCGGCGGCGTCGCGGCCTCGGAGTACCGCAACAAGATGAACGAGATGAAGCCGCACCGCAGCTGGGCTCGCCAAACCCTGCTGCGCGCCCGCGTATTCGGAGTCACCAATAAGGGCGTCTCCTTCGTAGACCTACTGAAAGTGCTGGTGGCATCGTGAGTGCGCGTCCCGAGGGCACAGTCACCACCGAGCCCGCGACGTCCGCCGCCACCGAACCGTGGGCCACCCGCGAACTCGGCCTGGGCCTGCGCCACGGCGACTCCCACGTCCCCGCCCCCGCCTGGGACATCCCCGACCTCATCGAACCCGGCCTGCGCCGCAACCCCCGCCGCGCCCACCTGCTGGTCTCCACCGTCCTGGGCAAACACCTCCCCACCGACCCGCACCGCGTCATCGACGCCGGAAACCGCCTTGGCGACTTGGTCTTGGAGACGCTGACGGCGCATGCAGGGCACGCCGCTGCGGCCGTCACGGCGAACAGTGTGGCCGCGGTTGTGCTCGGATTCGCCGAGACCGCGACGGGACTCGGGCACACGGTCGCGGCGCGCATCGGTGCGCGGTGCTATCTGCACTCCACTCGGCGTGATGTGCCCACCGCCGTAACCCTCACCGGGTTCGAAGAGGGGCATTCGCACGCCACCTCGCATCTGCTGCAGCCGATGCCCGCCGAGATCTTCCGCAATGAGCTACCCATGGTGCTCGTCGATGATGAGATCTCCACCGGCGCAACGGCGCTCGACGCCATTCGCGCGTTGCACGCGTTCACGCCGCGGCCGCACTACATTCTGGCGTCGCTGGTCGATATGCGGACCGATGCGGACAAGGCCGCGTTCGCCGCCACCGCCGCCGAACTCGGCGTCGAGATCGACGCGGTGTGCCTGGCGGCCGGGGAGACCCTCCTTCCCGCCGGGCTGGTCGAAGCCGTTGCCGCGCTGCCGGATCCGGAGTTGAACCCCGTCGCCGCGGTTCGCGGTGAGTTCTCGCGCCTCGAACTACCCTGGTCGCGAACGGTTCCCGAGGGTGGTCGGCATGGAATTCTCGACTCCGATACCCCTGCTTTCGATGCCGCCGTTTCGACCGCCACCGCCGCCCTGCGCGACCATCTGACCGAACTGCCCTGGGGCAGTGCTGAATCAGTGCTGCGACCGGTGATCGTGCTGGCGCACGAGGAGTTGATGTATCTGCCGCTGCGGTTGGCGGCGGCGCTGGCCGATGGGGGAGTGGCGGCGCGGTATCAGACCACCACGCGGTCACCGGCCTATGTGCTGGATGAGCCCGGGTATCCGCTGCGTCGTGGATTCCGTTTCACCGCACCGGAACTCGGTGAGGACGCGCCTCGCTTCGTGTACAACGCGCAGTGGCCCGAGCCGATCGCTATGGAGCCGATTCTGCTGGTTGTGATCGATGAGCCCGCCGATACCGAGCGTCTCACCGAGGCCGGTGGCCTGATCGATGTGCTGACCGCGTCCGGTGCGGATGTCGTGCTGGCCGTGCTGCCGGGTGTCGATCCGCAGGCGCTGCGGGCCACCCGCTCCGCCGGTGCGGTCGCGGGAGTCGCAGCGCCTTCCGGGGCCGAGCGGACGCTGCCGGAACCGTTGCGGGGACCCGAGTTCGGGTCGTATGCGGCCGATGAGGTCGTTTGGCTGTTGAAGGATTTGTCCGGGGCGGATCTGGAAGCCGATGTGGCGGAGCGGGAACGGCGGATTCAGGCCGGGGTCGCGCATTACGCGGAGTCGCTGCCGGTCGAGTATCAGCCGGATGCCGCCTATCGGGAGCTGTTCGACAAGGTGCTCGCCGAAAGCGCGGAGCGGTTGGCGCTGGCCGTGGCCACGGTGTCCGAAGTCGTGGTGGCCGAGCGCGGGAACGATATCGTGCTGGTGTCGCTGGCGCGGGCCGGAACTCCGGTCGGGGTGCTGATGCGGCGGTGGCTGGCCACCCGGGGGCTGGATGTGCCGCATTACGCGGTGTCGATCGTGCGTGATCGCGGTATCGACGCGGTGGCGCTGGATTATCTTGCCGCGCACCATGACCCGGCGAATATCGTGTTCGTGGACGGCTGGACCGGCAAGGGCGCGATCACACATGAGCTGGCCGAGGCGCTCGACGCGTACGCCGCCGCGGGTGGTGCGCGCTTCAATCCGGAACTGGTCGTGCTCGCCGATCCGGGCGCGTGCGTGCGCACCTACGGCACCCGCGACGACTTCCTGATCGCGTCGGCCTGCCTGAATTCCACGGTGTCCGGACTGGTTTCGCGCACGGTGCTCAATGACACGCTGATCGGCCCGGGCGATTTCCACGGTGCGAAGTTCTACGCCGAACTCGCCGCCGACGATGTGTCCGGCCGCCTGCTCGATGCCGTCACCGCGGCCTTCGATACGGTGCGCCCACAGGTCCCCGCGCAGGTCGAAGCCGTGCTGACCTCCGACCGCACCCCCACCTGGGCCGGGTGGGCCTCGGTGGAGAAGGTGCGCGAAGCGTACGGCGTCGCCAGCGTGAACTTCGTGAAACCCGGTGTGGGAGAGACGACCCGGGTGCTGCTGCGCCGCGTGCCCTGGCGGGTGCTGGTGCGCGAGGCGGACGCTCCCGAGCACGCGCATATCCGCATGCTGGCCGCCGCCCGCGATGTCCCCGTCGAAGTGGTGCCCGAACTCGCGTACGCGTGCATGGGCCTGATCAAGGATGTGGCCGAGCAGTGACCGGACGGAAGCCGCTGTCGCGCAGGGAAATCCTGATCGCGACCGATCTGGACCGCACCATGATCTACTCCCGCAACGCTTCCCGCGATGCTTCCGGCGCGACCCCGGACCTGCCCTCGGTGTGCGTCGAGCACTATCAGGGCGCCCCGCTGTCGTTCATGACGGTCATCGCGACCGAACGCCTGCGGGCCCTCGCCGAAGTGGCGGCGGTCATCCCGACCACCACGCGAACCATCAAGCAGTTCAAGCGAATCGGCCTCCCGGGTGCGCCGTGGCGCTTCGCCGTCACCACCAACGGCGGCAATATCCTCGACAACGGGGTCCCCGATACCCGCTGGCGCAGTTCACTGGACGCCGAGGTCCGCTCGGGCGGCGCCACCCTGTCTCAGGTGAATGCCGAATTGCTTTCTCGCATAGACGATTCCTGGGCGACCAAGTTCCGCGTGGCCGACCATCTCTTCAACTACCTGGTCGTGGACATGGCCCGGCAGCCCGCCGATTTCCTGGCCGAATGGGATGCCTGGTGCCGCGCACGCGGCTGGTCCGCTTCGCAGCAGGGCCGCAAGATCTACAGCATGCCCGATGCGGTCTGCAAGAGCCGCGCGGTCGCCGAAGTGCGCCGCCGCCTGCAGGATTCGGGTGAACTCGCCCCCGAGGCCCGGTTGCTGGCGGCCGGTGACGGCGCCCTCGACGCGGAAATGCTCCGCACCGCCGACGCCGCCATCCGTCCCCGGCACGGCGAACTCGAACAGCTCGGCTGGACCAGCCCCAACCTGACCCTCACCCCGTCGGCGGGCATTCTCGCCGGTGTGGAGATCCTGGACTGGTTCCTGGCCGGGGCCGCGTTCGCGACCCCGGAACCGGTGCTCTCCTAGCGCCAGATGCCGAACAGCCCGTTGGCGTATTCGGTGAGCGCGTTCTGCAGAAACGGCCCGAAACTCACTCGCGCCACCCCCAATTCGGCGAAGTAGGCGCGCCCGTCCTGCGCGGGAATGCCGATCGAGTTGACCGGCAGCGGCAGCTCACTGGTGAGCCGCCGCAGCACCTCGGGCTCATGCCGTCCGACCGGGTACAGCACATCGGCTCCGGCGGCAGCGGCCAGTTTCATCCGCTCCAGCGCGCTGTCCAGCCGTTCGGCCGGTGTCCCGGTATCGGGCCGCATGAAGACGTCGGTGCGCGCGTTCACGACCACGTGCACGCCCGCCGCGTCGGCGGCCTGCCGCAGTTCCCCGACCAGATCGGCGTGCTCCTGCGGCGCCCGCAGCCGCTTACCCTCGCTGTGCACGGTGTCCTCGATATTGAGTCCCACCGCCCCCGCCTCCAACAGCCCTTCGATCAGGGTGGCGGGCTTCTGCGCGTACCCGGACTCGATATCCACCGACACCGGAATGTCCACCGCCGCGGTGATCTCCTTGATCCGCGCGGTCACCTCGGTGAAGGTCATCCCCTCGTTATCCGCCCGCCCCAGCGAATTGGCGAGCGGATGACTGCCGACGGTGATCGCCGAGAACCCGGACTCCTGTACCAGTTTCGCGGACCAGGCATCCCACACGGTAGGCAGAATCACCGGATTCCCCGGCTGATGAAGTGCGAGAAACGTTTCGGCGTGCTCCTTCAATGTCATCCCCCGATCCTGCCCCTCCCCGCCACCGCGCGAAAGGCGGCCCACGTCACTCACGACTCCGGCCTGCCGCTCACCCTGGTGACGGCGATTCGGCTGGGCCGAATATGCGGCCGTCTCAGCGTCCGGTGACGGCGGCGCGCACCCGATCGATCGCCGCGGCCGCATCGGGGCCGAGCGCGGACACCTCGAGCCGGTGACCGGGTAGCACGCCCAGCGTCAGGAGTCTGGTGAGACTGTCGGCGGGGATGGGGCCGGTTCCGGTGCTGAGATTGCGGAGTTGCACATCGCCATCCAGATCGCGGAGTGCGGCGATGAGTTCGGCGGCGGGGCGGGCATGCAGGCCGTGTGGATCGGTGACCTCGAAGGCCGCCACCGTCCACGCGGTGGCGGCCGGTTGTGCGGAGGCTTGCGGTGGTCCGGCGGCCTCGGCGCCGGGTTCTTCGCTCGACCCGGGATGTGCGTCGCCGGCACCGAGTTGGGCGTGTTTGGCGTCGAGTGCCCCTTCCGCCTCCCGCGCGACCTGCTCCAGGTCCGCGCCGCCACCCGCTGTCGCCAATGCGGCGATCAGCCCTTCCACGAAGGGGGCTGCGCAGAGCCGCACGCGCACAGGCGATTCCAGCAGTTCGAGTGCGGTCTCGGCGGATAGTACGGCGCTGCCGAGATCCATGAGTACGAGGACGCCGTCGCCGGTGTCGGCGGCGCTGATCGCCTCCGCCACCGCGACCGCGTCGGTGCCGAGGGCGTTTTCGTATGTGCCCGCGGCGATTTCGATGCGGACGGGCTGGTGGGGGAGTAGTTCGGTGGCCAGGGCGACGGCGGCGCGGGCGAGCGGGCGGCTGTGCGACACGACCACCAGGCCGATCATCGCAGGGCCTGCCGGGCGGCGCGGACCAGCAGAGCGGCACTAGTCGCGCCTGGATCCTGGTGTCCCGCACTGCGTTCGCCGAGGTAGGAGGCGCGGCCCTTGCGGGCGGTGAGGGGTGTGGTCGCGTCCCGGCCGGATTCGGCGGCGGTGACCGCCGCGTCCAGGACCGCCTGTGGGGTGTCGGCGGTACTCGCTTGTTTCTCCAGCGCATCGGCGGCCGGGGCCAGGGCGTCGATCATGGTTTTGTCGCCGGGCTCGGCTTTGCCGCGGGCGATGACGCCGTCGAGAGCGGTTCGGAAGGCGCGGGCGAAATCGGTGATACCGGTGGTGGTTTCGAGCTCTGGGCCGTTGGCGAGGGCGGTCGCGAGGCGCAGGAAGAAGGTGCCGTACAGCGGGCCGCTGGCACCGCCGATGGTGCGGATCAACACCATGGCCGTCTGCTTGTAGATCTCGGCCGCCGTGGCGGGCGTCGAATCATCCAGTGCCGCAACGGCCGCCGTCATTCCTCGGCGCATATTGGTGCCGTGGTCGGCGTCGCCGATCGCGGCGTCGAGGGCGGTCAGTTCATCGGCGTGCTCGTCGATCAGCGCGGCGAAGGCTCGGATCCAGGCCGCCGCGTCGACCCGCATCAGATGCCCCACCGCAGTGCCGGGGTGCGAACCGGTGCGTCCCACAGTGTCGTGAGTTCCTCGTCGAGCCGGGTCAGGGTGACCGAGCATCCGGCCATATCGAGTGAGGTGATGTACGAACCGACCAGGGAGCGTTCGATTTCCACTCCCTGACCGCGCAGTAGTCGAGCCACTTCGTCGAACATGAGGTACAGCTCCAGCAGCGGTGTCCCGCCCATGCCGTTGACGAAGCACAGCACGCGATCACCCCGCTGAAACGGCAGATCGGTGAGAATCGGCTCGACCAGCATGGCGGCGATATCGCGCGCGGGAGCGAGCGGGACGCGCCGGCGGCCGGGTTCGCCGTGAATCCCGATGCCGATCTCCATCTCGTCATCGCCGAGTTCGAAGGTGGGATGCCCGACGGCGGGCACCGTGCCGGAGGTCAAAGCCATTCCCATACTGCGTGATTCGACGCTCACCCGGGTGGCGATACCCGCCACCTCGACCAGCGGCCGCCTCGCCGCCGCGGCGGCACCGGCCATTTTCTCCACGATGACGGTGGCCCCGACACCGCGCCGACCGGCGGTGTACAGGCTGTCCTGCACCGCCACATCGTCGTTCACCACGACGGAGATCACCTGCACCCCCGTCTCGGCGGCCGCGAGTTCGGCGGCCATCTCGAAATTCAGCACATCGCCGGTGTAGTTCTTCACGATGTGCAGCACCCCCGCCCCGGCGTCGGCGGCGGTGGTGGCGGC
Source organism: Nocardia sp. NPDC052001 (assembly GCF_040680615.1). Taxonomy (NCBI): domain Bacteria; kingdom Bacillati; phylum Actinomycetota; class Actinomycetes; order Mycobacteriales; family Nocardiaceae; genus Nocardia; species Nocardia sp. NPDC052001. The sequence continues at coordinate 203,322 of NZ_JBFAXC010000003.1, read as the reverse complement.
CAGGATCTGATCGGGCACGGGTGAGGTGAAGATCTCTCCTGCGCAGGCGGCGTCGAGCATGCCGTGGCCGACGAATCCGGCGTGCAGCGGTTCATGTCCGGAGCCGCCGCCGGACACCAGGCCCACCTTGCCGGGCACGGGTGCGTCGGCCCGGATGACCAGCCGCTGTTTCGCGTCGATGCGCAATTCCGGATGCGCGGCGGCCATTCCGGCCAGTGCCGCGTCGACCACATCGGCCGGATCATTGATGAGCTTCTTCACCGAATCGTTCTCCTCCGCAGCCAACGGCGTCAGGCGGTCGCGTCCTCTTCCAGTGTGCGCGCCAATTCGATATCGGTGACCAACTGCACCATCAGCTCCCGTAATTCGCAGTCGGGGAGATGGTGTGCCGCGAATTCGAACGGTTCGGACACGTCCAGGCCGCCCTTGGTGGCCTCCAGGATCACCCACGGGATGCCGACGTCGGCGACGCCGAGGCGGTCGCGCACCAGATCGGTGGTGTCCTCGATCAATCCGGTGCGCGCGGCGACGGCGGCGGTCATCTGCTCGTCGAGTTCCACCCGGCGCGCTTCGAGCGCACCCAGATCAGCCCCGATCTCCTGGGAGACGGTGGTGCGCACCGATCCGTCGTCGAAGACCTGGAAGCCCTCGTTCACAGCCGTTGTGCCGAGCGCGATCTCGGCCTCGGCGAGATCGGGCAGCGTGCGCAGGCAGTCCAGCACCGCGTCCAGCGCGACTACGAGCCGGTCTCGAATGTCACGGCGGTGCAACAATTCCTGCTCGGCTTGTTCACGTTCGGTGAGCACCTGCTCCACCGCGCGCCCGATCTGGAATGCCATGGCGGTGGATTCGGGCGCCCAGCCGCCCTGCGGCACGAATTCACCCTCGCCGGGAGTGATGGTGTCCAGGAAGCCGTTCACGGCGTCGAGGAGGTCCTCGAGCTGCGTCCGGGACACGGCGGGATGCCGGAAGGCGCGCAAATACTGTTCGTGCGCTTCCGCGGGTTCTACCTCACCGTCGCTCACGAAACCGATCCTGCCACGGGTGAGCGGCGCCGCGCAGTAATGGCAGCAAACCTCTGGCGTGCCCTGTTCAGTGTGCCCCGGGCGGTGTCGGTCACGCGCTCAGTAGCTCTGCTGGCCACCCAGTTGCTGAGTGACCACGCTCTGGATGCGCTGCAGGCCGGTCGGGGTGATGCCGCTCTGCAACTGACCCTCGATGGTGCGCACCAGATGCGAGTCGTCCATGATCTTCTCGCTGGACTGGATGAGCACCGTACCCGCGCCGGTGAAGTCGAATTGCCGTTCCTCACCTGAGTTCACGCCGAATCGCGCGGCCCCGGCGGCCAGGAAACTCGATACCCAGCGCTGGTCGTAATGATGACTCGGCGACGGGCAGTCGGCCCAGCCGACAAGCGCTTCCGGGTCCACCCGCAGCGGCGGTTCGGCGAACATGACCGGCCCGTTGGAGGACGCCAGGAACCTGCCGGTGCCGATGAGCGTGAGAAAACCGGGCACGATGGACTGATTCAGCGACAGACCGGGTTCGAATGCCAGCAAATTCGCCGCACGGATGGTGAGATTGCCCTCGTCCAGGTCATAGGAGTTGATGTTGTAACCGCGATCGCCGATGATCAATTTTCCGTGACCTTCGGCAATCACGTAGTCACCGGTGAATAATGGAGCTGAAAACTGTTGCGACACCATGTGTAGCAACCCGCCCTGCAGTCCATGAGTCAGCGCCCGGAACTCCATTTGCCCGTAGTAGGCGATCATCGCTCCCCGGCGCATGAACCACGGTTGGCGCAGATCAATGCTGTAGGCATAATCGTTGCCCGGAAGATTATCGCTTTCAACAAGATTCATCGGATTGAGAAGGGTGCTCATGGCAGTCTCACAGCTTCTGTTCGGAGGCTTGCACGTACACGACGCCCTGGCCGGCGCAGTGCAATTGCATAGCCTCACCGGACCCGCGGCCGACCGCGTCCCGCCAGCTCAACGCGGTTTTCAATTCCGTCTGCACATTCCCGTAGGCCGCTACGAAAGCCTGCGGGTCGACGACGACGGGGTACTGCCCGCCGACCGGTAGTTCGAAGAACCCACCGTGCGCGAGCAAGACGGCACTGCCCTGCCCGGACAGCTGGGTGGTGAACATGCCCGCGCCGGTGAGCATTCCGCTCGCCGCGCCGCGCAGCGCGCCCATCAGGCCGCCACCGCGACCGCCCGAGCCGCCGCCCGAACTCGCCACCGAGACAACCGAACTCTGTAATCCGGCGGTACTGGCGAGCAGCCGTGAGGCTTCCACGCGCAGCACCGCGCCCGGCTGCATCTGCACCACGTGGGTCTCCAAACCCGCGAAACCGTAATGCACTTCACCGTTGCCCTGCGCCAGCATGGTGCGTTCGTGCTCACCGGCCATCATGCGCCCGGCCATACCGGCGAGCCCGCTCATACCGCCCATCGCGCCCGCGCCGGGCACCTGATGCGGTGAGAACGACACATCGCCGGTGTAGAAGAGCATCGCCCCGGTGCGCGCGATCACGCCGCCGGACTGCGCGACATCGACCTTCACGACTTTCGCGTTGACCTGTTCGAACATGTTCTCGCCCCTACCGTTCGGCGGGCTGGATCAACACCACGCCCTGCCCGTCCCAGCGCAGCGAGAACGCCTCCCCGCCACCCTGACCCATCACATCGCGCCACGACACGTCGGTGACGAAGGACTGATTCAGATTGCCGCGCGCGGCCACGAACGCATCCGGATCGACCACCAGCGGGTACTGCGGCGACACCTCCAGATGAATCAGCGGGCCGCCGGCCGACAGCAGCGCCACCTGACCCTGACCGCTCACCGTGGTGGTGAACAGGCCCGCGCCCGTGGTCGCGCCGCGCAGACCCGCGAAACTCACATTGGTGCGCAGGTTTCCGGCGAACGCCAGCAACTGCTGCGACTCCACCTGCAAGGTCTCGTTATTGATATCCACCACGGTCACGTGCTGGCCGTTGACCGCGAAGAACACCCGGCCCTGCCCGGAACACTCCATGAGCGAGAGCGATTCGCCGGTCGCGCGGCGTTTGATGCCCGCGACCAGGCCGTCACCGCCACCGAAACCGGCGCTCTTGAACTGCACATTGCCCTCGTAGGCGACCATGGACCCGGAGATCGCCCGCAGGCTGGTGCCGGACAGGTGTGCCTCGATCACCTTTTTGGACTTCTCGAACAGCTGCGCCAATGGATTCCCCGTACTCGAAACTTGCGGGCAACCCTAACCGATCGGGTGGCCGCCCGTGGTCGTCTATTTCTCGTAGAGTGGCAGCGACAACACCGACAAGCGAAGGGTCGACCTTGTCCGCAGCATTGGTGAAGGGCCAGAACGGTCCTTTGAATGTGAACGATGTGGTGATCAGCGTGCAGATCGCCGCGCCCGCGGATCTGTCCGCACTCCTGGTCACCGAGCACGGCAAGGTCCGCTCGGACGCCGATTTCGTGTTCTTCAATCAGCCCAGCGGGCCGGGGGTGAACCTGCAACCGGGTTCGTCCGGCCAGCCTGCCGCGCTGATGATCTCACTGGGTGCGGTGCCCGCCGGGATCGAGCAGATTCGTGCCGTGATCACCCTGGACGAGGCGGGCAACAACTTCGGACGGCTGCCCGCGCCGGTCGCCGTGGTTTCGGATCTCAGCGGAAATCCGTTGTTCGAGTACCGGATCGAGGGTCTGGATACCGAATCCATCGTCATCGCGCTGGAAGTGTATCGGCGCCAGGGCGGTTGGAAGGTGCGCGCGGTCGGCCAGGGCTACGCGGGCGGATTCGCCGCGCTGGTCACCGATCACGGCGTGCAGGTGAATCAGGCGCAGTCCCAGCCCGCCCCGGCGGCCGCGCCCACGGGCGGGTATCCCGAGCAGGCCGCGGGCGGGTATCCGCCGCCCGCCGGGGGCTATCCGCCTCCGGCCCAGGGTTATCCGCCGCAGGGCGGCGGTGCGCCACCCGCCTACAGTCCCGCCACCGATCCGAGCGCGGATCGCGATCTGCCCAAGGGCCAGTCGGTGAGCCTGGTCAAGGGTCAGCGCATCAATCTGCGCAAGGAGGGCGGCGGCGCCCTCACCTACGTGAAGATGGGGCTGGGCTGGGATCCGGTCAAGCGCGGCGGCATGTTCGGAAACCGCGCGCCCGATATCGATCTGGACGCCTCGGTGGTGCTGTTCGCCGATATGAGCCCGGTCGATGTCGTCTACTACGGCAGCCTGGCCTCCAAGGACGGTTCGATCCGGCATCAGGGCGATAACCTCACCGGTGAGGGCGAGGGCGACGACGAGGTGATCGTGGTCGACCTGACCCGCATCCCGACGCACGTCACCACGCTGCTGTTCATCGTCACCTCGTACAAGGGTCACACCTTCGAACAGGTGGCGAATGCCTTCTGCCGCATGGTGGACGGCACCAACAACGCCGAATTGGCGCGCTACACGATGACGGGCGGCATGTCCTTCACCGGTATGGCGATGGCCAAGGTCTACCGCCAGGGCGGCACCCAGGACTGGAAACTGGAAGCGCTCGGCGAGGGCTTCCAGGCCAAGCACCCGGGCGAGGCCGTACCCCAGCTCGGACGCTTCCTGCACTGAAGGCCGATACGAGAATCCCCGCTCTCGGATGAGGGCGGGGGTTCTGTTGTCGCGCTAGGTGATGACGGCCGGCCGTGGCCTCAGCAGCGGCGGCAGCCAGGGGTGGTCGGGGTCGGGGGCGCGGTCGAGGATGCCTCCGGCCGGATCGTCAACGCCGTCGCGGCGGATCGGGTCGTCCTCCGGGTGATAGATCTGCCGGATTATCAAGCCGCACAGGATGATCACCGCGATATCGCGGATGGCGACGGTGCCCGTGAACCATTGTTCGGGTATGCCCTTGTGGTCGGTGCCGAGGTAGTAATACATCCGCGGCACCCAGACCAGAGCGTCGATCGTCATCCACGCCAACAGGATTCGGCGCTGCGGCAGTGCGAGCACGGCCAGCGGCACCAGCCACAGCGAATACTGCGGACTCCACACCTTATTGGTGAGCAGGAACGCCGCCACCACCAGAAACGCCAACTGCGCCAGCCGCGGCCGCCGCGCGGCGGTCAAGCCGATCCAGCCGATGCCCGCGCAGGCGGCGATGAACAGCAGCAGCGAGACGCTGTTCAGCATGGTCGGGGTCGCCCCGGAATCCAGCGCGCCGTCGAATCCCTTCCAGCCGGTGAACGAGGTGATGACGTTGTACACCGAATCCGGATCGGCGTGCCGTTCGGTATTGAGCCGGAAGAACTCTCGCCACCCCTTGCCGTAGAGCACCGCGATCGGCGCGTTCACCGCCAGCCAGGTGATCACGGCCCCGGCGACGGCGGACAGGCCCGCCCGCAGCGGACGCATTCCGCCCCAGACGTTTTCGCCCTCGTGCCAGCGTTCGGCGCGCAGGCACAGCACCAGGATCGGGCCGAGCAGCAGCAGCGGATACAGCTTCGCCGCCCCGCCGAGCCCGAGCAGTATGCCCGCCAGCCACGGTCGCCGCCGCCCCCACGCCAGCAGTCCACCGGCCGCGAAAGCCGTTGCGAGGGTGTCGAAATTGGTGAACGCGTGCACCAGCACCAGCGGTGACAGCGCGACCAGCGCGGCATCCCACACCCGCCGCCCCGCCAATTGCGCGGAGGCCCAGATGGTCACCAGCCACGCCAGCGCGAGTCCGACCGCGACCACATTGAAGTAGATGACCACTTCCAGCGCGCCGGGCAGATGAGATTGCTTCCACGCCTTGGCGATTCCCATGGCGCCGTACTGGTAGAGCCCGGACAGCACCGGATACTCCATGTAGCGCGTCTGCGGTTTACCGTCGGAGCCGAAGTCGGTCCACTGCTTCTTGTACGGGAACGCGCCCTCGTTCAAATGTTCCGCGCCGTACAGCGGCACCGTGTCCGAGTAGCACATGGCCACGTATTGGCGGCCGTTGTTCCAGTCCAGGCCGATACCGCCGGAGCCGTCGGGGGCCTGCTGGATACAGCCCGCCTTGCCGAACCAGCTGAGTGCCAGGAACAGCACCGCGAAGGCGAACAGCACCCGCGTGGGCGTCCAGAATCGCACCCGTCCGATGAGCGCGTGATCGCCGACCGGTCCGCCGATCAGATCGCACAGCTGCGCGGTCAGGGTATCGGTGCGGCTGGGCTTGTCGCGGTCGTCGGCCGACCGCAGATCGGCTGCCAGCGGTGCGGGGGAGACGTATCGCACCGGTTCGGACGGGCCGGGTTCCGGTGCGGCACCGGCCGGCTCGCCGAGGGCGGCCGACCGGTGTGTCACTTCCTGCTCGATCACGCCTCGAGGCTACCGACCGCGTGGCGCCCCGTTGCCATTGCCGTTCCCATTGCCGTTGCCGTTCCCATTACCGTTCCCGCCGCCCGTACTGGGTGTGGTGGTCAGTGGTGAACCGTCTGCCGGTGCGACGGGTTGACCGGACATCGGACCCGCCCCCGGATCCTGCGTCGGCTGCGATTGCGCTCGCTGCTGATTCTGCGGATTCGGGGCCAGTCCCGGCACCGGAATCGTGATACCCGGCAGGATTTCCACCTGGCTCTGGGTGATCACCGGCGGCAGCACCGGCGAATCGGTGGTGGAGGGCGCGGTGTACGGCGCCGACCAGGACGGCACGCCGGCCTGTCCGGCGATGGTGCCCGGCTTGGGGAACTTGCTGTTCGGCACGCCCTTGAGCGCCCCGTCCATGGTGCCCTTCCAGATATCGGCGGGCAGGCCGGAGCCGTAGATCATGCCGCCGTTGGCATTTCGCAGTTTCACGCCCTGTTCGGTGCCCATCCAGACCGCGGTGGACAGCTCGGGGGTGTACCCGACCATCCAGGAGTCGCGGTTCTCGCCGGTGTCGCCGAGCTGGTTGGTACCGGTCTTGGTGGCCGAATCCCGGCCGCCCGCCAGGTTGTGATTACGCGACCAGGCCGCGATGGGCTTCATGGCATCGGTGACGTTATCCGCCACGGCCGCCGAAACCCGCTGCTCGCCGGCGGTTTCGCCGCGATCGAGCAGGACGGTGCCGTCCGAGGTGACGACCTTCTGCACGAAGTGCGGCGCGCGGTACATGCCCGAGGCGGCCAGGGTGGCGTACGCGGAGGCCATATCCAGCGGGCGCACCTGGTACTGACCCAGTACGACACCGTTATTGGGGCCGCTGCCGTCCGGTTCGGTGAGGGTCTTGCCGACGCCCGGAATGGTGTCCGGGATGCCGAGCTTATGCGCCATATCGGCGATCTTCTGCGGGCCGTTGCCCGGCATATCCAGCATCATGCGGTAGAAGCTGGTGTTCAGCGACCGCTTGAGCGCCTCGGCGATGGTGCACATACCGCACTGCTCGCCCTCGACGTTCGTGATCTTGATGCCGTTCACCGTCACCGGCGAGGAGTCGTACAGCGTCGACAGCGGCTTGCCCATCTCCAGGTTCTCGGCCAGGCCGAACACCTTGAACGACGAGCCCGGCGGCAGACCGGCATTGGCGAAGTCGTAGCCCTGACCGTCGGTGCCGCCGTAGTACGCGCGCACCGCACCGGTCTTGGGATCCACCGAAACCACCGCGGTGCGCAGGATGTCCGGCTCACCGTCCATGGTCTTGTTCACCGAATCGACCGCCGCCTGCTGCGCCTTCTGATCGATGGTGGTGGTGATCTGCAGACCCTCGGTGTTCAGCTCGTGCTCGCTGATGCCCGCGGCCTCGAGTTCCTTGAGCACCTGGGTCTTGATCAGGCCCTCCGGACCGCTGTCCATGGTCTTGTCACCGGCGGCCTGCGCGGCCGGAATCACCTGCGGGTACTGCATTCCCGCGCGCTGCGCGGCGGGCAGATTACCGCCGGAGACCATGCCGTCGAGCACATAGTTCCAGCGCGTCTGCGCGCCCTTGGGGTTCTTCTCCGGATCCAGGTTGGACGGCTGCTGAATCGTCGCCGCCAGCATCGCGCCCTCGGAGGGATCGAGTTCGGAGACCTTCTTGCCGAAGTACGCCTTGGCCGCCGCGTCGATGCCGTACGCGCCGCGACCGAAGTAAATGGTGTTCAGGTACGCGGTGAGAATGTCGTCCTTGGACCACTGTCGCGCCATCTTGGCCGAGATGACCAACTCGTGCAGCTTACGGCTGAGCGAGCGTTCATCACCGACCAGCGCGTTCTTCACGTACTGCTGCGTAATGGTGGAACCACCGCCGGCGCTGGCCTTGCCCATGACATTGTCACGCGCGGCGCGCACGAAGCCGGAGATGGAGAAGCCCGGATTGGTGTAGAAATCCCGGTCCTCGGCCGCGATCACCGCGTTGCGCACGTGCGGCGGGATCTGGTCGATGGTCACATCGGTCCGGTTGCCTTCCGGCGGAACCACTTTGGACAGCACCGAGGTGCCGTCCGCCATGAACATGGTGGCCACCTGATTGGTCTTCAGGTCACCGGCCTTGGGCACGTCCACGGTCGAATAGGCGATCAGGAAGATGGTGCTCGGCGTGACCAGGAACAGCGCCATCAGCACGTACGCCACGCGGCGGACGATCTTCCACGGCGACCTGCGCTTCGGACGACGGCTGCCGCCCCCGCTGCCGCCGGGGCCCTCACCGCCGGGACGCCGCGGCGGCGGACCGCCCGCGGTGCCACCCTGCGGTCGCCGGGCGGCCGCGGGGTTCGGGCCCGACGGCGGCCGGGTGCGGTCGTCATTGCGGGTGCGGTCGGCGACGCCCGCGCCGGCGCGAGCCTGCACGCGCGGATTGCGATCGGAAACCCGTTCGGCGCGATCGGAAGTCGCGGCCCGCTGCAGATGCGGGGGCACGGCCTGGCGACTGCCGGTATTCACCTTCTGGGTGGCGTCGGGTGCGGGCAGCTTGCGCGTCGCGTCCGGATTGGGCCGGCCCTGCGGCGGCGGACCCGGACGGCGCGGGGGCTGCTGGCCCTGCGGTACCGGACCGCGCATCGGCTGACCCTGCGGTCCGCGCGGGGGCTGCCCGCCGGGAGCCGGGCGGCCCGGCTGACCCGGGCCCATACCCGGCTGGCGCGCTCCTGGCGGCGGACCCTGCGGTCGCGGCGGCGGATATCCGCCGGGGCCGGGTTGCGAACCGCCACGCTGGGGGCGGCCGCCGTGCGGTCCGTCGTCATAGGGCGATGTCACAGCCTGGCTCTCCAATAGCTACTCGATACTTACGGTCCTAGCCCGGGGTGGTGGGTCCTTGCGGCAGTTGGCCGCTGCGGGCACGCGTGTACCCGCGTATTCAGCAGTCGGTGCGGCCTTTCACTCGGCCGCGCGACGGCGGGCGCCGGAACGACGGCGGCCCGGCGCGGGGGCCTGGCCCGCCACATAGGACTGCACCAGATGGTTCCAACTGCAGGTCCGGCACACCTCGACCACGTGCACCGAGAACTCCTCGCGCGTCTCGGCCAGCCGGATCAGCTCTTCCGGCGTGCGCGCGGAGCCGGCGGCCGGTCCCAGAGCGTCACCGTAGACCCACGATACGAGAGTCAACTGCTCTTTCCGGCAGATGGGGCATGTGACCTCGCTCCCGCGCCCATGGAATTTCGCCGCACGCAACAGGTACGGATTCGCATCGCACACCGACGAGACGTCCACGCGGCCCGCGTAGACGTCGGCCAGCAGCGACCGGCGCCGGAGCGCATAGTCCACTACCTGCCGCTGTATTCGCACGCGACCCAGAGTACTTGCGGCGGCACGCCCCCCGCACTCCTCTGTTCCGCCTCTCCGAATATTTAGCGCCCGGCTGAGAGCCGTCAACCGGCTCGCATGCGTGCTCGCGGTGGGTGCCGACCCGATTTCGGGGGTGCCCCAGGAGTTACCCGGATCTCACGAAATCAGTGCATCGGTTAGCAAAATATATCGGCGCGATATAGTTTGTAACTGCATCCATCGGTTAGGTCTGAAGACAACAGTCAGGAGGGGGTGAGGCCCGGTGCTCGAGTTGGCAATCCTCGGGCTGCTCCTCGAATCTCCGATGCACGGCTATGAGTTGCGTAAGCGGCTCACCGGTCTGCTCGGCCCGTTCCGGGCCTTCTCGTACGGGTCGCTGTATCCGACCCTCAAGCGCATGCAGACCGATCGCCTTATCGCGGAAGAGATTCCACCGGGGTTGACCACGCGGCGTGCGCGGCGGGTCTACCAGCTGACCGATCTCGGGCGGGAGCGGTTCGCCGAACTCCTGGCCGATACCGGACCACAGAACTACACCGACGACGGCTTCGGCGTTCACCTGGCTTTCTTCAGTCGCACCCCCGCGGAAGCGAGGATGCGGATTCTGGAAGGCCGGCGACGGCAGGTCGAAGAGCGCCGAGAAGGACTGCGGGAGGCGATCAAACGAGCCAGCGGGCAACTCGATCGCTACACCCGCCAGCTCCATCAGCTCGGTCTCGAATCAAGCGAGCGCGAAGTGCGCTGGCTCAACGAGTTGATTGCTGCGGAGCAATCGACGAAGGCGGCACCACAGAAAGAGGGAAATAGCGGCCATGAGTGAGAACAACACCGAAGTTCGGGTGGCCATCGTAGGTGTGGGTAACTGCGCGTCTTCCCTGGTTCAGGGTGTGCAGTACTACAAGGACGCTGACGAGACCGCGACCGTTCCAGGTCTCATGCACGTCAAGTTCGGCCCCTACCATGTCCGCGATGTGAAGTTCGTCGCCGCGTTCGATGTCGACGCGAAGAAGGTCGGCTTCGACCTCTCTGACGCGATCTTCGCCAGCGAGAACAACACCATCAAGATTTCCGATGTGCCGCCGGCCGATGTGCCCGTGCTGCGCGGTCCGACCCTGGACGGCATCGGCAAGTACTACGCCGAGACCATCGAGCTGTCCGAGGCCGAGCCGGTCGACGTGGTCAAGGCGCTCAAGGATGCCAAGGTCGACGTCCTCGTCTCCTACCTTCCGGTCGGTTCGGAAGAGGCCGACAAGTTCTACGCGCAGTGCGCCATCGACGCGGGCGTGGCCTTCGTCAACGCGCTGCCGGTCTTCATCGCCTCGGATCCGGTGTGGGCGCAGAAGTTCGTCGACGCGGGCATCCCGATCGTCGGCGACGACATCAAGTCCCAGGTCGGCGCGACCATCACGCACCGCGTGATGGCCAAGCTGTTCGAGGACCGCGGTGTGCAGCTGGACCGCACCATGCAGCTGAACGTCGGCGGCAACATGGACTTCAAGAACATGCTCGAGCGGGAGCGCCTGGAGTCCAAGAAGATCTCCAAGACCCAGGCCGTCACCAGCAACCTGAAGAAGGATCTGGGCGAGGGCAACGTGCACATCGGCCCGTCCGATCACGTGGGCTGGCTGGACGACCGCAAGTGGGCGTACGTGCGCCTCGAGGGCCGCGCCTTCGGTGACGTCCCGCTGAACCTGGAGTACAAGCTCGAGGTGTGGGACTCGCCGAACTCGGCCGGCATCATCATCGACGCCGTCCGCGCCGCCAAGATCGCCCTCGATCGCGGCATCGGCGGACCGGTCATCCCGGCCTCGGCCTACCTGATGAAGTCCCCGCCGAAGCAGCTCGCCGACGATGTCGCCCGTGAGCAGCTCGAAGCGTTCATCATCGGTGCGGAGTAAGTAGCGATCACCACCGGGTGAGGGAAGGGCGGGACCGCGATTCGCGGTCCCGCCCTTGGCTTTTGGAAGCTTGTGCCGGCGTCAGTCGAGGGAGACGTAAACCTCTACCGAGGTCGGGCCGGTGTAGCGCTCGATCTCGGCGGTGTGGGATCGGGTGATGGTGCCCGCGTTCTCGGCCTTGGCGACCTTGGCCCACGCGGTGCGGAGCAGGTCGTAGGGCTTGTCCGAGACCACGAATTTGGCGTAGCGACCGGTGGGGATTCGGGTCAGGACGTCACCGGTGTCGAGATCGTCCAGGCCCGAGAGTTCATAGCCGAGAACCGCCACGGCGTGATCGTTCTGCCCGATATAGGCCGCGACGCGCTCGGCCTTCTTCTCGCGGGCGAGATAGCGGTCCCAGGTGAAGTTCACCAGATCCAGATCCCGCGCGGTGACCTCGCGGCCCGCGAGCGGGATGGTCAGCCCGCCGACGAGAAACCCGTCGAGGGTGATGATTTCGAAATCCACAGCCCCTACCCCTCCGCGCCGGCGTGCAGCGCGACGAAAACCTCCACGGTCCGGGGATCCGGATACCGTTCGAAATCCCCGGTATACGCGCGGGTCAACGTGCCCGAGGCTTCCAGATCCCATACCGTGCGCCAGATGGAGGCGATGGTGTCGCCCAGGTTGTCGCCGGAGCGGGTGAAGCGCGCGAAGGTGCCCGCGGGAATCCGGGCGAGCACATCGCCAGGCAGCAGGTCGTTCAGGCTTTCACAGCGGTAGCCGACGATATGGGTCAGATAGGAGCCGATCTCGGGCGCGTGATCGACATACGCGGTCGCGGGTGGCCCGGGCAGGCTGCGGGCGAGGTTCTGTTTCCAGGCTTCCTCGACCTTGGCGCGGCGCGGTCCCTCGACCGCCAGCGCCGGGCTGCGTAGCACCGTTCCGGCCACCAGCGTCTCGTGGCGTTCAACTACATTGAAATCCACCGGCGTCGCCCCTAAGTCTCGTGCTGTCTCCGACCCCACCCTGCTCCCAACCCGCATCCTGCCACCGATGTCCGGAGTCGATGGCACCGGTGGCCGTTTCCACAATATCCGTGGCCGGGGGCGGATGGGTCCGGTAGTCGGGATTCATGATCAACTAGCCCGGAACCGGGATGCTGAGGCCGGGAAATATCTCCACCTGGCGTGGCTCCGGCGCGGGCGGAATGATCACCACCGGTTCCTGCTGCGGACCCGGACCCGGATTGAGAATGTCGTAATTGCCATTGCCGGGCGGCGCGCCGGGCAGGTCGGCCGGATTCGGGAACTGCTCCACCGGTGAGCCGTCCAACGCGCCGTCCATGGTCTGCTTCCAGATATCGGACGGCAGTCCGGAACCGTAGATGGCGGCGCCGCGCGCGGTCCGAATCGGTTGCGACTGTTCGGTTCCCACCCAGACCGCGGTGCACAGCGACGGGGTGAACCCGACCATCCAGGCATCCTTGTTCTGCCCGGTGTCGCCGAGCTGGGTGGTGCCGGTCTTGGCCGCGGACGGCCGCCCGGCGAGATTGTGATTGTTCGAGTACGCCGCGATGGGCAGCATGGCCTGGCTGACGGTATCGGCCACCGTGGCCTGGATGCGCTGTTCACCCTTCTGCGGATCGGGGCCGCGATCCAGCAGCACCCGGCCGTCCCCGGTCACCACCTTCTGCACGAAATACGGTGCGCGATAGGCACCCGAGGCGGCGATGGTCGCGTACGCCGAGGCCATATCAATCGGCCGCACCGAATACGCGCCGAGCACGATGGACGGCAGCGGCTGCCCGCCGTCCTCGGTCAGCGTCTTGCCCGCGACGCCCGGGATCTGATCGGGGATACCGGCCTGATGTGCCGCGTTCGCAATGGCTTTCGGCCCTTCGAACAGCGTCTGGGTGAGCCGGTAGAAGCTGGTGTTGAGTGAGCGTTTGAACGCCTCGCCGAGCGAGCAGGTGCCGCAGGATTCACCGCCGACGTTCTGGATCTTCTCGCCGTTGACGGTGAGCGGTGCGCTGTCGAGCTTGTAGGACAGTGAGATTCCCTGCTGGAGTGCGGCCAGTACCGCGAAAGTCTTGAAGGCGGAACCGGTTTGCAGCGGGGCCTGGGCGAAGTCGAAGCCGATGCCGTCCGGTCCGCCGTAGTAGGCGCGCACCGCACCCGAGCGCGGATCGATCGAGACCACCGCGCTGCGTAACTCGCCGGGCTGTCCGCCCATGGTGTTTCCGACCGCTCCGAGTGCGGCCTGCTGCGCCCGCGCGTCGATGGTCGTGAAGATCTGCAGCGCACCGGTATTGAGCTCTTGCTCGCTGATCCCGGAGGCGCGCAGTTCGCGCAGCACCTGCGCGCGGATCAGCCCCTCGGGCCCGCGCGGGATATTGTCGCCGACCTCGGTGGCGGGGACGATCTCCGGGAATTGCACGGCGGCCCGGTCGGTGCGGCTGAGCACTCCCATATCGACCATGCCGTCGAGCACGTATGCCCAGCGCGCCCGCAGCTGTGGCAGATGGGTTTCCGGATCCAGGATGGACGGGGTGCGCACCACCGATGCCAGCACCGCGCTCTCACCGAGGTTCAGTTCCGGAACCGGTTTGCCGAAATAGGCTTTCGCGGCCGCGGAGATGCCGTACGCGCCGCGACCGTAGTAAATGGTGTTCAGGTAGGCCGCGAGAATATCGTCCTTGCTCCACTGCCGGGACATCTTGGCGGCGATGATGAGCTCGCGCATTTTCCGGCTCAGGGTGCGTTCGGAGGTCAGGAAGGCGTTCTTCACATATTGCTGGGTGATGGTGGAGCCGCCGCCCGCATCGTCCTTACCGGTCAGATTGTCGCGGGCCGCGCGCAGGAACGCCGTGGTAGAGAATCCGGGATTGGTATAGAAATTGCGGTCCTCGGCCGAGAGCATCGCCAGCCGCATCGGCTGCGGCACATCGCTGAGCGGTATCGGGGTCCGATTGCCCTCGGGCGGAATGACCTTCGCGATGACGGTATTGCCGTCCGAGGTCAGGATGGTGGCGATCTGATTGGTCTGCACCGCCGACGGATCCGGGATCTCCGCGCTCCAATACGCGAGTCCGAGCAGCATGGCGGGCAGCACCAGGAAGATGACGACCAGCGTGGCGATCACCCGGCGGATGCGCTGACCGCGGGTGCGCGGCGGGCGCGTGGCCGATTCGGGCCGGCTCGGCGGCTTCGCGCGCCGGCGCGGTTTGCTGTGCGACGGTTGCCGCTGCAGCGGCACGGTCGGGAGCTCGTTCCACCCTGCCATGGTGGCGTACGGGGCCGGTTCGTTTCGGCGCCGTTTGCGGGACGAGCTCACGATCATCTCCTTCCGGAGCGTCGAAAAAGCTTGTGTACGTCAGAGCGCCGCAGGCGCGGCGCGACCCATGCTAATCGACGCTACCGTCAGGATCAGGACTTCACACCGCCCGCGGTGAGACCGGAAATGATGCGGCGCTGGAAGAGCAACACCATGATCACCAGCGGAATGGTGACGATGGTGCCCGCCGCCATGATGGCGGCATAGGGCTGCACCAGCGGATTATTACCGGAGAAACGCGCCACCGCGACGGTGACCGGTTCGGTCTTATCGCTGGAAAGCAGTCGCGCCAGCAGATATTCGTTCACCGCGGCGATGAAAGCCAGGATGGCCGTGGTGAATACGGCGGGCGCGGCCAGCGGCAGCATGATCAGCCGGAACGCCTGGAAGCGGGACGCGCCGTCGATGCGCGCGGCCTCTTCGAGTTCCCAGGGCAGTTCGGTGAAGAACGAGGCCAGGATGTACACGGTCATGGGCAGCACGAACGAGATGTTCGGGATGATCATGGCCTGGTAGTGCCCGATCCAGCCCAGGTCGGTGAACAGCTGGAACAGCGGTGTCACCAGCACCACGACCGGGAACATGGACGCGCTCAGGATGAGCCCGGAGACCACGTACTGGCCGCGGAAGGTCAAGCGCGCCAGGGCGTAAGCGGCCATGACACCGAGCACCAGTGCGATGACCGTGGTCACCGATCCGATGATCACGCTGTTCAGCAGTGCGCGCCCGAAGTCGTTGCCGCGGTTGGTGCTGAACGCGTCGCGGAAGTTGTCCAGGGTGACGTGCGTCGGCCAGGGCGTGTTGTCGAAGGTGTAGGCCGGATCGCGCAGTGCGGTGACGACCATCCAGTAGAACGGGCCCAGGCCCCACACCAGCACGATCAGCGCGCCGAGGTAGACGCGGCCGGAGGCGAGTCGCTTGGTCCACGGGACCGATTGCGCCACCGGCTTTTTCACGGGGGCGGCGGGCGCTTTACTCATATCGATGCTCATCAGTGCGCCTCCCGCTGTGCTTCCTGGGTGCGAACCGCGTTGGCGCCCAGCACCTTCACCAGCAGGAACGCCACCGCGAAGATGAGGAAGAAGGTGATCACCGACAGCGCCGAGGCGCTGTTGGGACCCTGGCGCACCTGATCGACCACCAGCATCGAGATGGTGCGGGTGTTCGGATTGGACTGGGTCAGGATCGCGGGCAGGTCGTACATGCGCAGCGCGTCCATGGTGCGGAACAGCACCGCCACCAGCAGGGCGGGCTTGAGCAGCGGCAGCGTGATCTGGGTGAAGCGCTGCCAGGCGGAGGCGCCGTCGACCTTGGCGGCCTCGTACACATCGGCCGGAATGACCTGCAGCCCGGCCAGAATCAGCAGCGCCATGAACGGGGTGGTCTTCCACACGTCGGCGATGATGACCGCGAAGCGGGAGGGCCACTGGTCGGCGGTCCACAGGATATGGGTGCCGAACACCCGGTTCACCACGCCGTCGTACTGGAACATGAACTCCCACAGGCGCGCCGTGACGGCGGTGGGGATGGCCCACGGAATCAGCACGGCGGCGCGCAGCAGGGCGCGGCCCTTGAACGTCTTGCCCATGATGACGGCCATGCCCAGGCCGATGGTGGCCTCCAGGGTCACGGTCACCACGGTGAAGAACAGCGTGACGCCGATGGCCAGCCAGAACTGCGAGCCGAGATTGCCGGTGGGGCAGTCGACCGTCTCGCCGAGCGAATTGGTGCACTGCTGCAGCAGCCAATGCGTGTAATTGTCGAACCCGGCGCTGCCGCCCTTGGTGAACATGCCGGTGGACTTGTCCAGTCCGGCGTCCTTCTGGAAGGACATGTACACCGCGCGGACCACCGGATACCCGACCACGACGGCCAGGGCGAGCAACACGGGCGTGACGAACAGCCACGGTTTGGCCGATCCGCCCGGGGCGAATCGGCGTTTACCTTGCGGCGGTGCGGGTTTCACGGGCTTGCCAGGCAGGTCGGGCGTCGCGACATCGGTCGCTCCCGAAGGACGTGACACCGTTTATCTTCTCCTACGGGGACGGACTCGTCGTACTACGAACCGGCGGTCTCGATGCCCTTCTGCATTCCGACAATGGCGTCGTCGACGGACTTCGTACCGGTCAGCGCAGCATATGCGTTGTCCTGGATGGCCTTCGACACCGCCGGGTAGAACGGGGTGACCGGACGCGGCACGGCGGAGGCGATGGAATCCTTCAGCGCGGGCAGGTACGGCATCTTGGCGATCAGCGCCGGATCGTCGTAGACCGAGGCGCGCACGGACGGCAGTGCGCCCTGGGCGATGATGTGCTGGGCGTCCTCGCTGATCAGGTAGCGCAGGAAGTCCAGCGCGGTGGCCTTGTTCTTGGAGAACGTGGAGATGGCCGCGTTGTAGCCACCGAGGGTGGAGGCGCCGATGCCGTCCTTACCGGGCAGCGGGGCGACACCGAACTTGTCCTTGACCGCGGAGGCGTCCGAGCCCGCGTCACCGAAGGACGACGGCCAGCCGCGCATGAACATGAGCTTGCCGGTGACGAACGCGTTCTGCGATTCCGGCTCCTTGAAGGAAATGCCTTCCTTCGGGATATCGCCGTTCTTGTACGAGTCCACCAGCACCTGCAGGCCGGCCTTGGCCTGCGGGGTGTTCACGGTGGGGGTTTTGCCGTCCGGGCCGACGAAGCTGCCGCCGAAGGCGTTGATGACCTCGGCGGTGTTCACGGTCAGGCCCTCGTAGGGCGCGAACTGCCCGGCATAGCAGCCGATTCCGGCTTCCTTGGCCTTGGGGCACTGGGCCAGCAGCTCGGTCCAGGTCTTGGGCGGTTCGGGGGACAGGTCCTTGCGGTAGAACAGCAGGCCGCCGTTGGTGTTTCGCGGTGCGGCGTACAGGGTGCCGTTGTAGGTGGCCGAGGCGACCGGCGGCGACAGCAGGGTGGAGGTGTCGATCGCGAAGGAGTCCTTCAGCGGCTGGATCCAGCCCTGCGCGGCGAATTCGGCGGTCCACGGCACGTCGAGCGCGACCACGTCGTAGTCCGAGGACTTGGCCTGCAGGTGCTGCTTCAGATCGTCGTACTGCTGGGAGGCGTCGTTGGATTGCTCCTTGAACGTCACCTTCTCATCCGGGTGCGCGGTGTTCCACCGGTCGATGAGTTGTTTGACCGCACCGGTTTCGGTGGTGTCCTTGCCCTCGACATAGGTGATCGGGCCGCGCCCGGTCAGGTTCTGCGAGGCGGCGTTACTCCCCGAGTCGCTCGAGCAACCCGCGGCGAATGTCGCGGTCAACAGCGCGGCCGAGGTGACAGCCACCGCGGCGCGCGGGACGAGCGACGATCGTAGGGACGACACCTTCTTCAAAACCATCGCGGATACTCCAGGGTCGAGACGTGAGCGGCAGCACACTCAGCCGGTTGCACAAGGGAAGATACATGGTGGATCTTCCCCGTGCCCGGACTACCTCGGTCTTCGCACCCCCGCCCGGTAGCTCCCCGCACCGAGTCATCGGATCATCCGCCCAGCTAGGCTGGGTGCCGATGTCTTCTCAGGACAAGTTACTCACACGTATCGGCGGGCTGCTGCGGCAGGCCGAGTCGACCGATAACGAGCACGAGGCCGAGGCGTTCCTGGCGGCCGCACAGAAGCTCGCCACCCGGTCCTCGGTGGATCTGACTGTCGCGCGGGCGCATATCGCGAGCCGGGAGCGGCGGCCGACGCCGATTCAGCGGGTGATCCCGATCGGTGAGCCGGGCAAGAAGGGATTGCGCACCTACGTACAGCTGTTCGTGGCGATCGCCGCGGCCAATGATGTGCGCTGCGATGTGGCGCGGTCCTCGACGACGGTCTACGCGTACGGGTTCGACTCCGATATCGACACCTGCGAGGCGCTGTACGGCAGTCTGCTGGTGCAGATGGTGCGGGCGTCGGATCAGTACATCAAATCCGGGGCGTACAAGAGCGCCACCACCGAGAAGATCGTCGCCGAAACCCGCTGGGGCCGAACGATCCAGAAGCGCGTACAGGCTCCGGTCGCGGCGGTGACCGCGCGCCTGAATTTCCAGATGGCCTTCGCGGCGCGTATCGGCCGCCGCCTGGCCGAGGTCAAAACCGAGGTGGAGGCGGAGGCGGTACGGACCGAAACCCTCTCCACCGGAACGGCTCTCGCGCTGCGCAATAAGGAGCTGGAGCTCACGGACTTCTACTCCAGCACCTCCGAGGCGCGCGGAACCTGGCGCGGGCCGCAGGCGTCGGCGGGCTACTCGGCCGCCGCCCGGCGCGCCGGTGACCGTGCCGGTCGGGCCGCGCGTCTGGGCACCGCGCCCGAATTGGGTGCGGGCCGTGGGCAATTACCGCGCGGTGAGGGCTGACATCCGCCGTGCGTGACGCGCAGCGGTCACGGGTGTACGACGCGGAAATGCTGGTGCGCGGCGTTTTTGAGCGTGCCGAGGAGTTCGGGGTGCGCACCGTGGAGGTGCTCGGCTCGCAGGTGACATTGCCGGTGGAACGAAAGTTCGCCTCGGTGGAATCCGTGCAGAACTATGTGGATCGCGTGCTCGCACTGAATTGGGTTGCCGCCCAGTGGAAACGGGCCGATGTGCCGGTCACGGTGCGGGCGCGGTCCGGAACGCGGGCCGCGCACTACGAGGCCGATGTCGCGGTGCTCGCGGTACCCCTGCACGTGCACGGAAAAGCCTGGGCGCTGCGGGAATTGGTGATTCTGCACGAGCTCGCGCACCACCTGGACGCCGATCACGCCCTGACCGCGCCGCACGGGCCGGAATTCTGCGGCCGCTATATCGAGCTCGTCGACGGTGTCGTCGGACCGGAAGCCGCGCTGTTGCTGCGCACCACCATGTATTCCTGTGGCGTGCGCGTACTTTGAGCGCCCGGCCGGATCGCGCTTGCGGCGACGCGAATTCGATGCCATGATCGGATTCATGATCTCCTTCTATGGAAAGGCGGCCACCGCCTTCGAGCGGTGACCGCGGTCGCCACCCCGCGCCGGCCCAGAGCCCGTGGGGTTTCCCTGGTAGAACCCGTCGAATTCGCGTGCCGATTACGCGATGAATGGCTGCGGACCGGTCTGTCCACCGCACCCGCCGATCGGGATATCGCACAGCGTGCCGTCACCGAGCTGTACGCGCTGGTCGGCGCAGCGCCACCGGAATTCGTCTGGGTGCCCTCGCCCGCGGCGGCGGTGGAAATACTGCGCGATGATCCGGACCGGCCACCGGGCGGAATCGGAATTCCACCCTCCGGTCAGCCTTTTCGAAACTGGCCGCTATTGCAGCGTCTGCTCGGAAACAAATCCGCCATGCGGCGGCGATTGATCGAACGCACCGAACCCGAGCGGGAATGGTGGTTGCGCGGCCGGTCATTGCCCGCGCACGAATGGTCCGCGATGTCGCCGCGAGAATTGCTGGCGGCGGGTATCTCCGCACCTCGGATTCTGGATAATCTGGTACATCTGCCTTTGCAGGAATCATTGCGGGACAGTATGTATCGGCCGATGCGCGCCGAATTGCTCGGTCCGGACGGGCGGCGCACCGATATCGCCGGATATGAGCAGTACGACACCTGGACCGTGGCCTTTCACGACCTGAATCGGGTCGCCGGATTGGCGCGATACCGCGATGACGATGCGCACCAGCTCGATCAGTGGGTGGCGCTGGCCCGGCATGCGGGCTGGTGGTGGCCCGGTCCGAAGCGCTGTGTGCTGTCCGAGCGTCCGGTCGCGGTGCATGCCGAACCGCAGGCGGTCGCCTGGTTCGGTGAGACGCGGCTGCACAATTCCAGCGGTCCTGCGGTCGAATTCGCCGATGGAGCAGGTGTTTTCGCGCTGCACGGCACCTTCGTGCCGGAGTGGGTGTTCAACGATCTGACGGTGGAACGCGTGCTGGCGGTGCGCAATATCGAGGTGCGGCGGGCCGCCATCGAACGGCTGGGCTGGGACGAATTCATCGATCGGGCCGGGCTCACCCTGCTGTCCGCGGCTCCCGATCCCGGCAATCCGGGCGCGGAACTGCGCCTCTACGACAATTGGCGCGATCGCACCCGAGTGCTGCTGGTGGTCAACGGTTCTCGGGAACGTGACGGCACCCGCCGCCGCTACGGCCTCAATGTTCCCGTCACCATCGACAATCCCGTGGCCGCCGCCGGTTGGTCCTACGGTCTGAGCGGTGCGCAGTACGCGCAGCTGCGCCGCCGCACCTGAAACTTCCTACACCAGAGGTGATCTCATGACCATTACCCTTGCCGAACTGACCTCCCGCACCGGTGTCGACGTCCTCGACCATCTGGAAACCCAGGTCGCGGTCCCGGCCGTTGCGGGCCTGCAAGCCCAGGGCGACCTGCTCGTCATCCCCATCGAGTTGGTCGCCAATGTCCGCGTCCCCGACAATCGCTGGATCGAGGTCCCGCTCGCGGGCATCGAAATCGTGCGCGGCGCGGCGGGAGCCAACCCGCACGTCCTGGTGGCCGATCCCGGCGTCTGCCGCTGGACCACCCGCGTCGCGGATCCGGAGGGCCTGGCGCTGGGCTGCCTCGACACCCGCGCCACCGCCTACCTACTGCACCCCGAACACGGCGGCAGCGGTATCGCCCCCGGCCGCTACCTCATCCGCCGCCAGCGCGAACGCACCCTGACCACCTCCGGCAGCATGCGCAACGCCCTGATCGCCGACTGAGCACAGCACCGCAACCGCGTTCGGCCACAGCGGTATCCGTGCACGCCGGGGCGACCGGCCGCGTGGACCGAGAGATGCCCGAGCCGCCGAACTGGGCCGCTCGCTATGGCAGGAGCGCCGCTACCCGCTCCAGGCGCTGCCGCCACCACCGTTCCCGTTCCGGGTCCGGGTGGCGGTAGCGCTCCATCAGCTCGGGATCCGGCGTAGGCGGGGAGGCCGGAACGGTGAGATATCCGTCCACGGGGCGCAGTGATTCGCTCACCAGATCACCGGTGAACAGTGACAGCGTGTCGAGACCGCACGCGAATTCGAGCTCGGGAAGGGTTGCGGCCAAACGTATCTGGGCGGCGAGTCCCACGCTGCTCTCCAGCGCCGACGACACGATGGCGGGCAGTCCGGCGGCCTCGGCTACCTGGAGCGCGCGCCGCACCCCGCCCAGCGGCGTGCATTTGAGCACCGCGACATCCGCGGCCCCCGCCACCGCTACCCGCATGGGATCCTCTGCGCGCCTGATGGATTCGTCGGCGGCGATCCGCACATTCACCCTGCGCCGCACCTGCGCCAATTCCTCGATCGTGCGGCAGGGCTGTTCGACGTACTCCAAGCCGCCCGCCGCCTTGTCGATCAATCCGATCCGCTCGACAGCGGTCTCCACATCCCAGACCGCATTGGCGTCGATCCGCACGGCACCATCCGGCCCGAGTGCCTCCCGGGTGGCGGCCACCCGATCCAGGTCCTCGGCAAGCGAATCCGGGTGATCGGCCACCTTCACCTTCGCGGTCCGGCATCCGGACCCCGCCACGATCTCGCGCGCGCGTTCCGGCCCCACCGCGGGCACGATGCAGTTCACCGGCACCCGATCCCGCACCGGTTCCGGCCACCCGAGGGTCGCCTGCTCGACCGCAGTGGCGAGCCAGGCCGCCGCCTCCCGATCGTCATACTCGGCGAACGCGCAGAACTCACCCCACCCCAGCGGACCGGGGATCAGCATCCCCTCGCGCACGGTGATTCCGCGAAACCGGGTCCGCATCGGTATGGCGTAGACGATCGCGGCGTCGAAATCCGGAGCCCCGGCCGACTGAATGGCGTGGTCGTTCATCACAGCCGAGCCTACCCAGCCGCACCGTCGGCCGATTCGAGACCGCGCTCGACAGGGCCGGGTCGCGAGGGCCGACCGCGCTCCGGTGCGAAAGTCCCTGTTTCCCAGCGGAGATGGGCGCACACTGGTGCGGAAGTGCGGCGGGAATGACGCGAACCCGGCCCGATGTTGTCGGTCTGGACCCGCGTCGCGATAACAAAGTGGCGGCCGGGTCGCGACGCGGCGACAATGCCGGAAGTAATCGATCGACCGGGGGAGCCCATCAGCATGTACCCACCCAATGAACCGCGTCGGACCGGCCCGGACGGCAGCCCGCCGAATTCCGGCCCCGTCCCCGGCGACCCGGGCCAGACGCGGCGACAGGGTGGACCCGGCGACCAGCAGGGCGATCCGAACCAATCCCGAGGCTCGGGCGGCCAGGGCTACCCACCCGGCCAGGTTCCGCCGCCGGGTCCCGGCGGTCCGCCGCCGCACGGCCCGGGTGGAGCCGGGCCGCAGCGCAACCCGGGCGGACCCGGCCGACCGCCGGGACCGGGCGGCTTCGGCGGCCCGGGTGGACGCGGCGGCGCACCGGGAGCCGGTGGTCCGGGCTCGGGCGGCCCGGGTTCCGGTGGTCCGGGAACTCCCGGGCCGGGCGGACCCGGTCAAGGTCGCGGGTCGGAAGATCCGGGTGCGCAACGCAACACCGGCGGGTCCGGACGGCCTCCGGGGCCGGTTCGGGGCCCGGGGGATCCGGCATCGCAGCGGAATTCGGGCCGGGGCCCGGGTCCGGGAGGCTCGGGTGGGCCGTACGGGACGGGGCAGCATGCGCCGTGGGGTCCGGAAGGTCCGCTGTCACAGCCGGTTCCGGGTCCGGGGCACGGTGCACCGCAGGGATCCGGGCAGCCGTGGGGTCCGGAAGGTCCGGCGTCGCAACCTGTTCCCGGTCCGGGTTTCGGTCCCGGCGGTGGGAATCCGCCGTATGGATCGGGTCCGGGCGATCAGGGTCCGGGCGAGCCGGGGCAGCCGTACGCGCCCGCCGACGGCGAGGAAACCGTGCGCCAAACCCTGCCCAAGGGCGAGAAGGCCGGTGCCCGCCGCTCGAAATCGGTTGCCGCCGAGTCGAATACCCCGGGTCCGAGGCCGCCCGTCAGCCGCAAGGACGCCGCCCTGGCCGCGGTGCTGTTCGCGGTCGATATCGCGATCGTGTCGCTGTTCTCCTACGACCTGTTCGGAAAAGCCTTCGGCCTGATTCGCAACCGCTGTACGGCCAAGAAGGATCTCTCGGTGCAGTGCACCGCGATTCGCCCCGGAGCCTCGGCCCTGTGGGGTCTGCTGATCGGTGGCGGCGGTATGTCCCTCGCCCTGGTCGCCGCGCTGGTGCTGGCGGCGGTGGCCGCCATGACCGGTCGCCGGGCCTGGTGGTGGACCCTGGCCGCGCTGCCGATCATCGCGATCTGCGGCGGTATCGGCCACGTCCTGGTCGGCAACGCCGTCGGCTGACAAATCGCGGCATGCTGGAGGTATGGCGGAGTGGTGGCGGCCGCCGGTTCGGCCGGTGGATCTTGTTGCCGCCGTGGTGATTTATCTCGCGGCGGTGGTTGCGGGGTGGGTGCTGGCGGCGTTCGTGCCGGATTATCGGGTGCTTGTCGGTGCGACCGGTGAGCACCGGTTTCTGCCGTTCGCCTATTTCGTGGGGTGGTTCGGGATTGTGGTGACGCTCATGGTGATTCCGCTGTGGGTGCAGCGGGCGGTGCGGTTGGGGCAGCGGGCGTGGCCTACCGCGCTGGTGGCCTTCCCGCTGCTCATCGAATCGTGGGTGCTGGGGTTGCTCACCGCGATTGTCGCGGTGTCCCTGTGACTTCCGGGGTCAGAGGCGTTCGTAGATGGTGGCGTTGGCCAGGCCGCCCGCCTCGCACATGGTTTGCAGGCCGAACCGTGCGCCGCGGTCGTGCATGGCGTGCACGAGGGTGGTGGCGATTCGGGAGCCCGATGCGCCGAGCGGGTGGCCGATGGCTATCGCGCCGCCGTTGACGTTGACCTTGGACAGGTCCGCGCCGGTGTCGTGCGCCCAGGCCAGGACCACCGAGGAGAAGGCCTCGTTCACCTCGAACAGGTCGATATCGGAGAGTCGCAGGCCGCTGCGCTGCAATACCTTTCGGGTCGCGGGAATCACGGCGGTCAGCATGAGCAGCGGATCGTCGCCCGCTACCGCGAAGCTGTGCAGGCGGGCCAGGGGAGTGAGGCCGAGTTGGGCGGCACGCTCGCTGGTCATGATCAGCACCGCGGAGCTGCCGTCGTTGATCTGGCTGGCGTTGGCGGCGGTGATATTCCAGCCGATCTGCGGGAAGCGGGCGGCCATCTCCTCGCTGTAGAAGGCGGGGCGCAGGTTGCCGAGGGTTTCCAGGCTGCCGCCGAGGCGGATGCCCTCATCGGCGGTGAGTCCGGCCAAGGGTGCGAGCTGGGTGTCGAACGCGCCGTCTTTGGTTGCGCGAGCGGCCTTCTCGTGGCTGCCGAGCGCGAATTCGTCGAGCTGGGCGCGGGAGAGTCCCCACTTGGCGGCGATGAGTTCGGCGCTGATGCCCTGCGGAACCAGGCCCTCGGGATAGCGTTCGGCGAACCCGACACCCGCGATGTCCTGCGCGCCGATCAGGTTGGCGCCCATGGGCACTCGGCTCATGGATTCCACACCGCCCGCGACCACGATGTCGTACGCACCGGCGATGACGCCCTGCGCTGCGAAGTGAATGGCCTGCTGGCTGCTGCCGCATTGCCGGTCAACGGTGGTGGCGGGCACGGATTCGGGATATCCGGCGGCCAGGACCGCGCGGCGGGTGAGGTTGCTGCCCTGTTCGCCGACGGCGGTGACGACGCCGCCGATGACGTCGTCGATGAGTTCGGTATCGATGCCGCTGCGCCGGACCACTTCGCGCAGGCTGTGCGCGAACAGGTCGGCCGGATGCTGACCGTGCAGCGCGCCATTGGCCTTGCCCTTGCCGACCGGCGTACGGACCGCTTCGACGATGACTGCGTCTCTCATGGCTTTTCCTTTTCGGAGGAGCTGGCTTCATTGCCCTAAACCCAGGCTACGAGCTGGCCATAGTTGAGGCAAGTCAGCATGTGTATGATGTACGCCATGTCCGTCGTATTGGAAGGAAAGCTCAGGGACCTGAGCGCGTGGAAGCCCGAAGGGTGCTCCATCGCCAAGGCCCTCGATATCGTCGGCACCCGGTCGGCGATGCTCATCCTGCGCGAGGCCTACTACGGCGTCACCAGGTTCGACGGTTTCGCCACCCGCATCGGCATCACCGACGCGGCCGCCTCCAGCGCGCTGCGCAAACTCACCGATGCCGGACTGCTGGAGAAGCGCCCGTATCAGGAAGAGGGTAAGCGCACCCGGCACGAATACGTGCTCACCCCAATGGGTTCGGACCTACTGCCCGCCGTGCTCGCGCTGTGGCAGTGGGGTGATGAGTACCTCCAGAACGGCACCCCGCCGCTGGAGCGAGTGGAGGACGCGACCGGCGAACCGGTGCGCGTCGAGATCCGCTCCGCCTCGGGAAACGAAGTGCCACTGGAGAATCTGCGTGTCCGCGTCAACAAGAAATGGCGCCGCCCCGCGTAATGCGGTGCGACGCCAGTCGTTACGCCGGACGTCAGTTCAGCCGACGCCCGTCTTCGGGACCGAAGAAGTAGATGTGCTCCGCGTCCGTGGACAGGCTCAGCCGCGCGCCCTTGGCGGGCGGATTGCGCCAATCCGCGCGCGCCACAATGGTTTCCCCGTCGCCGAGGGTGCGGCCGTAGATGTACGCGTCGGAGCCGAGCTCCTCGACCACATCGACCTCCATGCCGATGCCCTGACCGTCCGCGACCGGTTCCAGATGCTCGGGCCGCACGCCCACGACGATATTCGGCCCGGTGGCCCCGGCGACCGTGCGCGGCAGTTCGAGCCGATGCCCGCCCAGGGTTACCCCGCCGTCCTGAACCGGCAGCGTGAACAGGTTCATGGCCGGCGATCCCATGAATCCGGCCACGAACAGATTCGCCGGATTGCGGTACAGATCGCGCGGTGACGCGCACTGCTGCAGCAGCCCGTCCTTGAGCACCGCGACCCGGTCGCCCATGGTCATGGCCTCGACCTGATCGTGCGTGACGTACACGGTGGTGGTGCCGAGCCGCCGCTGCAATTGCGCGATCTGGGTGCGGGTCTGCACGCGCAGTTTCGCGTCCAGGTTGGACAGCGGCTCATCCATCAGGAACACCTGCGGCTGCCGCACGATGGCGCGACCCATGGCCACGCGCTGGCGCTGACCGCCGGACAGCGCCTTGGGCTTGCGATCCAGGTACGGCTCCAGGTCCAGCAGTTTGGCGGCTTCCAGCACACGCTGCTGCCGCTCCTCCTTGGCGACCTTGGCCATCTTGAGCGCGAACCCCATATTCTCGGCGACGCTCATATGCGGGTACAGCGCGTAGTTCTGGAACACCATGGCGATATCGCGTTCCTTGGGCTCGGCGTGCGTGACATCGCGATCCCCGATGAGGATGCGTCCGTCACTCACCTCCTCGAGCCCCGCGAGCATGCGCAGCGAGGTGGACTTACCGCAGCCGGACGGACCGACCAGCACCAGGAATTCGCCATCGGCGATCTCCAGATTCAGTTCGTCGACGGCGGGTGTGGCCGAGCCCGGGTACAACCGGGTGGCCTTGTCGAAAGTGACCGTAGCCATGCGAAACGCATCCCTTCACCGGCAGGAACGTGCCGGACGATCCGTAGTAGAGGGGTTGGACCCGAGCCGGGGGCTCGGGTCCTGGGCACGATATCAGCCGGTGAACGGCCCTGCCGAGCCGTGATTACGCACCCGGGCGGGACTCGTGTTCGATGCCTTCATGTTCGGCCCCGCGCTGGAAGCGGAGCAGCCGCAGGGCGTTGGCCACCACGAACAGGGTGGAGCCCTCGTGGATGAAGACCGCCGGGCCGATGGGCAGGCCGATCAGGGTGGCGGGGACCAGGCCCGCGACGATGATCAGGGCGACGGTCAGGTTCTGGCGGATGATGGCGGCGGTGCGGCGGCTCAGGGCGACCGCGAAGGGGAGGCGGCCGATATCGTCGGTCATCAGCGCCACATCGGCGGTTTCCAGGGCGACGGCGGAACCGCTTGCGCCCATGGCGATTCCGACCGAGGCGTTGACCATGGCGGGCGCGTCGTTGACGCCGTCACCGACCATGGCGGTGCCGCCGTTGGCACTGAGGCGGCCGATCATCTCGACCTTGTCCTCGGGCAGCAGGCCACCGTGTGCGGCGTCCAGGCCGAGCCCGTCGGCGACCGCGTCCGCGACGCGCTGATTGTCACCGGAGATGACGATCAGATCGGAAATGCCCAGTGCGCGCAGCTTTTCCAGCACCGCGGCCGCTTCGGCACGCGGGGTGTCCATGACGCCGACCACGCCGAGATACCTGCCACCGCGTCGCACGATCATGGTGGTGCGTCCGGTCGCGTGCAGGCGGTCGACGGTTTCGGCGATCGCGACGGGCACCCCGTCCGGATCGATCTCGGCGAACATGGTGAGGTTGCCGATTTCGGTGGGACTGCCGTCGACCAGCGCGGTCACCCCGCGCCCGGTAACCGAATTCACCTGGGTGGCATCGGTTTCCGTCTCGGCGGGCACGAGCAGTTTCAGGTCGCGGGTGATGGCACTCGCGAGCGGGTGATCGCTGAACGACTCGACCGCGAACAGGGTGGCGATCAGGTCATCGCGCATTTCCGCCCGCGCGGGTTCG
Organism: Nocardia sp. NPDC052001; assembly: GCF_040680615.1. NCBI lineage: Bacteria > Bacillati > Actinomycetota > Actinomycetes > Mycobacteriales > Nocardiaceae > Nocardia > Nocardia sp. NPDC052001. The sequence goes on along the minus strand of NZ_JBFAXC010000003.1, from coordinate 174,879 downwards.
ATATCGGTGACCCGGGGCTGTCCCCAGGTGAGCGTCCCGGTCTTGTCGAAGGCCATGGACCGCACTCGGCCGAGCGATTCGAGCGGCCCGCCGCCCTTGGCGAGCACGCCCGCCTGTGCGGCGCGCGCGACTCCGGCCAGTACGGCGCTGGGCGTGGCGATGGCGAGCGCACAGGGGCTGGCCGCGACCAGCACCACCATGGCGCGATAGAAACTGTCCGCGAACGGTTCGCTGAGAACGACAGCGCCGTAACCGATTACGGCGAGCACGCCGAGAATGACGGCGGGCACGTAGATCACCTGGAACCGGTCGATGAACCGCTGTGTCGGCGACTTCTGGGTGTCGGCGTCGCGCACCATGGCGATCACCCGCGCCAGGGTGCTGTCGGCGGACTTGCTGGTGACCATGATCTCCAGCACCCCGGAGCCGTTCAGGGTGCCCGCGAAAACGCGCTGTGATTCAGGTAGCGGGGTGCGGCTGGTGAGCGCGGCGGCCGGATCGTCCACGGCCCGCTTCTCGACCGGAATGCTCTCGCCGGTGACCGCGGATTCGTCGATGGCGCTCACCCCGGTGACTACGATGCCGTCCGCGCTGAGGCGCGAATTCGGCCGCACCACAACGATATCGCCGATCTCCAGATCCTCGACGTCGATCTCGGCGACGCTGTCCGGCCCGCGTCGCACCAGTGCGGTGCGGGGCGCGAGTTCGCCCAGCGCCTCGACGGAGCGCTTGGCCCGGCTCATGGCGAATTCCTCGAGCGCGTGGCCGAGGCTGAACAGGAACAGCAGCACCGAGCCCTCGGCCCATTTGCCGACCGCCGCCGCGCCGACGGCCGCGATCAGCATGAGGAAGTCGACCTCGAAGCGCCCGCGCCGCACGGTATCGATCGCGGTGCGCACGGTGAAGAAGCCGCCGAGCAGATAGGTGGCCCCGAACAGCGTGGCCGCGATCCACGGTGGGGTGTCCAGGAGGTAGCGGGCAACCATGCCGCCGGTATAGGTGACGCCGGAGCCGATGGCGAAGGCCATCTCCATGCGTGGTCCGAGCAGGCCGTGCCCGTGATCGCCGTCGCCCGCCGAGTGGCGGTCGGCACCGTTTGCGGTTCGCCGTTCGTTCGCCGTCGCGTTCATGCCTGCCACGATAACATCAACACATGCGAATGTCTGCATGTGTTTGACGGGGATATCTCTCCCGCGAGCTCGCGCGGCGGCCCGATCGGGACGGCGGTAGCCTCGGGAATCGGTACGAAAATCCAGTTCCACGAAAGGGAGAGCCACGTGAGCCGACCGGTTCGTATCGGAGTTCAGCTGCAACCACAGCACGCCCCCAACTACGGATTGATTCGCGACGCGGTGCGCCGATCCGAGGACGCCGGGGTGGATATCGTCTTCAACTGGGATCACTTCTATCCCCTGTACGGCGATCCCGAGGGCGCGCACTTCGAATGCTGGACGATGCTGGCCGCGGTCGCCGAACAGACCGAACGGGTGGAGCTGGGCGCACTCGTCACCGGCGGCGGCTACCGCAATCCCGAACTGCTCGCCGATATGGCGCGCACCGTCGACCACATCAGTGACGGTCGGCTCATCCTCGGCATCGGCGCGGGCTGGTTCCAGAAGGACTATGACCAGTACGGCTACGAATTCGGCACGGCCGGAAGCCGTTTGGCGCTGCTCAAGGAGAATATGGCGCGGCTGACCGACCGCCTGGCCAAATTGAATCCGCAGCCGGTGCGCGATATCCCGATCCTCATCGGCGGCGGTGGTGAGAAGAAGACGCTGCGCCTGGTCGCGCAGTACGCCGATATCTGGCACAGCTTCGCCGATCTCGACGTGCTGACGCGCAAGTCCGGCATCCTCGCCGAGCATTGCGCCGAGGTCGGCACCGAGGTGGCGAACATCGAGAAGTCGGTGGATTGGCCGGGCGCGGACAAGGCTCCCGATTTCGTGGCGCAGGGCGCGACCCTGTTCACCGTCGGCGTCGGCGGCCCGGACTACGACCTGAGCACCGTCGAACAGGCCATCGCCTGGCGCGACAGCATCTCGGCCTGACCCGCCGCCGACGGGCGGTCCTGGACTCTCGTTGATGGCAAGTCTGGTTTTACCGGCCACCCCCACTAGGGTGGTTTGTCATGGTTTGCTTGCGTACGACCAGGTCCGGGCGGTCCGGCCGCCGACCTCGCATGCTGTCGATGGCGGGGGTGTTGCTGGTCACCCTGGGTGCGGTCACCCTCGGTGCCGGACCGTCGGCCGCCGCACCCTCCGGCGGGGATCTGTGTTCCCCGCCGGGCGTGGCCGCGGCCAGCGCGGCACCCACCAATCTGGCGTCGGGGCAGCAGTCCCCGAACTCGGATAAATACACGACCGCGACCACCGAACCGCTGGATCGCATCGATATCACCAAGCTGGGCCTGCTCACCCCGGGCAAGCTGAGCGTCGGCACGCTGTCCGATGCCCCGCCGAGCATCTGCCTCAATTCCAAGGGCGCGTTCACCGGTTTCGACAATGAGCTGCTGCGCGCGGCCGCCGCCAAGATCGGCCTGCAGGTGGAGTTCACCGGCACCGAATTCGCGGGCCTGCTCGCGCAGGTGGCCAATGGCCGCTTCGACGCCGCGTCGTCGAGCATCACCACCACCGACGCCCGCCGCAAGCTGGTCGGCTTCACCAACGGCTACGATTTCGGCTACTTCTCCCTGGTCGCCCCGAACGGCGGTGCCATCAAGGGCTTTTCGGATCTGAACAAGGGCAGCCGCATCGGCGTGGTGCAGGGCACCGTGCAGGACGAGTACGTGGTGAACGAACTGCACCTGGATCCGGTGAAGTTCCCCGACTACAACACCGCGTACGCGAATCTCAAGACCGGGCAGATCGATGCCTGGGTGGCCCCGTCGCAGCAGGCCATCGGCATTATCAAGCCGGGTGACGCGGCCTCGATCGTGCAGAACACCTTCAGCCTCAACAACTTCACCGGCTGGGCGGTGCGCAAGGACAATCAGCCGCTCACCGATGCGCTCAATGCCGGACTGGACGCGGTGATCGCGGACGGCACCTACGCGAAGCTCTACGAGGACTGGGTGCCGCGCGAGATTCCGCCGGGCTGGAAGCCGGGCTCCAAAGCCGTTGCCGCCCCGCAGCTCCCGGATTTCGCCAAGATCGCGGCCGAGCACGCCGGTGACAATGCCGGGCAGACCGCCGCGCAGCCGAAGTCCACGCTCGCGCAGTTGAAGGACACGTTCTTCGACTGGTCGCTGTACCGCAAGGCTTTTCCGGATCTGATCAAGACCGGTCTGCCGAATACCCTGATCCTGGCGCTGGTTTCGGGTGCGCTGGGCACCGTGATCGGCATGCTGCTGGCGGTGGCGGGCATCTCCCGCACCCGCTGGTTGCGCTGGCCCGCACGGGTTTACACCGATATCTTCCGCGGCCTGCCCGCCGTGGTGATCATCCTGATCATCGGCCTCGGCATCGGCCCGGTGGTCAAGAACATCACCGGCAACAATCCGTACTGGCTGGGCGTGGTGGCGCTGGCGCTGCTGTCCTCGGCGTATATCGGTGAGATCTTCCGCTCCGGCATCCAATCGGTGGAGCCGGGTCAGCTGGAAGCGGCCCGCGCCATCGGGTTCGGCTACCGGCAGTCCATGTCCCTGGTGGTGATTCCGCAGGGTGTGCGCCGGGTGCTGCCCGCACTCATGAATCAGTTCATCGCGCTGATCAAGGATTCCTCCCTGATCTACTTCCTGGGACTCCTTGCCACCCAACGCGAATTGTTCGCGGTCGGCCGAGACCTCAACGCGCAGACCGGAAATCTGTCGCCGCTGGTGGCGGCGGGCCTGATGTACCTGGTGCTGACGGTGCCGCTGACCCATCTGGTGAACTACATCGACGGCCGCCTGCGGACCGGCCGCGCCGAGAAGACGGTCGAACCGGTCGAACAGGCCGTCATCACGGAAGGGCGTGGAGCATGAGTGCCTCACTCACGGGTACCGGACTGCACGTGACGCTCGGCGGCAACGAGGTGCTGCGCGGGGTGGACGTGCACGTCGACGCGGGCAAGACCACCACCGTCATCGGCCCGTCCGGTTCGGGTAAGTCGACGCTGCTGCGGGTGCTGAACCGGCTGTACGAGCCGACCAAGGGTGACATCCTGCTGGATGGGAAATCCGTGCTGAAGGATGATCCGGATCAGTTGCGCCGCCGCATCGGCATGGTGTTCCAGCACTTCAACCTGTTCCCGCACAAGACCGTCGCGGACAATGTGGCGCTCGGCCCGCAGAAGCTGCACGGGCTGTCCAAGGAGCAGGCGCGCACGCTCGCGCTGGAGCAGCTGGAGACCGTCGGGCTGGCGGGCAAGGCCGATTCCCGGCCCGCGAACCTGTCCGGCGGACAGCAGCAGCGCGTCGCCATCGCCCGCGCGCTGGCGATGAAACCCCAGGTCATGTTCTTCGACGAGGCGACCTCGGCGCTGGACCCGGAACTGGTGAAGGGCGTGCTCGCGCTCATGGCCGATCTGGCCAAGGGCGGGATGTCCATGATCGTGGTGACGCACGAAATGGGCTTCGCGCGTTCGGTATCGGATCAGGTGGTGTTCATGGATCACGGCAGGGTCGTCGAAACCGGAACGCCCGAAGCGCTTTTCGATCAGGCGCAGACCCCGCGACTGCAGCAGTTCCTCTCGCAGGTGCTCTAGCTGCTGCCGAAGCTCGGCATATTCGCGAACCGGCCGAAATCGCCTTGGGCGCCGCTGTATACGTTCAGATCGGTGCCCCCGGCGATACCGGGCACATTGCCGGAATCGGTGTACTGCCAGAAGGTCCAGTTCGGCCAGCCGCCGGGCACCTCGGGGCCGTCGTTACCGCGGTAATCGGCGATCCACAGCGGGTACCTGGTGAATTCATTGCTGTCGGCCATGGCGGTCTGCCAGAAGCGCGGGTACGTGTAGATGATCGGCACCCGGCCGGTCAGCGCCTGCACCGTATTCAGATACCGATGCGTCCAGTCGATGAGCGCCGGTGCGGGCAGCCCGCCCGAATCCTCCAGATCGAGCACCGGCGGCAGATCCAGCGGCCCGTTCTGGCCCAGCACGGTGGCCGCGTACAGCGCGGCCTGCGCCTCGGGCAGCTGGTTCGGGCGCGCGTAATGGTAGGTCCCGCGCGCCACCCCGGCGGCCCGCATGAGCAGGCTGTCCGGCACGAAGTACGGATTCACATAGTTGACGCCCTCGGTGGCCTTGACCATGGCGAAGTGATTGCCGGAGGCGCGCACCTCGAACCAATTGATCATGCGCCCGTCGAGATGCTGCCAGGACGAGACATCCGGCCCGCCCGCATCGGCCGCCGCGGGGGCGGCCGACATTGCCGTGAGAATGCTGGCCACCGCGAAAGTGGTCAGTGCCAACTTCCTTCGTCGAACCATGCCAGGGGACGCTATGTGGGCTTACGCACCCCACACAGCGACTCGCCCGCACGTTGTCCAAGTGTTAGCTGAATCTCAGCGATTCATCCGAGCCAGTCCAGTACCGACGCCGCGGTCCAGGACTGCTGCATGCTGCCCAGCGGTTCGCCCGTGAACGGTTCGTAGTACTCGGCGAAGCTGCCGTCGCTGGCCTGGCGCAGTCCCTCCGCGCGCAGCATGAACGATCGTTCCGCCCAGCCGCGCCGGGCGAACACCCAGGAGAACAGCCAGCTCATCACCGGCCACACCGGTCCGCGCCAGTATTCGCGCGGCCGGAAATCCCGGGCCACCGGTGAGGTGGAGGGCGGCAGCGCGTAGCGCAGATCCGGATGCCCGCACCAGCGCGGACCCTCGAACAGTTGCAGCAGTCGCCGTTCGGCGTCACGCGGCAGCCCACCGCACAGCAGTGGCGCGAACGAGGCAAGGGTTTCGGTCTCGATCCACTTATCCGCGCGCACATCGAAATCGCGCGCCACCCCGGTGCGCGGATTCGTGGTGCCGACCACGCCCGATCGGAAGTAATCGGCCCATTCCAGCAGTTCGCGCACATCGGCGTTCGGCTGCTTGTAGTCCTCGCCGATGGTGGCGAGCACATCGCAGGCGAGCGCGAAGATGGCGGTGACGAATACGTCCTCGACCGCGAAACTCATTGTCGAGGCCAGTTGATAATCGTCGTAGCCGCAGCGGCGCATCTGCTCCACCAGCCACATGTACCGGTCGTATTCGCGATCGCTGGGCCGCTGCGTCGGATCGCCGACTACGTGCAGATCCTCCCGCTCGTACGGCGGAAGATCCGGTCCCGGAATCACATTCGCGTAGGCGCGATCCCAGCGCGGCGAATTGTCCATACCGGATTCCCACCCGTGGTAGAGCGTGATTCGCCCGTGCTGCTTGGGATCTCGCGCATAGGCCAGCCAGCGATGCCAGCGCATCAGATCCGGCCAGCGCCGCTGCAGGAACTCCTCCGCGGTCGCCCGGGTGGTACGCCCGTGCCGCCGGGAATGATCCAGAATCCGTTGCACCGCAATGGCATGCACGGGCGGCTGGGTGATTCCGGAAGTATCGGGTCCGTCCGGGGCATCGGCCGCGAGGCGCCGGCATTCCCACCGGCTCGGTCCCGGAAAATATCCGTCCACCCCATTGGCGAACACGATGTGCGGGATCATCCCGTTGCGCCACTGCGCCGACAACAGCGTGTCCATTTCCAGCACCGCGCGCTCCACACTCAACGGCGCCAGCCCCACCGCGACGAACGCGGCGTCCCAACTCCACATATGCGGATACAGCCGCGGCGCGGCGGTGGTCATGGACCCCAGGTCATTGCCGCGCAGCAGGTAGGCGGCGCGGGCCGCGAGCTGGGTTGGCGTGAAACCCGAGTGCGTCATCGCCCTATTCTGCGACGGAACCCGCAGGTATGCGCGATGTCCGTCCCGGACCGGATGCTCGGGCAACGGCGTGTCATCGAAAAACGCCATGCCTTCGGCGGTTCGTGAGGCGCTGCGCGATGTGCTGTTCCCGTCCCGGCGAGACGCCGTATCCGCCTGTCTCCGAGGAGCTGTGTCCGCGCCGTAACGCGCGGTATCCACCTCCTCGTAGGACGATGTGTCTACCGAGGACGCCGGTTCGCCGAATTGCACTCTGTTCGCCTTTTCACATTTTCGAACGCGCGTGTGTTTGAGCCCTCTGTGCCTAGCCAACGCATCGTCGGCGCCGTGCGCCCGGTTACGGTGAGAGCATGGCGAATTCCGCGAGCACCGGCAGTGACCGTCCGACCGCGTTGATCACCGGAGCGAGCCGCGGCCTGGGCGCCGCCATCGCCCGCGCGCTCGCGCCGACGCACCGGCTGCTGCTGGGTGCGCGCACGCCGGAAGCGCTCGAACCGATCTTGAAGGAATTGCCGGATGCCACGGGGTGGCCGGTGCAGCTGACCGACTACGAAGCGGTGGCCCGCATGGCCGAGTCGATCGAGCGGCTGGATGTCCTGGTGCACAATGCCGGGGTCGCCGACCTGGGAACAATAGCCGATTCGTCCGTTGCGCAGTGGCGGAATACGTTGGAAGCCAACCTGATAGCGGTATCGGAACTGACCCGGCTGACCCTGCCCGCGTTGCGCGCCGCGCGCGGGCACGTGGTGCTGATCAATTCCGGCGCGGGGTTGCGCGCCAATCCGGGCTGGGGTGTGTACGCGGCGAGCAAGTTCGCACTGCGCGCCTTCGGTGACGCGCTGCGGCTGGAGGAGCCCGAATTGCGGGTGACCTCGATCCATCCCGGGCGCATCGACACCGATATGCAGCGCGAACTGGTGGCGGGTGAGCAGCGGCCGTACGAGCCCAATGAATTTCTCAAAGCGGAGACGGTGGCGTGGACGGTGCGCAATGCGGTCGAGACCCCGCGTGACGCGCATCCCACCGAAATCGTATTGCGCCCGATCCCGCGCTGACCGGGCGTTTCAGCTGAGAGCAGCCTTAACGTTCCCCCTGAATTCCAATCGTTTCGCGCCGAATTGGTGCTCAGTTCATCGACGGTCGATATAACCGGATGAACCGCCCGAATCCGGCGCGGGGATGAGGCGATCCCGCATGCGGATCCGGAATTCGGAGTGATCTACCACGATGGACAGAAGACGGCTGCTCACGCTGCTCGCTGCGGGCACGGCGGCCGCCCTCACGGGCTGCACCCAGGCACAGGGTGATCCCCTGGACACCGGCTCCGCGGGTGGAACGCAGCCGCCCGGCACCACACCGCGCCTGCTCCCCGCCCGGCCCACCGGACCCAAGACCCCGATCGCGCCCGGCACCACCATCACCGGTCTGCCGGGTAACGGCAACGCCATGGCGCTCACCGTCGACGACGGCGCCAGCCCCGAGGTGGTCGGCGCGTACATCGAATTCGCCAAGCGCACCGGCGCCCGCTTCACCTTCTTCGTCACCGCGTATTACGACTCCTGGAGCCTGCACAAGGACGCGCTACGGCCGCTGGTGGATTCGGGCCAGATCCAGCTGGGCAACCACACCTGGAACCATCCGGATCTGACCACGTTGTCCGCGAGCGCCGTCTCATCACAGCTGGATCAGGCGAAAACGTTCCTGCGCAATACCTTCGGCGTCGACGGCACCCCCTTCTACCGGCCGCCGTTCGGCCGCCACAACGGCACCGTCGACAAGGTCGCGGGCGACCTCGGCTACACCGTGCCCACCATGTGGTACGGCTCGATCTCGGACTCCGGCCTGATCACCGAGGACTACCTGATGGAATGCGCGCGAAAGTATTTCACGCCGCAGACCATCGTCATCGGGCACGCCAACCACCCGCCCGTGACGCACTGCTTCGACCAGCTGGTCGAGATCATCCGGGAACGCAACCTCGCCATGGTCACGTTGAACGACGTATTGGCGCTATCGCACTAGGGGCGTAATCGCCCGGGGGCGTGGATTTTCCGGTGTCCTCTCCAGATGCCGTTTGCTAGTGAAGAAGGTTCGACATGGATAGACGACGACTGCTGACGCTGCTGGCGGCGGGCACCGCCGCGACCCTGCTGGAGACGGGCGAGGCGAACGCCGACTTCCCGTTCGACAACGGTTCGTCCGGGCTCATCCCGCCGAATATGCTGCCGGGCACCACGATTCCGCCGCTGACGCCGCGTGCCACGATCGGCCCGGGCACGATCACCGCGCTCCCCGGTGACGGAAACAATATGGCGCTCACCATCGATGACGGCGCGAGCGTCGAAACCGTCGGCGCCTTCCTCGAATTCGCCCGCCGCACCGGCATTCGCATGACCTTCTTCGTGACCGCGTACTACGACTCCTGGCTGGTGCACCGGGACGCGCTGCGCCCGCTGGTGGATTCGGGACAGATCCAGCTCGGCAATCACACCTGGGATCATCCGGATCTGACCCGGTTGTCCGCCGGGGCCATCTCCGATCAGATCGAACGCGCGAAGACGTTCCTGTGGAACACCTTCGGCACCGACGGCACGCCGTTCTACCGCCCGCCGTTCGGCCGGCACAACGGCCTGGTCGATCAGGTGGCCGCCGACTCCGGCTATGCGGTGCCGACCATGTGGTACGGCAATCTCAACGACACCAATACGGTGATCAACGAGGATATGGTGCTCACCGCGGCCCGGCAGTGGTTCCGCGCGCAATCCATCGTGATCGGGCACGCCAATCGGCCGGCCGTCACCCATGTCTTCGATCAACTGAACGACATCATCCGGGAACGCGGTCTGCGCACGGTCACGCTCAATGACGTCCTGGTGCTCGGCTGACCGGTTCGCAATGGGATGCTTGTCCGCATGGCAGCGGACAGGGCGGAGGTCACGGGCGGTCGCTGGGGCGATCACAATACCGAGCGCCGTCGTGCCATCATCGCCGCGTATATCGAGCTCATCGAGGAATCCGAGCCCGGTGCGGAAATACCGCTGCAACTGATCGCGGACCGTGCGGGCGTGAAGCGCTCGGTGGTCTACCGGCATTTCGGTGATCGCGGCGACCTGGACGCCAAGACCCGCGAATTCGCGGTGGAAGGCGTTGTCGATCAGATGATGCCGGACTTCGATCCGGCGGAAAGCCTGCGCGACACCATCTTCCGCATTGTCGACACCTATGTGCGGTGGGTGGCGGTGCACGCGCGCCTGCACGAGTGGATCGAACGCGGTCCGGGCAGCGCGGACCCGGCGGGCAAGGCGGTGGTCGTCGGCACCAAGGCCGCCATCGCGCTGCGCGTCGCACAGCTGTTCACCATGGCCGCGAGTGTGGTGGACCAGCACCATCCGGGCATCGATCCGGCGGCGTTCGCCATCGTCTCACTGGTGGACGGCGGCGTGACGCGCTGGCTCGACACCCGGCCGGACGATCTGGACGCGACGGAATTGACCCGCCTGCTGGCGGATTCGATCTGGATGCTCTTCGACGGACTCGCCCGCAGCCGCGGTTATGCCGTCGACCCGGATCGGCCGATCGTGGAACTGATGGCCGACCCGCCGGTGCGGTTCGAACTCTGATCCGGGTTCGAAACCGCGGCCCGCGGGCCTGCCCTCTCCGGACGTCGGCTCAGGCGACGATATTCACCAGTCGGCCGGGCACCACGATGATCTTGCGCGGATCCTTACCGCCCAGCAGCTCGGCGATCTTCTCGTCCGCCAGCGCCGCCGCCTGCACCGCGGCCTGATCGGCATCGGCCGGGACGCTGACGCGACTGCGGACCTTGCCGTTGACCTGGATCGGGTACTCGACCGAATCCTCCACCAGCAGAGCCGGATCCGCGATCGGGAACGGGCCGTGCGCCAGGGATGCGGTGTGGCCCAGGCGTTCCCACAGTTCCTCGGCGATATGCGGGGACATCGGGGCCAGCATCAGCACCAGCGGTTCGACCAGGGCGCGGGGTGCGCCGTCGCCGAAGTTCTTGGTCAGATAGTTCGTCAGCTCGATCAGCTTCGCGCCCGCGGTGTTGTCCCGCAGGTTGGCGTAGTCGTCGTCGACGCCCGCGATCGTCTTGTGCACCAGGCGCAGGGCCTCGTTCGACGGTTCGTCCTCGGTGACGCGGATCGCACCGGTCTCCTCGTCCACCACCAGTCGCCACACCCGCTGCAGGAAACGCTGCGCGCCGACGACATCCTTGGTGGACCAGGGGCGCGAGGCGTCCAGCGGGCCCATGGACATCTCGTAGAAGCGGAAGGTGTCCGCGCCGTACGCCTCGTACATCTCATCCGGGGAGACGGCGTTCTTCAGCGATTTGCCGATCTTGCCGTACTCCTGGAAGACCTCGATCTCCACACCGGAAGCGTTGGTCCAGAAGAACTTTCCGTCCCGCTCGGTGATCTCGGCGGCGGGCACATACGCGCCGCGCTCATCGGTGTAGGCGAAGCCCTGGATATAGCCCTGGTTGAACAGGCGGCGGTACGGCTCATAGCTGGACACATCGCCCAGATCGAACAGCACCTTCTGCCAGAAGCGCGCGTACAGCAGATGCAGCACCGCGTGCTCCACGCCACCGATGTACAGATCGACGCCGCCCGGATCGTTCGCGCCGTGCTCGGCGGTGCGCGGACCCAGCCAGTACTGCTCATTCTCCTTGGCGCAGAACACCTCCGAGTTGGTCGGATCGGCATAGCGCAGCTGATACCAGGAACTGCCCGCCCAGTTGGGCATGACATTGGTATCGCGGCGGTACTGCTTGGGGCCGTCGCCCAGATCCAGCGTGACATTCACCCATTCGGTGGCCTTGGCCAGCGGCGGGGACGGTTCGGAATTCGCGTCGTCCGGATCGAAGGTGACGGGGGCGAAGTCCTCCATCTCCGGCAGCAGCACCGGCAGCATGGATTCCGGCAGCGCGTGCGCCGCGCCGTCCTCGTCGTAGACGATCGGGAAGGGCTCACCCCAGTAGCGCTGGCGGGCGAACAGCCAGTCCCGCAGCTTGTACTGGATGGTGCCCTTACCGTGGCCGTTGGCCTCCAGTTCGCCGATGACGCGCGCCTTGGCGGCTTCGATCTCCAGGCCGTCCAGGTAACCGGAGTTCACCAGGGTGCCCTCACCGGCGTACGCGGCCTCCGAGATATCGCCGCCCGCAACGACTTCCACGATGGGCAGGCCGAAGGCGGAGGCGAATTCCCAGTCGCGTGGATCGTGGCCGGGGACGGCCATGATCGCGCCGGTGCCGTAACCGCTCAGCACGTAGTCGGCGATGAAGACCGGTACGCGTGCGCCGTTCACCGGGTTGGTGGCGTAGGAGCCCAGGAAGACGCCGGTCTTCTCCTTGCTCTCCTGGCGCTCCAGATCGGACTTCGCGGCGATCGACTTGCGGTATCCCGCAACGGCTTCCGCCGGAGTGTCCGAGCCGCCGAAGGTCCAGCGGGCATCGGTGCCGGACGGCCAGGTGGCCTCGGTCAGCCGGTCGACCAGTTCGTGTTCGGGGGCCAGCACCACGTAGGTCGCGCCGAACAGCGTGTCCGGGCGGGTGGTGAACACCTCGATGACATCCGAGCCCGCCTCGAACTTGACCTGCGCGCCCCGCGAGCGGCCGATCCAGTTGCGCTGCATGGACTTGACGTTCTCCGGCCAATCCAGATTGTCCAGGTCGTCGACCAGGCGATCGGAATAGGCGGTGATGCGCATCATCCACTGCCACAGGCGCTTACGGAACACCGGGAAATTACCGCGCTCGGAGCGGCCGTCGGCGGTGACCTCTTCATTGGACAGCACGGTGCCCAGACCCGGGCACCAGTTGACCATCGAATCGGTCTGGTACACCAGGCGATACGAGTCGATCAGGGCATTGCGCTCGGACGGGGACAGCTCGTTCCAGGAGCGGTCGTCACCGTTGATGACGCGCTTACCGGCCTCGAATTCGGCGATCAGCTCGGCGATCGGGCGGGCCCGGCCCAGACCCGTGTCGTACCAGGCGTTGTAGATGCGCAGGAAGATCCACTGCGTCCATTTGTAGTACTCGGGATCGGTGGTCGCGAACGAGCGGCGGCGATCATGGCCCAGGCCCAGGCGATCCAGCTGACGCTGCATATTCGCGATATTGGATTCGGTGGTGACCCGCGGATGCGCGCCGGTCTGCACCGCGTACTGCTCGGCGGGCAGGCCGAAGGCGTCATAGCCCAGGGCGTGCAGCACATTCCGGCCGCGCATGCGGTGGAAGCGCGCGAACACATCGGTGGCGATATAGCCCAGCGGATGCCCGACATGCAGGCCCGCGCCCGAGGGGTACGGGAACATGTCCTGCACGAACAGCTTGTCCGCCGGGGTCTCACCCTGCAGCGGGCCGACCGGATTGGGAGCGTAGAACGTGCCCCGCTCCTGCCAGGCTTGCTGCCACTTCTGCTCTACCCGGCCCGCCAGCTCGGCGTTGTAACGGTGCGCGGGCACATCGCTGGCCCCAGCCGCGGCCGCGGTGGGTGTGTCGGTTGCACGAGTGTCCTGCACGGTCCTGCCTTCTTGATTCCTAGCCGATCCCCGATAAGGTCGCTCACCAGGGTAAAGCGTTCACACCCCAGCGCCCAAAAGGGGTCAGAACCCTGCACGCGCCGGGCCGCGGGCCCTGCCGGAGCGAAGCGGAGGTAAATTGAGCACCGTGTTGGTAGTCGCGATGATTCTGTTTGTTCTGTCGGCTGTCGCCGTGGTCACCGGAGTGCTCGGACTGACCGGCACGCTCCCCGGCAACCGCTATTTCGGGATTCACTCCGAGCAGGCGATCGAGTCCGAGGAGAACTTCAAGCTGGCCAATCGCGTGGCCGCGCCCACCTCGATCGTGGCCGGGCTGCTGCTCGCCGCGGGTGGTGCGGTCGCCCTGGTCGGCGGTGGCATCGCGGGTCTGCTGATCGCGGTGCTGGCCGTGGTCATCTCGTTCTTCACCCTCGGTGCGGGCGCGCTCGCGGCCGAAAAGGCCCTCGAAGCGGCCGCCCCGGCGGAACCGGCCGGTGGCTGCGGCAGCGCGTGCGGTTCCTGCTCGCTGCGCGACGCCTGCGAACCCGCCGCCAACTGATCTCCGGGTACTAGCCGAGGTTCTTGCGCATCCAGATGTGCGGGATGCCCGCGTCATCGCCGATCTCGCCGTACGCCTGGTACCCGAGTCGCTCATAGAATCCCTGCGCGTGGGTCTGCGAATGCAATTCGATCGCGACCAACCCGCGCTCGCGCGCCCGCTCCTCGATGGCCCGCACCAGCGCCACGCCCAGACCGGTGCCGCGCGATTCCGCCAGTACCGCCAGGCGGCCGAGCAGGCCGACGTCCTCCCGCACCAGCAAACGGCCCGCTCCCATCGGCTGCCCGTCGAACCGGGCCAGGAAATGATCCGCGACCGCGTCGAGCTCATCGAGTTCGAGTTCGGGCGGCACACCCTGCTCGGCGACGAACACCTTCATGCGAATCGCGTACGCGTCGGCCAGCTCCTGCTCCGTCGCGACGGTGAGTACCTCGATCATCAGGCCAGCATGCCTCAGTGAGCGGTATCACCCGGTTCGGGGATGTGCGCGCATTCCGGAGCCGGGATGCTGCGGGAGAGCGGACTGCCCGCCGGGTTCACATAGAGCACGGTGAGCCGCACCGGCTTCGGTCCGGGATTGCGGGCCAGGTGTGCGTGGCCCGCCCCGCTCGGCTCGCGGAAGATTCGCCACGGTGGTTTGACGACCGGTACGCAATCGGTTGCCGGATGATCCAGCGGCCCGCCGGTCACCAGCACGAACAGGGTGCCGTCGTGAAAATGCCAGCCGCTCTGGCCATTCGGCGCGATGATCGTCTGCCGGAGCACGAAATCCCTACCGGCACAGGTGAATCGAACAAGGACACGGCTGCGGGTGCCGGTCGCCGGGGCCGCATTCACCCGGAAACCGCGCTCGGGATCTCGTCCGAAGAACGCCATCATCGAATGATCGCGCACCGGCGGCCGCGACCGCGCGACCGCCCGTGCGACTCAGTGATCGTCGTAATGCCCGGCGTGCGCCGCATGCCGATGACCGTCGTGGATGTAATCCACATGATCCCCGTGCGGCACCGCCACATGCCCGCAGTTCGGCCCGTGCTCATGATCGTGGCTGTCATGCGTGATGTGCCCGGCGGGCTCGCACTCATCGAAATGATCGTCATGCGCCCGGTGCAAATGCCCGTCGTGCGCGTAGTCGACGTGATCGCCATGCGGAATGGCAACATGGCCGCAACTTGGCCCGTGGACGTGATCGTGTCCACTATGAGCAGTGTGAACCTGTGACATGGAACTTCCTTTCCGAGATGGGCAGGACATCCAGCAAACAGGTACGGACATTAGCACCCGTGCATCTATCGCTTACCCGGCGGATCATCCCGTCGAAGCCGGCCGACGTCAGCGGTGATTGCGGCGCAGTCGATCTCGCCAATTCCGGCGTGGCGGAGCGAGCCCGAGCTCGGCCGCGAACGCGGCGGCATCGGCGGCAGTGCCGACCTTGGGCCGAGTCCGGGCCCACGCCATGAACCTCGCTGTGAATTCCGGCCCGCAATTGTGCGCCAGCACCGGAAAGCGATGCGCCACTTCCTCGGCCCGCTTGTGCAGCAGCGCGTGCGCCGCCGCTGAGATATCGCCCGCGTCGAACCCCGGGGGAGTGGCCGCTCCCGCGACCAGCGCCCGCACCAGTGCCGCCTGCCGCTCGGCGAGGGTGCCGGGCGTCGTCTCACCGATCGTCCCGCTGTCCGGAGCCGCGGCGTCCGATTCCGGGTGCTCGATCATGCCGGGAGCGCGTGGCGCGACGTGATGGCCGGGCGGGCGGAGGCGGTGGCGATCGCGTTCAGTTCGGCGATGAGTTCGGTTGCGGGCGGGTAGTTTCCGTCGCGTTCGAGCATCAGCGGGACCTGGCGGTTCGCGGTGAATTCGGCCACCAGCGCCAGCACCTCGGCGGGGACCGGGTGCACGTGGGTGTCGTGATAGCGGCCGCCGACCTCGTGACCGCCCGCGATATGGCAGTAGGCGAGGCGTTCGGTCGGCAGTCGCAGCAATTCCGTCAGTGGATCGCGAGAAGTGTTGCGCGCGTTGGCATACAGGTTGGCGATATCGATGAGCAGGTAGACGCCGGTGCGCTCCACCAACTCCCGGAGGAACTCCGCCTCGGTGAATTCCGCGTCCGGCCATTCGAACAGCGCGGCGATATTCTCCACCGCGAGCGGCACGTCGAGTTCGGCCTGCGTCCGGGAGATATTGCGCGCCAATGCGTTCAGCGCTTCGCGGGTGCGCGGCACCGGCAGCAGATGCCCGGCCTCCACCCCGTCCGCGCGCACGAACGCGATGTGCTCGCTCACCAGCGGTGAACCCAGTGCCCGCGCACACTCCGCGAGATGCGCGACCCGCCGTTCATCCACAGCCTCCGCCCCGCCGAGCGACAGCGAAATCCCATGCGGCACTGCGGGTATACCCCGCGCGATCAGTGCGGCGAGTTCCTCGGGTACGGCAATCGCTCCCCGAGTTCCACGAACGCGACGCCATCGCGGCCGGTCCGCCCCCGCGCTCACCAGCGATTCCGCGATGACCTCGCAGAACCCGATGCCATCGAGTGCCGCGATCATGCCGCAGATTTCGCGCCTCCACCCGATCCCGATCGTCCCCGCGGGCAGCGGGGTGGTCATCCGCCGCACCCGCCGCCGCAGCCACCTCCGCCGCAACTGCTGCCGCAGCTGCTGCCCGAATCGCCACCGCCACCGCTGTCGCCGCTGGAGCTGGAGCAGCTGCCGCCGGAGCCGCTGATACCGCCGGAGGCGAGGGCTCCGGTGGCTCCCGCCAGTCCGGGGTCGAGGCTCCAGAGGACGCCCGCGCCGAACAGCGCGGCGGCCAGGGCGGCGCTGTCGGGGCCGTAGGCGGAGTAGGCGGGGGCGTTGGCGGGGCGCAGATGTCCGTTGCGCCGCATCGATTCCTGTTTGGCGGCGCGGCCGGCGCGGGTCAGGCGCGGGGCGCGCTGCACCAGGAACGCGCAGATCGCCACCACGATGATCAGCAGGGCGAGGTATCCGATGGGGTGGTTGTTCGCGATGCCCGCGATGACTCGCACGATGCCCAGCACCAGCAGCGCCCACAGCGGAAGTGCGGCCAGCAGCAGGGATTTGCGCTGTTCACCGCCGATCAGATAGCCCCGATCGGTCAGGACCGCGCGCAATGAGGTGATCGGTGCGCGGGTCGCGCCCGCCAGGTGGATGACATGCCGCTGCCGCTGATCCGCGCTCAGCAGGTACTGGTGCATGGTGCGCGAGACCGGATCCAGCGCACGGGTTTCGGTGTCGGTGGGGGAGCGGGTGGGCTGTCCGCTGGAATCGATCAGGTGGTAGCCGCGCAATTGTGCGAGCCCGGCGAGCACCGGTCGCTGGTCGTCGAAGAGCATGGCGGTTTCGGTCGGTGTCAGCGCGTTGGCCAGGTGCGCGCGTGAGTGATCGGCACGAATGACGCTGGCGCGCCGCGTGAATCCGTACAGGACGGCCGCGAATCCCAGCAGCGCGTACGCGGCCAGGAAGGCCGGGCCGGAGATTCCCCACGTATCGGCGGCCGGGCGCGCGGCCGCGGCCAGTGTGGTCCAAGGGACCATGGCGATTCCCCACCCTCGAGAAGTCTGGTCAGTCGATCATCACAAGTATCGCTGCCGTCCGGGTGCGGTGTTAATAACTCGGATATCGGGTGATTAGCCTGATTCGGTGCGATTTCTCAGCAAGTTCTACATCGACGGGTTCATTCTGTCGATTCTCGCGGTCGTCGGTCTGGCCAGCATCTTCCCGGCCAGGGGCGATGCCGCCGATATCGTGAGCTGGCTGACGAAGATTGCCATCGCATTGCTGTTCCTGCTGTACGGCGCGCGCCTGTCCTCGCAGGAGGCGCTCACCGGCCTCAAGCACTGGCGACTGCACCTCACCGTGCTGGCCTGCACCTTCGTGCTCTTCCCGATTCTCGGCGTTGCCGCGCGGGTGCTGGTGCCGCACATCCTGACCGAGGATCTGTACACCGGTCTGCTGTTCCTGTGCCTGGTGCCGTCCACGGTGCAGTCCTCGATCGCGTTCACCTCGATCGCCAAGGGCAATGTGGCGGGCGCGATCGTGAGCGCCACGCTGTCGAATCTGCTGGGCGTATTCCTCACGCCCGCACTGGTGATCCTATTGATGAACACCACCGGGCAGGCCCGGGTCGACCTGTCCTCGGTGCTGGACATCGTGTTGCAGCTGCTGGTCCCGTTCTGCGTCGGCCAGTTGATCCGCCCGAAGGTGAAGGGTTTCCTGTCCCGCTACGCCGAGCCGACCAAACTGGTGGACCGCGGTTCCATCCTGCTGGTGGTCTACAGCGCGTTCAGCGCGGGCATGGTGGAGGGCATCTGGCATGCCATGTCGCCGTGGCGGATTCTGCTGCTGGTGGTGGTGCTGTGCGCGCTGCTGGCGATCGTGCTCGGCGTGACCTCCGCGCTGGGCCGGGCCACGCACTTCGATCGCGGCGATCGGATCGTGGTGGTGTTCTGCGGTTCGAAGAAGTCACTGGCCACCGGCCTGCCGATGGCGACCGTGCTGTTCGCCGGTCACCCCATCGGCCTGATCGTGCTGCCGCTGATGATCTTCCATCAGGTGCAGCTGATCACCTGTGCGGCGCTCGCGCAACGCTGGGCTCGGACCGCACCGTGAGCGAGAGCACCCGGCTGTCGTCGCGGCGCAGCGGTCGCGCACCGGTGGACGGGCGGGCGGCGAGTGCGCGCAGCACCGCGCGGCCCGCGACCGGATCACCGACCGCGATGCGGGCGCTGCCGTCCGGATAGCGTTTGGCCACAATTCCGGCGCGCGCCAATGCCGGGGCCACCTCGCGCCCGGGCAGATAGAGGAAGTTCGCGCTACTGCGCGGCACTCGAATACCGTTGCGCCGCAGTGCTGTTCGCAGCACTTCCCGTTCGGTGGTGATGCGCAGGATGCGCTCGCCGAGTTCGGCCTCGGCCGCGTACGAGGCGGTCACCGCCGCCACCGCCGCCGATTGCACCCCGAACGGCAATTGCAGCCGCCGCACCCGCCGCACCAGCGCCGGTGCTCCGAACGCGTATCCGATGCGCAGCCCGGCCAGCCCGTACGCCTTCGAGAAGGTGCGCAGCACCAGCACGTTCGGATGCCGCCGAACCAACTCCACGGCGTCCAGCGCGTCCGCCGCACCGAGGAATTCGATATACGCCTCGTCCAGGATGATCGGCACGGTGGCCGGAACCGTGCACAGGAAAGCCTTCAACTCGCTCGCCGAGATGACGGTCCCGGTCGGATTGTGCGGGCGGCACACCGCCACCAGTCCGGTGTCCGCGTTGATCATCCGCGCCATGGCCCACAGGTCCTGACGGCCGTGACCGTCCAGGGCAACCGGTTGCGAGCGCAGCCCGACCATACCGCTCATGATCGGATATCCGTCGAAAGTCGGTGTGGCGAAAACGAATCGAGCACCGGGTTTCGGCAGGGTCTGCATGATCTGCATGGCCACCCCGGTCGCGCCCGAACCGACCACCACCTGGCCGGGATCCACCCCGATATGGTCGGCGATGATCGATGGCAACCGGTGCGGCAGGAACTCCGGATACCGATTCGCCTGCACCAGAGAGTCATCCACCGCCCGCAGCACCGAAGGCAGTGGCGTGAAGGGGTTTTCGCTCAAACTCAGGTCGAAGCGAACGGTTTCGAAGCGGTACTGCTCCAGGGGCGCACTCATCGCGCCGCGCCCCAGCGCACCGCCGCCGCGCCCGCGAAATCTCCCGCGTGCGCGAAGGCCGACAGCAAGACCACCGACCCGTTGCGCAGCCGTCCCGCCTCGTTCTCGGTGTCGAGGGTGACGGGAATGCCCGCGGCGAAAAGGTTTCCGCACTGATCGAAGGTGTCCGGATGGCGTTCGGCGGGCAGTTCCAGCGCATCATGCCAATTGCGCAGGAAGAGCCGGTTCGGCTGATTGGTGACCAGGGTGTCGATATCCTGGCTCTTCACCCCGATGCGCTTGCACACCTCGTGCGCCACCTCCGGGACCAGGCGGTTGCCGCGCGCGAATACCTTGGCCACCTTGGATTCGGTGAAGCTGACGCAGCCCTCGCCCTCGCCGGGTTCCCAGTATTTGCGGTCCGAGCCGGTGGTGAATTCCATATCCCCGGCGAATTCGGGGTAGGTGCGGCATTCGATATCGAGAATCGGCGCGCTGGCGTTCTTCACCAGCAATCCGACGCCGCAACCGTCACCGGGTACGGGAGCCTGTGCGAGCTTGCGGATCTCGGGCTGGGTGAATACCGGTCCCGCGCAATTCTGGGTGGCGACGATGAGCGCGGTGCGCGCGTCGGTGGTCTGCATGATGGTGCGGGCCAGCCACATCATGTGCACGAAGGCCGCGCAGCCGCCATTGTGCACATCGAATACATAGCGCGGGTTCATATTCAGCCGTCGCGCCACCTCACCGCCCGCGCCGAGCACCGGATTGTCCGGCAGCTGGGTGTGCGTGAGCAGGATGTCGATATTCGAAAGCTCTTGCACCCCATGGCGTTCGATGAGCGGTGCGACGGCCCGCTCCACCATATCGACCACGGTTTCGTCGCGGCCCTTGTGATGCCGTCCCTTCGGGGCGCGGAACATGACGTTCTTGGCCATTCGTTCCGAGCGGGAGAACTGCGTGAAGTATTCGGTCCCGACCGGCTCGCCCGGCAGATAGCTGGCCACGTCGACCAGGCTGACCGGGGGCGGGGTCGTGAGACGGGGGTCCGTGAAATCCATGACGCGCCTGCCTATTTCATCCAGTCGGGGGTGATGGGCAATCCGTGCGAGGCGCGGTACTCGGCAATCGCCTTGAGATTGTCCAGTTCCAGCTGATGCCCGGCGGAGAACATCTCCCAGAAATCGCCGACCCACACCTTGCGGCCCTCGGGCGCCTTGTCCTGGTACGGATTCCGGTCGTAGAACGGGTGATGGCAGTTCGTCCACAGCACCACCGAACCGGGCTTGTCGAACACCAATTGCGCGTCCACCACCCGCATCAGATAGATCATCCACAGGTGCTCGCCCTGATCCCAGGCGCAGTGGTAATCCACCGTCATGGCATCGGGATTGGCGACCGTGCGGGTGTAGATCTTGGTATTGGGGCCGAGCCGGTCATACGATTCCCACAGCCCGGGTTCCGCGGTTTCGGTGAAACCGCGCAGGCTGTACGTCCACTCCTCCAAAGACCTTGTGTCGGCGAGGTATTCGTACAGATCCCGGGGCGGGGCGTCGATATAGCCCTGGACCGGGCAGTAGTCGCCGAAGATCTGGTCGTGCGGATACACCGACCGGAGCATCTCCAGAATGACGGGTGTGGTGGCCTCGCGATCGGAATTCTCGATACGCAGCAGTCCGGGCACCACCCCCTCGGGGATATCGCTGAGTGCGGGCAGGGCGCTGGTGGTCACGATTACCTCCTCGGAGCCGTCAAAAACGGCGTGAAGGGCGGGATTTCGTCGGGATCGCAGTCGACGGCGATGAACGACGGCCCGGAACTGCCGACGCAATGCCGAAGGGATTCGGCGAGCTCGGCCCGGGTGATGGGTGCGTGTGTGCACAGATCCGGGAACATGGCGGACAGACCGGCGCCCGGATACGCCGGCCGAAATCTGTTGAAGCTGTAGCGATCCCCGTAGTACAGCTGTTCGCGACTTATGCACATGGCATGTGCGTTGTTGTTGAAGACGATGAAGGTGATCGGCAGCCGATGTTCGATCGCGGTGTGAATCTCCATGCCGTGCATGAAGAACGCACCGTCACCGGCGATGACGAAGGTGCGCCGGGTGCTTCCGTCCGCGCGCTCGTGCCGGGCGAACGCCGAGCCGATACCCGCGCCGAAGGCATAGCCCATACCGCCCATCCCCAGGGCGACCGTGAAGCGTCCGTCCCGCGGCAATCGCAGGTGATGCACCACCGCCGCACCGGTGTTCCCGGCATCGGCGAAGACGTCCGCACCCTCGGGAAGTGCGGCGTTGATGGTTTCGACCACCTCGCGATAGCGCAGGCCCGGACCGTCGGACGGCGGTACCTCCAACGGTGTGAGCATCCCGGTTTCCACAACCTGCGGTGTGTTGTCCACAGCGGGGGTGGTGAACGGCCGGAGGATGGAAATCGGTGCGGGTGTGGATAATTCGCCGCGCAGCTCCGCCAGGGTCAGTGCCAGATCGGTGCTGCGAGCGTGAATCGCCGACAGGAACGGCACCTCGGCCCCGATGCTCGCGAGCGGCACCTCAGCCAGCGGACCTTCCAGCCCCGCCCGTGCGGTGACCGGCATGCGGGTGCCGATGAGCAGGCAGAGCGTGGCGCGCTGCAGCGCGTCGATGAGCTCGGGGTGGCCCATACTCCCCGCGATGCCGCAGAATCCGGGATCGCCGTGGTGATAGACGTCCTTGGCGTCCGGGGCCACCCCCACCGCGGCGTCCAGCAGCGTGGCCAGCCGGGCCAGTTCCGGGCGCGCGTCATCGCGAGCGACCTGATCACCGGCGATGATGACCACCTTGCCCAGCTTCCGGGCGGCGGTGATGGTGTCCAGCACCCGGCGCAGGCTGGCCGTATCGCGCCGGTACGCGGGCTCGGGCGGGGTGAACTCCGCGGCGGTCAATTCGGCCTGTTGTACATCCTTGGGCAGCAATAACACCGCCGGTCCGCCCTGATTCAGGGCGTGGCACGCGCGGGTCAGGTGAGCGGGCAGGTCGGCGGCGGCTTCGACGCGCGCACAGTAGTGCGAGATCGGCGTGAACAGCCGGACCGCGTCGAACGCGCCGGCCCGCCCGCTCGTGTCCTGAAAGGCGCCCTTGCCCTCCAGAACGGTCGGCGGCTGCCCGATCAGCGCGAGCACCGGAACCCGGGACGCGAACGATTCGGCGAGCCCGGCCACCAGATTCACGGCCCCGCCCCCGGACGTCGCGCACACCACCCCGAATCCGGACGTGGACCGCGCGTACCCGTCCGCCATGGTCGCCGCCGCGAACTCATGCTTGGCCACAACGGCCGTCACCAACTCGCGATGATCGAAAGCCGCGTCGTAGAGATCCTCGATGTTCGCGCCGTCCACCCCGAAGAAATGCCGCACGCCAACCTCGGAGACCGCTCTGACCAGGTAGTCCACGACCCGTGTTCCGTTGTGCATGAGGCGGCTCCTTTCGGTGCCTGACACCGGAGTCCCGAGTCTGTTACCCGAGATACGAGACCGAGCTGTTGCCGGTTCAATCAGATGCCGCGTCCGGCCCTTCGGGGGTTCGGGGGCGAAGCCCCGAAGGGTCTCTGGAGTGGGGCTTGCAATGTATGTATACGTCTACGTATAGTTGGCTCATGCCGAACAAGACGATCTACGTATCCGATGAGGACCTCAAGCTGTTTCAGCGCGCGCAAGAGCTGGTGGGGGGAAATCTGTCGGGGGCGATCGTGACGGCGCTGCGGCGTTTCATCGAAATCGAGGAAGGCCGCCAACAGGGCTACGACGAGGTAGTCCTCAAGGTCGGCAAGGACGGAGTCCGGCAGATCCGCTTCTCCGGCGTCCTGCTGACCGAATGGCACCAGGTGGGCAACGAGCGCATCGAAGACATCCGGGTGTACCGCACACGCAAGGGCGCGTACGCGGTGCACAGCCACTTCTCCAACTGGAGCGAATTCCCGGCCGACACCAACATCCTCAAGGATTGGAAGCAGTGGCGGCGCTTCCTCGGTGTCGGCGAACAGGATTGGGGCGATTTCGATTTCGAGGTCGTCGAATCCATCGATGACCTGAAGGGCAAGATCCCGGACCGCCTCTACGCCCGCGTGGTCGACGCCTCCGATCACTCGAATATCGAAGAACTCGACATCTGATCGTCGGCTAGCCCAAAAGTACTGCCGCACAACTGAATAACCCGCTTTGTCCGCACGCCTCGGCGGACACGGCTCACCCGACGCATGCATTCATGCATACCCATTGATGAGAGGGACACCCATGAACGACCACCGCCCCCCGGCGATAGCGGTCACCGGCCTGTGCAAATCCTTCGGTGAACAGATAGTCCTGGACCGCATCGACTTCACCGTCCCGCAGGGCAGCATCTTCTCCCTGCTCGGCCCGAACGGCGCGGGCAAGACCACCACCGTGCAGATCCTGTCCACCCTCATCAAATCCGACGGCGGCGAAATCAGCGTCGGCGGTTACGATCTCGCGACCCAGCCGGATGAGGTGCGCTCGGCCATCGGCGTCACCGGACAGTTCTCCGCCGTCGACGAACTGCTCACCGGCCGGGAGAACCTGCACCTCATGGGTGACCTGCACCATCTGCCGCGCGCCGAAAGCCGCCGCATCGCAGCGGATCTGCTGGAGAAGTTCGATCTGGTGGACGCCGCGGACAAGGTCGCGTCCAGCTACTCCGGCGGTATGACCCGCCGCCTGGATCTGGCCATGACGCTGGTCGGGAATCCGCGCATCATCTTCCTGGACGAGCCCACCACCGGCCTGGATCCGCGCAGCCGCCGCTCCATGTGGGACATCATTCGCGAACTGGTCGCGGGTGGGGTCACCATCTTCCTCACCACGCAGTATCTGGAGGAGGCCGATCAACTCGCGGACCGCATCGCGGTACTGCATCAGGGGCGACTGGTCGCCGAGGGCACACCCGATCAACTCAAGCGCCGGGTGCCGGGCGGCTACGTCCGGCTCGATTTCCACGATCGTGCCGAACTCGCCGCCGCCGCAGCCGTTCTGGGTGATGCCTCGCAGGTCAACGGTGATCTCACGCTCGCCGTGCCGAGTGACGGCGGCGTGCGCTCGGTGCGCGAGGTGATCGACCGCCTCGATGCCGCGCGCATCGAACCCGCGGGCCTGTCGGTGCACACGCCCGATCTGGATGACGTCTTTCTCGCCCTCACCGGCGGCCACTCGACCGATAAGGAAAACGCCCGATGACCACCATGGCCATGACCATCGCCGACTCCAAGACCATGCTGCGCCGGAATCTGGTGCACGCCAAGCGTTATCCCGCCATGACGGTCAGCCTGCTGATCATGCCGATCGTCATGCTGCTCATGTTCAACTACATTTTCGGCGGCGCGCTGAAGGGCGCGACCGGTGGTCAGAAGTACATCGAGTATCTGACGCCCGGCATGATGCTCATCATTCCCGCGTACATGGTCGCGGGCATCGCGGTCTCGGTCTGCTCGGATATGACCAAGGGCATCGTGAATCGCTTTCGCACCATGCATATCTCGCACTCGTCGGTGCTGACCGGCACCGTGCTCGGCAGCCTGCTACAGGGCCTGGCGGGCATCGGCGTGCTGACCGTGGTGGCGCTGGCGCTCGGCTTCCGCTCCCATGACGCGGGCGTACTGGAATGGCTGGCCGCGTTCGGTCTGCTCGGGCTCACCATCTTCGCATTGAGCTGGGTCGGAGCGGGTTTCGGCGTGATCGCGCAGAATCCGGAGAGCGCCAGCAATATGCCGACCCCGATCATCATGCTGCCCTTCCTCGGCAGCGGTCTGGTGCCCACCGACACCATGCCCGCCGGGGTGAAGCAGTTCGCCGAATACCAGCCCTTCACCCCCATCACCGAAACCCTGCGCGGGCTGTTGATGGGCACCGAGATCGGGCACAACGGGATTCTCGCGATCGGCTGGTGTGTACTGCTGGGCGGTGTCGGCTACTTCTGGTCCACCTCGGCCTTCCGTCGCAAGACCAGCTGAAATAGCCACCGCCAGAGCCGAAATAGGCACTGCGCGAAGCGAAGACGGCGCACCCGCCAGGGGTGCGCCGTCCTCGTGCGTTCAGACGCCCGCGGCCAGCAGTACCTTGCCCGACGCATTGCGGATCTGCACCGTCTTCACCTGACCCGGTGTGGCCGAAGTGGTGCCGTCCGGTGTGAACACCTGCCCCGGCTTCGCCGTCCACTCCGAGAGTTTGGACTGCGTCCCGTCCGCGCGCACCACCCACAGCGACAGCTGCCAGGCGTACGTGTCGTACTCCTCCGAGGACGGGTAGTTGCACCACATGTCCACGCGCGTAGCGCCATTCACCGACAGCAGTTTGTAGGTCGCCACGATCGGGGTGTCCACCTGCGCCTGTAATGCGCCCTGCGCGACCACCTGCTCGATCGCCGGGCGATCGCCGACCACCGCGGCCGTCACCGGCACCGCGATCACGGCCGCCGCCGCGGCCGCCGCCACCGCACCACCGATCGCCAGAAACCTGCGCCGCCGTTGCCTTTTCGCCGCCTGTCCGGCGATCGTGGGCAGCAGCCGATCCGGTGGCGGCGGTACCGCTGTGGCCGGATCCTCCTGTCCCGCAATGGAAAGCGCGGTATCGGTATCGACCAGCGCGAGCAGTCCCGGCAATCCGGCCAGCTTGGCCACCGCGGTGCGGCAGTGCTCGCAATTGGCCTGATGCTCCTCGTACTCGCGGCGTTCGTCCCGGGCGAGAGCGCCGAGCACGTACGCACCGTCCCACGTGGTGTAGCCGTCACAGAGGTCGTGGCCCTCCGTCATCTCGTCACCCCCATCTCCTGTAGCACCAGACGCAGTGCCCGCATGCCGTAGTGCATACGGGACTTCACCGTCCCCTCCGGAATATCCAATTCCCCCGCGATCTGCGCGGTGGACAGGCCCCGGTAGTAGGCGCGGACGATGACATCGCGGTGATCGATGCTCAACCGGGCCAGCGCGTCGGCGACCAGCCAGCCGTCCAGGGCGCGGTCCGACTGATCCGGCGTCGGCTGCTCCGGCGGATGATCCGTGCGGAACTCCCGCCGGGAGCGAGCGCTGCGATGCTCGTCCACCGCCAGATTACGGGCCACCGTGAAGAGCCAGGCCCGCGCCGACGTGGTCGACTGATCCAGCACATTCGGCCGCTGCCACGCCCGCAGCAGCGTCTCCTGCACAATGTCCTCGGCCCGGCCGGGATCGCCCACCAGGCCGAACGTATATCTCCACAGTGCTGCCGCGTGCTCCTCGTAGAGCACTTTGAGCAACGCCGCCTGGTCGTCGGGCATCGGTCACCTCCGCACCCTTCACGACACAGACCGTGCCTGCGGTTCAGATCAGTTTCGTTCCAATTCGATAGGGTGCGTCGCCAGCAGCGAAAGCGGCAGCGGCTGACGGCGCAGCACCTGCGCCCAGAGATCCACGCGACCCGCCAGCGGATCGCTCGGCAGCGCCGAGAGCACTATCCAGTCACCGCGATCCAATTCGCCTTCGAGTTGCCCGAAGGTCCAGCCGGCATATCCGGCGAAAATTCGAATGCCCTCCACCATGGGGGCGATGACATCGGGGTCCGAATCCAGATCGACCAGGGCCACCCGGCCGTCCACCCGGCGCAGACCCGGCACCTTGGTGAAGGTGACACCGACCTTCACGGTCGCCAGGCAGAGTGCGGCATCGCGTTTGACCGGGCCGCCGAGAAACAGCGCCCGCGGGGACGCCGCCAGATCCGCCCAATTCGGTAGTACGTCGTGAACGGCGGTATCACTGGGCCGATTCAGCACCACGCCCAGCGTGCCGGCGTCGTTGTGTTCGATGATGTACACAATGCTGCGCCGGAAGGATGCCTCGATCAGGTCCGTCGCCGACACCAGCAGAGTGCCAGGGCGAACCACCTGATCCTCATGCCGGAATTCGCGTCGAGAACGGTCACCGTGTTCCTCTGCGCGTGCCACCCAGCCATCATCGCACCGCCGCACCACAATTGCGTGGCCAAATTTCGGACGTGCGCAATTACGCCGTCGCCCGGCGGTCGTCGCGGGCGAAAACTCGCCCTGTGGACGGCGATCGAACCGGGTTAGGGTGACGGCATGGAACGGCCCGAGGTTGTCCTCGAGAACAGCGATGCGGTGTACGACTTCTATCGTGATCATCAGCAGAATCTGCTGAAGTCGCGGGCGGCGTACTGGCTGCTGGGGCGGCGTTATCGGCCGCGCATCTCGTATGCGCCGGGGGCGCGGGAACGGCTGCGCGAGTTGATCTCCCAGCAGCGGCCGCTGCTCATCGCGGTGAACCACCTCTCGCAGCTGGATCCGTACACGGTCGCGGCCGCCGCCTGGTATAGCGCGCTGCGGCCGGTGATCGGGCGGACCCGGGTGCTGGCCAAGGACGAGTTGTTCCTGGAACCGAAGCTGCGCGCCCGCATCGACATGATGGGCGGGATCCCGGTCTTCCGAGGTAAGGACCACGGACTGCGCGCGGTGAACGCGGCCGGACAGCGCATGATCGACATCTGCGCCGAGCGCATGGCGCGCGGCGACGGGGTGGCGGTGTTCCCCGAGGGCACCTGCAATGACGTCGACCCGGCACAGGTGCAGGCGGTGGGAACGGGTATCGGGCACATCGCCTTCCGCGCCAAGAAGCTCGGCGCGGATCCGGTGCTGGTGAGCCTGGGCCTGAGCTACGGACCGCGCGTCGACCCCAAGGTGGAACCCACCAAGGAAGAGGCGAAGTCGGCCAGCTTCTATTTCGGTGTGCCGGTGCCCGAGCTCCCCACCAAACCGGCCGAGATCACCCGCATCGTCCGCGATGAATTGCAGACCGCCCTGGATGGCGCCGTAAAGGCGTACTGAGCCCCGTCACACCTCGATCCGGTTACTGCTGCGGCAGATTCAACCGTTCCCGGGACCAGTGCGGGACCAGGGCCAGGTACTCCGGCCGGGATTCCACGAAATGGTGCACCATCGGGCACATCGGCAGAATCCCGAATCCGGCATCGCGCGTTTGATCGAGTGCGCCCTGCACCAGTTTGCGGCCGTACCCGAGGCCCTCATGCTGTGGATAGATTTCGGTGTGCACGAAGGCGCGCTCATTGGCGGTGTCCTGATATGCCGCGACACCCGCGAGCATGCCGTCGACATACAGCTCGAAGCGATCAAGTTCGGCATTCTTGCGGACCTCGACAGACGCGTTCGACTCACTCGGCATACGTCGACGCTAACGCCTTTGCCAGGCTATTTGTCCGTATCCGAATTACCCGGCTTCGGGCGTGTCGCGCACCCGCCGGACAATCGCGCGGGCGTGCGGATGCCGGACGGGCGAACAATGATCACACTGTGGAAATGACACACGCCGGACCGCGCCGGGTGATCCTCGCCCCGGATAAATTCAAGGGTTCGCTGACCGCCGCCCAGGTGGCCGCGGCGCTCGCGGCGGGTATCGAACGCGCCGCCCCCGGCACCGAGGTGCGGCGGTTGCCGGTCGCGGACGGCGGCGACGGGACGGTCGACGCGTTCCTCGCCGCGGGATGGGAGCGGATCGCGCTCGAAGCGCCCGGCCCGACGGGTGTGCCCGTATCCACCGCGTACGCCCGGCGCGGCGGTATCGCGGTGATCGAACTCGCGGCGGTCGTGGGATTGGTGAAACTGCCCGGCGGACAACCGGATCCGCTGGGTGCGAATACCTACGGTCTCGGCGTCGTCATGGCGCACGCGCTGGATCACGGTGTGCGCGAGATCGTGCTCGGCCTCGGCGGCAGTGCCTCCACCGACGGCGGCGCGGGCATGCTGGAAGCTCTCGGCTTGCGGATTCGCGATGCGTTCGGCACCGAATTGCCTTGCAATGGAACGCTTCTCGGTCCCGACGATCGGGTCGATCGGAGCGGTCTGCATCCGGCGCTGGCCGATACCCGGATCACCCTCGCCAGCGATGTGGACAACCCGCTGCTCGGACCGGACGGTGCGGCCGCGGTGTACGCCCCGCAGAAGGGCGCGACACCGGAGCAGGTCGCGATTCTCGAAGCGGCCCTGTCGAATTGGGCGATGCTGCTCGGCCCGGAATGGGCGGGCAAACCCGGCGCGGGTGCGGCGGGCGGCACCGGTTTCGGGGCCATGGCGGTGCTGGGCGCGGTCCCGCGCTCGGGCATAGACGTGGTGCTCGACCTGGTGGATTTCCCGGCGCAGCTCGCGGGAGCCGATCTGGTGGTGACCGGTGAGGGCTCGCTCGACGCCCAGAGCCTGAATGGCAAGGCTCCCATGGGCGTTGCCACCGCGGCCCGCCGCGCCGGAGTCCCGATCGTGGCCGTCGCCGGTCGCGTCCAACTCACCCCGGACCAACTGCGCGCGGCCGGATTCACCGCCGCCTACGCTCTCACCGACCTCGAACCCGACCCGGTTCGCTGCATGGCCGATGCGGCCGAGCTGGTGCGGCGGATCGGAGAGCGGATCGTGCGCTGACGGTGGTCAGACCGCCAGTGCGGGGGTGTGTTCGGTGAGTTGGTCGCGGTGGTCGTTGCCCCATTTTTCGAGGGTGCTCAGGGCGCGGTTCAGCTCCTGGCCGATGGGGGTGAGCGAATATTCCACGCGCGGTGGAATTTCCGGGTAGATCTCGCGGTGCACCACACCGCTGGCCTCCAGGTGGCGCAGGTTTTCCGCGAGCACCTTCTCGCTCACCCCGGACAGCAGGCGGCGGATTTCGCCGAAGCGCCGCGGTCCGTCGCCGAGCACCCACATGAGGTGCATCTTCCATTTGCCGCCGACCACGTCGATGGCGATGGACATTCCGCACACCTGGTGATCCGTGTCACCCGAACTCGGCACCGCGTCCTCCTGACCGTATTTCGAACCTCGAGGTAAGCAACCACACTCGAACGTGCGGTCTTCCCGAGCTCGTCGATCGGGGACACGATCGAATCCGTCGCCGATGACCGATCGGCACAGGATTCGAAGGGACACACCATGTCTGAGCAGCTACGTTCCGTTTCCGTACTCGGCCTGGGGCCGATGGGCCAGGCCATGGTCCGGGCCCTGCTGCGGGCCGGGGTGGAGGTGACCGTGTGGAACCGCAGCCGGGCCAAGGTCGACGCCATGGTCGAACTGGGCGCGAAGCCGGCCGCCACCGTGGCCGAGGCGCTCGACGCGAACGCGGTCTCGATCCTGAGCCTGACCCACTACGCCGCCATGTACGACGTGCTCGGCCAGGCCACCGATCATCTCGCGGGCAAGGTGATCGCCAACCTGTCCTCCGACTCCCCGGACGCGGCGCGTAAGGGCGGCGCCTGGGTGCGTTCGCATGGTGCGGAATTCATCTCCGGCGGTTTCATGTCGGCGGGCGACAATATCGAGCACCCGGCCTCATACGTCTTCTACAGCGGCCCGCAGGAGGTCTTCGACGCACACGCCGACCTGCTGCGCCCGCTCAGCCCGCAGGAGTACCTGGGCCCGGATGACGGTCTGGCGCAGGTCTTCTACCAGGCGTTGCTGACCATCTTCCACCCGTGGATGCTGGCCTACGACCAGGCCCTGGCCCTGATCGCCAACTCCGGCAACGATATCGACCGCTTCCTCCCGTACGCCCTGCGCTCGAACGAGGCGTTCCCCTTCTTCATGACCGATTTCGCCGCGGCCGCCAAGGCGGGAGGCTGGGGCGACCGCTCCCAACTGCTCATGATGGACGCGGGCGCCCAGCACATCATCGACGCCAGCGAGGAGGCGGGCGTCGACGCCACCCTCTCGCGCACGGCACAGTCGTTGTGGCGCAAGGCGATCACCGCCACCGACGAGGCGGGCGAGGCCGTGCCGGTCTACCAGGTCCTGCGCGGCCGCGACTGAACCGGATCCCGGCCGTCGGGCCGTCCTGTTGCCGTTCCCTGGTCAGCGGGTCGCGAGGAATTCGATCGCGGCCGCGTAGCCCTGGATGCCCATGCCCGCGATGACGGCGGTGGCGATGGGGGAGACGAAGGAGTGGTGGCGGAACTCTTCGCGGGCGTGCACGTTGCTGATGTGCACTTCGACGATGGGGACCTCGGGGATCACCAGGGCGTCGCGGAGGGCGACCGAGGTGTGGGTGAGGCCGCCCGGATTGATGACGATCCCGGACTCGACACGCCGGGCCGCGTGAATTCGATCGATCAGCGCGCCTTCGGAGTTCGACTGGAAGGTGTTGACCTCGCGCCCGAACCGCTCGGCGGTCTTGTTGCACAGCGCCACGATGTCGTCGAGGGTGTCGGTGCCGTACACCTCCGGCTGCCGGAGGCCGAGCATGTTCAGGTTCGGCCCATTCAAAACGAGGATCGGACCCACGGTGTCAGCCATGGATCCGATCCTATTGCCTCGCTGCGATAAGCAGGCTCAGAGCCCGCGCGGGCCCTCCGAGCGCAGGTCGTCGACCTTGCGCATGGCGCCGCGGAGTTCCTCGAGCCACTCCTCGGCGTGCTTGCCCGCCAGCTTGACGGTCCAGGCCAGGGCATCGGAGCGGGAGCGCGCGACACCGGCGTCGATGAGGGTGTCCAGCACTTTGCGCTCGGGCTGGCGGAGCCGGGTCATGACCGGAACCGCCAGGTGGGTGAACAGGATTCGCTCATCGCCGACCGTGACGCCCCAGGCGACGCTGCGGCCGTAGCGGGCCTGCGCCTCCTGTGCGATCTGCATGCGGGCGGCGCGGGTGGATTCCCGGAAGCGGGAGACCAGGCCCTCACGGGTGGCCTTCGGCACTTCGGCGGGCGCGTCGGCCGGTGTGTCGGCGTCGGCGGGTTCGGTAGCGGGGAGGGGGAGTTCGCCGACGACGACGATTTCGTCGCGATCGATCTCGAGGGTTGCGGGTCCGGTGAACCACTCCGCTGGCAACCTTCCGGCGAACCAGTCGGAAGCGTCTGCGGCGTCGGGCAGGTCGGCTTGCTGCCAGCCGCCGGGGCGGCCGAATTCACGTCCGCGATGTCCGTACTTCATGGCGGTCACTCTCACTTGCTGTCTGGAGTTGTAATTCTGATTACAACGTTACGTTCTTTCCGGCCGAATGGATTCCGCTCTCGGAGAACGGGGTTCGACACGCGGCGCTGTGCGATTGCGCAACCGCGCCATCGGAAGGGACTGGACGGTCCGGTCGGGGCGCGAATGTGCCAGGGGCCGTAACCGACCGGTGATCATGTAAGTGGTCCATGTCGACCGAAATCGGCACTATGGTGGTGCTCAATACGTGTACGCCTGGTGGAAAGGTGGCACCGCGGGTGGTGTGAACGCGGTACCGTGGTCCTGTTGCTGATGTGGCAAGAGTGAAGAGTGGGCGATATGGATGTGTGGGGATCCCGCCGCTTCCGGATTCGTGGCGCGATCGTGCTCGCGGTGGTGCTGGCTATCGCGATTGCGATGGGGTCGTGTGCTTTCCGGGAACGGTCGACCGGTGCGGAAGCGATTGTCGAGCGATTCTCCAGCCTGCTCGACAAACAGGACTATGAGGGCGCGGCGCGGCTGACGTCCTACCCGAACGGTGCTTCGGCAACG
Source organism: Nocardia sp. NPDC052001 (assembly GCF_040680615.1). NCBI lineage: Bacteria > Bacillati > Actinomycetota > Actinomycetes > Mycobacteriales > Nocardiaceae > Nocardia > Nocardia sp. NPDC052001. Next base: position 141,774 of record NZ_JBFAXC010000003.1, on the reverse strand, counting down.
CTGAAGCAAGTTTTCAGCGGCCTGAATCCGGGCAAAGCCGACTACCAGGTGACCCAGTTCATCGGCCTCGACGGCAATACCGGACTGTTCAGCATGACGGCCGCCTGGAACTTCGGCGAGAAGCGGGACTGGAAATACGACCTGCAGGGCACCGTCCGCAAACTCAGTGTGGGCTGGCGCATCTCGTGGGATCCCGCCCTGGTCATCCCGCAGCTGGACAGCAAGCGCACCGTGAAGCTGGTGCGCACCTACGCCACCCCGGCCCCGCACGTCAATGACATCGTCGGCGCTCCGCTCATGACCGAGCAGACCATCAACGTCATCAAACTCGATCCCACCAAGACCGGCGATCCGGTCGGCTCCAGCAATGCGCTGGCCGCCGCCATCGAACCGGTCGCCCCGCTCATCACCGGACCGGTGCTGCTGCAACAACTGTCGGCCTCCCAGGGCAAACCGGTCGTCGCGGTCAACCTGCGCGATGGGGATTTCAATATCCTCGAAGATCGCATGGGCGCCATCCCCGGCGTCGTCATGGAGAAGCAGCCCCGGCTCATCTCCGCCGACCGCCGCGTCTGGTCGCCGCTGCTGGACTCCATGCGGAAGGTGTGGCAGGACAACAACGATGCGCGCGCCGGATGGGGCGTGCAGCTCTTCGAACCCGACGGCACCTTCGTCACCCAGCTCGCGGGTGAACAAGGCCCGCCCGGACCGGATATTCCGGGCACCATGGATCAGCGCCTGCAACGCGCCGCCGAGGACGCCGTGGTGAGTTACGGCACGCCGTCCTCGATCGTGGCCATCCAGCCGTCCAGTGGCGCGATCGTCGCGGCCGCGCAGAACAGTCAGGCCAGCGAGCACGGATCGGTCGCGTTCACCGGGCTGTACCCGGTCGGCGGCATGATCGAACTGTTCAAGAATATGGCCGCGCTCACCAAGCAGAAAGCGCCACAGGACATTTCGGTCGGTGACGCGGCCGAGGCGGCCAGTCAGCTCGGCGTCGGCCTGGACTTCAAGGTGCCCGGCCTGGACGAGACCACCGGCCGCCTGCCCACCGGCAAGAACGCCGCCGAACAGGTCGGGCGCGGCAATGCCGCCGACTCACTGCTGGCCAGCCCGTGGGGGATGGCCATCGCGGCCGCCGCCATCGCCAATGGCCAGGTGCCGAAACCGATGATCACCATCGGCGTCCCCGCCACCACCGAGGCGGATCTGCCCGCCCTGCCCGGCAATGTCACCGACCGGCTGCGCACCATGCTGCGCGACGGCGCGGGCGCACCGGAGTTGGTCAGCCTCAACAGGTATCAGGGCGTGCAGGCCTACGCGGCCACCGCGGGCAATAACGGCTGGCTCATCGCCACCATGGGCGATCTCGCCTTCGCCATCCACATCGACGATATCGACGCCCCGGACGCGACCGCCCGCATGGCGGCGCGACTGCTCCAGTCCCTCGCGACTCCGGACTAACGGCCCCGAGAGTTCGGATCAGCCCAGCGCTTTGATGGCCGCGCGCCAGCCCAGCAGGAACAGGGCGAGCGCGGTCGCCGCGACGATGACGAAGCTGACCGCGGTGCCCTGCCCGCTCACCACGCGCAGCAGCATGCCGCCGATCAGCGTGCTGAGCCAGATGATCACGCCGGTCGGCCACAGCACCCGCCCGTCGAAACGCTTTGCGGCGCTGATGCCCTCGCGCCCGGAGGCAACCGCGATCGCGATCACCCAGCCGAGCAGCAGGCCGGTGGCGAACGGCCACACCGTGCGCAGCATGCCCGCCAGCACCGCTTCGTCATGACTGCGCCGCCCGATCGCGCAGAACACGACCACCAGCACGACATCCACGCCGAACGGCACCAATTTCTTCACGGGCACGAGATTATCGGGCGGCTCCGGCGCGCCCCGTGCAGGGACACTCCTCGCGATCCGGGCGGTGCGGCACGCCGGTCCGGCGGAACGCGGGTCGATCAGCCTTCCGCGGGCGGGGAATTCGGGCGGCGGCGATCGGTGATCAGCGGGGTGCCGCCGCGCTGCGAGAACTCCTTCTCGTACTCCGCGTCATCGGCCTGCGGCTTGCGGAACAGGAACAGGAAGACGATCCAGCCGATGATCGCCACCAGGATGAAGCTGACCAGCCGGTACAGGAACGCCGCCGCGACCGCCTGCGCCGCGGGCAATCCCGCCGCCGCGGTCAGCGAATAGATCAGGGTGGCATCGACGTACACGATGCCGCCGGGCGCGAAGGGGATGGTGCCCACCGCTTTTCCGGCCGCGAACGCCAGCATCAATCCGGCCAGCCGGGGATCCGCGCCCACCGCGTAACAGGCCGCGCCCAGGCAGGCCACATCCGCGAGCCGATGCACCACGGCCCACGCCGCGACCAGTGCGCCGTCCTTCTTGCCCAGGTCCACCGATTCCAGCTGGTGCAGCACCTCGGCGAGCTTCTCGACCCCGGCCTCGGCGGGCCTGCGCCGAATCCTGTTGATCAGATGCAGGATTCGATGCAGCAGCGATTCCATCGTGCCCGGATGCCTGGACACGTAGTTGAACGCCCAGATCAGCACCGCCACCGCGCCGAGCGACAGAATCACCTTGGCCGGGCCAATACTGTCCCCGCCCAGTACCGCGCCGAACACGCCGAGCAGCGTCAATCCGGCGGTGGCGACCACCCCGGACATGACCAGCTGCCAGGACGCCACGATCGGGCTCGCACCCCAGCGGCGGGTCTGGCGATAGGTGAAGGCGGTGGAGAACACCTGTCCAGCGGGCAGTGTCAGCGCCATACCGGTCGCGCCGTACACCACGGTCACCGATTTGCGCTGACTCACCTCGACGCCGCCCGCGTGCAGCAGTTGTTTCTGGATGCGGCCGAATCCGCTCATGGAAAGCGCCTGCATAACCACGCAGGCCGCGACCCAGCCCCAATGGATTTCGGTGAGGTTCTTCCAGGATTCGTGCAGCCGCGGATAGAGATATGCGCCCTCGGAAATCAGCAGGGCCGCGAGCGCGGCTCCGAGCACCCATTTGGCCCACCAGAACCTGCCGCGGCGCGAGTTCTCCGCGGGCGGCGCAGGTTCGCCGGCCAGCTCACCATGGGCCGTCACAACCTCACCCTAACGAACGGGCGGTCTCCTCGTCTGCATCCGACTGGTCGCTAGTTTGTTTCGGCCAGGCCAGCCGGGTTTTGCGGCGGCGTCCACGCAGCTGAACTTCCTCACCCGTTTCCCAATGCCGCTGTTCCTCGGTATCGGCGAAATAGAGAGCGCTACTGGAGGTGAGCACGCGTTCCGGGCGATCCTTGGCGAGTTCGGTGAGCCGGGACGCCTCGTTCACCGGGTCACCGATCACGGTGTACTCGAAACGATTTGCGCCACCGATATTCCCGGCCACCGCCAAACCCGCCGAAACACCCATACCGATATCCAGTCCGGGCACCTCGCGCAGGGCTTCACGCAGCTCACGGGCGGCGGCCAGGGCCGCGGTCGGCGCGTCGGGGCGGTCCAGCGGTGCGCCGAAGATGGCCAGCGCGGCATCACCCATGAATTTATTGATCAGCCCGTGGTGCCGGTCGATCACATCGACCACGATGCGGAAGAACTCGTTGAGCAGACTGACCACTTCGGTCGGCGGGCGTTCCGCGGCGGTCGCGGTGGAACCGACCATATCCACGAACAACACCGCGACGAATCGGGTTTCACCACCGAGTTCGGTGCCGTACTCCAGCGCGCGCCGGGCCACATCCTCACCGACGTGGCGGCCGAACAATTCCTGTAGTTCGCGGCGTTTGGCCGCCTCACCCATCATTCGGTTGAAGCCAACCTGCAGCAGTCCGATTTCCGAACCGTCGAAAACTTCCACCTGCACATCGCGCGCGCCTTCCTGCACGCGATCGATAGCCTGGCTGAGCTGGCGAATCGGATCGGAAATACTCGCCGCGGTAAGCATGGAAAGCGCCAGCGCCTGCATGATCACCACACCGCACAACAGCAGAATCGAAATCGCCAGCGACTGCGCGGAAAACTGTACGCGCGAAGAAATCTGGGTGACGCACAACAGCACAATGGCGATCACCGGGGCGAACGTGCCCATTCCCCACGTCATCGCCATTCGGGTGCCGACGCCCGCGGTCAGCGTGTGATCGAACGCGCCGACGGTCAGCGCCTCGGCCGCCACCGGCCGCAGAATTCGCTCGCCGAGCATGTACGTGAAGCCGAAAACAATGGTGGCGGCCATACATTCGGTGACGATCACCGCCGCCGCCAGCTCCGGCGTGCGCACGATGATCACCGATGCCAGCACCGCGCCGCCGACCAGCCACAGCACCAGATGCACGATGGCCTGCCGCAGCGGCGCGTGCAGGGCCGCCATCTGCTCCTGCCGGGACGGCGGCCCGCCGCGCACCTGCCACCGCATCACCGGCCGCAGCATGAACGCCGAGGCGCTCAGGCTGAGCAGACCGCCGACAATGAATACGAGCGCGGGTAATAACAGCCCGGTCTGCCGTGTCGCACTCGAGCCACCTTCGGGAACGGGCAAACCGTACTGAATGAACGCCCAGACGAGCACGGCACCGAACGCGTTGGCCGCGAGCATCGATGCGAGGTACAGCGGCCAGCGGGTTCGCATGGTCTGTTTGACCGCTTCCAGGGGCGCTGACACGAGACCAATCTAGCGGTTCCGCATCTCCGCGACTTTGGCGCACAGTTCGGGCGGCGTTAACTCTTGGGAACACCGAGCCGAGCAGTTTCGAATGGCCGGGGCGTCGCCGGACGCGGGGCACGGGTTTATGGGCGGCCAAGTCGGTCGGTCACCCAGTAGGCTCGCGATCGTGAGCGATGCGCGGGCAGAGGCCAGCCAATCCGGCAAACCGGGCAAGGTTCGGCGGCCTGCCGCGGACGCGGTGCACCCGCTGGTACGCGAGGCGGCGGAATGGTCCTGGCGGCTGCTGCTCATTCTCGCGGCCGTCTACGCACTGGCGTGGCTGGCGCATCGGTTATCCACCGTGACCATTCCATTGTCCATCGCACTGCTCGGGGCCGCACTGCTGTCACCGCTGGTGGATTGGATGCAGCGACTCGGGGTTCCGCGCTCGCTGGGCGTATTCGTAGCGCTGGTCGGATCGCTCGGATTGCTCGCCGGGATCATGACTTTCGTGGTGGAACAGTTCGTCACCGGTGTGCCGCAACTGTCCGACGAGTTCAAATCCAGCGTGCACGAGATCCAGGACTGGCTGATCAACGGTCCGCTGCACATGTCCAACGAGCAGATTCGCAATGCGGGCGACACCATCGTCAAAACCATCGAATCCAATCAGGACTCACTCACCAACGGCGCGCTGACCACCGCGACCGTCATCGGCGAATTCTTCACCGGGACCTTCCTGACGCTGTTCATCCTCATCTTCTTTGTCTACGGCGGCGATCAGATCTGGGAGTTCATCACCCGGATCATCCCCACCCGCAATCGCGAACGCGTGCGCACGGCCGGACGCCTCGGCTTCGGCAGCCTCACCGGATTCGTGCGCGCCACCGTGCTGGTGGCGGCGGTGGACGCCATCGGCATCGGCTCCGGACTGGCCATTCTGAGTGTGCCGCTGGCACTTCCGCTGGCCTCGCTGGTCTTCATCGGCGCGTTCATTCCGATCATCGGCTCGTTCATCGCGGGCTCGGTCGCGGTGTTCATCGCGCTCATGACCAAGGGCGCGGTCACCGCGCTCATCGTGCTCGGCATCACCGTCGCGGTCATGCAGCTGGAAGGGCATGTGCTGCAACCGCTGCTGATGGGGCGCGCGGTGCGCATCCATCCGCTGGCCGTGGTGCTGGCCATCGCGGCGGGCGTGGTGCTCGCCGGTATCGCGGGCGGTCTGCTCGCGGTGCCGTTCGTGGCGGCGCTCAATACCGCGATTCGCTCGCTGCTGGCGGATTCACCGGAGGAGCTCTACCAGGACCTGCACACCGGCGATCCGCATCAACCCATGTTCGCCGCCGAACCGGACATACCCGATCCCGGGCGCTACCAATTGGCCCCTCCCACGGTGAAATCCGATGTGAAGTCCGCCGATACCGCCGAACCCCCGGCCGCCGGTGACTCCGCGGACTGAACCCGATCCCGGCGACGCCGCCACCGCCCCGCTGTGGCGGGCGGCGCAGGCGTTCCGGCTCATCACCCTGCTGTACGCCATCGGACAGCAGTTCGCCTCGGTCTCGCACTACACCAATCAGCGATTGAGCTGGGTGTTCATCGCGCTCATGGCGGTGTGGACCGGGGTGTCGGCGATTCTGCTGTCACAGTGGCGAATTCACAATGTGCGTCAGGTACGCACCACCGTCGTGATCGGCGATCACGTGGTCGTCATCGCGCTCATCTTCGCGACCCGGCTGGTCGCGGATTTCGACTGGTACTACGGGCATCAGACGCTGCCGACCACGCTGTGGGCCGCCAATGCCGTGATGTCCGCGGCCATTCTGTGGGGGCCGTTCGGCGGCATCTGCTCCGGATTCCTCATCGCCGCAGCGATTCTCAGTGCGCGCGCCCGCTGGGATCTGGACATCTGGCGCGATGCCACCGCACCCGTCCTGGTTTCGGTGGGACTCGCGATCGGCCTGGCCGCCAACACCGCGCACCGCGCCCAACAGCAATTACAGCGCGCGGTGCGGCTCACCGCCGCCGCGCAGGAACGCGAACGGCTCGCCCGCGAAGTGCACGACGGCGTACTCCAGGTGCTCAGCTACATCAAACGGCGCGGCACCGAAATCGGCGGGCCGACAGCGGAATTGGCGCAGCGCGCGGGTGAACAGGAAGTCGCGCTGCGGGTGCTGCTCTCCGAACAGGGCGGGCGCGCGGACACCGGTGGCGTGGAACAGGATCTGCGGCCGCTGCTCACCGCGCAGGCCACCACCTCGGTGCTGGTCTCCACCCCCGGCGAGCCGGTGCCCATCGGGCGCTTCGAGGCCAGGGAGATCTCCGCCGCCGTCGCCGCCGCGCTCGCCAATGTCGCCCAGCACGCCGGACCCGGCGCGAAAGCCTATGTGCTGCTGGAGGATACCGGCGACGAACTCATCGTCAGCGTGCGCGACGACGGACCCGGCATCAGCCCCGGACGGCTGCTGGAAGCCGAAGGCCAAGGCCGCATGGGCGTTTCGCGCTCCATAATCGGGCGCATCGCCGCCCTCGACGGCACCGCGCACCTACTCTTCGAAGCCGACGGCGAGGAAGGGTCCGGGGCCGAATGGGAATTCCGGGTCCCCCGGCGGCATCGGTAACAGGAATCGGGAGGCAAGCGTGTCCGAAAGCACCGCGGGCGAACGAATTTCGATCATGGTGGTGGACGACCACCCGATCTGGCGCGAGGGCGTGGCCCGCGACCTCGCCGAAGCCGGATTCGAGGTGCTCGCCACCGCGGGCGGCGTCGCCACCGCCGGCCGCCGCGCCGCCGCCGTCCAACCCGATGTCGTGCTCATGGATATGCAGCTGCCCGACGGCAATGGCGCCGACGCCACCGCCGAGGTGCTGCGCGTCTCCCCGCGCACCCGCGTACTGGTGCTCTCGGCCTCCGCCGAACGCGAGGACGTGCTCGACGCCATCAAGGCCGGAGCCATCGGCTACCTGGTGAAAAGCGCCTCCGCCACCGAACTCGTGGACGCCGTGCGCGCCACCGCCGCCGGTCAGGCCGTCTTCACCCCCGGCCTCGCGGGACTGGTGCTCGGTGAATACCGGCGCATCGCCAACACCCCGCCGGACCGGGACGAACCGCACCGGCCCGCGCTCACCGACCGCGAGACCGAAGTGCTGCGCATGGTCGCGAAAGGGCTGTCCGCCAAGCAGATCGCCACCCGCCTGAGCCTGAGTCATCGCACCGTGGAGAACCATGTGCAATCCACCCTGCGCAAACTGCAACTCGGCAATCGGGTCGAACTCACCCGCTATGCCATCGAACAGGGCCTGGACGGCGAATAGGGTGCGGATTCAGGGATTGCCCTGATGCGCGACGGCCGATCGGCTCGTAGCCTCGAAAACATGGGAGGTCCTGAAGTGGTTCCCGGTGTCGAGGCCGCCGTGGTGGGCGAACGCGACCTGCGGGTATCGGATGTAGAACGCGAACACGTCGGACGACTGCTGCAGCGCGCGGTCGGCCTGGGCATGCTGTCGCTGGGGGAATTCACCGAGCGCATGGATACCGCGCTCGCCGCCAAGACCCGCGGTGAACTCAACGCGGTGCTGGTCGATCTGCCGGGTATTCGGCTCGCCGGGCAGCCCGCGCCGAAAACACCGCAGTTCGTCTACGCGCCGCGGCCGCAATTCGGCTACAACCGGCCGCAGTACGGGCCGCGGCTGCCGCATCCGGTCGCACCGGGCAATGTCATCCGGGCCAAGCTGTCCGGGGTCAAGCGCAATGGCAGTTGGCATGTGCCGCAGACACTGCTGGTCGAATCGTTCATGGGCAGTGTGCGACTGGACTTCACCCAGGCCATCATGTCCACCCAGGTGGTGGAGATCCGGGTGGACGACTACCTGAGCTCACTGGAACTCATCGTGCCCGCCGACGCCACCGTGGATCTGAACGGCCTCGATCTGATCGGCGGCAGCGCCGAGAACAAGGTGCGCACCGGACCGCCCATGGGGCCGCTGCATCTGGTCGTGCACGGCAAGGTGCGATTCGGCTCGGTCAATGCCAAGCATCCCTTCGGCACCCAGTGGAAGAAGTTCCTCAACGGGGCGTGATTCCGTCCCGAATCGGTTTCGGCGACACCCCGTTCCGGCAGGTATCGTCACGCCCATGGCAGGCGGCTCAGCGGACTCGACCCCGGAACCATTTCTTCGGACCGGCCGCGGCGCACCGCTGCTGCTCCTGCACGGCGTGCTGCTGACCTGGCAATCCTGGCTCCCGGTGATCGACGATCTGCGCACCGACCACGACATCCTGGCCCCCACCTTCCCCGGCCACCACGGCGGCCCCGCCGCGCACCATCCCGCCACCGTCGCCGCCCTGGCCGATTGGGCCGAGGCGCTGCTCGACGAAACAGGTTGGCCCACAGCGCATATCGTCGGCAACTCGCTCGGCGGCTGGATCGCACTGGAACTCGCCGCCCGCGGCCGCGCCCGCACCGTCACCGCCATCTCCCCGGCGGGCCTGTGGGACAAGCCCTCGTCCTCCGCCGCCCTGGTCCGCAAATTCCGCGGCATGAGCCCCCTGATCGGCTTCGGCTCCGATACCCCACCGGCGCTGCCCTCCATGATCCGCAGCCTGCTGCTTCCCCTGCTCGCGCACAATCCCGCGACCGTCCCCGCGCACCTCGCCCGCGCGATGGCCGCCGCCCCCGCGCACTGCACCATCCTCGACGACCTGGCCGAAGATCCGGCCCTCCCAATAGGTTTCACCACCCTGTCCTCGGTCCAGGTTCCCGCGACCCTGCTCCTCCCCGAATTCGACCGGGTCCTCCCACCCCACCTCTACGCGCCCCTGACCCCCACCCCCACCCTCGAAATCCACCCCCTCCCCGGCCTGGGCCACGTCCCCATGCTCGAGGCTCCCGCCCGCATCACCACCGAGATCCGCGCCACCATCACCCGGGACGCACAGGCTCAATCCGCCTGACCGGGCCGAATGCGCGCGTCCCGCAGCGCCACTCATGAGTAATCGAGTAGGACCCGGGCCGTGCCCGAGTGTTTCTACTCATCCCACCGAAGGCGCAGGTGGCGAGCATTGTCGGCATGAACACCGCCATCGATCCCCGTTTGATCGCACGGTTGTCGACCGAGTTCACCTCCCTCAGCGAACACATGGGAATCCTCGGCCGCGACCTGGACGTCCTGCGCGGCCAATTGGTCCTCGCCCCGCGTCCCGCACCACCCGTCGTTCCACCGACCCCACCCGCTGCCGCCCCGGCAGCGGGCGTTCCCATGCCCGCACCCGGCACGGTTCCGGGCGGACCCGTGCGCGGTGGGGATGAGCTATCCGGTGCCGCCACATCGCCCCCGGGTCAGGTGGCGGAGCCGGTTTCGGCCCGTGGTGCGGACATTCCCGCTGATACGGGAGCACCCGTTCCACCGCCTGCGGGGCCGATGCCGCCGACGGCCGGAGGACAGGCCGCAGCTGGGGAGCAGGGGCAGGGAAGCACTGCGAGCTGGGGTTCGCCGGGTGGTGGGGCCGTGCCTTCGGGGCCGGGAACCATTCCGGGTTACGGACAGCCGGGTCCTGGTGCCGGGCAGCCCGGCTTCGGAGTCGCTCAGCCCGGGTACGGGGTGGCACAGCCCGGATACGGGGTCGGTCAGCCCGGCTATGCCGCTGGTCAGCCGGGATATGGGGCGGGGCGTGCCGGGTGGATGGGGAGTCAGCCGCAGGGTGGGTATCGGGGGATGCCGCCGGTTTCGCAGCAGCAGCGGAGGGGAGTGCCGGTGCGGGAGCGGCGAGCGCCGTGGTGGCAGCGGGAAGGGGTGGTCAGCCGGGTGCTGGCGGTGGCCGGGGTGGGCGTCACGCTGATCGGCGTGGTGATGCTGCTGGTGCTGGCGGCGCAGGCCGGGTTCTTCGGGCCGGTGCCGAGAGTTGTTGTGGGGGCGGCATTCTCGGGCGCGTTGGTGGCCATCGGGATGCGGGTGCACGGGAAGGCCGGAGGGCAGGTGGGCGGTGTCGCGCTGGCGGCCACGGGTATCGCGGGGGGATATCTGTCCGTCGTCGCGATGACGACCCTCTACGGATGGGTGAATCCCGTTGTGGGATATGGGATCGCGCTGGGGATCGCCGCGGGTGGGGTGGCACTGGCCATGCGGTGGGGGGCGCAGGGGCTGGCGGTCATGGTGATGATCGGGGCGGCGCTGTTGTCGCCGGTGATCACCACCGAGCTCGCGCTGCTGGCGTTCCTGATCGTGTTGCAGATCGCCGCCGCGCCGGTGCAATTGGTGCGCGACTGGCCGTATCTGCATGTGGTGCGGACGATTCCGGCCGTGCTGGCGACGCTGGTCGCGATTGCCGCGGCGGGACTGGGGGAGGCCGCCCGCGGGGAGCGGTACCAGGTGCTGGCGGCGGCCATCGTCATCGCGGCGGTCGGGCTGGTCGGCGCGGTGGCGGTGGTGCGGCAGCGCGCCGGGGACATCGCGGCGAGCCTGACCTGCGCGGTGGCGACCCTGCCGCTGCTGGCCGCGCCCGCCATGTTCGAGCGGCGCACCGCCGTGGCGATCTCGGCGGGATTCGCGATCGTGCTGCTGGGGCTCGCCGCATCGCGGTGGATGCCGAAACTGGCTGAGCGGGTGCGGATTCCGGGACACCTGGCGATCGTCACGGTGGTCGCCGGAGCGTTCGCGGTGCTGGAGACCTGCGTCGGCGTGACGAACGCGCAGACGCTGCCGATCGGTTTGTTCCTGGTGGCGCTCGGATTCCTGGGGGCGGGCGGGCAGCAGCGGTCGCGGATGGCCTCGGCTATCGGCGCGGCCTTCGGGGTGATCGGCATGATCGCCCTGCTGGACAAGGCCGGTCCGGCCACGCTGTCCGATCAGTTCTATGCCGAAGAACGCCTTGGCATTTCGACCGCACTGGCCGCGGTCGCCGCGCTTGGCGCATTGGCCAGCGCCTGCTGGTGCGCCCGCCGTCTGGGCCTGATCACGCGGGAAAGCGATGCGACCGCCGTGGCGGTGGTCGGCGGAATCGCTGGCCTGTACGCGGTGACCGCGCTGGCGGTGTCGATCGGCGTCGCCACCGGCCGCGATGACGGCTTCCTCGCGGGCCACGGCATCGCCACCGTGATCTGGATGGCCGCCGCCACCGCGGCACTGCTGTTCGGGCTGCGCAGGCTGGCCCGCACCCCGCAGGCGGCGAAGGCCGCGCTCGCCGGGGGCCTGCTGCTCACCGCGGCGGCACTGGCCAAACTGTTCCTGTTCGACCTGGCGACCCTCGACGGCCTGCTCCGCGCGGCCGCCTTCCTGGTGGTCGGTGTGCTGCTCCTGCTGGTCGGCACCCGCTACGCCCGCGCCTTCGCCGAGGCCGCGGATCCCGACTCGCGCGGCTGACCCGCACTCGCCGGACCGGTGCCGCACGGCTGATGTCGTGCGGCACAACCGGTCCCGCCGATGTGTCGGCCTTTCCGGGCCGTGGTCGGCTGGATGAGCAGGTGGTACGGATACGAGAAAGCCCGGCCGAGTTGATGACTCGGCCGGGCTCTTTTCGTTCGTACCGTGGCTGATTCAGTCGCGGTTCTGGCGGCGGAGCAGTTCGTTCACGCTCACGGTGCGGCCGTCGCCACCGCGATGCTTGCCCTCGTCGTCGTCCTCGGCTTCGGCCTTGCCGGGGCGCTTGCGCGCCGTACGCAGATCGGACATCCACTGCTCGATGCTGCTGCGCCCGGGACCCTGCTGCGGCTGATCCCCGGCCGCGTGATGAGCCGGATGCGGCTGCGTCTCATCGGATTCGGATTCCAGCAGCTCCTCCGCCTCGTGCGGCTGGTACAGCTGCGCCCGGGTGGCCGGATGCGGCGGCAACTTCGACGCCGAAGGCGGCGGCAGCACCCGCTCCGCGCCCACCGGATGCGCTGCGGCGGGCGGCGAATCCTGTTGCGGCGCGGCCGGAGCCGATGCCGGGGGAGCGGCCGGAGCGGAGACCGAGGGAATCGGGCTCTGCCCGGCGCCACGCTGCTGACCTGCGCCCTGCGGGGCCTCACCCTGTCCGGCCCCGCCGTGCGGAGTCGCGCCGGGTGTGGACCATCCGTTCTGCGGAGCGTCGGGCTGCGGCGGTGTACCGGAGGCGGCACGCGTCGAGTCATCGGAACCGGCGGGCGGGGTGCTGCCCGGGGGCATCGCTCCGGAACCGAGGTTTCGAGGCGTCACACCGGTTCCGGCGACCGGACTGAAGTCGGGTGCCGGGAATCCGCCGTGGGTGCCGTTATCCGCCTGTGCGGGAACACCGTTCGACGCTCGCTCGGCGGAGCTGCCGGACTCGGTGCCGCTCGCGGGCTTCGCGGCGCTGAAATCGGTGGTCGGGGGCTCCTGCAACGGTGCGCGGAAGCCCGCGCCCGATTCGCTGGACGCCACACCGCGATTGCCGACCGCAGGGCCGGGATTGCCGGCCACCGGACCTGGATTGCCAACCGCCGGGCCGGGATTGCTAGCCAACGGACCACCATTGCCGGATGCCGCACCGGTATTGCCCGGTGCCGCACCAGGATCGGCGGTACCGGTTTCGGGATTGGCAGCCGGGCCGCGATCGGCGGGACCGGTCGGCGGGGTGCCGCCGAGGTTGGTCAGCGACCCGCCGGAACCCGCGCCGGAGGTGGCCGGGTTGCCCGGGATCGGCGCGGATTGCGGTGCGGGGAACGGCTTCTCGGCGTTCGGCGGCGCGCTCGCGGCCCCCGGCTTCGGGGTGACATCCACGACCGGCTTGTTGAGCATCGATTTGCCGATGCGCTGGGTGGGCGCCTCACTGTCGATATCGATCTTGCGTGCGGGCCGCGGCTTGCGCAGCCGCAGCGCGGCGGAATCGGTCAGCGCCGGAATCTGCATGGTGACCGGATCGGTGATGGGCGTGGTCTTGACCAGGTCGACCACTTCACCGCCGCCGGGCCGCTCATCATCGAGGATGGGCTCGCCCAGTCCGATCTTCTGCTGAATCTTCTTCATCCAGGCCGGAGCCCACCAGCAGTCGTCACCGAGCAGCTTCATGGTGGCGGGCACCAGCAGCATGCGGAGCACGGTCGCGTCGATGAACAGCGCCGCCACCATGCCGTAGGCGATGTACTGCATCATCACCAGATCGGAGAAGGCGAAGGCGCCCGTCACGACGAGCAGGATCAGCGCCGCCGCGGTGATGATGCGACCGGTCTGGGCCGTGCCCGCGCGTACCGCCTCGGTCGTGCTCGCACCTTGGCTGCGTGCTTCGACCATGCGGGACAGCAGGAATACCTCGTAGTCCACCGATAGGCCGTAGATGATCGCGATGATCAGCACCAGCACCGGCGCGGTAATCGGCTGCGGGGTGAAGTTCAGCAGTGACGCACCATGACCGTCGACGAATATCCAGGTCAGGATGCCCAGTGTCGATCCGAGTCCGAGCGCGCTCATCAGCGCGGCCTTCAACGGCAGCACCAGTGAACCGAAGGTGAGGAACATCAGGATGGTGGTGACCAGCAGGACTATGCCGATCATCCAGGGCATTCGGCTCAGCAGCGAATCGAGGCTGTCCATCATGAGTACGGGCTGGCCGGTGACCAATACCTCCACGCCGTCCGGCACCGGCATCGACCGCAGATAGTCGACGGTCGCCTCGGGATGGGTACTGTCCTCGACGGTCGCATCGGAGGACCAGACATTGGACCCCGCGGGCGGTTTGGCCGGAATGCCGAACTGGGCGTTCTTGACCAGACCCGGAGCCTTGTTCGCCAATTGCAGGATCGGCCCGATGTCCTTGGAGTTATCGGTGATGATGACCAACTGGACCGGATCGGATTTTCGCAGCGGGAATGTCTCGTCGAAGTGCTGCTGCGCCAATCGCACCGGATTGGTCGGCGGCAGATATGTTTCCGAGATTCCGCCGAACTGCAGATTCTTCACCGGGATGATGAGCAGTAGCAATCCGATGGTCAGCGGTACCGCGACCTTGAGCGGATGCTTCATCACCCACGCGGTGAGTTTGCCCCAGAATCCGGCCTCGACCTCTTCGGCCGTCTTGGTTTTGCGAATCCACTTCAGGCTCAAGCTGTCCACGCGCGGACCGAGAATGCTCAGTAGTGCGGGCAGCACGGTGAGCGAGGTGATCATGGCCAGCAGTACCGCGGCGATAGTTCCGTAGGCGACCGATTTCAGGAAGCCCTGCGGGAACAGCAGCATGCCCGCGCTGGCCGCGATGATCATGGTCGCCGAGGATGTCACCGTGCGTCCCGCGGTCATGACCGAACGCCGCACGGCCGACCTGGTGTCATAGCCCTCCGCCAATTCCTCGCGGAATCGACTCACTATGAACAGGCCATAATCGATGGCCAGACCCAAGCCGATCATCGACACCACGGCCGAGACGAACGAGTTCACCTCGGTGTATTTGGTCAGCGCCATGATCATGCCGTTGGCGGCGATGATGGTCAGGCCACCGATGATCAATGGCAGTGCGGCCGCGACGATTCCACCGAAGATGAAGAACAGCAGCACCGCGACGGCGGGCAGCGCCAGCATCTCCATGCGCTTCACATCGCTGGCGATGGTGTTGTTCAAGGTGTAGGCGATCGGTTGCAGACCGCCGACCTCGACCGTCACGCCCGGAATCTCGAACGCGTTCTGCACCGCGCCGTATGCCTGCAGCATCTCGGTGTCGTTGTTGCCGTTGAGGGCGACGGTCGCGAACGCGTGTTTGCGATCGGTGCTCACCGTCTGCGCGACCTGGTTTCCGGTATCGGTTTTCCAGGGTGCGACATTGACCTTGCTGATCTGCGGGTACTTCTTCGGCAGCGCGTTGAGGCTGTCGATGATCTTCTGATTCCACGCCGGATCGTCGACGGTCTTGCCCTCGGGCGCGGTGTACAGCAGCACCACATCGCTGGTGTGGTCGCGGCTGTACGCCGAATCCCGCAGCTGCGAGGCCCTTGTCGACTCCGACGTGGGATCGAACCATCCGCTGGAGCTCAGGTGACTCTCGACCCCGAGCCCGAAAGCGCCGAGGGAGAGCAGGGCAGCCACCATTACACCTAGAACGGTGAAGCGCAGCTTGTAGACCAGGTCGCCCCAGCGGGTGAACACTAAGCGACTCCTTGAGCGGGGCGGGAGGTGAGCAATGCCGACAGCGGCCGGAACGGCTGCAGCCAGGCTCCCTCGTCGGGCAGCGAATCGAGACTCACCCTGGGCAGCGGTTCACGGAACACGCCCGGGATGTCCTCGAGATCGATGAACTCGAGAATATCCGACGTGACCGCCCAGCTCGCGTGCTCGCGAAATCCCAATACCTGGACGGGTACGCCGGCGGCGGCGATTTCCTCGAGCGGTGCGCGAAACGCCTGACCATCGGCGGAGGCGACCATGATTCCGGCCAGGCCCGCGCCGCGGCGGCGTAGCTCGATATGGCCGAGCATATCGCTGTCGACGTCGGAATCCTCGTCGATTTTGGGCTTCGCGAAAACCGCGTAACCGACATTGCGCAGCGCTTCCACCCACGGCCGCACCACATCCGCGGTACCGGGGGCGATATTGGTGAAAACGGTGGCTTCGGGTTCCACGCGCTGGCGGCTGCCGACCGACAGTTCCGCGGTGCGCGCGAGCAGCCAGCGGCCGAGCGCGTCGAAACGCGGTCGATACGCGGCGGTGGGGCGGCCGCCGAGAATGGCGCCGAGTCCCATATCCAGGTTCGGTGCGTCCCAGACGAGCAGTACCCGACGGAAGTCGGTACTGCTGCCGGAAAGGCCCGTGGTGCCCGTTAGTTCGGACGAAGCAGTGCCGTGCATTATTTCGGCAACATCCGCGACCTCCGGGGCCATCTCACTGACGCTCATGACTCGATCTTCCCCCAGATGAACTCCGTGATGGCGCTACCCGCGCGGAGTCCTTTTCCTTCGAACTTGGTAATCGGACGTTCGAAACCGATTGGTGCGGTTTCAAGATACCGCGAAGAGTCCCCACCCGTGGCCTCATTCATGCCGATGAGCAGGGATTCTCCCTTGCCTACTTCGGCAATGTGTTCCGCGTAATCGGCGTGATCGGTCGCGACGTGCAACACGCCGCCCGGCTTCAGCCGACTCGCGATAAGTGTCAGCGTCGCGGGCTGCAACAGCCGGCGCTTATGGTGGCGCGCCTTCGGCCACGGGTCCGGAAAGAACACGCGAACACCTGTCAGCGATTCCGGAGCAATCATGTTTTCCAGCACGTCCACGGCATCACCGCGCAAAAGCCGGATGTTCTCGATGTTCTCGCGTTCCACCCGCTGCACCAGCTGCGCCAGACCCGGCTTGTAGACCTCGATGCCGATCAGATTGAACTCCGGCTCGGCCTGCGCCATGGCCGCGGTGGCCGTGCCGGTGCCGCAACCGATCTCGATGATCAGCGGGGCGGAGCGGCCGAACCAGGCATCGGCGTCCAGCGGCTTATCCGAGACGTCCGCGCCGATGCGCGGCCACATCCGCGTCCAGGACTCCTGCTGCGGCGGGGTCAGCGCGCCGCGCCGCGAACGGAAACTGGTGACCCGGGGGTAGAGGCGGTTACCGCCCACCGCGCGGGGCACGCCCTCGACCGGGTGATCGGCGTCACCATTGAGATCGGCGGACCGCGGTCCGGGGACTGGCTCGGCAGTGGGGTTCGCGGCGTCGTTCACGGCGTCCATTGTCCAGTATTGAGTAATTAGCGCAGCGATCGACCACGCGTTCGGGCGTGCGCCATCACTCAGGCCGCCAGCTCCGGCGCCTCGGCGGTGACCTGCTCCGACTCCGCTGTCAGGGGCAGTCCGAGCGTGACACGCATTGCGGTAGTTGCCATTTCCACCAGGCCGCGCCAATGCTCCGGGCGGAGCGCCACCGACCAGATGGTCTTGGTTGTGGGTTCTGTGAGAGTTTTCCCCGCGATCCGATCGGCCAGCCAATCCAGGCTCAACGGAGTCGCCAGCGGCAGCAGTGAGAAATGCTCGCTCAGGCGATCGCGGATGTACCAGACCGCCGCGCCCGCCTCCCGATAGCGCTCGACCTGGCCGTCGATACCCGCGACATCGATGACCTGATCATGCACGGGATGCACCACCAGCACCGGGCAGGCCGGAGCCGTACCGCCGAGCCGGATGTCGTCGAACATGTCCTCCAGCTCGGGCAGCACCTCGTCGAGTGGGCGCAGCAGGTAATTCTCCAACCGGCTGCCGATCAGCCAGGGCAGGGCGGCGATCGGGCCCAGACTCCGCACCCGATCGAGCAGCCGACGGCCCTGTTCGGTGAGATCCCTGTCGATCACCTCGGCCATGGCCGGATACACGCGCGCTAGCGCGGCGATCACGATCGCCGGGAACCCGGCGAACAGGCCACCGTTGAGCCGCAGGAACACCTCGCGCGGATCACCGACCGGGGCGCCCAGCGCCGCGCCCACGATATTCAGCTCCGGCGCGTATCCGGGTGCCATCTCGATGGTCCACGAACTCGCCATGCCACCACCGGAATACCCCCACACCGCGATCTTGGTGTCCGCGCGCAACCCCAGCGGAGCGAACCGCAGCGCCGCGCGTATCCCGTCGAGCGTGCGGTAGCCCGGCTCCCGGGCCGCCCCGAAATTCCCGTGCGGGCCCTCATGATCGGCGATCGTCACCGCCCAGCCGCGGCGCAGCGCGTTGGCCACCAGAAACCATTCCAGCTGCGTGATCGACCCGGGGGACAGCGCACCCCAGCGCAACGCGTACGAGGGCGCGCACCGATCGGTCACCGCGTCGATGGCGGCTCCGAAGGCGAGCAGCGGCCGTTCCGCGTCCGGGTTCGCGTCCTTGGGCAGCAGCACCGTGGTGACCGCGACCTCGGGATGCCCATGCAGATCACTGCTGCGATACAGCAGCTGCCACGCCGTGACCTGCTGCGGAATCACGCCGAGCAGTGCCAATTCCACAGGGCGACTGCGCAGTACCGTTCCCGGATCCTGCGCGGCGAAGCCTTTCGGCGCGCGGAAGAACGGATCCGCGCTCGGCGGCAGCGGGCGGCCCGCGGCCGGTGTGCGCCATTCCACGCCTGAACCCCGCTGCGCTACAGCCGAATCGACGGTGTCCGCGCCGGGGCGGTGTGCGGGCGCGATCGGAAGCGCGGGCGAATCGAGCTGTCCCGCAGGGTAATCGGCCGGAGCCGTGACATCAGCGGTGACAGTCATGACGAGTCTCCCTGTGTGAGTTCGGCCGCCGGACACCCCGGGGGGAACCGCCGTCGCCGTTATCGGCCTGGGTAGCCGACCGGATCGAAACCCTAGGTGAGATCGCGGTGTCTGTGAAGAGCAGTTGCAGCGAATTATGCTGTCGCACAGATAAACCCGCACTTCACGAGGATTTCTCACCGCACAGGTCGGACCGCGCGGTCTCACTCGAGCGCATCGCGGCACGCGGTCGTGCTGGTCCGATCCGCGATGTCGTGCCGCCCGCACCGGGCAGTTCCGGCAGACCGGGCGGGTTGTGGAGAACGCGGTTCGGTCCGCTCGCGCCACGACTAGGATCGCCCGGGTGCCTGCCGGGCGATCACCGCGTATCCAGGTCAGCGGTCGTGCCCGCGCGGGTAAGTCCACGCTGCGAAACGCGCTGTCCCTCACTACCGCCGAGGAAACCGCGCCGGTGGACGATCCCGGACATCCGGACCCGGTCCTGGACGGTGATCTCATCCTCTATGTCCTGCCCGGCACCCTCGGTGCCGCTGACCGCCGTGTGCTCGAAACCCTGCGCCCCGACCGCACCCTGGTGGTTCTCAACAAGGCCGATGCCATCGGGTCCCGGTGGTCCGACGCAGCTCGAGCTGCTGCCCGGCACAGCGAAACCCTTGGTATCCACACCCTTCCCGCCGTTGCCTCCCTGGCTGTGCACACCCGTGCGGGCATGTTCACCGAGGCGGATCTGCGCACCCTGCGCCGCCATCGCGACCGCGCGGATCCGGCCTTCACGCTCACCGCGGACCTCTTCGCGGACCCGGCCGTCGCCGAAGATGTACCGGCTCGCAGGGAATTACTGGAGCGCTGGGATCTGCACGGTGTCGCCTGCGCCCTTGCCGCGCTGCGGCACGCCCCCGATCTGGCCCCGCAACCGCTACTGCAAATCCTGCACTCCGCCAGTGGAATAGACCTCATCTATCGGGCACTCCATCACCTTTATGAACGGGCGGCGGCGGAAATCGCGGGCGCGGTCGCCGAATTCCCCACCCGGTCCGCCCCTCGCAACGAATAACGAGTGTTGGATCGTGAACCCGAACCCCTGAACGGAATGGCCCCGCTCCCTTTCGCACTGGATCTGCCGCCGGTCGAGAGAACGCTGCCACCACCCGAACCGCTATCCGCAGCTCGGGTGTCCGAGGTGCGGCCGACGGGTCTTTCGGCGCTGGCGGAAGCGATTGTGACGCGCTGGAATCCGCACGGGATGGCATTGCTATTGGCAATGCGAAGTTGTGCACAGATCTCCCATACAGCGGTGGCGCTGGTTGGGGATGACGATGTGCATATCCCGCTGCTGCGGGCCGAATTGGCCGGTTACACACCGCGTGTGGAGTTGCTGACGGCCGATGTGGAGAGTCATGAACCGCGCCGACCGGCGGCGGTGGCCTGCGTGGTGCTCGACGCGGGAGCGCCGATCGGGCGGGAGATGCTGGGGATGGTGCGACGGTTGCGCGGTGCGGGCACTCGGATCGTGTTCGCACTGGCCGGATTCCATGCGCACCCCGAATGGCGGGAGGTGCGGGAACGGGACATCGAGTTGCTGTCGGAGGGCGAGCCGGTCGAAATCGTCCCGATTTCGGCGCGCATGGCGGTGGTGGCGCGCATGAACGGGGATGCGGGACTGGGGGATCGGTCCGGTATCGGGGAATTGCACGCCCGGCTGGTGGCGGCCGTCGGCGCCGGGGCCGTGCGGGATCAAGCCGGGATCGTGCGCGAACGGGTGGTCGCGGAGACGCGCACCCGGATCGAAGGCGAGCTGGCGAAATTGCGCACGGGCGGTGATGTGGCGGCACTGCGGGCGGAGCGGGCGACATTGCTGGCGGTGAACGACGGCGGTCGCGGAACGGCGATGGCGATGATCCGGAATCGGCTGCATTTGGCGCGGGTGGATTTGCTGCACGAGGCGGGCGTCCGGATTCGTGGTTTGAACGCCGCGGCCCGCGCCGAGATCGAGCGGTTGCCGCGCGGGGCGCACGCCGGTTATCCACAGCGGTTGCAGGATTCGGTGGAAAAGATCACACGCGATATCGACCGCGATACGCACGGCCGCCTCGCGGAATTGGATCGGCTGCTCGCCGAGGCGGTGCGCGCACCGGATTCGGTGCCGCCCGATGTGCCCGCCGGGAGCGTCCTCGGGTGGCGGGATCGGCGGCCCCGGGTGGGTCCGGATCCTGAACCCAGGTGCCGGGGTGTCGAAGATCATCTGATGATCGCGTTAGGGGGCTCGGCAGGGTTCGGCGCGGGGCGGCTCGCGGTGGTCCCGCTGGCGTGGTGGGAGGCGGCCGAATACGCAATCATTCCGGTCGGTTTGGTGCTCGGCGTGGCCGCCGCGGGCTGGGTGGTGCGGGCTCGCCGACAGCTCGCTGAGCGCGCTCATTTACGGCAGTGGGTGGCAGACGCGCTGGTCAACGTGAAGGCGCAATTGGAGCAGCGGGTTGCCACGGCACTGGTGGAGGCGGAGGAACGACTCACCGAACGCGTGCTGTGGACCAGTACCGCGCGCATGGTCGAAACAGACCGCAGGGTAGGGGAATTGGAGGCGCACTTGCGGCAGGCGGCGCAACGGCGACCCGCATTGTTGACGGCATGTGAACGTGACCTGAGCGCACTCGATTTCGCATAATCGCTGGTCGGAGGTTTCGACCCGGTACCGACTGGACAACCCGATTCCATACGCCGGGATATATGGCGTTAACCTCTATGGCAGGAACCTGGGCGTCCGCTTGGTCCTTGTACGCCGTCCAGCCGGGACGAGCTACCTGCAAGGCGAGGGCGGGTGCCTTGCCGCAATGGTGGCACTCGGTGTCGCGAGCACCCCGGGCCACCCATCTCAGGAGAGTTGTTTCATGACCTCAGCGACCATTCCTGGTCTTCACGATGGCACCGCGCCCACCGAGCACAAGGAACTGCTTGCCTGGGTACAGGAGGTCGCAGAACTCACCCAGCCGGAGCGCGTGGTCTGGGTAGACGGCTCCGAGGAAGAGGCGGTGCGGCTCTCCGAGCAGCTCGTCGCGGCCGGCACGTTCAAGAAGCTGAACGAGGCCAAGAAGCCGAACTCCTACCTCGCCCTCTCCGATCCCTCCGACGTCGCGCGCGTCGAATCTCGCACCTACATCTGTTCGCGCAATGAATCCGACGCCGGCCCGACCAACAACTGGGTCGACCCGGCCGAGATGCGCGCCACCATGACCGAGCTGTACCGCGGTTCCATGAAGGGCCGCACCATGTACGTGGTGCCCTTCTGCATGGGCCCGCTCGGCGCGGAAGACCCCAAGCTGGGCGTCGAACTCACCGACTCCGAATACGTCGTGGTCTCGATGCGCGTGATGACCCGCGCCGGTTCCGCCGCGCTGGAGAAGCTCGGCACCGACCGCCCGTACGTGAAGGCGCTGCACTCGCTCGGCGCGCCGCTCGCCGAGGGCCAGGCCGATGTGCCGTGGCCGTGCAACGACACCAAGTACATCACCCACTTCCCCGAGGACCGCGAGATCTGGTCCTACGGTTCGGGTTACGGCGGCAACGCGCTGCTGGGCAAGAAGTGCTACTCGCTGCGCATCGCCTCCGCGATGGCGCACGACGAGGGCTGGCTGGCCGAGCACATGCTGATCCTCAAGCTCATCTCGCCGGAGAACAAGAACTACTACGTGGCCGCCGCGTTCCCGTCGGCCTGCGGTAAGACCAACCTCGCCATGATCCAGCCGACCGTCCCGGGCTGGCGCGCCGAAACCCTCGGCGACGACATCGCCTGGATGCGCTTCGGCAAGGACGGGCGGCTATACGCGGTCAATCCGGAGTTCGGTTTCTTCGGTGTCGCGCCCGGCACCAACCACTCCTCCAACCCCAACGCGATGGCCACCATCGACGCGGGCAACACGGTCTACACCAACGTGGCGCTCACCGATGACGGCGATGTGTGGTGGGAGGGCCTGGAGGGCCAGCCCGATCACCTGATCGACTGGAAGGGCAACGACTGGTACGAGCGCGAGTCCGAAACCCTCGCCGCGCACCCGAATTCGCGGTACTGCACCCCGATGTCGCAGTGCCCCACCCTGGCTCCCGAATGGGACGACCCGCAGGGCGTGCCGATCTCGGCCATCCTGTTCGGCGGTCGCCGCAAGACCACCGTCCCGCTGGTGACCGAATCCTTCGACTGGCAGCACGGCGTGTTCATGGGCGCGACGCTGTCCTCGGAGCAGACCGCCGCCGCCGAGGGCAAGGTCGGCACCGTGCGCCGCGACCCGATGGCCATGATCCCGTTCCTGGGCTACCACGTGGGCGACTACCTGGGCCACTGGGTGAACCTGGGCAAGAACGCGGACGCGAACAAGCTGCCGAAGATCTTCTACGTCAACTGGTTCCGTCGCGGCGATGACGGCCGCTTCCTGTGGCCCGGATTCGGTGAGAACTCCCGCGTGCTGGAGTGGATCATCGGCCGCATCGAAGGCACCGCCGAGGCCACCGCCACCCCGATCGGCAATGTGCCGGTCGCGGCCAACCTCGACCTCGAGGGCCTGGACGTGGTCGCCGCCGACGTTGACGAGGCGCTGAAGGTCAATCCGGAGGAGTGGAAGCGCGAGATTCCGCTCATCGAGGAGTGGTTCGAATTCATCGGCGACAAGCTGCCTTCGGGCGTGCGCGACGAGTTCGAAGCTCTCAAGGAGCGCCTGGGCTGATTCGCCCCGCAAGCTGAATACGAAAAGGCCGCCCGCACTCCTCGGAGCGCGGGCGGCCTTTTCGGCGGGGTGTGCGGTCTAGCCCGTGTAGCCCGCGGGCATCAGGACGGACTTGAGTTCGCAGTAGGCGTCCAGGCCCTCAGGGCCGTTCTCGCGGCCGATTCCGGAGGTCTTGTAACCGCCGAAGGGGGCGCTGGCGTCGAAGGCGTACCAGTTGATGGCGTAGGTGCCGGTGCGGATCTGGCTCGCGACCTCCGCGCCGTGCTCGATATCGGTGGTGTAGACCGAACCGGCGAGGCCGTAGTCCGAGTCGTTGGCGATGGCGATGGCCTCCTGTTCGGTGTCGTACGGAAGCACCGACAGCACCGGGCCGAAGATCTCCTCGCGGGCGATGGTCATGGAGTTCGCGACGTCCGCGAAGACGGTCGGCTCCACGTACCAGCCGGGCAGATCGGACGGGCGGCCCCCGCCCTGGACCAGGCGCGCGCCCTCATCCTTGCCCTTGGCGATATAGCCTTCGACGCGTTCGCGCTGCGTCTGCGAGATCAGCGGGCCGAGTTGGGCATTCGGGTCGTCGGGCAGGCCGAGCGGGAACAGGCGCACGGATTCGGTGAGGGCGTCGACGATTTCGTCATAGCGCGAGCGCGGGGCCAGGATGCGGGTCTGGGCGACGCAGGCCTGGCCGCTGTTCATCAATCCGGAGAAGGCGAGTTTGGGCATATCGGCGATATCCATGTCCGGCAGCAGGATTGCCGCGGATTTGCCACCCAGTTCGAGCGAGCAGCGCTTGAGCTGGCTGCCCGCGATCGAGGCGATCTTGCGGCCGACGGCGGTGCTGCCGGTGAAGGTCACCTTGTCCACATCCGGATGCGAGATCAGGTATTCGGAGACCTCGGGTCCGGCGGGCAGTACGGACAGTACGCCCTCGGGCAGCCCGGCCTCGGCGAACAGGTCGGCGAGCAGGTTCGCCGAGAGCGGTGTCAGCGGTGCGGGCTTGAGCACCACCGAACAGCCCGCCAGCAGTGCGGGCGCGAGCTTGTTCACGGCCAGGAAGATCGGCACGTTCCAGGCGATGACCGCGGCGACCACGCCGACCGCCTCGCGCGAGACCCGGGTGGTGCCGAACAGGCCGGTGCGGGATTCGGTCCAGGGGAAGGACTTTCCGAGCCCGGCGTAGAAGTCGAGGGTGCCGCGGGCGGGGATGTAGTTGAGCGTGGTGGCGGTCATGGTCGGCGCGCCCATCTCGGCGGACAGCGCCGCGGCGAACTCGCCCGACTTCTGGTCGAGCAGTGCGACGGCGCGGGCCAGCAGTGCGGCGCGCTCCTCGGGCGGGGTGGTGCGCCAGGGTCCGTGATCGAAGGAGCGGCGGGCGGCGGCGACCGCGGCGTCGACGTCGGCGCGGGTGGGGTCGGGCACGCTGCCGACGGTTTCGAGGGTGGCGGGGGAGACGACCTGAACGGTTTCCGAACCCGCGGGCGCGGTCCAGCTGCCGCCGATGAACAGACTCTGGTAATCCATGAGAACACGTTACAGTTTTGGCCCGAGGGCTGTCTGTAGTGAAGACCGGACAAGTGTCCCGGTCAGTGGGATGAAATCGAAAGCGCGCGAAGTCCATTCTTCCGGCGCGGTTCGCAATTCGGTTCGCCCATCGGTGCCCTATGCTCTCCCGTGGCTCCTCCGCATGACCGATCTGGTCTGTTGCTATAAATTAGCTATTGGTACTTCGGTTGCCGCGCCCCCTTTTCGAATTTCCAGCCCTTCGGCCGGCTACTCGTTCGATTACGCGAAAGGTAGGCGAATCGTATGACCCAGGTGCACCCCGACGCTTTCGTTATCCCCGAGTTGACCGAGATCCCGCCGCCGTCGGCGAGCACTCCGATGCAGCGGGCCGCGAGTCAGTTGCAGAAGGTTTTGCCACCCGGCTGGCAGGTGGATGTCGTGGAGAGTTCGCAGGGGGCCGCGCGGGTGGGCCAGCCGGTGCTGCGATTGGTGATGGGCGATCTCTGAGCTATCGCGTAGCACTCGCCAATATCGAATTCCAACCTGTCGGTTCGCTTTTCGTGAAACGCACTATTGCATTCGGAAGGCGTAGCGAGCATGCTTTATAGCTATCGTGGATAGCTCGCTCATAACGTGAACCGTTATCGCACAGGGGAGTCCGGGTCATGGCGGTGCAAGTGGTCGATCGGTCGCTCATGACAAGCGATCTCACGCCTCATCAGGCGAAAAGCGTTGGCGTGGGCGGTTGGGTGGTGTCATTCCTGCCCGGCCGCACCCTCACCACCGAACAGGCCACGGCCGCACTGCAAGCCGCCGAGGCGGTAGCTGCGGTGAACGCGCTCGCCGGACAGGTCGGGCTCACGGCAATGGAGACGGTCGGGCTCGCAACCCAGGAGTCACCCTGGGGCGAACCCGAATGCGGTGGGCTACGGCGCTTTTGGCGGCGCGGCCGACTCGAGCGCTGAATCCGCTTCGACGGCAGGCGTTCTCGCGGCCGCGCGCTTGGTGGCGACCACGACCAGATTGCTGGTCAGCAGTTCGCGCACGATCGGCACCCGCACCACCCACCACGCCCAGCGCGGGTGGTACCGGGGAAAAACGGCCAAAATCTCGATATCGCCGGGTGCGGTGTTCGCCCAGCGCACGCCGTCCCGCGCACTCACGGCGAACAATGATCTGCCGAAACGATTCTTCGGTTCGCGGCCCTGTGTGCGGCGATATCTGCGTGCGGCGTACTCACCGCCCAGGTAGTGCCACGGGCCGGTCTCATGCCCGCCGAACGGACCGAACCACACCGTGTACGAAAACACCATCAGCCCACCGGGTTTGGTGACGCGCAGCATTTCCCGCGCCATCACCCACGGGCGCGGCACGTGTTCGGCCACATTCGAGGACACGCATACCTCGACCGCGTCATCGCGGAACGGCAGCGCCATGCCCGAACCGCGCACCGCGCCCGCCACCCGCAGGCCCGCCGCGTGCATCTCCGAAGGATCCGGTTCGACCGGCAGATAACGCGCGCCCGCGCGGGTGAACTCGTCCGCGAAATAGCCGGGACCGCCGCCCACATCGAGCACGACCGTCCCGCTCAGGGAGCGGCCCGTCAGATCCCGGTAGAAATCGGCCACCATATCGGCCGTATCGGTCGCGATCCCGCCGTAGAACAGGCCCGGATCGGTCTGCTCGAACCGGAAGCTGCCCAGCAGCCGTAGCGAGCGTCGCAGGGTCGCCCGACGCGCGAATCTCGGACGTCTCCCGGCACGGTTCTGCTCGGCTCGAAGCATGGCGAGCAGTCTCGCACAAATACGGCCATCACCCCTTCCCACCCACAACCTCGCACCCCGACACGCCTTCTTCGCAAGGAAAATGGCCGCGATGCGACGCCGAATCCGGCCCTTACCCGGCCGGGGAGGTAATACGACGACCCTCCGGGGCGATTGAGCAGTTGGTGGTCGGCTGACCACTGTTGGCTCGGGGAGGCGGGCCGGGCTATAGGGTGGAGCCCATTGTTCGCCGTCCCCATCGATGACCCTGGAGATCGTCCGTGCGTGAAGTGCTGCTGCTGTGCTGGCGCGACACCGGGCATCCGCAGGGCGGTGGAAGTGAGCGCTACCTGGAACAGGTGGGCGCTCAGCTCGCCGCCCGCGGTGTGAAGGTCACGTTGCGGACCGCCCGGTACCCGGGGGCCGCGCGCCGCGAACACCTCGATGGGATCGAGATCAGTCGCGGTGGCGGGCGGTACACGGTGTATCCGCGGGCGCTGGCCGCCATCGCGCTCGGCCGGTTCGGCCTGGGGCCGCTGGCCGGGCTGCGGCCCGACGCGGTGATCGACACCCAGAACGGGATCCCCTTCTTCGCGCGGACGGCCGCGGCGGCCCCGACGGTGGTGCTGGTGCATCACGGGCATCGCGAACAGTGGCCGGTGGCGGGACGACTGATCGGGCGGATCGGCTGGTGGATCGAATCCCAGCTGTCACCGCGCGTGCATCGCGGCAATCAGTACCTGACGGTGTCACTGCCCTCGGCCGAGGAATTGACCGCGCTCGGCGTCGAGGCGGCGCGAATCGCGGTGGTGCGCAATGGCGCCGAACCCATTCCGGAGCAGGCGCCGACCGGTGATCACAGCACCCGCACCGCGCATCCGAGCATCGTGGTGCTGTCCCGGCTGGTGCCGCACAAGCAGATCGAGGACGCCATGGCGGTCGTCGCCGGACTGCGCGGGCGCGTTCCCGGCCTGCACCTGGACGTCATCGGCGGCGGCTGGTGGGATGCCAACCTGCGCGCGCACGCCGATGAACTCGGCATCGCCGACGCCGTCACCTTCCACGGCCACGTGGACGAGGACCGCAAACACGATCTGCTCGCCCGCGCCTGGGTGCACGTGCTGCCCTCCCGCAAGGAGGGCTGGGGCCTGGCGGTCATCGAAGCCGCCCAGCACGGTGTCCCGACCGTCGGCTACCGCAGTTCCCGCGGCCTCACCGACTCCATCGTCGACGGCGTGACGGGCGTCCTCGTCGACGACGTCAGCCAATTGACCGAAGCCGTGGGCGATCTCCTCGCCGACCCCGAATCCCGTACCGTCCTGGGTGAAAAGGCTCGCGCCCGAGCTCGCGAATTCTCCTGGGAGCAAACCGGAAACGGCGTCTTCGACGTCCTGTCGGCCGTAGCCCGCGGTGAACGCGTCTCCGGACTCGTTGCGGGAGCAACGGTTTCCTGAGGCCCCGGCACTACGTCGGTTGCGGCGGCACGATCACGCGGCTGAACGCGTCGCGGATCGACGCCGGGTCCGCGACCGCGATAGGAAGCGAACGAGCGCGGAAACAATTCCGCCGCAGAGCAATACGCCCCACGCCAGGTGAGCGGCACCGGATACCCGCCGCGCCGCGGCCGAGGCATCATGCGGGGTGATCTCGCCCGGCACCCGATACAGCTGCAGGTCGCGATCGTTGTACACCGAATTGAGCTGGCCCAGAGTTATTTTCGATTCGCCGACCGGTCCCGGCGTACCACCCTCCACCAGCACCCATCCCACACCGAGCCGAGCCAGTTCCGCCGCCGAGCCACCCCGCAACAGCAACCGCTCGACATGTCCGGCCCGCATCCCCTCACCGGATACAGTCGCCCCCTGCACCGGAAGCTCCCCGGTCTGCAATACATCCCGAGGCAACATTCGAGGCGCGGGATCCAGCACTGGCGCACCCTCGGACCACCGGAACTTCCGGAACATCCCCCCGGGCAGCACGGCCACATCCCCCGGCCCCTCGACCTTCGAGGCAACCCGCTCCCACCCATCCGGATACTTCACCGGCCGCAACTCCCCACCCACGCCCCAAGCCATATCCGGCAGTGAAATCAGCACCAGCACAACGAATACCGCCGCAACCGCCCCAACCGGACCACGACCCCGGCGCACCTCGCCGCGCCGCGCGATCCACTCCGCCACCGCTCGGCACCCGGCAGCCGCACACACTACGAACGCGGGCATCGCAAGTGCCGCGAATTTCTGCGTATCCCTCAGCAATCCGGCCCCCGGCACATGCGCCACCAGGAACTCTCCGATCGACAGGCCCCAGCCGGTAGCTCCGAGCGCCGGAATCACGATCGCCGCCAGCGCCAGTCCCGCCAGCACCTGCCGGGTACCCGGGGCCGTGGCACCGGGACGGAGGGTGGAACGAATACCGGTGGCGACCAAGGCCAGCAGTATCGCGGTGCCGATCAGGGCGAAAAATGTTGTGCGGGAGCCGGGGACGGCGGTGCTGTTCCAGATGCCGCCCAATCCGGCGAGGCTGCCCAGGGTTCCGAGCAGTGGTTCGGCTCGCGCGGCGAAGGCGGCTACGCCCGCCGGATCCGAGGGTTCCGCGCCCGAGCCCGCGAGTACGGTGGCGGCCAGCCAAGGGGCCGAGGATGCGATCCAGAGAGCCACCGTCGCAAGCAGATTCCGGCGGCCGACCAAGAGGAAGGCCATGATTCCCGCCAGCAGGGAACCGGTGGGCGTCAGGCCCGCCACCGCCAGCCAGCCGCCGAGCGCCGCCCATACCGGCCAGGTTCGGGCGAAAGGTGCCGGGATGGTGCGTAAACGGGTGGCATGCAGGGCTATCCAGGGCAGGGCGGCGTAGCCGGTGAGCAGGCTCCAATGGCCCTGCAGGAGGCGTTCGGCTACGTAGGGGTTCCAGATGGCGAGGGTGGCGGCCACCAGTTGGGGGCCGGTGGAGACGTGCAGGAGATAACGGGTGAGGGTGGCCGCGCCCCAGCCCGCCAACCAGAGTGCGGTCAGCAGAATCGCTTTCACGATCAGGCCGCCGTCGAGCAGGGGGGAGAGGGTGGCGATGAGGGCGTCCTGCGGGACGGCGCGGGGCGCGGCGTCGCCGAGGCCGAGGGCGGAATCGGTCAGGTAGGAGCGGGGAGTGCTGACCGCGTCGCGGAGCAGGAGATAGCCCGGGCCCAACAGGGGACCGAGGACGAGCAGGGACAGTGCCAGGCTGTACCCCGCGGGCACGAACCTGGTCCAGCTACCGCGAACCCGACTGTTCACACCGGCACCCTATGCGCCGCTCGGGCCGAAATCGGGGACGCCGAAATCGCTTTCGCCGGGAGCGGCTGAATTCCGATTGCGGAGTGAGGCCGGATCGCCTTCGTGGGGTGCGGTCGAATCGCGTTTGCCGGGGATCGCCGGATCGCCTTTGTCGGGTGCGGTTGAATCGCGTTTGCCGAGGTCGGTCGAGTCGCTTTCGCCGGACGCTGTCGAATGGCGTTTGCCGGAGGTGGCCGGGTTGTTTTCACCAGGGGTAGCGGAATCGCGTGCGCTGGGGATTCGGGAGGTGGTTTCACGAGCGGTGCGCAGCGCGAGCACGGTGATCACGAGTGTGGTGAGTGCGGAGGTCGTCGTGGCGATGGTGATCAGGGTGGATACCGAATGCGCCCACCCGAGCATCGCGCCGACACCGATGGCGAGGCCGAACCAGGTGATCGCGGCCGGTGCCGTGCGATCGGCGGCGATGGCGGAGAGCAGCGCGCCCTGGAGTACCGCGAGCAGCGCGCCGTTGAGCGCGAACACCCACAGCAGTCCCTGCACCGGCGCGTAATCCTGCCCGGCCAGCAGTGGCGCGAGCGGCGCGGCGACGGCCGCGGCGGCCACCGCGAGCGCTCCGATCCCGGTCAGCACGGCCAGCGCCGACCGCACCGCGCGCGCGGAATGCTGCGGCTGCGCCATGCGCGGATACAGCACCACGCCCACCGCCTGCGGCAGCCAGAACGCGATCTTCGCCGCGATGGCTCCCAGCGCGTACCGCCCGGCATCGTTCTCGTCCAGCACGATTCGCGACACGATCAAATCCGCCGACGACAACGCCATCAACGCCGCCTGCACCTGCACCGCCCGGAACACCGGCAGCACCCCGACCCTGCCCGAGTACTCCGGCCGTGCCGCGCCGATGTCCGAAGAAGCGCCGTCCACTGTGCTCCGGGCACCGAGTGCCGCGAGGGCGATACCGAGGGCGGCTGCCCAGAGTGCGGCGGTGGTGCCCCCGCCGCTGCCGAGCACCACGACGGCGGGGGTGACGCGCAGGATTCCGGCACCGCCGAGGACGATCGCGAGTTCGCGGAAGCGGCTGCGGCCCTGCAGGATTCCCTGCTCGCCGGAGAGCACTACCAGGACGGGTGCGGCGCACAGTGCTGCGGCCGCGGCCACCAGGCTCACCGACAGCACCGCGCTGACCACGGGTACGAGCGGAATCGCCACGGCGGCCACCAGCGCGGCGCAGCGCAGGGACAAGCCACGGGCGGCGGGGATTTCCGCGCCGCGCACCACTTCTCGGGCCACCACATTCTGCAATGCCAAGGCGGGCACCGCGCACAGCAGCTGCACCGCGAGCAGGCTGGCGAACGGGCTGTACCCCGCGACGCCCAGCCATCGACTGGCCAGCAATTGCAGCAGGTATCCCGCCACATTGGCGGTCATCGCCCCCGCCGTCACCAACGTCAGATCCGCCACCACGGGTAGACGACGTACAACGGACACGCCCGCAATGCTCCCACCCGCTCGCACGACTGCACGCCGCACCCCCGGAATCGTCTGGGTCACGCTTCCGCGGCGGCGTGGCCGCCGTGTCCGAGTGCGGTGAAACGAAAGCGGCCCCGCACCTTCGAAAGGTGCGGGGCCGCTTCGGGACCGGGCTTGGTCAGGGCCGTTTGTCCATGTCGATCTGCTGGGTCTTGCCGATGTCGATCTGCTGCGTCGGTGCGTCCGCGAACGGGTCGGGGCGCGGGCCGCCCGCCGGAGCGGGAGCCGGGGTGACGCGGCGAACCGGGGTGCCGCCATTGCCGTTGCCGCCGCCGAGCACGCCGAACACGATGCCGGCGATCAGCGCGATGGCGCCGATGATGCCGAAGGCGATCGG
This sequence comes from Nocardia sp. NPDC052001, assembly GCF_040680615.1. Lineage (NCBI taxonomy): Bacteria > Bacillati > Actinomycetota > Actinomycetes > Mycobacteriales > Nocardiaceae > Nocardia > Nocardia sp. NPDC052001. The sequence continues at coordinate 109,889 of NZ_JBFAXC010000003.1, read as the reverse complement.
GACGGTGCGGCCGAAGAGCGACAGCTTGTCGATGTTCTCCTTGGCGACCGAGATCTGCGATTCGACGGTGTTCTCATCGAAGATCAGGCTCGCGTTGAGGACGGTGACCTCGGGCTTGTCGGCGCTGCGCGCGTAGAACTGCTGTACGTGCTCGCCGCCCTTGATGACCGTGCCGGTCTTGGGCTCGACCCACACGTCGCGGGTGTTGGTGTACCAGCGGGTCATGGTGACCGGCGTTTCGCCGCCCTCGACGCCCCACTTCTCGGCCGGCAGCGCCAGCTTGTTGGTGGGGGAGTTGACCACGGTGGAGAGATCGGTGACGGGGACGGTCTGCTGGAAGTGGTAGACCTTCATGTCGTTGATCTCGGTCTCTTCGACGAAGTTGATGTCGAAGGTCTTGCGCACGTTCAGGTCGAAGTAGGGGTAGGCCTTCTTCTCGGTGCCGATGGGGAAGCGGTACTGCAGACCGGTGTGCTGCACCGGATCCATGACCGTGTCGCCCTTCTTGTCGACGGTCGCGCCGACCGCGCCATTGGGGCCGCCGTCGACGGAATCGACGGGCATGCCGTCCTTGCGGTCGATGGTGACCCGGTCGAGGGTGGCGGTGAGCAGGCCGGTATCGCCCTGCTTATCGGTGCGCCGCAGGGTCTGGCCGGCCTGGATGGTCATCTCCGAGGCGTTCGCCGGATCTTCGACGGTGAGGAACCGCTGTGAGAACAGCGGTACGTTGGTGTCCACCTTCGCCGAACCGGTCGGCGAGGTGAGCGACTTGGAGTCCAGCACTTCGCTGGGAGCCCCTTGGACATTGGTCGCGACGGTCGTGATCTCCAGGTCAAGCGGGGTTTTCGCGAGACGGCTCACCGTGTAGGTGGGGATCATGATCGCGGCGACGAGCAGCAAAGCACCCAGCCCCACGAGCAGGCAGGCCACGGTCCTTCGGGTACCGGCACTCAGTGCCATGCAGGTTCTCCTCGTCGTCGAACAGGTCGTTCCGATCAGTGCCGTGGTCGCCGCACAGCACTCGTGAGCCCCGACACTAACAGTCGATCGGCTCACATCGTCCTGCCGAGGCAGGAAAACATCACGAAACGCCCGTAAGTCAAACACAGGGTGCTCACACGCGTGAGTAACAAGGCAAACTGATCCTCGATGACCGCCACGCTGCACCCGCCCTCCGAACCGACCGAACCGGTCCGTCCGGACACGCCGGACGCGGAACTCGATCGCCGGTCGATTCGCCGTCCCGGAGTCTTCGTCCCGGCCCTGGAGGGCATGCGGGCCATGGCCGCGCTGGGTGTCGTCGTCACGCACGTCGCCTTCCAGACCGGGGCCACCACGTACCCGATCATCGGCCGCGTGCTCGAACGCTTCGATATGGCCGTCGCCATCTTCTTCGCGCTCTCCGGCTTCCTGCTCTGGCGTCCGCATGCCGCCGCCGCGCGCGGACTGGGAGCCGCGCCGTCGACGGGCCGCTATCTCCTGCATCGCGCGGCCCGCATCCTGCCCGCCTACTGGGTGGTGGTGTGCGCGGTATTGATCCTGCTCCCGGGCGCGGCGCATACCGCCGGACTCCGCGTATGGGTCTCGAATCTCGCGCTGACACAGGTCTTCGTGCCGTACACGCTCACCGACGGACTCACCCAGATGTGGAGTCTGTCCGTGGAAGTGGCCTTCTATCTTGTCCTTCCGCTACTCGCGCTGGCGCTGATGTGGTTGCGCGGGCCGCGCGCGAATTGGCGGGTGCCCGTCGTACTGGCGATCGCGGTGCTGTTCCTGAGCTGGAATCTGCTGCCCGTCCCGACGCCCGAGGCGATTCACTCCGATAACTGGCTGCCCGCCTATCTGCCATGGTTCGCCATGGGAATGCTGCTGGCCGAACTCTCCGATCGGGACGTACCGCGATGGCGGCGCATCGCGGGTGACCGGCGGCTCATGTGGCCGCTGGCGCTGGCCGCGATGCTGCTGTCGGCGACGCCGTTCGCCGGTCCGGCCGGGCTCACGCACGCGCAGCCGTGGCAGTACGTATTGAAGATATTCTTCGGCGCGATCATCGGATTCAGCCTGCTCGCACCGCTGGTGCTGCGCCCGGAGGTGCGGTACCGGTGGCTGGAGAGCCGCACCGCCGCCACCCTCGGCCGCTGGTCGTACGGCATCTTCATCTGGCATCTGGCGGTGCTGTCGATCATTTTCCCGGTGTTCGGCATCGTCCCGTTCCGAGGACATTTCGTGCAGGTCTACCTGCTGACCGTCGCCTTCACCCTGCCGCTGGCCGCCGCGAGTTTCGCACTGGTCGAGGAGCCGGTGCGGAAGTGGACGCGCCGCTCTTTCGGCTGATCGGAGGGTGCGGCCGTCAGTCGCGCCGGGGCGGCAACGCCGAAAGACCAAGGGCCGCAATCGCCACCAGCGCGGGCAACTGCACCCACAGTGAGCCGCCCATATAACCCTCGGGCGAACGCCAGGGCCCGGTGGAGAGCGCGGCCGCCGAGATCGCGGTTCCCGTACCGGCGATGGCGATCAGCCAGATGGACCAGTGCGGCGGCCGCAGGCGTGCGGCGATCAGTCCGATCGCGGTGAGTACCAGCCCGGTCGGACCGGCGATCAAGCCCGCCGCGGCGGCCAGTCCGGCCGCGCCCAGGGCGCGGCTGCGCCAGGTGCGCGGTGCGGGTCCGTCATCGCGGACCGGTGCGCGTGCGCCCCGGAACGCGAGCACCGCGAGCGGAAGCAACAGCAGCAGACCGCCGAAGATGGCGTACCGATACCAGCGGTCGGCCGGGAATTCGATGGTGATCGGACCCATCGTGCCGGGTGGCAGCAGCCAGGCCTGCTGCCAGCCGTCGATCACGATGGGTTTCAATTCGTGGCCGTCGGAGGTCACGGCCCGCCAGCCCACATTGGTGCTCAGCGGGAGCACCAGCACCCGGGTGCCGGACGGTGCGCGCGCATCGGCGGTGTTCGGGTTCAGCGCCGGGAGCTCGGTGCGGTCCAGGCGCAGTTTGTCGACGCTGAACAGTCCGGTCGGCGCGACGGTGACATCGATGCCGCCGGGCAGGAAGTCGAATGTCGTTGCGCCGCTGCCGGACCCTTCGACTGTCTGACCGGCGGATGCGCTGTCAGCCGGGTTGCTGGGAACCGGGGTCTTGTCGCTGCCGCAGACCTTCGCGGGCAGCGGTGCGCCGGAACGCAATTCGGCTGCCGTGCCGGTGACGGTCGTATGCAGCGTGCGCCCCGCCGCGGCGAGGGTGGGGCCGTCGGCGCAATCGATGGTGATGAGGCGATCGGGCGCGGCGGGGGCCGGATAGTCGGGTCCCAGGACCGACACCTCGGCCAGGCCCGGCGGTTGTTCCTGGGCGAAACCCAGTGCGGTGCGGTCGAGTACGGCATCCCAGGTCTGAATGCTCAACTCGATGCGATCGGTCACGTACGGGTGCACGTCGATGCGGGTGGGGACACCGGCGGCCGGGTCCACCTCGCGGACCTGCGGGCCGTCACCGAGATTCACCGAGACCGAGGTGGGGTGCGCGGGCAGATCGCCTCGGGACGGCGTCAGTTCCAGTCCGGTGACCAGCGTCGGTTCCGGAAGATCAAGGGTGAGCGTGGGTTTCGCGCCGGTGGGATTGTGGACCGTGGTCTCCGGCGCGGTCCAGCTGGTGCGCGGGTCGCCGTCGGTGGCGGCGAGCGCGGAGCCGCGCGGATCGGCCACATCGGCCTGCCCCCGGGCGACGGGCCGGTCGCGGTCGGCGAGCAGATTCTCCAGGGCGGGTCCGGGGCGGGCGCGCACCAGCAGCTCCGGTGTCACGGTGACCGGCTCCGGGACCTGCAGGGTGCGTTCGAAGAGCCCGGGTTCCTCGGCAGTGAGCGCCATGGATTTACTGCAGCGCACCCGATCGGGGGATTCGAAACACGCACCGCGGCCGGGGAATTCCTGGCCGAGCCGCCAGCCTCGCACCTGTGCGCCCGCCGGGGTGGGCGGCAGTACCGCGCGATGCCGGATATCGACGGCCACGGGGTTCTCGCGGTCGCCGTAGTCGTCGAGGCTCAGCTCGCTGACCCCGAATTGTCCACCCAGACTGCCGTTTTCGGTGCTGATGGCGGTGATCTTGATCCAGTCGGTCTTACCCGGCGGCAGCGCGATCGATACCGGCTTGCCCGGCTCGGTGATGCGCGCGGAGACGGTGCCCTTGGAGGTTTTGGCCTCCACCCATTTCACCGGACTGCCGATGACCGCGCCGCTGGTGGTCAGATGCAGCACCGCCGAGGTGACGGGCTTGTCGAGATCCAGTCGAATCCATTGCCCCAGCGCGTATTCCACACCGTTGCTGATCCACGCCGTGGACGGATCGCCGTCCACCAGCGCGGCGGTGGAACTGCCGGGCGCGGCCCCGCCCAACTGGGTGGCGTCGGCGGCCGAACTGGAGACCGTGATCCGCGCGCCGGACCATTCGCCCTCGACCAATCGCGCACCGGGCACCGGATAGTCCGGCACCAGATTGTGGGTCCGCCGTGCGTCATCCTTACCGCGCAGCGCCGAACCATGGTTGTCGACCCGCCCGAAGTCGGATTCGCGATCCATGGGGGTGTCGGTGATGGTGACGCCGTCCACCGGCAGTCCCGCCTGCGCGGCGTCCGCCGCGAGCAATGCCGGGCCGGTGGGCGTCGCGGGATCACGGCGCAGGCGTTCCAGCGCTTCCGGGCCGCCCTGGACGACGGGCACGCCGTCCAGCGGCAGTGTGTAAGCGCCCGGGAACGAACCGGGCGCACCGGTGCCGCCGCGCAGATCGGCTGCCGTGCGCGCGGTTTCACGCGATCCGAGGTCGGTGCCGGGTCTTTCGGCACGGTCGTTCGGTGCGGTGGTGGCATCGGGCTGTCGTACCCGGTAGATCTCGATCGCCGGATACGAGGGCCGCAGATCCGCGTCCGCGACCAGTCCCGCCAGTTTCCCGGATTCGATGGGGTCGCCGAATTGCGCGACCTTGCTCAGTCCGGGTGAGCCCTCGATGGCCTGGTGCGCGAGCATCGGCCGGGTCGAGCGGGAGGTCTCCGGGTCGAGGTCGTTGCGCAGCACCAGGATTCCGATGCCCTGGTCCAGCAGCGTCGCCGCCATTCCGGCCGAGGGCCGCCCGTCGGCGATGAGCCGCTGCACCGAATCCATGGCGCGGATCGCGCCGGGCGGATTCAACGGCACCGAATCCCGCACCGCCCAGGGTGTACTCGCCAAAGCCTGAATGGGTTCATCGCGCGTCAGTCCCCAGGTCTGACTGCCGAACGGGGCGCCGGGCACGATCAGCGCGCGGGTGTCGGAAGCGTTGTGCGCCAGCCAATCCGCCGTCTGATGCCAGTAGTCGGGCACCCTGTCGTAGTCGCCGCGCGGTGCGAGTTTGCCCGTCCACGCCAGTGAGGTGGACAGCGTCAGCGCCGTCAGGATGAGCGCGCCCACCGCCACCATCCTGTCCCGTTCGGGATGTGCGAAGGCCCTGCGCCACACCGGCATCGGCACCGATGCGGGCAGCGGCACCCGGCTCAGCAGGTGGGCGAGCCCGAGCACCAGCGGCAACCGGATGAGCGGTTCCAGCTTGTGCACATTCCGCAGCGGTGCGCCCCCGGAGTCCAGGAAGGTGCGCACCTGCTCCGCGAACGGCCCGCCCAATTCGCCCGCGTATCCGGCGCAGATCCCGACCAGTCCGACGCACAGGATCAGCACCAGCCGCCCGCGCCCGGGCATGGACCGCATGGCCAATCCGGCGATGCCCGCCGCCGCCAGCATGCCGGTGGCCAGTACGGCCGCGGGCTGCGTGACCAGCACGGCTCCGGCGATGCGCTCCGGTGAGACGAACGGTGTCCAACTATCGGTGCCGCGCAACACTTCCCCGAGCGAGGCCCACTGCGTGGTCACCCCCGACGATTCGATGAAATCCAGGAACGGCGGACTCACCTTGCCCAGCAACAGCAGCGGCACCGCCCACCAGAAGGTGGCCAGCACCAGCATCGGAATCCACGCTCGGGTGAACCGCCACCAGGCCCGATTCGGCCGATACGACATCCACCAGAGCGCCGCGGGCAGGAACGCCGCCGCCGTCGCGACCGCGTTCACCGATCCCATGAGCGCCAACGCCAAAGCGCTGCCCGCCGGTGTCGCCGCTCCGCGCCACCCGCCCGGATTATCGAGAGCGGTCTCGGTATTCGCTCCCGGGGTGCGGTCGCCTTCCTCGGAATTTTCGGCGGTACGCCGCAGCGCCACACCCAGCGCGGCGGGAGCGAGCAGTACCCAAGGCGCGAGCATCATCGGCAACGTCTCGGAGGAGATCGAGCCGAGCGTCGTCAGCACGCGGGGGGAGAGGGCGAAGGCGACGGCCGCGATGATTCGTGAACCGCGACTGCCGATGCCGAGGGTTTCGCAGAGCCGGATGATGCCCCAGAATCCGGCGAGCAGCAGTAGCGCCCACCAGATGCGCTGTACGGCCCACGCGGGCAGGCCGAGGATGTGTCCGAGTGAGAAGAACGCGCCGTGCGGGAAGAAGTAGCCGTACGCCTGGTTCTGCACCTGGCCCATCGGGGCCTGGCTGCTCCACAGGTGGCTGGCGCGCGCGAGGAAGCCCAGTGGGTTCTGCGCGAGATCGTATTTGGTGTCCGCGACGGTGCGGCCGGGCGCCTGCGCGAAGGTCAGCAGGAAGGCGGCGAGGACGCTGCCGAGCAGCCAGCGGCGGCCCAGCGGTGTGGTGTTCGGCGACCGGTCTCCGATTGGACCGGTCGCGGCGGGATCGGAGGTCAGCCGGTCAGCGTGCGCCGTACTCAACGTGGTTGAGCAGCGACGAGGAGGCGTCGCCGCTCCGGTCGATTTCCGGGCGCTTGTCCTGCGAGGCCGCCATCGTGATGCCCAGCACCACCGCCAGCCCGATCAGGGCCCCACCGGCAGCGCTCGCTACACCAGGAACGGCAAACTTCATCGCGGACTCCCATACATCGACGCATGCGTAACTCGAGCCAACCTAGCAGGTTGAGCGCTGGGAAGCGGATAGGTCCGTACCGCCCAGCCCGCTCGGCGTCCGCATCCGGGCATTCTGCACAGTTGAACAGCCCGTTGACCGGGCGGATGCACTGCCGCGCTATTCGGGGACCGCGCAGTGCAGGCTGCCGAGGAAGGTGCGGAGTTTGGCGGTGGTTTCCAGCAGTTCGGTGTGCGGGTCCGAGGCCGCGACGATGCCGCCGCCGCCGAAGGCGCGCAGTGAGCGGCCGTCGGCGGAGAGTTCGGCGCAGCGGATGGCGACCACCCATTCGCCGTCGCCGCCGGCATCGCACCAGCCGACCGCGCCGCTGTAGAAGCCGCGGTCGCCTTCGAGATCGCAGATGGCGTCGAGGGCGAGCGGGGTCGGCGTGCCGCAGATCGCGGGGGTCGGGTGCAGCAGTACCGCCAGGTCGAGGGCGGTGACCGACGGATCGTCGAGTTCGGCGGTGATGGGGGTGGCCAGATGCCAAACCTCGGGCGTATTCAGCAGTTCCGGGCCGTCGGGGATGTTCAGTGTGCCGCAGACGGGCGCGAGTTGGTCGCGAATCCATTCCACGACGTACGCGTGCTCTTCGAGATTCTTGCTGCTGGACAACAGTTCTCGCGCCTGTGCCGCATCGGCGTCCGGATCGGCCAGCCGGGGCAGCGTGCCCGCGAGCGGCCGCAGGGTGACGGTGCGTCCCTGTCGCGCCACCAGTACCTCGGGTGTCGCGCCGAGCAGGGTCTCGCCGGGCCGTCCGGCCGGGGTGAGGTCGACGGCGTACACATTGGCGCGCGGATGCCGGGTGACCAGGTGCGCGGCCACCACCTCCGGTTCCAGTGGTGCGTCGGCTTCGGCGAGCAGTGAGCGCGCCGCCACCACCTTGCGCAGCGGCTGTTCCGGATCGGAAAGCTGTTCGACCAGTTTGGTCACGCGCGCCACATGTTCTGCGGCGCTGGGCATTTCGGATACCACGCGCACCGCGGGCAATTCCGGCAGCGCGGCGGGCCGCCACGGCCCGGCGGTGTGCAGCGCTTCTTCGGGTGCGCACAGTGCGGCCGGTCGGCGCGGATCGAATGCCAGCGCACCGGTGATCAGCTCGGCGTCTCCGGCGCGCAGCGCGGCCGCCGCGTCGGCCGCCGCATCGAAGCTGATGCGGGCGCCTCTGGTGCGTACCACGCCATTGGGTGACGCCAGCAGAAATCCGTCCATGGTCTTCCGACCATAGTCCGCTCGCGCGCGGCTGAATCCCCGGAGCGACGGAAGTCTCTGTCGCGCCGATCACACCGCTCCGGCGCAGGTCCCCAGTGTCATTGCGGCCCTGAAAGACTCATCTCGCAGGCTCGCGCGGCGGGTGCGGCGGGGAGTGTCACGCGTGCCGATCGCTCAGGATTTCGGGGCGGGTTCGCGGCCGGGCGGGACCATGAGCACCGGCCGATGACAGTGTTTGAGCACCGCGTCCGCGACGCTGGAATGCATGAGCGCCCGAATGCCGGTCGCGCCGCGGGTGCCCGCGACGATGATGTCAGCATCCAGATCGTCGGCCACCTCGACGATGGCGTTCCAGATGGTCGTGGTGCATTCGACGGTGCTCGCCTCGGCACTGAGCCCGGCGAGTTTGGCAAGCCGCACGCCCTCGGAGTTGATGGTCCTGGCGTCGACGTACGCGACGTCCTCGATCTCGTCGTCGGGCATCCATTCCGGTTGCATCACCCCGGAGAGCCCGGACAGTCGCGCGGCCTGACGGGCCATCGGCTCCCAGGCGGTGAGGACCACGGCTCTGTTCGCGGACAGAAACCGCCCGGCGTACTCGACGGCGCGGCGCGCATTCTCGGACCCGTCGTACGCGATGAGCATCAAATCGCACGGCATGACGAACCTCCTGATGGGAACGCATGTCTCCGTATCGAGGTTACCCCGGAAAGGTTGCCCGAAGCCGACTTGACGACTTCCGTCTGTCGCGGGTTGTCCACAGTTTGCGAACGATTCACCCAAATCAGTGGTGGGATACGCGACTCCGGTTTTCACTGACAAGAGTCGGTTTTCTCACCGACGTGTCGGCACCTGCCATACCGCCGACTCGACATCGCCGTCGTTGGAGCTGAGCCCGGACGAGGGGTGGATTGTGCGGTTGGACGAGCTGACTACCCCGCAGGAATGGGCGAGCGTGTATCGCTCCCTGTTCGGTTTGCCGCATGTGCATGTCACCACCCCCGGCTTCGTGGTGCTATCCCTGGTGGACACCATCGCGGCCTTGAACACCCCGGAACCGTTGGGCGCCTTGATACTCGGCGAATTGACGGTGCGCGGCGTGCCCGGTCCGGTGCTGGTGCGCGATCGGCCGCCGCGCCGCACCTTTCTGGCGGTGTTCGACGGGTATCCTTCAGACGAATGGCTCGAACGCTTGGAGCGCAACAGCGTGGACATCGGCCCGCATCGCAGTAATGTCATCCTGCCCACCGGATTCGGCAGGCACACCCATGAGGGCAGGTGGTGGGCGCGCGCACCCCAGCGCGATGAATCGCTACCCCTGTTATCGGAGCTACTCGACGCCACCATCGCGGTGCTGTGATCCGGTGTCCTCGATCGAAGCGGCCGTATTCGGCCATCATGAGGCAGATCCCCGGGCACTACTCTACTACGAATGGTGCCAGCGTCTCGAATCCGGTTACGCGGTAGCCGATTTCGCCGAAGATGTGAACGAGTTGTCGCGGGCCGACCGGCCGATGGACGCGGCCTGCTGGCGATTACTCGATCGCATCGAATCGGCGGCGCGGTCGCCGGGCTGGCGGTACTTCGAATGGAGCGCCACCGGAGGTGATCCGAACGACCTTGGGACGGCCCGTGATTCGCCCGGATATCGCACACCGGTGGATTACTCCCGGACCGAGCTGTTCGATCGCATCCATGGCGGCTGGCTGGGCAGATGCGCGGGCTGTGCGCAGTCCGGTCCGCGGGTCTCGGCCGTAATCGGTTGCGCGCGTGATGAAAACCTCGACTATACGATTCTCGGCCTGCATCTGCTCGAGCAGTACGGCGCCGAATTCATCGCCGACGACGTCTCGGCGCTGTGGCTGGAACGGCTGCCGTTCCTGCGCACCACCACCGCCGAGCGGGTGGCGTACCGCAATCTCATCGACGGTTTCCTGCCCCCGGATACGGCCAGCTACCGAAATCCCTACCGGGAGTGGCGGGGTGCGCTGGTGCGCGCGGACATCTACGGCTACACCAATCCCGGTGATCCGGTCCGCGCCGCGGAACTGGCCGCCCGGGATGCCTCGGTCTCGCACACCGGCAATGGATTGTGGGCGGCGAGATGGGCCGCGGCGCTGATAGCGGCGGCATTCACGGCCGCGCGTCCGGGCGAGGCGCTGGATCGGGCGCAGCGGGTCATTCCGGCGAATTCCCGTTTGGCGGTGGCGCTCTCGGAGGTCATCGACGATCACGCGGGTGGTCTGGATTTCGACCGGGCGCGCCTCGCGATCCATGAGCGCCACACGCATTACAACCGCCTGCATTCGATCGGCAACGCCTGTCTCATCGCCGCCGGATTGCTCTGGGGCGACGGAGATTTCACCGAAACCGTGCGCCTGACCGCGGGTGCGGGCTGGGATTCGCGATCGAACTGCGCGACGGCGGGTTCGGTGGCGGGCGTCTGCACCGGCGCGTCCCGCATCCCCGCCCACTGGACCGATTCCCTGGGCGACACCCTGCACAGCGCCGTCACCGGCTACCCCACCCTGCGCATCTCCGACCTCGCGACCAGAACCCACCGGCTGCTGCCCTGAAAGACGAGAGCGGGGCCCGGTTCCCTCGGAACCGGGCCCCGCCCTTGGTATTTCGTTTCCGCGCGAGCGGAGTATTCCTAGCGCTCCACGATGGCGACGACGCCCTGGCCGCCCGCGGCACAGATGGAGACGAGCGCGCGCCCGCCGCCGTTCTCGGCCAGCATCTTCGCGGTGGAGGCGATGATGCGACCACCGGTGGCGGCGAACGGGTGGCCCGCGGCGAGCGAGGAGCCGTTCACGTTCAGCTTGCTGCGGTCGATGGAACCCAGCGCGCCGTCCAGGCCCAGGCGCTCCTTGCAGTACTGATCCGACTCCCAGCCCTGCAGGGTGGCGAGCACCACGGAGGCGAACGCCTCGTGGATCTCGTAGTAGTCGAAGTCCTGCAGCGTCAGGCCGTTTCGGGCGAGCAGGCGCGGCACCGCGTAGGTGGGGGCCATGAGCAGGCCGTCCGGGCCGTGGATGTAATCGACGGCGGCGACCTCGGAGTCGACCAGGTAGGCCAGCGGCGACAGGTTGCGCGCGGCGGCCCACTCGTCGGTGGACAGCAGCACGGTGGACGCGCCGTCGGTGAGCGGGGTGGAGTTGCCCGCGGTCATGGTGGCGTCGCCCAGCTTCACGCCGAAGACCGGCTTGAGGGTGGACAGCTTCTCGATGGTCGAGCCGGGACGCAGGTTGTCGTCGCGGGTCAGCCCGAGGAACGGGGTGATCAGGTCGTCGAAGAAACCGCGGTCGTAGGCGGCCGCCATGTTCTTGTGCGACAGGTAGGCCAGCTCGTCCTGGGCCTCGCGGGCGACGCCGAATTCCTTGGCGGTGATGGCGGCGTGCTCACCCATCGAGAGTCCGGTGCGCGGTTCGGCATTGCGCGGGATCTCGATGCCGACCATGGACGGGCGCAGGCGGCCGACCAGCTTGGCGTAGTCCTTGTTGTTCTTGGCGCGGTTGGCGTCGAGCATCCACTCGCGCATCGACTCGCTGACGCCGATGGGCGCGTCGGACGTGGTGTCCGTACCGCCGCCGACGCCGGCTTCGAAGCGGCCCAGCGCGATTCCGTCGGCCACGGTCTGGATGGCCTGCAGGCCGGTGCCGCAGGCGAGCTGCAGGTCGTGGGCCGGGGTGTACGGGGACAGGGTGGAGCCGAGCACGCTCTCGCGGATCATGCCGTGCTCGCCGACGCGCTTGAGCACCGCGCCGCCGACGACCATGCCGAGGCGCTCGCCCTGCAGCCCGAAGCGGCTGACCAGACCGTTCAGCGCGGCGGTGAACATGTCCTGGTTGGAGGCGTGCGCGTACTTGCCGTCGGAACGGGCGAACGGAATCCGGTTGCCGCCGAGGATCGCGACAGGCTTGGCCTGCTTGGCGGTCTTGGCCGCGGGCTTCGCCGAACGGGCTTTGGTGGTCACTCGAGTCTCCAGTGTCTCGTCGGGTGGATTTCCGTACTCGCACGGTCCCGCGGGACCGGCATTGGTCGGTTTACATTAAACTTACTCTGGAGTAAGTTCATTTGTCGACACCGTACCCCGCGAATGTGCCCAAGACCGCCCGCGGGGCCTAGACAAGAGAAGGTAGGAACAGTGGCAGCCAGCAAGAGCAAGGGCGCTCCCAACCTGTACGGATCTTTCATCCACTCTGCTCCGGGCGCGTTCCTGGCGAGCAAGCTGGGTCTGCCGCAGCCGGAGAACCTGCGCCGCTACGTCGCAGGTCAGCCCGCGCTTCCAGGTCCGGTGCTGCTCGGCGGTAAGGGCCGGGTCGCCGATGCCGCCCGTAACCTGCTGTCCGACTACAGCTTTGTGGATTCGGTCACCCCGGGCACCAAGCTCGGCGCGCTGGTCTTCGACGCCACCGGCATCCGCACCATCGAAGAGCTGCAGCAGCTGTTCGAGTTCTTCCAGCCCGCCATGCGCAGCCTCGCCGCGTCCGGCCGCATCCTGGTCGTGGGCACCACCCCCGAGCTGACCGCGTCCGTCGACGAGCAGATCGCCCAGCGCGCGCTCGAGGGCTTCAGCCGCTCGGTCGCCAAGGAACTGCTGCGCGGCTCCACCGGCAACCTGGTGTACCTGCACCCGGAGGCCGCCGCGACCGCCACCGGCCTGGAATCCACGCTGCGCTTCATCCTTTCGGGCAAGTCGGCCTTCGTCGACGGCCAGGTGTTCCGCGTCGGCAAGGACGACTCCACCGCTCCGGCCAGCTGGGACAAGCCGCTCGCGGGCAAGGTCGCCGTGGTCACCGGTGCGGCCCGCGGTATCGGCGCGACCATCGCGGAGGTGTTCGCTCGCGACGGCGCCACCGTGATCGTCGCCGATATCCCGGCCGCCGGTGAAGCCCTGTCCGAGACCGCCAACAAGGTCGGCGCGACCGCGCTGGCCCTGGACGTCACCGCCGCCGACGCCGCCGAGAAGCTGGCCGCGTTCGCGACCGAGCGTTTCGGTGGCATCGACATCGTCGTGCACAACGCCGGCATCACCCGCGACAAGCTGCTCGCGAACATGGACGAGGGCCGCTGGAACTCGGTCATCAACGTGAACCTGGCTGCCCCGCACCGCATTACCGAGGGCCTGGTCGCCGCGGGCGCGCTCAAGTCCGGCGGCCGCGTCATCGATGTGTCCTCCATCGCCGGTATCGCGGGCAACCGCGGCCAGACCAACTACGGCGCGTCCAAGGCCGGTGTCATCGGCATGGTCAACGCCGAAGCCCCGAAGCTGGCCGAAAAGGGCATCACCATCAATGCCGTCGCGCCGGGCTTCATCGAGACCGCCATGACCGCGGCCATCCCGCTGACCACCCGTGAGGCCGGTCGCCTGATGAGCTCGCTGCTGCAGGGCGGTCAGACCATCGACGTCGCCGAGACCATCGCCTACTTCGCCTCCCCGGCGTCGAACGCGGTGTCCGGCAATATCGTTCGCGTCTGCGGCCAGAGCCTGATCGGAGCATGATGAGCCAGACCATCACGCTCGGCGAGGTGCCGAAGAACTCCGGCCTGTTCGTCAAGGCCGCGCTCGGCGCGCTGCCGGTGCCCGGACTGTCGAACCGCCCGTCCAAGCTGCCGGATCGCACCGTGCGGCTGGAGGGCTTCAAGGTCGATCCGAATCACCTGGCCGCCTACTGCCGCGCGACCGGACTGCGGTTCAGCGACGCCCTGCCGCTGACCTACCCGTTCGTGCTCAGCTTCCCGCTCGCCATGCAGCTGGTCGTCGCCCGCGACTTCCCGTTCGTGGCGGTCGGCGCGGTGCACGCGGAGAACGTGATCGAGCGGACCCGGGAGATCTCGGTCTCCGAACCGCTGGATTTCGATACCCATATCGAGAACCTGCGCGAGCACCCCAAGGGTCTGCTCGTGGACGCCATCACCGAGGTGAGTGTGGGCCGGGAACTGGTGTGGCGTCAGGTCACCACGTTCCTGCACCAGCAGCGCACCTCGCTGTCCGGCGGGCCCAAGCCCGAGCCCAAGCCGGATGAGGTTCCGCCGCCGCCGCTGCGCACGCTGCGGGTGGATCAGCAGACCATCAGCCGGTACGCCAACGCGTCCGGTGACCACAACCCGATTCACACCTCGGCGTTGGGCGCCAAGGCTTTCGGTTTCCCGAAGCCGATCGCGCACGGTATGTGGTCCGCGGCCAACATCCTGTCCAACCTCGAGGGTCGCGTTCCCGAAAAGGCCACGTACGCGGTCAAATTCGGTAAGCCGATCCTGTTGCCGTCGACGATCAACGTCTACGCCGACAAGGTCGAGGGCGGCTGGGATCTCGCCCTGAAGAACCCGAAGAAGGGTTACCCCCACCTGACCGCCACCATTCGCTGAGTCGGTTCGGCCACGGTCTCGGCCGAGACCGTGGCGCACCGAAGCCAGCAATGTCGCACCGAGTGTGGCAAATTGGTGACAGTTCATCCGAAGACCCGGGGTCACGCCGATTCGGTGGTTTCCGAACCACCACGGCGTCCGGCCATCACAGGTATGGTCGGGCCGCCGACAGCGTCGGCCCCGCAGGGGCGGGGCGAGAGCCGCGCACCGATTCAACACCGTATGTCGCCACGCAGGGGTTTCGACATCCGGAGGGGGAATCGGTGTGCGGCTTTTACGTTTTCGGCGCTCAGCAGCTGCAATCGCAGCCGCAGCAGTCACAATCGCAGCAGTCGCAGCCGCTGCAGCAATCGCCGCAGTCACAGCAGTCGCCGCAATCGCAGCATCCCCGGTTGATCCACGACTCCTTGCGTTCGCCGCTGCACGGGCTGGTGTGCTCGGCGCAGCAGGCGTATCCGGTGCAGTACTGGGACAACCCGATTCCGATGCCCTCCCAGAATCCGGGCCTGCGGAAGGGCGTGCGCGGCGGCTCGGTGCCGAACACCGCGTGCGGCCCGTTCGCGACGGCGGTCACCAGGAATTCCGAACCGGCTGCGGGAGCCACGGATTCGGTGCTCCGATGAGTGCCGCAGGCGTGCGTGGCGCAGGCGTGCACGGTTCCGGCGGCCCGGCCCAGCTTGCGGACGACGCCGTGCAGCGGGTCCAGCAGCATCCAGCGGATGGACGCGGTGCGATCCAGGCCGACCCGGACCAGGGCGGCCTTCAGCAGCGAATTCGATTCGCGCAGTAGGGCGTGCGCATCGGCGGTGCTGGTGCCGGTCGCGGTCAGGGGATTGAACCGCCCTGCCGCGCGGTCCTCGTCGATATCCTCGATGGCGTCCGCGAGGTGGGCGATGCGGCCGAAATGCCAGCCCGCTTCCCGTAGCGCGTCGGCGTTCTCGGGGCGTCCGGCCAGAATCGCGGTGTGCGCGAACAACTCCGCCGCGCAGCGCTGGGTGGGCGCGGTCAGTTCCGCGAGCGACGCTCCGGATTCCTCCAGCGCCACTTGCGATTCGATCGCGGTGATGAGCGGGTCGATATCCAGGCCGATGGGCGCAGCGGCCGCGCGCGCCCGGTTGTGCCAGCGATCGGCGACGTGCGCCATCGGCCGCTTGCTCAGGCGTCGGGTGTCACCGTCGTCGATGTGATCGCGAATCTTGGCCGCGCCCAACAGCAGTGCGGCGGTGGCGGCCAGCTGTACGCCGGGGGAGTCCGCGGGTGCGACGCTGGCCTTGCGCATACCGCGCAGCGGGCAGGGCCCGGCCTCGGTGCGCTCGAGTGTCAGCGTCTGCTGTGCCTCGGTGAGTACGCCGAGCACGATGGCGTCGGTATTGGTGGCGGCCCGTGCGAGCTGCCCGTGGCCGTCCCGCAGCCCCAGGCAGAGCCCGCACATCTGGGTTTGCCAGGCGGTCGCTTCCATACCGTATTCGGCGGCACTGTGCGCGCACGGCTTGAGCATTCCGAACAATGCGAGTCCCCGTTTCCCGGGCCGGTGCGCACCGGCCGTCCAACAACACAATCCGAGCGACTGTGGCAGGCGTTAACGGGACTGGCAAGCGCTGCGGGAAATTCGTCCCGTCAGGCGGGTTCGGCTTCCTTCTTCTTACCGGACAGACCGCGCCAGGCGAGGTTGTCGAGCAGGTCCACGGCCTCGGCCATATCGACGGTGCCGCTGGCGACCCGGTCGGCGATGGCCTCGCCCGCGCCGATCACCGCGACCGACACCACTTCGAAATTGGTGCCGGGCTCGGCGTACTTGGCGCTGGATTCGAGCAGTTTCGCGGTCAGCTCGATGACCCGGTCCCGGCTGTTGGAGATCTCCGAGGCGAAGGGTTGCTGGCCGAGTGCCTGTCTATAGAGCACCTGCCAGGACAGCCGGTTGTGATCGACGTAGGACAGGAATGCCTCCAGGCCCGCCCGCAGCTGTTCGTGCGGGGTGAGCTTGGGGTTGCCCGCCACCGCGACGGCTTCGATGAACCGCATGCTCTCGCGGTGGATGCAGGCGCGGAACAGTTCGTCCTTGGAGCCGTAGTACAGGTAGAGCATGGGCTTGGAGATTTTCGCCTCGGCGGCGATGGCGTCCATGGAGGTGTCGTGATAACCCTTGCGCGAGAAGACCTCCACCGCGGCGTCGAGCATCTGCTGCTCGCGCACCGCGCGGGGAAGTCGTTTCGTTCCGCCTGCCATCCACATCTCCTAGGACATATCGAAGCCCCTATCTTACTCCAAGGTAAGTTCCGCGAGTGCGAATTGCCGGTGATTCGCCATCGGGCGTCAGCAGTGTGGAGCGGTGCCCTTGTACTTTGCCATCCGGAGTACCGAGGCATCCACCTGGCTTCCCGGTAGGCGGCCACTCTGCACGGCCTGCACCAGGCGGTCCAGCACCTGCGGGACCGCGTCCGTGGTGATCCACAGCGCATTGTCGGCACCCGCGACCAGGGCGGCCTCCACCGCGTCCTCGATGCTCATGCGTGCGGTGATGGCGGCCATACCGCCCAGATCGTCGGTGAAGATCACGCCGTCGAACGGGGCCGCGCCATAGCCGGTGCCCTGGCGCAGCAAATCCATGGCTTCCTTGCTGATGCTGGCGGGCTTACCCGGCTCGGTCAGTCCGGGCACATCGAGGTGCCCGACCATGACGGCCGAACCGGAGTCGATGAGCTTGCGATACGGGACCAGATCCGAGGTCTGCAATTGCGCCAGCGGCGGGGTCTTCACCGCACCGGTGTGCGAATCGCCCGAGCCCGAACCGTGGCCCGGGAAATGCTTCATGACGGTGCCGAGCCCGGCGTCGTGCGCGGCGCGGATATACGCATCGGCGTACTGCGCCACCACATTCGGATCATCGGAGAAGGAGCGATCGCCGATCACCGAATCGTCGGGCTGGCTGCTCACATCCACATCGGGCGCGAAATCGACGGTGACGCCGAGCGCCTTCAGCTTCTTGGATCGATCCAGGGTGAAGGTGTAGAACTCGTCGGCGCTCATCTGGCCGACGGTGGCGCGGGCGGACGGTGCGACGCCGATCAGGTCCTTGGCCCGCGAAACCCGGCCGCCCTCCTCATCGATGGTGACCATGAGCGGGGTGCGGGAAGCGGCCTGCACCTTGTCGATCTGATGCTGGGCCAGCATCGCCTTATCGGTCCAGCTGCCGACGAAGATGCCACCGATCTGCTCGGTCTTCACCACGTTCTCGGCATCGGCCTCGCCGGTCACGCCGACGGTGAGCAATTGCGCCAGCTTCTGCCGCAGCGTGAAATTCGCCAAATATCCGGCCGCGCAGTCCTGTTGCGGTGCGGAGCTGGTCGGCGGCGGCGTGGATTCGCTGGATCCCGTTGTGGTGGTGGTCGATTGGGCCGACTGATCGGACCCGCTGCCGGAGCAGCCGGCCAATACGAGGGCGGTGAGTGCGATCACGATCCCAGGAGCGTTGCGCATGGCATCCGACGGTAGCCGCCGCCGGGGTTCGCGCCTATTCGGACACCGGTGTTTCGGTCCGGTTTGTGTGGGTACCCCCGTGGGGGCGATTTTAGCAAACCTGTGGCGATCGACACATGTGGCGATTAAGTGATTCGGACATCCGTCCAGTAGCATCCTGTTCGCGTGCTGGATAACCAATCTAGCTGCATAAATACGCACGTCTGCGGATTGTTGCGGGGGCATCGAGCCGAATCTGGCGGATGTGCGCCAAGGGGAAATTGTCTCAGATCGGCCATTAGCAGTGTTGTGGCAAACCTGCCGGGCCGGTTCTATGGGACGAACCTGATGGAGGACTGACATATGCGAATCGGCGCAATGCTGCGCACGGCCGCGCTGGGAGTCGCCGCCGCGGTGGGAGTGGGAATGGCCGCCGCGGCACCGGCCTCGGCGAGTGAAGTGGACCGCTATCTCGATCTGCCGCTGGTCAACCGGGACGCGGCCGCCGGTCCCGGCGGGGTCCACCCGGACCTGCCGTACGACGGCCCCGAACTCGGCCGACTGCTCGAACAGGCTCGCGCACAGGATATTCCGCCGCAGCGCTATGCCGCCCTGCTCTACCAGTACTGGCTCGTCGACGCGACCGGCAAGGCGGGCATCGACCTGCGCGCCTGGAATCCGCGCGACGGGGTGCGCGCCAATCGCGACAATCTCATCAGGTCCTACCGCTACTACGAGGATCTGCAACTGGGACACCGCGAACTCCAGTGGGCCGGAATGGGCGGCCAGGTCGGCGCCGACTTCGGCGGCGGGCTCATCGATTTCGAGCTGATGGGCTCGGATCTCTATGGGCTGCCGGGGATTTCCGAATCGGCCGGTGCGGTGCTCGACGCCGTGCAGCGGACCGCGGGACCGCAGGCCGTGCAGCGACTGCCCGCCGGACTGCGGGCGCTCGCGTCGGCCGCCCCGCGCATCACCCCCGAGGATGTCGACCACGTCATCGCGGGAATCCTGGTGATGCAGAAGAACATCTTCTCCGACCTCATGCCCATGCACGACGCGTATGTCACGGGCGGACTGCCCGCGCTCGCGGAATTCCAGGCCGCCGGACTCTTCGGCGATGACATCATGGCCGCGTGGCGCGATGTCGCCTCCGGGAACGGTGAACGCGTCGCCACCGGCAATCGCGCCCTGTTGCGCCGGGAACAGCAGTGGGCCATTGCCCGGCAGTGGGACGAAGTGCGTTCGTACAAGGGCGATGTCGGCGAGGCCATCACCTATCTCAGCGGCGCGGCGGGTTCCCCGTCGGTCGCGGGCGTGGTGCCGCCCCGCCAGTTCCACCCCATCCGGATCCCGTTCACCGCGGCCGATGGCACCCCCTCGCTGCTGACTCTGCCGCTGCCGGAATGGAATTGGTCGGTGCTGGATTCGCGCTGGGAGTACATCACCGAGGAACTGCTGCCCAAGTACCGCGATCAGGTCGAGAACAACTGGCCCGCTTTGGAGGCCACCATGCGCACGCCCTACGAGGTGCAGATGGAATCGAAGCGCCCGCTGCTGAACATTCCACAGCTGCTCGATTCCGCTGTGCGGCAATTACAGGTGACACCGGCGAACCCGGTCACCACGGGCGCGGAAATGGCGGTGCGATAACCATGCGACGCACACTTCCCGCCGTACTGTTCGCCGCGGCCGTCCTGCTGTCGGGCACCGCCGTGGCGACCGCCGAACCGGCGAGCCCCGTGACTCCGGTGAATCCCGCGGCTCCGGTGAATCCGGTGCCCGGAATCGACCGGGTCTTCAACGGATTCGTCATCGGCACGCTGAACACCGCCGAAAACGCTTCTCCGGAGGAGAAATTCGAGGCACTGCTCGCGAATGACCCCTTCTATCAGGAGCCTCCGCTCACCGGTGCCGAAAAGCCCGGTGACATCCTGAAATCCAAGCCCGTCGACGTGATGTTCCTGGGCGTCAAGCCGACGACGGTCGACGCGCACAAACTGATGTACGTCACAACCGCGCCGGACGGCGTCACCCCGGTCATCAGCACCGGCATCCTGATGATCCCCAAGGACGGTAAACCCGCCGCCGAACGCCGCCTCATCTCCTATCAGGAGGCGAACGACAGTGTCGGCTGGTCGTGCCATCCGAGTACGCAGTGGACCGGCGGCGCGCCCCTGGACGGTTCGTCCTGGTCGGCATTGGGCCCGCTGGCGCTCATGTTCGACAAGGGCTACGCGGTGATGATCTCCGACGTCGGCAATGACGCGGACCGCGATCCGCACGGCGTCTTCGTCGGCACCTACTCCGGGCACGCCCAATTGGACGGCGCGCGTGCGGCATTGCGGCTTCCGGAGTCCGGGTTGAGCAATGACACCCAGATCGCGCTGTTCGGTATCGCGGGCGGCGGTGTGGGAGCGGCCTTCTCGGCGGAAATGGCGCCGGCGTACGCGCCGGAGCTGGACATCAAGTCCACGCTGCTGGAGGGCATGGTCGTCGATCCCGCCAATTTCATGCGCGTCACCAGCGGTTCGATCGGTTCGGGCTTCGCGCTCGCGACGCTGCTCGGCCTGGAGCCGTGGTATCCGGAGATGCGGGTGAACGACAAGCTCAATCCCGCCGGGCAGGCGCTGGCGAACTTCTATCGCACGCAGTGCCAGGTGCCCGCCTATTTCGGGCTGCCGTTCGTGCCGATGGAGGCGCTGTTCACCTCGGGCCGCAATCCGGCCGACGAGCCGGATTTCCAGCGCGCGTTCGCGAACAATGTGCTGGGGCGCAATGGAACTCCGACATCGAAGATCATGATCTCCTCGTGCGCCAAGGATGATTCGCCGATGTCGCTGGTGCCCGCCGCGGACGCCAGGAATCTCGCCGAGACCTATCGCGGTCAGGGCGCGGACGTCACCTACGCCCCGACCGATTGCGGCATGGAACGCTTCATCACCGATATGTACGGCTGGGGCGTCGACCTGTTCGGCATGCAGACCATCGACTGGATCGACGGCAACTTCGAATGACACCCCTATCGAAAGGAGCCGCCCGATGATGGCCATCGTGGACGGTGTGGTTTACCTGCTCACCTTCGGACCGCTGGCGGTCGCGAAGATGCTGGCGCAGGCACTGGGTCTCTGATCTCCGGCTCGCTAGGTCTTCGGTAGTTCGTGATGACCGCCGAAGGCCTGGCGCATGGCCGACAGCACCTTGTCGGCGTACAGCGATTCACCGCGTGAGGAGAAACGCTGGAACAGCGCCGCGGACAGCACCGGCGCGGGCACGCCCTCGTCGATGGCGGCGTCCAGCGTCCAGCGGCCCTCACCGGAGTCGGAGACATTGCCGCCGAACGAATCCAGGTTCGGATCGGCGTAGAGCGCCGCGGCGGTGAGGTCGAGCAGCCAGGAGGCGACCACCGAACCGCGCCGCCACACCTCGGTGACCTCGGGGATATCGATGTCGTATCGGTAGAACTCGGGATTCTCCAGGGGTGTGACCTCGGCCGAATGCTCGGTGTCCTGTTCGTTGCCGACGTTGGCCCGGTGCAGGATGTTCATGCCCTCGGAATACGCTGCCATCGCGCCGTATTCGATGCCGTTGTGCACCATCTTCACGAAATGTCCCGCACCGGCGGGGCCGCAGTGCAGGTAGCCCTCTTCCGAGGTGGCGGGGGTGCCGGTGCGCCCGGGGGTGCGCGGGGCCGTATCCACGCCCGGGGCAATGGATTTGAGCAGCGGTTCGACATGGGCGACCGTCTCGGCCTCCCCGCCGATCATCAGGCAGAAGCCGCGCTCCAAACCGAATACGCCACCCGAGGTTCCGATATCGAGGTAGTGAATACCCTTGGGCTGGAGCGCCTTCGCGCGCTTGATGTCCTCGTGATAGCGGCTGTTGCCGCCGTCGATGATGATGTCACCGGGTTCCAGCAGTTCGGCGACCTGATCGATCACCGCGCCGGTCGCGCCCGCCGGAATCATCACCCACACCACCCGGGGCGTCTCCAGCATGGCGACGAACTTGCTCAGTTCGGTACTGCCGGAGAAGCTGTCGCCGAGTTCGGCGCCGAGTTCGTCGATATGCGAGCTCTTGCGTTCGAAGCCGACGGCGGTGTGCCCGTCCCGGACGATGCGCCGCACGATATTGGCGCCCATCCGGCCCAGGCCGATCATTCCGAGCTGCATGTCATCTCCTCGAGTCGTCCCGAACCACGGGCGGCCCCGGGTTCTACTGACTGTTCCGGTGCGATCGTCTTGATTGTCCCAGTTCCGGTTGCCGGAAGTTTTTTCCGGTCTCATCGGGAAGGTGTGTAACGCCCTCGAACGGGTGTCGATAAAGGGGTGGCTCCGTGCTGTTGCCAGACCCCCGACCCGGCAACCGCACGGAGCCTCTCTTCGTTTCCGGTGCCGTATTGCGCAGAAGTAGCTGCGAGCCTGGAAGAACCCCCGTGTCGGAGCCGCCCACTATGGTGGGTGGCGGACTCGCGTGTGCGAGTCCGGATTCAACCATTTGGGAGGATGGTTCGTGACCAGCGGAAGTCCCGGGCGGCACGCGCGTGCGCGACAGACCCCGGCCGAACCTTCGACACCCGTACGCCAGTTCCTGAACTCGCCGACGGCCCGCCGCGCCGGGATCGCGGCGGGTGTGCTGATGGCGGTCGGAGGCATCGCTTTCGCGGTGGATTGGACGCTCTCATCCGGGCAGACGCCGCGTGGCGTGCAGGTAGCGGGCATCGATATCGGCGGGCTGCAGCGCGCACAGGCGCAGACCCGGCTGGAGCTGGAACTCGATAAGCGTGTCGCACAACCGCTCACGGTCGAGATCGGGGATGTGCGCGCCGATCTGGTGCCGCGCACGGCGGGCCTGTCGGTGGACTGGGACGGCACCTGGGATCGCATCGGCGGTCAGCCGCTGAACCCGTTCACCCGGGTGTGGTCGGTGTTCACCACCCGGCGGGTGGAACCCGCGACCCTGGTCGACGACGCCGCCATGACCGCACAGCTGGACGCGCTGCGCGCCAATGACCGCCAGCCCGTCGAGGGCGGCATCGTCTTCGACCAGGGCAAGCCGGTGCCGGTGCACCCGGTGCCCGGGCGGGTGCTCGATGTGGCCGCCGCGCGCGCCCAGCTCGTCGGCCACTGGGCCGACGGATCGGTGCTGGATCTGCCCGCCGTCGAGAAGCAGGCCCGGGTCAGCTCCGCGGCGGTGGACAGGGCGCTGCGCGAGATCGCCCAGCCCGCGGTGCGCGTCCCGGTCACCTTCACCGGGAAGGGCGGCAATGCCGTGCTCGATCCCGCCCAGCTCGCGGGCGTGCTCGTCTTCCGGCCGAACGATCAAGGCGCACTGGAGCTCTCGTACAACCGGGACGCGCTGATCGCGGCGCTGGAACCGCAGTTGAAGCCCACCGTGGTGGAACCCAAGGACGCCACCTGGACGCTGTCGGGCAGCCGCGCCACCCTGGTGCCCGCGGTGGTCGGCGATGCCGTCAACTGGGATAAGACCTTCGAAGGTCTTCCCGCCCTGCTGATTTCACCCGGCGACCACGCCAAGGCCGTCGTCTACGAACCGGTGCAGCCCAAGCTGACCACCGCCGACGCCGAGAAGTTCGGTGTGGTGCAGCCCGTCGGATCGTTCACCACGGGCGGTTTCAGCGGTCCGTCCGGCGTGAACATCCGCACGGTGGCGCGCAAGGTGGACGGTGCGGTGATCCGGCCCGGGGATGTGTTCTCGCTCAACGACTTCACCGGCACCCGCGGTGTGGCGGAGGGCTATGTCGAGTCCGGCATCATCGATCACGGCCGCCCGAGCACCGCGGTCGGCGGCGGTATCAGCCAGTTCGCGACCACGCTCTACAACGCGGCCTACTTCGCCGGTCTGGAAGACGTCGACCACACCGAGCACAGCTACTACATCTCCCGGTATCCGGCCGCCCGCGAGGCCACGGTCTTCGACGGCGCGATCGATCTGAAGTTCCGCAACAACACCCCGTACGGCATCTACATCGAGACCATCGGCGGTGACTCGGAGCTGACGGTGCGCCTGTGGAGTACCAAAACCGTTGAGGTGGAGTCGATCACCGGTGACCGCGTGAAGCCGACCGAGCCGAATACGGTGACGCTCCCCAAGGGCAAGAACTGCATCGCCTCGGAGGGCGCACCGGGTTTCACCACGTCGGATACCCGAATCATTCGAGATGCCAAGTCCGGCAAGGAAACCTACCGCCACACCCGCACCGTCAAATACGACCCCATCCCGATCGTGAAGTGCGAGTGAGCTGAGATCCCTTCGCACACAGGTTATCCACCGCCTGTGGATAACCCTTGGGATGACTTGGGATAGATCACAAACAGGAGTTGGGGCCCGGAATCCTCCGGGCCCCAACCTTTATCCACAGACAGCGGTGCGCCCCCGGGAGTCATCCCGGGGGCGCACCGATTGCTATCGAGCCGCGGGCTCAGGTCAGAACGCGGCCTCGTCCAGCTCCATGATGTCGTTGTCCAGGTTCGACAGGATGGAACGGGTGGCGGTCAGCTCCGGCAGCACGTTGCGCGCGAAGAACTGCGCGGTGGCGACCTTGCCGGTGTAGAACGCCTCGGTGGAGCCGTTGTCCAGGGCCTTGATGGCGACCTCGGCCTGCTGCAGCAGCTGCCAGCCGATGAGCAGATCGCCGACGGCCATCAGGAAGCGGACCGAGCCCAGGCCGACCTTGTACAGCTCCTTCGGGTCCTGCTGGGCGCCCATCAGGTGCCCGGTCAGGGTGGCGGCCATGGCCTGCACATCCTCGAGGGCGGTGGCGAGCAGCTTGCGCTCGGCCTTGAGGCGACCGTTGCCGCCCTCGCGCTCGATGAACTTCTGCACCTGGCCGGCCACGTGGGCCAGCGCCACACCGCGATCGCGGGCGATCTTGCGGAAGAAGAAGTCCTGCGCCTGGATGGCGGTGGTGCCCTCGTACAGCGAGTCGATCTTGGCGTCGCGGATGTACTGCTCGATCGGGTAGTCCTGCAGGAAGCCGGATCCACCGAAGGTCTGCAGCGAATCGGTCAGGTACTGGTAGGCGCGCTCGGAACCGACACCCTTGACGATCGGCAGCAGCAGATCGTTGACGCGGAACGCCAGATCCTTGTCGGCGCCCGAAACCAGTTCCGCCACATCGGCGTTCTGGTGCGCGGCGGTGTACAGGTAGATGGCGCGCAGGCCCTCGGCGTACGCCTTCTGCATGGCCAGCGAGCGGCGCACGTCCGGGTGGTGGGTGATGGTCACGCGGGGCGCGGCCTTATCGGTCATCTGGGTCAGGTCGGCGCCCTGCACGCGGATCTTGGCGTACTCCAGCGCGTTCAGGTAACCGGTCGACAGGGTGGCGATGGCCTTGGTGCCCACCATCATTCGAGCGTTCTCGATGACGTCGAACATCTGCGCGATGCCGTTGTGCACTTCGCCGACCAGCCAGCCCTTGGCGGGCACGCCGTGGCCGCCGAAGGTGACCTCACAGGTGGCCGAAACCTTGATGCCCATCTTGTGCTCGACGTTCGTCACGAAGACGCCATTGCGCTCGCCGAGGGTCTCGGTCTCGAAGTCGAAGTGGAACTTCGGTACGTAGAACAGGGACAGGCCCTTGGTGCCCGGTCCGGCGCCCTCGGGGCGAGCCAGCACCAGGTGCATGATGTTCTCGAACAGGTCGTCGGAGTCGCCCGAGGTGATGAAGCGCTTGACGCCCTCGATGTGCCAGGAGCCGTCTTCCTGCTTGACGGCCTTGGTGCGGCCCGCGCCGACATCGGAACCGGCGTCCGGCTCGGTCAGCACCATGGTGGCGCCCCAGTTGCGGTCGGCGATCGCCTGAGCCCACTTCTTCTGCTCATCGGTGCCGTTGTTGTAGAAGACCTGCGCGAAACCCGCACCGGCGGCGTACATCTGGGCCGGGGGGTTGGCGCCGAGGATCATTTCGCCGAGCGCCCAGGTGAGGGCGGACGGGGCGCCGAGGCCGCCGAGCTCCTCGCGCACGCCGACCTTGGCCCAGCCGCCGTCCTCGAGGGCGCGGTAGGACTTCTTGAAGGATTCGGGGAGAGTGACCGTGTGGGTGGCCGGATCGAAGGTCGGCGGGTTGCGGTCGCCGTCCTCGAAGGAGTCGGCGAGCGGGCCCTCGGCCAGGCGACGGACCTCGTTCAGCATTTCCTTGGCGGTCTCGGTGTCGAGGTCGCCGTAGGCGCCGCCGTCCAGGAGGGAACCGAGGCCGAGCACCTCGAAGAGGTTGAACTCGAGGTCGCGGACATTGCTCTTGTAGTGACCCATGGTCGTACTCACTCTCCATTGAGATGGGTGCGGTTCGGTTGTGCCGTTCCCGCCCGTTGGTCCACCGAGTAGACACCGTAAAGCTAGCGCTACTGACGGGTAACTTAAGCGCCATGTTACCCATGGGTAAGGGCCGTCTCAAGACGATCGAGGCCAATGTGATGAAAGGCACCCGCGCCGCTCAGGGGCCGCATCCCGGCCGAATCGGCGGTGATCCTATACCCGCTGATCAGCGGCCGGAGCGGCGCGCGAATTCACAGCCGCGCAATCGCTAGCGTGAGGCGGTGCGCATCGAAACCAGCGCCGGTCCCGCCGAGATCGACATCGCGCGACCCGCGAAGAAACCGCCCGCCTTCCTGCTGCTGCTCACGCACGGTTCCGGCGGCGGCGTGGATGCGAAAGACCTGCTCGCCGTGCGTGATTCGGCCCTCGAATCCGGTGGTGCGGTGGTCCTGGTGACCCAGCCCTATCGAGTGGCGGGCCGCCGCGCCCCCGGCAAGGCCGACGTGCAGGACGCCGCCTGGCTGGAGATCATCACCGCCGTGCGCAGGAAGTTCCGCGGCGTCCCGCTCATCCAGGGCGGCCGCAGCAACGGCGCGCGCGTCGCCTGCCGCACCGCTGTCGCGGCGCAGGCCAAGGGCGTTGTCGCCCTGTCATTTCCACTGCACCCGCCCGGTAAGCCGGAGAAATCCCGCCGCGAGGAACTCCTCGACGTCGGCGATATCCCGGTTGTGGTGGTGAACGGTGCCCGCGACCCCTTCGGCATCCCCGACCCCGCCGACGCCACCGAGGTGAAAGTCATTCCCGGCCAAGCGCATTCCTACCGCGCGGGCTTCGACGACATCGCCGCTACGGTCACCCCTTGGCTGCTCCGCTGGTCCGCCTAGGTCAACCGGTCAGCTGCCGGTCGGTGCGGGCCCTTCCAGGGCAGGGGCCTCTTCCTCCGGGATCGGTTTGGTGGCCACGACCAGCGCGTCGATGGCATCGCGTTCCTCGGTCGGGCGGTGTACCCGATCCGCCACGCGGATGCGCAGATCGTCGCCGGTGGGGGCGAGATCGTCGACGATATCGTTCGGGGTGAAGGTCAGTGCCGGATCCTGTTCGCCGCCATAGCCTTCGGTGAGATTCGAGGTGTCATTGCCGAGTACGAGCAGAGTGCCGCCGGGGGAGAGCATGCCTGCGGCGCTCAGCAGCAGGGCGCGGCGGTCGGCGGCGGGCAGGTGCACGAAGGCCAGCAGGATCAGCTCGTACGGTCCGGTGAGTCCGGCGGCGAGCAGGTCCGTCACATCCGCGAAATGCCAGCTGATGCGCCCGCGCACGGACCGCGACAGTCGCGAGGCGACGGTGCGCCCCTTGTCGATGCCCGCCTGTGCGTAGTCCACGGCATCGACCTGCCAGCCGTGCGTGGCCAGCCACAGCGCGTTGCGTCCCTCACCGCAGCCGAGGTCCAGCGCCCGGGGCAGTTCGGGCCGCGGTTCGCCGATCCCGAATCCGGTCAGCGGCAGTCGCCGCTCCAGTCCGAACACCTGCTCGACCACGGTGTCGTTCGGCGGTGCGCCCCACACCAACTCGGTGCTCGAGTAGTGCTTGTCCCAGCCGTCGGCATCCATGCCCCCGAGTCTAGAAGCCGACCCGAAACACGACTCGGCCGCGAGTCGGCCACCCCGCCCGAGCCGAGTGCTTCCCCCTCCTCACGCACCTCGGCCGCGAACACCTCAGTGTTCGCGGCCGAGTTCCGAGCTTGCCCTCGCTAGAGGGTGGTGTGCATCAGGATCACGTTGTACTGGCTGTGGACGGTTGTGAGGAAGTAGAGATCACGGCCGGTTTGGTACGGGAAGATCGACGGTGCGTACGCGGTCGGGAGTTCCCGGGTGTCGATGAGCACCTCGGGTCCGCTCCACGGCCCCTCCGGATTCGGTGCCCGGTACATGACCACCGAGTTCCACGGATCCGTGGTGAGCATGATGTATTGCCCGAGATAGTCATTCCACTGCACCGACATCTCGGCGATGCCGCCGCCGATGACCGGGGTGGCTCCGTCCACGTCACCGCGCTTCCACTGATCGTCCACCCAGTATTCGTATGCTCCGAGGTCGCCGATGGCCGCCTCGGGGACACGTGCCACGAATGCCGGATTATTGCGGCCCGACGCGGTGCCGTATTCGTAGACGAAGCCGCCGTTCTTGACGAACGAGTTCATCTGGAAGTTGGCATTGCCGCGATCGTCGGGGCGGCGGGTGGCGGGCAGTTCCACCCAGTTCTCGCCATTGTCACCGGAGACGGCGAGACCGGAGAAATTGGTGGTCCACTGGCCGACATCGTCCCAGCTCTGCACGGACATCAGGCTCATGAATTGGGTGCCGCCGACCGAGATGGCCGCGGTGGGGATGCGGCTGATCTCCAGGAACGGGATCTTCGGGCTGGGGATGAGATCGCGGGCCTGGCCGAAGATATCGCGCACGACGCTGTCGAAGTAGATGCCGTTGGCCGGATTCCGGGTGTGCGAGCGCACGAGAATGTTCGAACGCCAGGCCCAGGTGCTGCCGACCAGCAGATTGGGGAAGCCGAGGCCGGCGGTGTCACCGAAGGTGGTGAGCATTTCGCCGTTGCCGTTGTCCCACATGATGCCGAGGTCGGTCCCGAGCACGTTGTAGGCCTGGGTGTTGTTGGGGCTCTGCATACCGGTGACCTGGAAGACCGCTTTGGTGCGACCGGGCAGCTGGGGTAGCCCATTGGTGCCGTTGAGCACCGGAATCGGATTGATGGCATTGGGATTGGCTGCGGCCGGGCCTGTCAGCGTGAGAAGCAAGGCCGAAGCACCTGCGATCGCGGACAGCAGCACGGAGGCGGACTTGGTCAATGCGTGGTCCTCCGGTTCTCGCCGAAAATCATGCGCGACCACACGATATGTGACGGACCGCACAAGATGTTCGGCTCGCTGGCAAAGTGTGAAAATGCTAACAGCGGAACTCGGGCTTGCGGGAGAGCTATCGGGATTGTTTGCCGTGAATTGGCTTACCGGTATCGATTAGAGCACCGTTTCGGGTTTGAACTGCGCAGATGTGGATACCGGCGCGTCGCCCAGCTACCGCCTGCGGCTGAACGCAACGCGATAGCCGCTCGGCGTCAGCCCATTCCGGCGCAGCAGATGTTGACGCAACGATTCGGCGGTGCCGAGTCCGGACCGCCGCGCGACTTCCTCGATGGACAGCCCGGTTGCCTCCAGCAACTCTCTGGCGCGATCCACTCGCTGGTGCAGCAACCACTGCAGTGGGCTCGCACCGGTCTCCTCCCGGAACCGCCGGGTGAGGGTGCGAGTGCTGACATTCGCGTGCGCCGCGAGGTCGCGCAGCGCGAGCCGCTGCTCCAATCGCGCCAGCGCCCACTCCCGGGTCGCCGCGAGCGACGCGCCGGTCTCCGGCGGCAGTGGTGTCTCGATGAATTGGGCTTGGCCGCCGGGCCGGAAGGGTGCCATCACCGCCAGCCGCGCGACCGCGTTGGCGGCGACCGCACCGTAGTCGGCGCGAATCATGTGCAGGCACAGGTCGATTCCCGCCGCGAGTCCGGCGGAGGTGAGAATCCGGCCGTCGTCGACGAACAGCACATCGGGTTGCAGATCCACCGCGGGGAAGCGCTCGCGCATCTCATCGGAGAACAGCCAGTAGGTGGTGGCCGGGCGGCCGTCCAGCAGTCCGGCCTGGGCCAGTACGAACGCGCCCGTGCAGATGGAGGCGATCCGCTTGCCCTGGGCCGCAGCGGTTCTCAGGACATCCAGCACCCGCGGATCGCCTTCGGCGCGGGCTCCGGTTCCGGTGACGATGAGGGTGTCCGCGGTCGCGGCCGCGTCCAGTCCGCGCTCGATCACCACGGGCGTGCCGTTGTAGCCGGGCACGATGCCCGGATCGGGCGTGCACAGCGTCACCTCATATCCGGGCGCGCCGTCGATGACCGTGGCGGGGAAGACCACCTCCGGAATCGACAGGTCGAAAGTGGTCACCGGCGGTACCGCTACGACCGCGATCCTGTGCATGGCTCGATCCTTGGGATATCTGGCTTTCCGGCCACTACCGTACCCGGATCCGGCTCGGCAGAGTGGTTTCCGGGCCGCCGCACGGGCGGCCGCTGGGAGAGGAATTCCGATGTCACTGCACGTCGTCGCCGGTGCCGGGGGTACCGGAAGTCGTACCGCGCTCGAACTCGCCGCGGCCGGGGAACGGGTCCGGCTGGTGAGCCGCCGCGGCCTCGGACCGGCGCATCCGCGCATCGAATTGGCGGTGGGGGACACCACCGACGCGGACCGGATGAGCGAATTGGCCACGGGGGCCGCGAGTCTGATCAACACCACCTGGCCCGCCTACGATCGCTGGCCCGCCGAATTCCCGCCGATCGGTGCGGCGCTGCTGACCGCGGCCGAGCGGACCGGCGCGGGATACGTCTCGCTGAGCAATACCTATGGCTACGGGCGGGTGGACGGCGCGTTCACCGAGGATCTGCCGATGGCTCCGATCGCGGTGAAAGGCGCTGTGCGAGCCCGGATGTGGCTGGACGCTCTCGCCTTGCACGAGGCGGGCCGGGTGCGGGTGACCGAGGTGCGGGCGTCCGCGTTCCTGGGGCGCGAGGCCGCCACCTCGGTGTACAACATGTTCGTCGTGCCGAAACTGCTTGCCTGGGAACCGGTGTCGTATCCGGGCG
Source organism: Nocardia sp. NPDC052001 (assembly GCF_040680615.1). NCBI lineage: Bacteria > Bacillati > Actinomycetota > Actinomycetes > Mycobacteriales > Nocardiaceae > Nocardia > Nocardia sp. NPDC052001. The sequence goes on along the minus strand of NZ_JBFAXC010000003.1, from coordinate 78,903 downwards.
ATCTCGATGTCGAGAAATCCTGGTCGTATATCGGCGATGTGGCCCGAACCCTGGCGGGGGCCGCTCGTTCCGAGATTGCCTGGGGACGGGCCTGGCATGTGCCGTCCAACCGGATCTCGGTGCGCGAGTTGACCACTCGGATCGCCGCGGCAGCGGGGGTAGCGGCACCGGCCTTCGTGCCGATGACCCGGCACGAGCTGGCCTGGGCCGGGCTGGAGAATCCGGTCATCGCCGAGATGATCGAAATGTATTACGCCCTCGAACATCCCGATGTGCTGGACGCGACCGTGACCGAGCGTGCGCTGGGGCTCACCGTCACCCCGATCGAGGCGGTGATCGCCGAAACGATCACCCTGCCGATCGCCGCCTGAATCGCTATTCGGAGCCTTTGCCGAGAGCTTGGCGGATGATCAGCGGCAGCTGGGTGGCGCGTTCGATGGCCAGGGTGCGCCGCACCGAGGACTGCCAGCTGCGGTCGAAGAGCTTCTTGGCGCTCGCGACGGCGTGCGGGGAGCGGGTGGCGATGCGGTCGGCGAGCTTCTCGGCGGCGGCCAGCGGATCGGCGCTCACCTCGGTGACCAGGCCGATGCGTTCGGCATAGGCGGCGTCGACCGGATCGGCGGTCATGGTGAGCAGCAGCGCCTGATCGATGCCGATCAGGCGGGACAGGGTGGCCGCACCGGTCATATCCGGGATCAGGCCGTGCTTGGCCTCCATCACCGAGAACTCGGAATCCGGTGTGACGAAACGGAAGTCGGCCGCCAGCGCGATCTGCAACCCGCCGCCATAGCAGCGGCCGTGCACGACGGCGATGACCGGCTGCGGCAGGCGACGCCAGGCCCAGCAGGCTTCCTGGAAGTCATTGGTACCGGTCCACGGCAGCGGTACGAACGAGCGCACCACGTCCAGCGGATTGCTCATGGCCTTGGCGACGTCCAGGCCGGAGGAGAAGCTCGGGCCGTTGCCGGAGAGGATGACCGCGCGAATATCCTTGCGGCCCCCGATGGTCCGGGCGACGCGGGCGAGTTCGCGGAGCATATCGATGGTGAGGCCATTGTGCTTGTCCGGCCGGTCCAGGGCGACGTAGGCGCGGTCGCCTTCGAAACGCAGGGAGACGTTGTTGCTCATGGTCTTTCCTCTTCGGCTGCTCGGGTGTCAGTCCAGCTGATCCAGCAGCAGCCGGGCGCAGCCCGCCGGATCGTCGTAGAACGGGGTATGCCCGCTGCCGTGCAGCGTGACATGCCGCGCGCCCGGCAGTGCCTCGCGGGCGCGCCGGGCCTGGGTGGCGTATGTGAGCAGAATGTCACGATTGCCCCAGGCGATGGTGACCGGGATGCTGTCCAGCCGGGTGCGGTCGGGCAGCCGGAAGTCGGTGAACGAGGCCAGTGCGGCGTCGAAGCCGCCCGCGCCGAGCAGGCCCTCGACGGTGTCGACGGCGATCGCCGGGTCCAGCGCCCATGACTTGCCGAACACCAGGCTCAAGAAGGTGGTGCGGCCCGCGGCATTGCCGAGCAGCGCCGGGACCGCCGGATGCAGCACTTTGGTCAGTTGTTTGGCGCGGCCGAGCGCCTGCTGGCACCAGACGCGGCCGGGGGTGTCCCAGAATCCGATGGGGGAGTAGGCGGTGACCGAACGCGCCAGCCCGCGCGCGGCGAGGTCGAGGATGATGCCGCCGCCCATGGAATTGCCTGCCAGGTGCGGGTTTTCGATGCCTTCGGCGGTGAGGAATTCGACCAGGGCGTCGGCCAGGGTGGACACCGTGGTGTCCGCGAGCGGTTCGCTGCCGCCGAATCCGGGTAGATCCACCGCGATCACATCGAAGGAGGCGGCGAGGGTGTCGATGATCGGTTCCCACACCTGCCAGCGGCTGCCGACGCCGTGCACGAGGACCAGGGGGTCGCCGGTGCCCGCGCGATGGTGATTCAGCTTGGCCATGCATCGACCCTAACAGTCGTTGGCCGTGTGCCAATTGAGCTTTTCGGCCCTCGAACAGCCCTTCCTTCCCCGGTCGTCGGCGGTACGATAAAAGGTATGGCAACCCGTAAGGTGACCCTCTCACTCGATGAGGCGTCCTGGGCGTATGCCGAGCAGGCCGCGGCCCGCGCGGGTATATCGCCCTCCGCATGGATATCGCGCGCCGCGCGCCGGGAGGCCGTGCGCACCGGCTGCGGTCCCGGTTTCGATCCGGTGCAGCAGGCCGTCGACGACGAAGCGGAATTGGCCGCCGCCGAGAAGGAGTTGCGTGCGCAGGGGTGAACTCTGGGTTTATCACCCGCACGGTTCCGAACGAGTTCGCAATATCCTGCTGATCAGCAGCGACGGCATCAATGAGTCGCCGCGGCCGTGGCTGATCGCCGCCGAGGTGATGGATGAGGATCCGCGCGATATTCTCGCGGTGCCGATTCCCGGGTACGGCTGGGTGCACGCGGGCAATCTCGGTCGTATCTATCGGGGCTGGCTCGAGGAACGCGTCGATGCCGTGGATACCGAGACCGCCGAGCGAATCGACACAGCGCTGCGCGCCGCCATGGATCTGTGAGATCGTTCCTGCGGCCCAACCACATTGATTCGTGAGAAGTGAGGAACCCGTGCGGATTTCCCTGATCGCCGCCGCGCTCGTGGCACTGCCGCTGCTGGCGGGCTGCGGTAGTGATGACAAGCCTGCGGCCGTCTCCCAGGACGACATCTCGAAGTCGCTGCAGAACGGCGGCCTCAAGGATGCCAAGCTGGCCGACTGCGCGGCGAAACTCTTTGTGAACGAGGGGATTTCACAGGACGGCCTGCGTCTCATGATCAAGAGCGACAATAAGAGCGCCACCGGCACCGATCCGGAATCGCTCGGCATGTCCACCGCGGACGCGGACAAGGCACGCTCGGCCACCAATAAGATCGTGAGCGAGTGCCTGAAGGGCAACTAGTCTCCGCACCTGCGTTTTTGGCGTTTCGCTAGCCGATCGTAAGTACCTGCGCGCACTCTCGGGTGACGGCGAACCCCCCGCCGCCCGAGAGATCGAGGAATGCGATGAGGAAATCCGTAATCGCGGCAGCGCTGCTCGCGCTGCCTCTGCTCGCCGCGTGCAGCACCAACGACAGCACCCCCGCCAACCTGGTTACGGCCAGCTCCGCCCCCGCCGCTGCGGTGACCACCACCGCGAGCCCCGGCGGCACCACCGCCACCACCTCCCCCGCCAAATCGGGCGCCCCCACCACCTCGGGCACGGCCACCCCCGGCGGCTCCACCCTCACCGCCCCGCAGATCTCGAAGTCCCTGCAGGACAAGGGCGGCCTGGACGCCAAGACCGCCGACTGCGTAGCCGGCATCTACATCGACACCGGCCTGTCCGACAGCGGCATCCAAAAACTCATCGACCACGGCTACAACAACCCGGCCACCCTCAACCTCACCTCCGAGGACTTCCGCAAGGCCGGCGCCGCCGTCAAACGCATCACCACCGAATGCGTGAAGTAGCCGTCAGCCGCGAATGACCCTCAGCGCCAGGGCAGTTCGACGGGTTCGGCGGGCATGTCTCCGGCCAGCAGTCGACTGAGCAGGGCGGCCAGGCCGAGTGGGAACACTCGGTCCGGTGTCCGCTCCAGTTCGGCCAGCGGCCACCAGCGGTGACCGGACAGCGCGTTGCGCTCGACCTCCTGGTGCCCGGAGATGTCCACGTCGGTGGAGGTGGTGCGGACCAGGAAATAGGAGTCGGTGGCGTCGTAGCGGACGCCTTCGGAGGAGGTCCATTGGCCGGAGGAGACGGCTACCACCGGGCTCAGGCGGGTGGGGTCGATGCGCTGGCCGGTTTCCTCGAAGAGTTCGCGGATCGCGCCGTCGGGGAGTGATTCGCCCGGGTCGAGGCCGCCGCCGGGGGTGAGCCAGCCGACCTTCTCCTCGAAGGGTTCGGGCGGGGCGAAGCGGAACAGCAGTACCCTGTCGTCGGGATCGAGCAGGATGACTCGCGCGGTGGCCCGTTTGATTCCCATGATCAGATCCTAGGAATGAAAAAGATCCCCTGCCAAAGGATTTCGGCGGGGGATCCTCATTTGAGCCGATGACGGGAATCGAACCCGCGCTACCTGCTTGGGAAGCAGGAGTTCTACCATTGAACTACATCGGCATGATGCTTTCGCGACTCTATCAGACCTCTCCCGGCCACAGCCAACCCTGGGAGTCGCGGCCGTGTCCGGGGGCGGCGCGCCGGGGTGGGTGATCGTTTTGCGCGAACCGGGGGGTTTTGTACGGGGGCGGTCGTAGACTGTGGCGCAGGGTCGAAAGCCTGTCCACCACAGTGACTTTGGGTTGCGCTGAACGTTTGCTGGCGCGTGCGTCCGTGCTCCCATGGGGGTGACGTATGACCACGGTGCCATCGCGGGATATACCGCAACTGGAGGCCGTGCGGCCTTCCACCCGGCGGCGCGAGCCCAAGGGATCCTTCCTCTGGAAAGCCATTACGACCACCGATCCCAAGGTGCTCGGGATTCTCTACATGTTCTCGGCCATGTCGTTCTTCCTGATCGGCGGCGTGATGGCGCTGCTGATGCGGGCGGAGCTGGCGCGGCCCGGGCTGCAATTCCTGTCTCCGGAACAGTTCAATCAGCTGTTCACCATGCATGGCACCATCATGCTGCTGTTCTACGCCACCCCGATCGTGTTCGGGTTCGCGAACGCGGTGCTACCGCTGCAGATCGGTGCGCCCGATGTGGCGTTCCCGCGGTTGAACGCGCTCAGCTACTGGCTGTACCTGTTCGGCGCGACCATCGCGACCGCCGGTTTCATCACCCCGGGTGGTGCGGCGGACTTCGGCTGGACGGCGTACACGCCGCTGTCGGACATCGTGCACGCGCCGGGCGTGGGCGCGGATCTGTGGATCATGGGCCTGGCGGTCTCGGGCGTCGGCACCATTCTGGGCGGCGTCAATATGATCACCACGGTGGTGTGCCTGCGCTGCCCGGGCATGACCATGTTCCGCATGCCCATCTTCACCTGGAATATCCTGGTGACGAGCGTGCTTGTGCTGCTTGCCTTTCCGATCCTCACCGCGGCGCTGATGGCGCTGGAGGTGGATCGGCATCTGGGTGCGCACATCTACGATCCGGCCAATGGCGGTGCGATTCTGTGGCAGCACCTGTTCTGGTTCTTCGGGCATCCCGAGGTGTACATCATCGCGCTGCCGTTCTTCGGCATAGTCACCGAGATCTTCCCGGTGTTCAGTCGTAAACCGCTGTTCGGTTACACCACACTGGTTTACGCGACGCTGTCCATCGCGGCGCTGTCGGTGGCGGTGTGGGCGCATCACATGTACGCGACCGGATCGGTGCTGCTGCCGTTCTTCTCACTCATGACATTTCTGATCGCGGTGCCGACGGGTGTGAAATTCTTCAATTGGATCGGCACCATGTGGCGCGGGCAATTGACGTTCGAGACGCCCATGCTGTGGTCCATCGGCTTCCTGGTGACCTTCCTCTTCGGCGGCCTCTCGGGTGTCGTGCTGGCCGCGCCGCCGCTGGACTTTCACGTCTCGGACTCGTATTTCGTTGTGGCGCATTTCCATTACGTGCTGTTCGGCACCATCGTGTTCGCGACCTTCGCGGGCATCTACTTCTGGTTCCCGAAGATGACCGGCCGCATGATGGACGAACGCCTGGGCAAACTGCACTTCTGGACCACGTTCATCGGTTTCCACACCACCTTCCTGGTGCAGCACTGGCTGGGTAACGAGGGCATGCCGCGCCGATACGCCGACTATCTGCCGAGCGACGGCTTCACCACGCTGAACACCATCTCGACCATCGGCTCGTTCGTGCTCGGGCTGTCGATGATCACGTTCGTCTGGAATGTCTTCAAGAGCTACCGCTTCGGCGAGGTCGCCACCGTGGACGATCCGTGGGGTTACGGCAATTCCCTGGAATGGGCCACCAGCTGTCCGCCGCCCCGGCACAACTTCTACGAACTACCGCGTGTGCGCTCGGAACGCCCGGCCTTCGAACTGCACTATCCACATATGGTCGAGCGCATGCGCGCCGAGGCGCATTCGAGCTGGCCGCTACCCACCCGGCGGCACGTCGTCGAACTCGCCGAGACCCCGACGGACGAGGTGCGGGACAGCGACAACTAGTCTCTTGGCGTGCTGCTTTCCGATCGCGACATCCGTAAGGAGATCGCCGAAGGGCGTCTCGGGCTCGACCCGTTCGACGAGAAGCTGGTGCAGCCGTCGAGTATCGATGTGCGGCTGGACGGCCTCTTCCGGGTGTTCAACAACACCCGCTACACCCATATCGATCCCGCGCAACAGCAGGACGAGCTGACCTCGCTGGTGGAACCCGCCGCCAATGAGCCGTTCGTGCTGCATCCGGGTGAGTTCGTGCTGGGCTCCACCCTCGAGGTGTGCAGCCTGCCGGACGATCTCGCGGGCCGCCTGGAGGGCAAGTCGAGCCTGGGCCGGCTCGGCCTGCTCACCCACTCCACCGCGGGCTTCATCGATCCGGGTTTCAGCGGGCACATCACCCTGGAACTGTCGAATGTGGCGAACCTCCCGATCACCCTGTGGCCGGGTATGAAAATCGGTCAGCTCTGCCTGTTCCGATTGAGTTCACCCGCCGAGAATCCGTACGGCAGCGCCGCCGTCGGCTCGAAATATCAGGGTCAGCGTGGTCCGACCCCGTCGCGTGCCTACCTGAACTTCCAAACGCCATAAGGCAACTGAGCTCTGCGGGTGTACGTACGGCTTCGGGCGTCGTAAGGTGGCGGCGACAGGTAAAGTGACCCGACCGTAATATGCACCGCACGCACATCATCAGTGCGTGAGCGTGGTCAGTGTGGCAACGAATGGGCAGCGAATGAGTTCGGTACTGGGAGTTTCCGTGGGGGCGGGCGCGGTTCGCGTCGCACGCCCGCTCGCGGGGAATTCCGCCCGGCGCGGAACCGTCCAGCCACAGGCCGCCGACGCGTTCGATGTGCAGACCGTTTCGGTGGACGACCGCCGGGTCGAGGAGTTGGCCGCGGACGCCATCGGCGCGATACTGAGCGCCGATCAGCGGATTACCGCCACCGCCATCGCTTTCCGGGACGAACAGCACGCCCGCGCGATTCGCGCCGAGCTGGCTCGCCGTCAGTTCACCGATTACGAACTCGTACCCGATGTGGCCGCGGCGCTGGAATTCCTCGAATTCTCCGGTGAGCTGCAGGGTTTCAGCACCGTCGCGCTCTACGATCTGGGCGCGTCCGGACTTTCGGTGACGGTGGTCGACACCGGTACGCGTCAGGTGAGTTACAGCGAGCGCACCAGCGATATCAGCGGTGATTACCTGGATTCCCTGATCCGCGAACAGCAGATCGCCTCCGGGCGCATCGCGCATCCGCCGGACGCGGCCGGTTTGGCCGCATTGGACGCGCTGTGCCGCACCGCCAAGGAACAGCTGTCGGAGAACAGCGCGGTCGCGCTGCCGTCCACCGAGGGCCTGGTGCTGCTGTCCCAGGAGAACTTCGAAGCGCTGATCATGCTGGCGGTGGAATCGTCGGCGCGCATGGCGCGCGATGTGATCCTGAGATCCGAGCAGCCGGTGCAGGCGGTCGCGCTGATCGGCGGCTGCGCCCAGATTCCGCTGGTGGCAAGAGTTTTGCGGCGCTGGCTGGGGGTGCCGGTGCTGGTGCCCGCCAATCCGGAGACCGTCGCCACCCGGGGTGCGGCGATTCTGGCCCGCCCGGTGCGGCAGCGGCCCGCGCCCACGCCGTTCACCAGCGCGTTCGAGAATTCGCTTCCGCCGCAGCATGAATCGGTGCCGCCGCTGCTATCGAGTGCCGGTGCGGAGAAGTTCAGCCGCCGCCGGGAGGTGAGCATCGCCGGGGTGGCGGTGGGCGCACTGGTCGTGGTCGCCGCGATCGGCGTCTCGCTGGGCTGGGGTCCGCAAGTGCTGGAACACGATTCGCAGAGTTCGGATGCCGGGACCACCTCGGCGGTGCCGACCACCACGAAACCGGCGACCGAGACCACCACGGTGGTGCCCACCACCACCGATGCCACCAATGAGTCGCTGGCCGCGCCGCCGCCGCGCCGGGAGACGACCACCACCACCGAGGCTCCGCCGCCGCCGGGCCCGAACACCATCACGATCATTCCGGGCCTGCCGCCGGTGATCGTCCCCACACTCCCGCCGCTGTTCCCGCCGCCCGGCGGCTGAATCGTTCCGGCCCGGCGGCTGAATCGCCCGCACCTGCGCGGATTCGGTCGAATCAGGCAGGAAAGCGCTTGTCTCCGGCTGAAATTCGGTCTGAATTGTCGGAAATGCTCGGCGTTGCACAGCCATTCCGCTGCCACTGACGGCGCGCTCCCACCCGCCGGATCCGCCCCGTCGACTGTCGGAAATGGGGCGGATCCGGTGGGCCCGGCGCGATGCGCGCCGGATGCGAGGGCCGGCTGCGTTCAGTCCTCGCTCATATTCCCCACCGCCAGCGCCGTCGTGACGAGCAGCGACAGGGGTGGGAGTTGGACTTCGCGGGCGGGCGGCACCACCCAGTGACAGCCCTCGCGCGTCCAGCGGCCGAGACCGGTGGGCAGCATGACGGCGCTGCCGATGGCGGGTATGCCGATGTCCATCCGATTGAGCGCGGTCAGGATCTGTTCGCCCGGACGGGAATCGGGTTCGACGAGGAAGCTCCAGCGAATCTGCCGTGCCAGCATGGGACCGGTGCGGCGCTGCTGTCGCAGTGCGGTGCGGACCATTTCGGCGCGTGCCACGGGTAAATGCAATACGCCGACCTCGGCGGTGACCGGGAGCATGACGAAGCCGCCGCGTTCGGCTACCGGTAGCCCGAATTCGTGCCGGTAGAAGGACACCCAGTCCTGCACCGTGCGCAGCTTGTCCGTATTCACGACCCGACTCCTGCCTCCCGATTCCAGGGTGCGGCCGGGCGGCCTGTGCGGTAACGCCCGCATGCCCTCCTTGCGCTGCCCAAGCACTGCCACTGCTACTCGCGCGTAATTTGGTCATACCAGCTATGTTTCGGCTGTGGCCGTGGTCACGATGCGCTCGTACCCTGGACATCGGAGTTCGTTCGGAAGGATGACGTCGTGGTCCGGCAGTGGTCAGGTAAAGAGGCCCGTGCCCTCCGCGATGCCAAACGGATGAGTATCCGGGAGTTCGCGGCGCATTTGGGCGTTCACGAACGTCTGGTTTCTAAGTGGGAGGCCGGTGGCGATCGCGTCCACCCCCGCCCCGTCAATCAGGCCGCTCTCGATACCTCTCTCGCCAGGTCCGACGATATTGTGCGGGCCCGGTTCGCGGCTTTGATCGACCAGCCACTGATCGACCGCCCCGTACCGGGTTTCGATGCGCGCCAGGATGTTCCGGCGCAGGCCAGTTATTCCACCGACGCGGAACTGCTGGCACTCGTCGATACGGGTGCGATGAGGGGCGATGCGTTAGCGGCTATTTCGGAGAGGGATCTGATCATGGCGGCTGCCCATGAAGCAAGCGAGCACGCCGGGAGGGCGGAGAGTTCCAATGTGGGTGCCACCACATTGGAGCAGCTCGATGCCGATGTCACGCGAATCGCCAATGATTACGTGCATGTCCCGCCGGTGCCCATGATGGTGGAGATGCTGCGGGTGCGCCGCCGCGTCTACCGCCTGCTGGAGGGGCATCAGCGCCCGGCCGATACCGGTCACCTCTACCTGCTCGCGGGGACTTTGTCCGGATTGTTGGCCAATGCCAGCACCGATCTCGGCTATGTCGACGCCGCGGGCGAACAGGCAAGGGCCGCTTGGGCTTACGCGGAGTTGTGCGGCCACAACGGTTTACGGGCCTGGACACGCGGTATGCAGGCGCTGATCGAATACTGGTCGGACCGTCCGCGCCGCGCGGTGCTGCTGGCGCAGAGCGGACAGCAGTACGCGGAGTCCGCGACCTCGCAGGTGCGGCTGCACAATATCGAGGCGCGCATCTGGTCCCGCCTGGGCGCACCGGCCGATACCGAGCGCTGCATCCACGCCGCCGACGACGCCCGCGAAGGCAATTCCAGCGATACGCTGCACGACGAGGTCGGCGGCGTCTTCGGTTTCAATCAGCCCAAGGCGCAGTACTACGCGGGCGCGACATATATCCATCTCGGTCAGGCCGAACCCGCGCTGGAGGCGACCCGGCGCGCCATCGAGTTGTATTCGAACGGGCCCACCGAACAGCGCTCATACGGCGCGGAATCGCTCGCCCGGGTGGACAGCGCGGCCGCGCACCTGATCAACGGCAGCCTGGACGGGGCCGCCGAAGCCCTGCAACCGGTGCTGCAACTCGATGAGGACAAGCGGATCGCGCAATTGGAGGAGCGGCTCGGCGGGCTGCGCCAGCGCCTGATCCGGCCCGGGTTCCGCGAGGCCGTCGAGGCCCGGCAACTGGATGAGCGGATCGAGGAGTTCTGCGGCACCACCGCCGCCAAGAGCATGTTGCCGCCCGATTCCGTGCGGTGAAAAAAGCTGGTTGCGGGCGGATGGCACCATTGGACGGGTGAGTCCTTCCAGTCACCTACCGCATCGGTCCCCGCGCGTCCTGGAGCAGTCGACCAAACTCCAGAACGTGGTCTACGAGATCCGGGGACCGGTCCACGCACACGCGGCGCGGCTGGAATCCGAGGGCCACCGCATTCTCAAGCTCAATATCGGCAATCCCGCGCCGTTCGGTTTCGACGCCCCGGACGTGATCATGCGCGACATGATCGCCGCGCTGCCGTACGCGCAGGGCTATTCCGAGTCCAAGGGCATCCTGCCCGCGCGCCGGGCCATCGTGACCCGGTACGAGGTGGTGCCGGGCTTCCCGAAGTTCGATGTGGACGATGTCTACCTGGGCAACGGCGTCTCCGAGCTGATCACCATCACCATGCAGGCGCTGTTGAACAATGGCGACGAGGTGCTGCTGCCCGCGCCGGACTATCCGCTGTGGACGGCCATGACCAGCCTCGCGGGCGGCACCCCGGTGCACTACCTGTGCGATGAGTCCAATGGCTGGCAGCCGGATATCGCCGATATGGAATCCAAGATCACCGACAAGACCAAGGCCATTGTCGTGATCAATCCGAACAATCCGACGGGTGCGGTGTACTCGGCGGAGGTGCTGCAGCAGATCGTGGATCTGGCGCGCAAGCATCAACTGCTGCTGCTGGCCGATGAGATCTACGACAAGATCCTGTACGACGATGCCAAGCACATCTCGCTGGCCTCGCTCGCGCCGGATCTGCTGTGCCTGACCTTCAACGGGCTGTCCAAGGCGTACCGGGTGGCGGGGTACCGCTCCGGCTGGCTGGTGATCACCGGGCCGAAGGATCACGCCGAGGGATTCCTGGAGGGCATCTCGCTGCTGGCGTCCTCGCGGCTGTGCCCGAATGTGCCCGCGCAGCATGCCATTCAGGTCGCGCTCGGCGGGCATCAGAGCATCGAGGATCTGATTCTGCCAGGCGGCCGACTACTCGAGCAGCGCGATGTGGCGTGGGAGAAGCTCAATACGATTCCGGGCGTCTCGTGCGTGAAGCCGCAGGGCGCGCTGTACGCGTTCCCACGCCTGGATCCGGAAGTCCATGAGATCCACGATGATTCGAAGCTGGTGCTGGATCTGCTGCTGCAGGAGAAGATCCTCATGGTGCAGGGGACCGGGTTCAACTGGCCGCACCACGACCACCTCCGGATCGTGACGCTGCCGTGGGCACGGGACCTGTCGGTGGCGATCGAGCGGTTCGGCAACTTTTTGTCGAGTTACCGTCAGTAGGTAGGGGATTGGGACATACGTCCGGTGAACTGGGCGTTTGTCCAGTGTCTGGGTTGCGACAAAGCCAAAAACAAACCGCTAGTACGAAAAAGTTCGGTTTTTAGAGACTTAGCTAGCGCAAAGAACTGACTTTTGTGTACAGTGGGACTCGGCACTCAGGTGCCCGGCCAGACCTCCTACCCCCCCTGGGACGTCTGGCCCTGGATTGGTCGGCCTACCCCCCCTGGGCCGCCGTCCCGGGCGGCGGAGACATCCCCCTGCTCTCCGCCGCCCCTCCAGGAATTCAGAAAGGCCCGACCTTCGCATCGGGCCTTTTTTCATGCCCGTATCGGTGTCCTTCCGTGCATCACACAGTGTTTTCCCAGCAAGGGTGCGGTTAGAGCTTCGGGAACGGTTTTCGTTTAGGCTCCCTGAGTGAGCGATCACCATCACCACCACCATGACCACTCCGGACCCATCGCCATCGGCGCCACCGCCAAGTGGGTGGTCATCGGATTGCTGACCTTCATCGGGGTGCTGGTGGTGGGCGGCGCGATCTGGCTCTGGCCCAGCAGTCAACACGTCGACATTCCGCTGCCCATGCAGAACGGCGGCGGCGGGGCACTGGTGACCGAGGCCGGGACGGTGATCAGCCAGGACCTCGGACCGTGCGGAAGTCCTTCGCTGGGAAAGCCGTTCGAGGACAAGCCGCAGGCGCCGCGCAGCAATGCGTACAACTGCCAGCGCAGCATCGTCACCATCGACTCGGGCGCGGACAAGGGTAAGAAGACGCTCTTCGAAATCGCGCCCGGCCCCGGACAACCCGATCTGCGCGTCGGCGACAGCCTGCGCATCGTGCGGCAGAGCGATACCAACGGGGCCACCGTGTACTCGTTCGACGATTACGCGCGCGGACTGCCGCTGAGCCTCATCGTCGGAGCCTTCGCGCTGGTGATCATCGTGGTGGCGCGCTGGCGCGGCCTGCGGGCGCTGATCGGGCTCGGCTTCGCCTTCGTGGTGCTGGTGGGCTTCATGCTGCCCGCGCTGCTGGACGGGAAACCGGCCATTCCGGTGGCGCTGGTCGCGGGCTCGCTCATCCTGTACTCGGTGCTGTACCTCGCGCACGGGGTGAATCTGCGCACCAGTTCGGCGCTGCTCGGCACGCTCACCTCCATGGTGCTGGCGGCCGTATTGTCCTGGGTCGCACTGAAGATGACGCATCTGACGGGTCTGTCCGAAGAGCAGAACACCAATGTTGCGACCTATCTCCAGCACGTGAGTATTACCGGATTGCTGTTGGCGGGCTTCATCATCGGCTCGCTCGGTGTGCTCAACGACGTCACCATCACCCAGGCTTCCGCCGCCTTCGAACTGGCGGCCCTCGATGAGAAGGCTTCCCGCCGCGGCATTTTCGCCGCCGCCATGCGGGTCGGCCGGGACCATATCGCCAGTACCGTCTACACCCTGGTGCTCGCCTACGCCGGTGGCGCGCTGCCGCTGCTACTGCTGTTCAGCGTCGCGGGCCGCTCCATGCGCGATGTGCTGACCGGTGACGCGGTCGGCATCGAGATCGCGCGCTCCGCGGTCGGCGGTATCGCCCTCGCCCTCTCGGTACCGCTGACCACCGCCATCGCGGTCATCCTGGCCCGCCCCTTCGGTCATAAGCCCCCGGTGGCGGTGCGAACCGGTGCCAACCGCCCGCGCCCCGCCAAACGCACCGCCCGCCCCGCCGGAACCCGCCCCACCGCGACAGGTGATGCGGCACAGCCGGTCTCGCCGCCGCGCGGCTCGCGCCGAGCGCCGACGGTGAGCGCACCGAGCAGGCAGGACGCACCACCGCAGCGGCAGGACGCACCGCCGCCGCAACAGCCGCAACAGCCCTGGCAGGACGCGTGGCAGGAAGCGCCGCAGCAATCCTGGCCCGCATCGGGGCCGCAGAACGTGGTGCGTCCGCAGGGCGAACCGCCCGCCCCCTGGTCGCTGAGAGCCGCTTCGGAACAACAGGATTCGCCCTACGAGGATACGGATCCGGCACTGCCGCGCCCGCCCTCGAAGCCGCAGCAGCCGCCGCGCGGGGGCCGTCACTCCAAGCCTTGAGAACGGGCGAGGGTGACGCGCTCGGCGGAGCGCGTCACCCTCTTATTCCGATTCGGTGTCAAGGCGCGGTGTCAACACCGGATCGGAGGGTCGGTGCGGTCAGAGGCGTTGCCACAGTGCGGGTGTCGCCGAGGGCATCCAGTTCGGGTCGTAGACGGTGTGCGCCTGTAAGCAGCGGTAGCGGCGTCCCTGATAGGTGACTACGTCGCCGATCTCGTAGCGCGCGCCCACGGTCCAGGCGTTGCCCGCGGGTTGATCGGTGGTGGTGGGGTGCTGATGGGTGGTGGTCGGCGGCGCGGTTGTGGGTGCCGTGGTCGGCGGAACCGTCGTGGTGACCGGTGGCTTGGTGGTGGTGGCCGGGGGTGTCGTCGCGGGCGGTGCCGTGGTGGTGACCGGTGGTTTGGTGGTCGTCGGCGGCACGGTGGTGGAAGGCGGTGTGGTGGTGGGTGTTCCGCCGCCGATCTGCAGGTCGAGGCAGGAGTAGAAGGCGTTGGCGGTATCGCCGATATTCCAGATGGCCAGGAGTTTCTGCCTGCCGCTGTAGCCGCTCAGGTCGATGGTGTGGGTGACGCCGCCGGACGGCGGGGGCTGATTGTTGCCGTCGACCAGGCTGACCCGGGTGCCGCCGATGTAGTACTCCCAGTTCAGGGTTCGATGCAGGGCGGTGAAGGTCCAGGTGAAAGTGGCTGTGCTGCCGACGGATTGGACCTGCCAGGGTTTGCTGTCATCGTCGAGTTCGGCGAACCGGGAGATATTGGCGCTGCAATTGCGCAGGCCCTTCACACCTTCCACGCTTTGCGGCTCGTATTTGATGTCCCCGCAGGACACGATGCTCTTGGCGCACTGCGCCTGTCTGCTCAGCGGGGACGAGACATAGCCGTGTGCGTTCGCCACCGCTGCGGGCAGGATCGCCACCAGCAAAGGTGTGAGGCCGATCGAGGCCGCGACAATGGACAGTCTTCTACTGCTAACCACCTGAAACTCCTTGCGAGACAAGGGGGCAGCGGGGGCCGGCGTGCTGTCCCGTGATGGATCCGTGACGTGATCCGAATCACTTTGAAGCAAAATCGTGCTCTAAAAGATATGTGGCAGCAACGTTTTGGTCAAGCGATCTAGCTCGAGAAATTCAAAAATAATGGAGCACAGCAAACTTCGACTGTGCTCCAGCAAACTCATTATCCAGATCGGATGAATTCCTAAACCGAAAGTCGCGCCGCCTCACAGAGCGCGGCGACGCCATCGGTATCGGTGACGAAATGGTCGTACCCGCTGGGCGCGCCGATCTCCGCGAACGAGACATCGGTACCGTCCGGCCGCGTCAGCGCGGGCACCGGAACGCGCACCGCCGCATGCAGATCCCGCACCCCCGTCAATTCGATCACCCGCCGCGCGTTGTCGGCGCGCAGGCCGCCGCAGGCCATCACCTGAATTCGCCCGTCCGCCAAGGTGACCAGCCGCGTGATCAGCGCGGCGCCGTCGAGTACCGACTCCTGCCGTCCCGAGGTGAGCAATCTGGTGAACCCCAGTTCCAGCAATTGATCGAACCCGTCATAGGGATCCGCGCACACATCGAAGGCCCGATGACAGGTCACCTCCATACCCTCCGCGGCCGCGATCAATTCGGCATTGGGAGCCGCGGCCACATGGCCGAGTTCGTCCAGCACGCCGATCACGACCCCGTGCGCACCCGCGCTCCGCACCCGCTCCACATCGGCGCGCATCAGCGCCACCTCATCGGCGGAATACCGGAAATCACCCGGGCGTGGCCGAATGAGCACATGCACCTGCACCTTCGAGGCCGCCGCCACGGCCGCTTCGATGAGCGCGATATTCGGTGTCAGCCCGCCCACCGACAGCCCGGTACACAATTCCACCCGAGTGGCCCCCGCCGCATCCGCGATCCGAACCCCCTCGAGCGACTCGACTCCGATCTCGACCCGAACCGCTCCCGCATCCGTCATGCCTCGAATTATGGTCGAAGATCACCGGCAATGTTTGCCGGGCATTAGCAGAATCGTGCGGGCTAACCCGATTTCGCCGCACCGACCAGCGCACACGCCGATCTGATCCCACCTCGCCGGGTACGAGCGCGGCCCCGGCAACCTTCTCCCGCGGTCCCGGATCAGTTGCCCGGCACCGCTGCGCGCGGCCCTGCGCGGGCCATGTGCGGCGGGTCCGGAAAAGGCGAAGGCACGTCACCCGGGTGGGTGACGCGCCTTCGTCAGTCGTGTTCGAGCGTCAGTTCTTCTTGCCCGGCGCCTTCATACCGGACTTGAAGCCGAGCCCGCCCGGCTTGGCGGCCGGCGGCTTGGCCGCGCCATTGCCCTCGGCGGCCGGAGCCGCGTCGGTGGCCTTGGCTTCGGTGCCGTTCGCCTCGGTGCCGTTCGCCTCGGCGGGAGCGGTTTCCGCGGGAGCCGGGGCAGCTGCCTCGGGTGCCGAATCAGCCGGTGCCGCAGGGGCTTCGGCGGCCGGAGCCGCGGCAGCCGGGGCAGCCGGAGCCGCAGCACCGGGAGCCTTCGGCCCGGGGCGCTTGAGACCGGACTTCATGGCCAGACCCTTGGGCGCGATGGACGGCTTGGCCTCGGTGGCCTCGGCCGGAGCCGCGGTGGCCGGTGCCGAATCCGCCGGGGCGGCAGTGGTTTCCGCGGGGGCCGAGGTCGCCTCGGTCGCGGTGGCCTCGGCCGGTGCGGCGGCGGGCTTGGCGCCCGGAGCCTTGGCCGCGCCCTTCATGGCCAGGCCCTTACCCGGAGCCTTCGCCGGACCCTTCATGGCCAGACCCTTGACGGGTGCGGCCGGGGCCGCCGTCGCCTCGGTGTCGGCCGGGGCGGAAGCGGCTGCGGGAGCGGCGGTTTCGGCCGGAGCCGCCTTCGCGCCCGGAGCCTTGAGCCCGCCCTTCATGGCGAGGCCCTTGCCTCCGGGAGCCTTGGCGGCACCCTTCATGCCCAGGCCCTTGGCGGGTGCGGCCGGAGCCGCTGCCTCGGTGGCCTCGGCCGGAGCCGCTTCGGCGGTCGCCTCGGTGGCGGCGGGCTTGGCACCGGGGGCCTTGAGGCCGCCCTTCATGCCCAGTCCCTTACCGCCCGGAGCCTTGGCCGGACCCTTCATTCCGAGACCCTTGCCCGCCGGAGCGGCCTTGGGTTCGGCGGGCGCGGCTGCGGCGACGGCGGCCTCGGCCGGCTCGGGCTCCGAGACGGGTTCCGGCTCTTCGACCTTCGGCTGCTGGATGACCTTCAGGTTCTCGGTCAGCACACCCGAGTCGACGCGGTCGATGGACTGCAGCATGAGCTGGGCGACATCCACGACTTCGACGCCCTGGCCGACCTCACCGCTGTCCTTGCGGGCGGTGACGCCGTCGGTGAGCATGACGCGGCAGAACGGGCAGCCGGTCGCGATCATGGACGGCTCATTGCCGCCGTTGAGCGTGTCCAGGGCCTCGTCGACGCGGTCGACGTTGATGCGCTTGCCGAGCTGCTCCTCCATCCACATGCGCGCGCCACCGGCGCCACAGCACATGGAACGTTCACCGTGACGGGGCATTTCGATCAGCTTGGAGCCCGAGGCCTCCATCAGCTCACGCGGCGCGTCGTAGATCTTGTTGTGCCGGCCCAGGTAGCAGGGGTCGTGGTAGGTGACGTTCTGCGCGACCGGGGACACCGGGATCAGGTTCTTCGAGCGCACCAGGCGGTTCAGCAGCTGGGTGTGGTGCACCACCTCGTAGGTGCCGCCGACCTGCGGGTACTCATTGTTCAACGCGTTGAAGCAGTGCGCACAGGTCACCACGATCTTCTTCTTGGACGCCTCGACACCCTCGAACACCGAATCCAGCACCGCGATGTTCTGCATGGCCAACTGCTGGAACAGGAACTCGTTACCCGCACGCCGCGCCGAGTCACCGGTGCAGGTCTCCTCCTGACCCAGCACCATGAACTTCACACCCGCGGTGGCCAGCAACTCGGCCACGGCCTTGGTGGTCTTCTTCGCGCGATCCTCGTACGCACCGGCACAACCGACCCAGAACAGGTATTCGTACCCGTCGAAGCTATCGGCGTCCTTACCGAAAACCGGGACCTCGAAATCGATTTCGCTGATCCAGTTCAGGCGATCCTTGGCGTTCTGACCCCACGGATTGCCCTTGTTCTCCAGGTTCTTGAACAGACCCGCGAGCTCGGACGGGAACTCCGACTCGATCAGCACCTGGTAACGGCGCATATCGATGATGTGATCGACATGCTCGATATCGACCGGGCACTGCTCCACACACGCACCACAGGTGGTGCAGGACCACAGCACCTCGGGATCGATGATGCCGCTCACGTCTTCGCCGCCGACCAGCGGGCGCTCGGCCTCGGCGCGCGCGGCCTCCGGAATCTGTGCCAGCGCACGCTCATTCGGCTTGCCCTCGGCGTCGACGAGACCGATCTCGTCACCGCCCATATCCTTGCGGCCGCCGGCCAGCAGGTACGGGGCCTTGGCGTAACCGTGGTCGCGCAGCGACATGATCAGCAGCTTGGGCGAGAGCGGCTTACCGGTATTCCATGCGGGGCACTGGGATTGGCAGCGGCCGCATTCGGTGCAGGTGGTGACGTCGAGGATGTCCTTCCAGGAGAAATCCTCGAACTTGCCGACGCCGAAGGTGTCGTTGTCCGGGTCCGCCGTCTCCATATCGATCGGCTTGCCCTGCGACATCATCGGCTTCAGCGCGCCGAGGGCGACGGTGCCGTCGTCCTCACGCTTGAAGTAGATGTTCGGGAACGCGGCGAAGCGGTGCCACGCCACACCCCAGGTGACATTGCGGCCGACCAGCAGCAGGAACAGCGCGCCGGAGCAGAGCTTGATGAACGCGAAGATCGACACCATGGCGATCGATTCGGGCAGCAGCTTGGCGACCTGCTCGGTGAAGAAGTCGCTCCAGGTGTGCGATTCGCCGTAGGTGGCGATCTTGCCGGCCTTCACGAAGATCATGCCCAGGCCCTCGACGAGCACGATGCTCTCGATCACGTAGGCGGGGGCGAACTTCGAGCCGCTGAAGCGCGAAAGGCGTTCCGGCACACGGGGATGATTCAGCTGGCGGATGATGATCAGCGCCACGATGCCGACCACGGTGCCGATGCCCAGCAGCTCGTCCACCAGGTGGTAGATGCCCCAGGAGCCGATGATCGGCCAGTGGAACTCGGGGTCGAAGATCTGGCCGTACGCCTCGAACCAGAGGATGAATCCGGCGAGGAAGCCGATCATGACCAGCCAGTGCGCCCAGCCGACCGTGCGGAACTTGTTCATGCGCGTATGCGCGAGGAACTCCACGAACATGGTCTTGAAGCGGGGGAGGAACGGCCGCCACCGATCGGGTGCGGACTGCCCGACCATGATGGTGCGCGTTATGTTGCGCACGCCTCCGATGAACGATGCCCAACAGAAGACTGTGAACACCGCTCCAATCGTGCCCAGTGTCACTGTCAGGGCATTCATGTCGCGACCTTTCTGACCGGTTCAACAAGCTCTCCGAGGACGGCCTGGTCCGCCTTGGCTGGCTCGTATCCTAACGGACAGTAAGTTACCCGCCGGTAACTTAGCTGTCCAGTGTTTCCCACACCGTAAATCCCGGCAAATCACGCGCGTAACAAAGGTCAGGCTTACTTCGAAAGCCCCGCTATTTCGGGGCGTAACGAATGTCGCTAATCAGTCACTGTTCGATTAAGCTCACGACGTCCGAAGTCTGTGCGCATCTTCACATGCTCGGGGAGAGTTCGCCGTTAGCGCGTAGGCAGGGCCCGAGGGAAGCCAGGGCCTCGCGTGGCGAAGATGCGGACAGCGGATCTACCTGATGATGGATTGGAAAAAACCGAATGAAGTTTCGCAGCACCACTGCGGCGGCTGCCATGGTCATCGGCGCAATGACCATCGGGACGACTTCTGCCTATGCCGATAACGCTCCCGTCCCCGCAGAGCCGACGGGTATCCAGTACTCGTCCAAGCTGGTCGACCAGAAGGTCGGCGACAAGGACGTCAAGACCATCGTCTCGACCCTGAAGAACGGCACCTTCGAGCTCGCCCAGGTGGACGGGGCCACCAAGGACGACCCGAAGCAGACGATCGTCAACGTCAAGGGTCCGGACGGCGTCACCGCCGTCTCCTTCCCGATCAACTACTCGGTCGCCGGCACCAAGATCCCGATCGCGGCCACGGTGAAGAACGACAACAAGGTGCTCGAGCTGGTGCCCGAGAAGCCGGCCGGCTTCGACGCCGCCGCGCTGCCGGTGTTCAACACCCCGACTGTCGCTGTCGCACAGGAGAAGCCGGTCACCGCGGCGCAGGAGATCGCCTCGCCGGTCGAGGACCAGCGTGCGATGAACAACTTCACCACCCAGTTCGGTCTCGCCACCGCCATCGGCGGCTTCGTCGGCACCGCGGTCGGTGTCGTCATCGGCGGCGCGATCGGCATCGCCCTCGGCGCGATCCAGTGCATGACCATCGTGCTGTGCCTCACCGCCATCCCGACCTTCGTCGCGCTGGCCGGTATCGGCGGCATCCTGGGCACCATCGCCTTCGGCGCGCCCGCGCTGGGTGTGGCCGGTATGGATCTGATCAACACCTTCCAGGCCGCTCCGGGCACCTCCAAGTGGAGCGACGCGAACATGAACGGCCCGAAGTAGCCCTTCAGCTTTCGCATACGCTGACGGCCCGCCCACTCGTTGGGGGCGGGCCGTTTCGCGTTTCCGGGTTCGATCAGGCCGGGAGGTCGAGGCGGCCGTGGAAGGCCACGGTGCCCTGACGCCGCGCGAAGCGGCCGAAGGTGCGCTCGGTCATCTCGAAGCGGCCGTCCTCACGCACCAATAGCACCGTGCTGCACCGGGTTCCGTGCAGCGGATGATTGACGAAGCGCGCCGAGGACACCCGCTCGGCGAAGGTGTCCAAACCGGTATCGGGTAGCTCGGCGGTGGGGGCGCGATGCTGATCCGCGAGCACCGCGAGATAGCCCGCCGCGTCACCGGGATTCGATTCCACCACCCTGCGTAGCTCCTGGACGCCCTCGCGCACCTTCGGCCAGGGCGGAGTATCGGTTCCGGTGCTGAGCCCGCCACCGGGCGGCAGGGACGCCGCGAGCGCGCCATTGGACAATCCGTGGAAGCCGGGCCCGAGCTCATGCGGGCCGAGTCCGCTGCGATTGCCGTGCCACCACAGGGTTTCCAGATCCGAGACCACCAGGTTGTAGCCGTTGTAATCGTCGGGGGCGGCGGCGATATCGCGCACGAACTTCTCCGAATCGGCGTCACCGCGCAGGAAGTCCATCAGCAGGGCCCCGCGGGAGCGCGCGTCGGCACGCGCCTCACCCGGTCCGCGCACATTGGTGACCGCGGCGAATCGTGGCGATTCCCGGGTCACTCCGAGCCAGGTGCCGGGCAGCGACCCGGCCGCGCCCAGATCGCGCCCGGCCAGCTGGCCGGGCACTTCGTCCCACCACCGCAGCGATTCGGTTGGGCGCGAGAAGAACTCGTCGCGGTTGGCGGCGACGATCAACCGGTACTCCGGATGCGCCCGCCAGCCCAGCAACACCAAACACATACCTCCCAGCATGCCGGAAGATCGCCAGCGCCACGCCCGCCTTCGGATGCCACAGTCCTGCCACTGCCCGCCCCAGCACTGCCCGTGTGGATCCCAGCCGAAAACGCGCCGGGATGACGGTGGGGGTGCGCCGGGACGACGGGGGAGGCCCGCGCCCTCGTCATCCCGGCATGCTTTTGGCCGGGATCCACACGGCGGCAGTTGAATACGCGAAAAGGGCCGGTAGCGATTGCTACCGGCCCTTCACGTGCTCATGCTCAATTGGTGCGGACGCGCAGTCCCGGGTTGTCCGACAGGACCGTGCTGATCGGCTGGGCGAACAGCTGGGGTGCGTTGCCGGTGATCAGGCCGATCAGATTGGGGATCTCGCAGATCGGGTAGTCGGCGACCGAGGAGGCGCTGGAGATGCCCAGGGCCAGGGTGCCGGTCACGATCGGGCCGCCACTGTCGCCGGGCAGGGCGCAGATATTGGCGGAGAAGCTCTGGGTGAGCTGGTGATCGCCGACCTGCACGGTCTGATCGACCGCGTTCACCACGCCGCAGCTGAAGCCGGTGCGCGAACCCGACTTGCAGACCGGCGCGCCGACGACCGGCACGGCCACGCCCGTGATGGCCACCGGGGCCGCGTTCGGGACGCGAACCAGGTTGTTGGACAGGCGATCTCGCGCGCCGTCGGCGACCGAGATGATGGAGTAGTCCTGCGCGCCCAGAATCGACTTCTGGAAGTTGCCGAGCTGGGTACCGATGTGATCGCTGCCGACCATCTCGAACACGCCCGGCGAGTTGGCGCCACCGGTGGCCGGAATGTTCGGGTTGCAGTGTCCCGCAGAGATATTCACGACATTGTCGTTGCGATCGAGGCCGTTGAAGCCGAGCGAGCAGCGCAGCGACATGCGACCGGCCACCGACGCGTAGGCGTCACCGGCGGCCAGCGGGCCGTTGCCGTTACCGGCGATGGCGCTCGCCTGCGGCAGGTTCGCGTCCTCGCCACCGGTCGGCGGCACGGCCATCACGATGACGCGGGCCGGGTCGACGAAGCTGGGCAGTGCCAGGCCGGGCTGATCGACCCGCACCGCGATGCTGTTGTTCATGGTGTCGACCGCCACGCCGCGCACGGCCTTGGAGACCGCGTCGGGCTGGCCCTCGAGCCACTTCTGGAAGGCGTTCTTCTCGCCGCGCAGGGTGGATTCGCTCTTGGCGACGTCCTTGACGGTGAATCCGGCGTCGGCGGCGGCCTTGCGGGCGGCGTCGATCCCCGGGCCGTCGGCCAGCGCGATGACGGCCTTACCGGCCTCGTCCAGCCAGGAGCCCGCGAAAACCTGCGGGAACTGGCGCTGCGCGGTGGTGGAGAAGGCGGCCACCTGCTGGGCGAGGGTGGCGCGGTTCAGATAGTCCTGCGGGGAGATCTTGAGGTCGCGCGTGATGGCGGCGACCAGCTCCGCGGGCAGATCGGGAGTCGCGGGCTCCGCGTGTGCGCTTACCGCCACCGGTCCGGCGATCAGCAGCGCACTGGCCGCGATCGCTGCTGAACGGACAAGGGACCGTGGCCTGCGGCCCACGGGCGGCGAGGAATTGCGCATACGTGGCAGGAGCATGAGCCGACTATATGGTGTCGGGACCGTTATGCCTACTTATTGCAGCGTGGCTGTGCGGAATTCGCGGGTGTTTCACTCCGACGAGTTCGTGACTTCGCACGCTCGCTAACGCCCTGTCCGGGCAACTCGCTCCCGAGACTCGCCGGGCCGGCGAACACCTGCGTGTCGCGGCCCGGTCCGAGTTCGTCGAGTGTTCAGCTTCAGTTCGTCTTCGGGCTGGTGCGCACCTGAATGCCACTGCCCAGAGCGCCACCGGAATTCGCGTCGATATCCGCCAGGATGGCGCGGACCGGAATGCCGAGCGTCGCGGTTCCACCGTACTGCGCGAGCTGGGTATTCGCCTCGTTGCAATTCGGCGCGTCGGCCGCATTCGATCCGCTGGTGATGCCGAGCGCGAGCGTGCCGGACACGATCGCGCCGCCGCTGTCACCGCCCAGGGTGCAGGCGCTGCTGGCGAAACCGCGGACCGTCTTGGACTGGCCCTCGGAGGTGAACAGCTGCGTCTCCACCCGATCCGCCACCACGAAACCGCAGGTGAACGTGGATGACTGGCCGGACTTGCAGATCGGCGCGCCGGTGATCGGATCTGCGGTGCCGGTGATGGTCAGCGTGGTGCCGTTGGCGCCGCGCACCGAGGGCTGATCCATGCCCGCGCGCACCGCGGTGTCATTCAGCTTGATTACCGAGTAGTCCAGCGCATTGCCGCCGCCGAGTTGTGAACGGACGAAACTCCCCAGCGGTGGGGAGGCCGTCAGATTGCGAATATTGGGCAGATACACATCGGCCGCCTGATTCGACTTGCCGATATTCGGATTGCAGTGCCCGGCACTGATGTTCAGCGCGTTACCGGCGGCATCGACACTGTTGAATCCGAACGAGCAGACATCGACGCTCTGCAATGACGAATCATTGAGCGAGGTGGGCGCGCTGATATAGGTGTCGCCACCCATCGGGCGGCGTTCCACCGGACCACCGCTGTCCGGTGAGAGCACCACCTTGATATTCGCGATCAGGGTGGGCAGATTCAGCAGATGCCCGGCCGGGGTGTTGGCCACGCTGAGCACCAGCTGGCTGTTCAGGAAATCGATCGCGACCGAATTGATGGCGCCGGAGATCTCGCGCGGCAGGCTGGTGATCCAGCTGTTCAGCTGATCCACCGACCCTTCCAGATTGTCGGCGCTGATCGGGGCCAGCCGGGTCTGGTAGCCGTCGGCCGCGACGATCTGGGCGGCGTCGAGGGAGGTCACCGCGAGCACCGGCTTACCGTCGGCCCCCATCCAGGCGCCGGCGAAGTCGTCCGGGCGCTCGGCGCGGAAATCCCTTGCGTAGTTACGCAATTGCTGTGCCTTCGCGGCGCGGTCCAGATACTCGGCCGGCGACATCTTCAGATCGCGCTGGATCGCCTGGACGAGTTCGGCCGGAAGTTTGTCCGCGGCAAGCTGATCGACAGGTTCCGCACTCGCGGGAATCGCTGCGAACAAGGGGCCGACTAGGACGGTCGAGGCGAACGCGACGGTTGCTGCTCGGACCGCGGCGCGGCGCGCCATGAACTTGCGCATGGAGTCCCTTCGTAGTGCACCAGCAGACCGACTATCCCGTTACATGACGGAACATCGGTCAGCGCACCACTTTAGGGCACAAATCACAAAAGGGGGTTACGAACTCATCCCGGAACCTGCGGCCACGGATCCTCGAACACGGGCGGCGTCGGGAACGACCACGTCGGTACCGGCGGGTACTGGTAGTACGGCGGTTTGGTGGTCGTCGTCGGCGGCGGAGTCGTGGGTCGCGTGGTGGTCGGCGTCGGCTCCGGGGTGGTGGTCGGCGGCGGCGTCGTGGTGGGCGGGGGCGCGCTGGTGGTCTGCGAATCGACCGAATCAGCGGGCGGCGGAGGCGCTTCCGACGCGGGCGGTGGTAGCAGCGGCGGAATCGCGCCGGCGGTGGCCGCCGGTTGATTCGCCACCTCACCGCGCGGCGGTCCGGGCGCGGAATCGTCCTGCCGCAGTACCGCGGCGACCCCAAGGCCACCCAGCAGCAAACCGATCACGGCGGCGGCCGCGGCGATGATGTACGGACCGCGACTCGCGCTCTTGCGGGGCCGGACGATCGGCTGTTCGGCGGTGATCGGGCCGACCGACTGCTCCACCGAGGTGGCCGCCGGCATCGCCGCCGAATACGCCTGCAACAGCGGCAGGGCGTTCGGCAGCGCGGGCAGGATATCGGTGACATCGGCGGCGTTCTGGGTGCCCGCGTCCGGATCCGGCGGGGTCAGCCCGGCGGGCGTGGCCAGCACCGCCGCCAGCGCCGCGCGAGCCGCGTTGTGGGCGAACGATTTTCCGGTATCGCCCTCGGGCTGCGGCAGATCGCGCTCACTGACCAGCACCACCGACTTCAGGCCCAGGTAATCCAGGGCCTCGCGCAGCGCCTGCACATTCTCGTCCGGCCAGCCCGTGGGATGGGTCGCGTAGAACTCGGCTGGGCCGTTGAGTTGATCGGCGGCCAGATTGATGAGGCAGAAGGCGGCGGTGGCCATCAGATCCTCGGCGCGATACGCCTCGCCCTCGTCCACCGGCATACCCGCCGGATCGCCGACGGCCGCCACGAAACCACTGATCGCGTGCGAATTCTCCGGTATCGAATCGCCACCGAGGACAGCGTCGCCGTCATCGGACATGTGCAGGATCGACTCGCGCACGATGTAGGTCACCGGGAGTGCGGCGTCATCGCCGGTGACGACAGCGACGACCGATTCGTCGTCTGCTATCCGCAGGCCCACCCCAGTGGCCATGTCCATTACCTCACTAGGTGCGTCCGAGTCCTCTCCGCGCCGAGGTCATACGAGGAGGGAACCGTGACCCATGGCGCGGAGCATTGACAATAACTCCGAACGCGAGCTCGCACCGATCCGACGCCGTATCCGGGCCACATGGTGCTCCACCGTTTTCGCGGAGATATAGAGGCGAGCCCCGATTTCCCGATAGGTCAAGCCCAGAAGTACAAGCTCGGCGACCTCCCGCTCCCGTTCACTCAGGACGGTATCGGTGTGCGGTTCCGGACGCACCGGCGGGGCGGTCGGAACGGGTGTGCGCACCGGTGCCTCCGGGGGCCGCGACTGCGCGCGCACCGTGCGCGCCAGCTTCAACAGGGCGGTCGCGGTGCCCGCGTCGGCCGCCGCGAGGGCCGCCTCGCTCGCCAGTCGCGCCGCATCCCAGCGCAGGCCCAGCCCCGCCAGCCGGGCGACGGCGGCCTGCACCGGCTCCCGCTCCACCTGACCGCGCAGCACCAGCACCCAGGTGCGGCCCGCGTCCGCCAGCGCGGCGGCCTGCGGATCGCCCGCCTCGGCGGCGGTCTTGAGCCGATGTGCGTGCGGCAGCAGCTCATTCGGGCTCTCATGCGCGAGGGCGGCCTGAATCGCGTACCAGTGGAAGGCGTTCGACCACGCGGGCGGATCGCCCAGCCCGCGCAGCAACTCCCCGGCGGCGGTCACCAGCGCGGCGATCCGGGCCTCATCGCGCAATCTGATTCCGGCGAGCCACAATTCACCGATCGGCAGCAGCGCCAGCAGATCCGCGCCCACCTGATCGAACAGCGGATAGGCGGCCCGCCACGCCACCGTCAGTGCGGTGTGATCCCCGGCGCGCCGGGCCAATCCGACGATCACGCCGTGCGCGAGCAGTCGGTCCCGTGCATCGAGCCGCGTCATATCGAGACCGTCAAGCGCGGTGGCCGCGGACTGCTCATCCCCGCCCAGCATCGCCACCCACGCGGCCAGTACCGCACCCTGCGGACTCCGGACCGAACCGCGCAAAGCGTCTGCGGCCCTGCGTGGTTCACCCATGCTCAAACTCAGCAGCACCGCGATGGACACCGCCGAACAGGGCAGAAACCTGTCCCCGCCGTGCTC
Organism: Nocardia sp. NPDC052001; assembly: GCF_040680615.1. Classification (NCBI taxonomy): domain Bacteria; kingdom Bacillati; phylum Actinomycetota; class Actinomycetes; order Mycobacteriales; family Nocardiaceae; genus Nocardia; species Nocardia sp. NPDC052001. The sequence goes on along the minus strand of NZ_JBFAXC010000003.1, from coordinate 52,026 downwards.
ACCCGGGGCGACCCCGGAATGCGCCGCGTGAATCAGCGCCGAAGCCGCCGCGACGGCCGAACTCCGTGCCGCGTCCACGCCGCGCACCTGTGCGCGCCGCACCGGCGGGGTATCCCGCAACGCCGCGAACCCGGCGGTATCGATCGCCCGCGGCGCGGTGGTCGGCAGTGCGCCGGTCGCGGATCGGCCCGGATACCCTGCCGCCCACTGTGTTTCACCCAGATAGTTGCCGACTCTCGTCCGGTCGAGATGCTCGGTGGCGGCTGCGGGGTTCGCCGCCGGAGAATGACCCGCTTCGGGCCGGTCGTCGCCCACCGGCTGGGCGCCGACCGGGTGTGCCGGGCCGCCGTTGTTCGTCCCTGGACCGAGGTCGTCGCCGGTCACAGCGGGCCAGGGACCGCCGGAATGCGTTGCGACTGCCGGATAACCGGTCATGCGCGGCTGGATGTCGCCGGGGGACGGCGTATCTCGTCGAACGGGCGCGGCCGTCGGCTGGGGCGCGGATGCTCCCGGGGCCGCAGCGGTGGTCGTGCCCGTGCGTGCGGCGAAGGCCGCGGTTACGGCGGGGTCGGGGCGCAGGCTCGGAAGCGGCGGTGCGGGTGCGGGTTTGGGGGATTCGGTCGAACCGGCGAGGGCGTGTGCGATGAGGGCGGCTCGGGCGGTCGCCTCGGTGGGGGGCCAGTTGGCGGCCGAGGCGGACAGGGCGCGGGCGGCGGGGGCGTCACCGGCCAGGTGCTGGACGGTGGCGGCGACGGCCCAGTCCGGGCCGACGCGGTCGGGGCCGAGCCAGGTGTAGAGCTGGGCGGCGCGGGCGGCCAGGCCGCGGCGGGTCCAGACGCCCGCGCAGATGCGGACAGCGGCGGCCAGATCGGCGGGGGAGGAGTTACGGGCCAGAACGGGTTCGGCCAGGCGCAGGGCGGTATCGCAATCGCCGGTGCGGGCGGCGGCGTCGGCCCAGCGCAGGGCGATGGACTCCGGGTTCGCGCCCGCCGCCGCGGCGGCGGCATAGTGGCGGACGGCTTCGTCGCCCGCCTTTTCGGCTGTGGCGCAGAGGAATTCGGCGAGGCGCGGATCGCGGACGCCGGATTCGGCCATCTGCAGGGCGGTGTGATCGCGGAGCAGACCCGCGTCCAGGCGGGCCTGCAGCAGGCGGCGCTGCACCGCCAGCAGGCGGCGGTCGCCGACCAGGGTGCGCAGCGGTGCGATCGCGGGCGCCAGCAGCAGATCCGCGTCGGTGATCAGGGCGCTGGCGCGGGCGCGGTCGACCAGATCCTGTGCGGCCGCGGGGGTTATGTCCAATACCTCGGTGAGTTCGCCGGTGTCCAGACCCGCACCGATCGCCGCCACCACGTAGGCGTCGAGCAGTTCGGGGTCGGCGTCGTCGAGGCGGGCACGCGCCCAGGCCGCGACCGCATCGTCGACGGCCGTCATTCCGGCGTCGAGGCGGGTCGCGCAGGCGGCGATGAGGGCGGCCACCACACCGCCGTGGATACCGGCGGTCTGGCGGTGGATGTGCTGCGCCAGGCCGCGCGGCACCATCATGCCCAATTCCCTTGCGAACGGCGCGATCTCGGTGACGCCCAGGGCGCGCAGATCCACCACGCGGCCGCGCCGCGCGATCAGATCGGTGAGTGCGCGCAACTGGGGATCGTGCGGTCTCGCGCGGGTCGCCAGCACCACCGTGCAGGCACCGGATTCGATTACGGCGCAGAGTGCTTCGTGCTCCGGCGCGCTCAGTCCGAGGACGTCGTCCACCACCAGGGCGGCCGGACTCGGGTCCTCGCGACCGGCCGGCGCGTCGGCCGGGTTGTCGTGCACGGCGACGCCCCGGCCGCGCAGCCGCGCCCGGATGGCGGTCAGCAGGATGGATTTGCCGGTGCCGGAACGGCCGCGGATCAGATAGCACCGGGGCGCGGCGTCAGCGGAGTCCAGCTCGCGGAAGATCTCGCGCGCGCAGGGCAGGGAATCGAGTGCGACTGGGGGATTGGCTATCACGGGGTACCAACTCTCATCCGCCGTCAGTTGGGCAGGATCTTGGGCACGGACGGGACGGTCAGCTGGCCCGGATCGGGGAGCGAGATCGACGGCGGCGCGATCGCCGGAATCGTCGGAAGCTGCTGGGGCGCGGGTTGCGGCGCGGGCGAATTCTGCTGCGCCGGAGCGGGGGCCGCTGCCGCCGGAGCCTCGGCCGTCGTGGTCGGCGCGGGAGCGCCGGGTGCGGTGCTGCCCGGGGTGTTGGCGCGAGCCTGCGTGGTGCCCGGATGCAATGCGGGCACCGCCTGCCCGCCGGTATTCACTACCGTGCCGGGCGCTTCCAACGCGGCCGCCGACGTCGCGGGTGCCTGTGGCACAGGCGATTCCGAAGGCGCGGACTGCGCGCCCGTTCCCATGGCGAGCGTGCCCGTCGCGAGCGCCGCCACCGCGATAGCGGCCGCGCCGATCACCGCGACCCGCCGCCAATGCGCGAAACCGGTCGGCGGTTCCGTTGCCGGAAGCGGCGGTAGTAGCGGAACTCGTTCGTCCACAGAGTCATCGGCCGCGTCGCCGCGAAAAGTATTCGGCTCCAAGCGATTCGAATCGCCCTGGGCCGGGGGGGTATCGGCGAATAGGCCGCCCCGCGGCGTGGCGGGACCTTCCGGGCGCGCTGCGGGAACCCCGTCGGAGTGCCGTGCCGGTGTACCACCGGATCGCGGTGCGCTCGTTTCGTCACTGTCGTGACGAGCGATCAGTTCGGCGATGGCGGGCTGGGCTTCGGTCGCGGTGGTGTCGGCGATCAGGTCGGCGGCGAGCAGGGCCGCGCCGTGCGCGCTCAGGTGCGCGGGATCGGTGGCGGCCGCGACCGGAATGCCGAATTCGGTGGAGAGCACCTCGGTGACCAGGGGGATCGCCGCGCAGCCGCCGGTGAGCAGGATGCCGTCCACATCGTCGATGGTGAGTCCGGCGCGGTGCACGGCCTCGCGGACCAGATCCGTCGAGGTGAGCAGCGGGCCGCGGAACAGATCTTCCACCTCATCGCGGACCAGGCGTACGTCGATCGCTCCGATTCCGGGCAAACGCACCGGAACCATAGTCGCGGTATTTTTGGAGAGCGTTTCCTTCGCCATTCCGCAGCGCACCCGCAAACCGGACAATTCTCGTTCCACGGCCGGGTCGAAAGGATCGAAATCCTTTTCCCCCACCGCGAAAGCCAGCACATAGCGGGTGAGCAGCAGATCGAATTCCGCGCCCGCCACCGCCGTCGAACGCACCGGTTCGCCGAGCATGCCGGACAGTGCGCCGGTACGGGCCAGGGAAACCGTCAAACCCGTTGCGCCCAAGTCGTACACGATCATCGCACCGTCATGGGTGGACTCGTGCACATCCTGCAGCCAGCGCATGGCGGCGGCGGGTTCGGGCACCAGCGCCACGCCATCGAGTCCGGCGGTCTGTAGCGCACTGCGCTGCACCTCCACCGTGTGCTGGGTCCACCAGGCCGGATAGCAGCACACCATGGCCGCGGCGGGGCCGGAGTCGTCCACGGCTCGGCCGACCGCCGCGGCCACGAGATCCGCTGCGCGCACAGCGGATCCGTCTCGCATCCGAATGTCCACCGGATCCCCCACCCGGGCCAGCAGACTCTCCGGAACCTCATGCTCCGCACCGAGGCGACTCGGCCGGACGTGTATTTTTCGCTGTCCCCCGGAAGACGTCACGGCGACCGTATTCGACGACCCGACGGTAATGCCGAGCGCCATCCCCTGACTCATTCGAGATCCCCTGTCGATTCGAAACACGCGACGGGTGAATCGCGTGCTGCTCGAAAGCTGTTCAGTCCGATTTGTACGAAAACGGTGGTGCCGGGCCGGTTGACCCATGGGTGCTGTCGGTTGCTGGGGGATCGTCGTTACCGATTCCCACCCAGGTGTGGGGAAATACCCCTAATGGCCATAAACCCCCTATTGGGGCAACACGCCCAAGTGGGGGGCGACTCCCCGTTTCGGCGTAACGGGTGGCGTTCCTAGCGTGAAAGGCAAGTCGAGCAGGGCGGGCCAACCGGGCCCGCCGCACCCAGGAGACGATTCGCCATGAGCCCCAACGCAATTCTCGAGTTCATCCTCAACCTGCTGCGGGATCACGAAGCCGCCGTCGGTTATTGCGCCAACCCGGCCCAGGCCCTCGCCAACGCCGGACTGGAAAACGTCACCCCCGAGGACATCACCGCCGTGGCACCCATGGTCGCCGAATCCGCACTGGTTGCCGGAGGTTCGCAGCTGTCCGCCATCATCGCCGCGGGCGGCGGCGGCGAGGCCACCGGAACCGGTGCGGGGGGCCTGAATGGTTCGTCCGGCCTGAACGGTTCGGCCGCAGTGAACGGTGGGGCCGCTGTGAACACAGGTGCCGGTGTGAATGGTGCCGCGGGCGTGAACGGTTCGGCCGCCACCGGCACCGCCGTGAATCTCGGCACCGTCGCCGCCACCGATATCTGCCTCACCGGCGACGCCGGATCCGGCCTGGAACTGGGCCTCTCCACCGGCATCGACGCCGCCGTCGACGCGGCCGCCAACCTCGGCACCGGCCTCTCGGCAGGCATCGGCGGCGCGCTCTCCTCGGCGGCCTCCGCCGCCACCGGTCTGGAAGCCAACCTCTCCGGCGTCATCGGCACCCAAGCCGCCGCCGACCTCTCCGGCGCCCTCAACGGCGCGATCGGCACCGGCGCGAACCTCGAACTCGGCCTCCAATCCGCCGTCTCCGCCGCCACCCAGGCCGGCGCGGCCCTCAACGGAGCCGTCACCGGCGCGATCGGCGCGGGCGCGAACCTCGAAACCGGCCTCACCACCGGCGTCGACGCCGCCATCAACAGCGCCCTCGGCGCGGGCGCACAGCTCGGCGGCGGTCTGGGCACAGGACTTTCCACCGGCCTCGGCGCGGCGGCCAACGCTGGCGCGCAACTGGGCGCGGGCCTGGAGACCGGCTTGAACGGGGCGGTCGGCGGCGGTGCACAGCTCGGAACCAACCTGGGAGCAGGACTTTCCGGCGGCATCAACACCGCGATCGGCGCGGCCACCAACGTGGGCGCGCAGGTCGGCGGCGACCTCGGCGCGGGACTGTCCACCGACCTGGGCGCGGCCGTAAGCGCAGGTGCCCAGCTGGGCGCGGGCCTGGAAACCGGATTGAATGGCGCGGTCGGCGGTGGTGCGAATCTCGGCGCCCAGCTCGGAAGTCAGCTCGGCACAGGACTTTCCGGCGGTATCGATACCGCGATCGGCGCGGGTGCGGGTTTGGAGACCGGCCTGAACGGTGCAGCGAACCTGGGCGGGCAACTTGGAAGTGGGCTTGGCACAGGACTTTCCGGCGGGTTGAACTCCGCGCTCGGTGCCGGTGCACAGGCGGGTGCGAATCTCGGTGGCGATCTGTCGGGTGCTGTGCATAACGCCGTCGGAGCGGGTGCGGGGCTCGAGACCGGGCTCAATGGTGCCGTGGATGGCGGGTTGAGTGCCGGTGCGCAGCTTGGAAGCGGTTTGGAGACAGGGCTTTCCGGGGCGCTGAATGGGGCTACCAGCGGTGGGGCGCAGTTGGGGGCCGGGTTGAGCAGTGGTGTCGACTCCGCCGTGGGGGCCGGTGTGCACGGCGGGGGTGACCTCGCGGCGGGGGTGACCAATGGTGTGGGCGCGGGGTTCTCCAGCGGTGTGGGGACCGTCGGCGATCTCGGCGCGCAGGTGGGGAGTGAGCTGGATGCGAGTGTGCACGGTGCGGGGGACGTGGGGATCGGGGCGGGTGCCAATCCTTGGGCGGGGGTGGATGTTTCGCAGGCGTTCGGGGAGGGCGTGCATGCCGGGGGTGTGGATGCCGGGCTGTATGGGGATGGCGGGGTGAATGCCGGGATGGAGCTGGGGACGCATCCGATGGGGGACATCATCGGGGACATGTTGCATTCGTGATCCAGTGGCCGGTGCGACCCGCTGTCGGCGGCGCACCGGTCATTCCGCGCACGGGCAGGCCCTGAGCGGACGGCGATACCTTGGCGGACCGCGCCTTTCACGAGGTGCGGCGATCGGAACTGTGAGGACTGGCGTGACTGGGATCGTGGCGGTGCAGCCGCTGGCCGGAATGTTGGCGGAGGCGATCTCGGTCGCGCGGGAGGCGGGGCGGGGGGATTTGGCCGGGCGGCTGGAGAACGTGGCCGCTCGGGTGCGCGATCCGCGGCGGCGGATCGTGGTGTGCGGGTTGGGGAATCAGGGCAAGAGTCAGTTCGTCAACGCGCTGCTCAACCTGGAGATCTGTGCCGTCGGAGATGATGCGACGACCATGGTGACCACCACGCTCGCCTATGCCGCCGAGGCGAATGCCGCGCTGGTGGTGACCGCCGCCGACGGGGAGGCCATCCGGGTTCCGGTGCCGATCGAGGCCATCGGGGCGGGGGTGTCGCGGTCGCAGTACGCCGAAGGGCGAGCGGTGCTGCGGGTGGAGATCGAAGCGCCGAATCAGCTGCTCGCCGATGGCATCGTGATCGTCGATACGCCGGGCATGGGTGCGCACGGCGGCAGCGGGGCGGCGCTGGGGGCCGCCCCGACCGCGGACGCGGTGCTGATGATCACCGACGCCTCCACCGAATTGACCGATCCGGAAGTGGAATTCCTGCGGCAGGTGCGCGAATTGTGCCCGGCCGTAGCGGTATTGGTCGGCAAGATCGACCTGTACCCGCACTGGCGGCAGGTGTTCGAGGCCAATGCGGAACATCTGCGGCGGGCGGGCATCGAGGTCCCCATGCTCGCGGTGTCCTCGGTATTGCGCACACACGCACTGCGATTGCAGGATGTCCAGCTCGGACTGGAGTCCGGATTCGGCGGGGTATTCCAGTTCCTGCGCGATCACGTGGTGGCCCGGGATCAGGCCGCGCTGCAGCAGACCATCGCCACCGATATCGGCTCCGCGGCAGAGCATTTGGCCCTCGCCCTGGGCAGTGAACTGGTCGCCCTGCGCGACCCGGAGCGCGGTGCGGCCGCGGTCCGCGAATTGCGTTCCGCCAGAACGGCCGCCGAGGAACTGCACAAACGCACCTCGGTATGGCAGCTGACGCTGTCCGACGGCATCACCGACCTGGTCGGCGATGTCGATCACGACCTGCGCGACCGGCTGCGGGATATCTCCCGCACCGCCGAGGAATGGATCGACGACAACGATCCCGGCCGCCACTGGGACCGCATGGAGGAATGGCTCACCGGCACCGTCGGCACCGCCGTCGGCGACAACCTGCTGTGGACCCGCACGCGCGCGGTGAAACTCGCGGAAAAGGTCGGCGCGCATTTCACCGAACTCGGCGCGGTGGATCTGCCCGATGTGCGGGAAACTCTGGACGGCAATGCCTCTCGCGCCGGATCCTGCACACTGTCGGATCTGGAACCCGATCTCGGCCTCGGCCACAAACTCCTGGTGGGTGTGCGCGGCTCCTACGGCGGCGTGATCATGGCGGGCATGGTCGGCACCATGGCCGGACTCGCGCTGATCAACCCGCTGTCCCTCGGGGCCGGAGTTCTGCTGGGCGGTAAGGCTTTCCGTGACGATAAACAGGCCCGCCTGGCCAAACGCCGCGCCGACGCCAAAGTGGCGGTGCGGCGCTACCTCGACGATATCGCCTTCCACACCGGCAAGGAGACCAAGGACCGCCTGCACCGCATTCACCGCCTGCTGCGCGACCATTTCACCGCCATCGCCGACCGCACCCTGCGCTCGCTGGACGAATCCCTGCGCGCCGCCCAGGAAGCCGCCACCCTCGAATCCACCCGCCGCGCCGACCGCATCACCGCCCTGGAACGCCGCCTGCACACCCTCGCCGACCTCCGCCGCCGCGCGAACCTCATCCTCGGCCCCGCACCCACCCCCACAGCACTTCCCCAGGGTTCCTGACCACAATTCGTCTACCGGACCCGGTGCTAACGCCGAGCCCGGTTCCGCCGAAAGGCTGGCGATGCGTGGAGGTGCGAAGTGGTTCGAGAACATGAGCCGGTGCGATATGACGTGGGCACGGCCGGCTACGGGGTCGGAGCCGAGACCCGCGGTCTGCTGGCCGCGGCCCGCCGCGCCTTCGTCCAGCACGGCCGGGTACGCGCCCAGCTCGAGGAATGCGTGCGCCGCCTGGACGAACCCCTGCGGGTAGCCCTGGCCGGACAGCTCAAAGCAGGCAAATCAACCCTGTTGAACGCCCTGGTCGGCCAGGACATCGCCCCTACCGACGCCACCGAATGCACCCGCCTGGTCACCTGGTACCGCAACGGCCCGTCCCCTCGCGTCACCGCCTACGCGACCGATGGCGCGCGAGCCGACGTGGTGGTGCGCCGCGGCCGCGGCGCGGAGGGCCTCCCCGGCGCCCACGGCCTCACCTTCGACCTGTCGGCCCTGCGCTGGAACCCGGGCCAACTCCGCGCCGCCGAGCACCCTGCGCACCAGGGTCAGGCCGGCGAGGTTGGGCACCACACGAACCCGGGCGTGAGCCGTGATTTCGAGCGTCGCGCGAACTCGGGTGCGGGCAGGGAGGTCGATCACCTCGCGGTGGAGTGGCCGTCGGAGGAATTGGCGCAGACCACGATTATCGATACGCCCGGGATCTCGTCGCTGTCGCGGGATGTGTCGGCTCGCACCTCGCATCTGCTCGCGCCCGGTGGGAACGGTGTGGAGCTGCCCAATGCCGACGCGGTGGTGTATCTGCTGCGGCGACTGGACAACTCGGATGTGGAGTTTCTCGAACGGATCAGTACGGCGTCGGCCGCGCAGGGAACGGCCGGGGGTGGGACCAGCGCTCCGCTCGGGGTGATCGGGGTGGTGTCGCGGGCGGATGAGATCGGGGCGGGGCGCATCGACGCGTTGAATTCGGCGCGGGATGTGGCGTCGCGATTCGCGACCGAGTTGGAGCGAACGGGGTTGTGCCAGTCGGTGATTCCGGTGGCCGGGCTGCTGGCGTTCGCGGCCGCCACGCTGCGGCAGCGCGAATATCAGGCGTTCGAGGCATTGGCCGGGGTGCCGACCGATACGCTCGCCGCCGCCCTGCTGTCGGCGGATCGGTTCGCGCGGCCCGATCTACCGCTACCGCTGCCGCCCGAACTGTGCGCCCATCTCGCGGCGAGGTTCGGCCTGTTCGGAATCCGCTTGGCCGTCACGCTGATTCGGCTCGGTGTGCGCGACTCGGCAACGCTCGCGGCCGAACTCACCCAGCGCAGTGGACTCGATGAACTGCGCACCGTGCTGGATGTGCAATTCGCCCAGCGCGCGGAGGAATTGAAGGCGCATTCGGCGCTCACGGCACTGGCTCGAATCCTGGTCGCCAACCCGGGCACCGAGGCCGATGCGCTATTGCCGCGGGTACGGACCCTGTTAGCGGATGTGCATGGATTCACCGAGCTCCGCCTGCTCGGTCATCTGCGCGCCGAGGAACTTCCTTTCGCCCCGGCCGATCTCGCCGAACTGCATCGCCTGATCGGCGGCGCGGGCGTCGCCGCGCACCGCCGCCTCGGCCTGCCGTCGCACACCGACGTCAACACCCAGCGGGAGCGGGCGCTGGCCGCCGTTCAGAAGTGGCGGACCCGAGCCCGCCACCCGCTGGCCGATCAATTCATGGCGAACGCCTGCCTCACCGCCGCCCGCAGCGCCGAGGGCCTGCTGGACATCCTGCACGAGCCCCCGACGACACCGTTCGCCCGAATCACCTTGCCCCGCAACGCATAATTCGGAGGTACCGCACGGGTAAGGGGCGAATCAGGGTGTGGTGGCGGTGCTGCGGGGGTCGATCAGGATTTTGGCGTGGTGGTCCGGAGAAGCGAGCGTGGTGTAGGCCGCGTCCACGCCATCCAGGCCGACCGTGCCGGTGATCAGGGGCGTCGGATCGACCTTGCCGTCGGCGATCATATGCAGGGTGTCGCGGAATTCGCCGGGGTCGTAGCCGAGTACGAAGCGGAGTTCGATCTCCTTGTTGATGGCGGTGGCGGGGTGAATGCGGTCCGATTCCATACAGACGCCGACCACCACGATGCGCGACATGGGCGGGGCGGCCGTCAGCAATTGATCGAGAATGCCGGGGACGCCGACGCATTCGAAGATGACCGGCCCGGCCGGACCCTGATTGAGACTGTGCGCGGCACGAAACACATACCACCACGGGATATTCGGGATGCGGCGCAGCTTTTCCATCGCGTCGAAGCCGAGGTTCAGGATGTCGGAGGCCCCGGTGATGCGGGCCTTCTTCGGCGACGCCGTCCACGGCGAATCCACGCCGGGATCCACCACCACATCCGCACCGCAGGCGGCGGCGAGTTCGCGGCGGCGCGGGGAGAAGTCGCTGGCGATCACCAACCGCACCCCGGACGCCTTCAGCATGGTGATAACGGCCAAACCGATGGGCCCGCAACCGATTACGAACGCCGTCTGCCCCTTGCCGACCCGCCCCTTGCGCACCGCGTGCCATCCCACCGCCATCGGCTCGGTCAGCGCCGCGTGCTCGGCGGACAGACCATTGGGGATGGCGAAGGTCATGGATTCCTGCACCACCGTCTGCTCCGCGTACCCGCCCGGCGCGGACGCGGACAGTCCGGTCAGATGCGGCACCCGCCCGCCGCGCAGGATGGGCAGCGCCACCACCGGCGTCCCCGGCTTCCAGCGCCTGCGGGTGCCCGCTCCGTAATCGACCACCTCGCCGGAGAATTCGTGCCCGAGCACCACCTTCTGATCCGAGCGCATGAAGTGCTGGTAGCCGGTGGCGGCCGCCATATCGGCGAGTTCGTCGCAGTGCGTGCGCGCGTGCAGATCGGATCCGCAGATGCCGCAGCGCAATACGTCGATCACCAGCTGCCCCGGTCCCGGAATGGGTTCCGGTAGCTCCTCGACTCGGAATTCGCCCTTGGTTACCGTGACCGCCCGCATGGTGCACTCCTGTCGAAAGACGTTGTCAGTGCTGAATTCTTCCCGTCGCGGGCGGCGGCGGAAAGGGAACGGCCCGCGAATCCGGCGTTTCCACCGGATTCGCGGGCCGCATCGCCGGCGGGTTCAGACCCCGACCAGCTCGTCGTCCAGGTCGACGATCTCGTGCTGTTCCAGTTTCACGTCCCTGGGCAGTGCCGCGAAACCGAGGCAGACCAGCGCCATCAATCCGATGCCCCAGGCCAGCGTGTATCGGAAGGTGTGCGCGAAGTTGACCGCATTGGCCTCCGCGCCCGCGTCGGCGAGCGTGGTCGCGATGCGTGCGTCACCGCCGGTGCCGCGGCAGCTGTCCGGCACCGCGGACGGATCCACGGCCGCGGACCGATCCCGCACGCAGGCACGGAAGCTCGCGAGAATCTGCTCCTGCGCGGGGCCGGGCAGTCCGGCGGTGCTCAATTCGGTGCGGGTCTGCGCGGTCACCGCATCCACCCCGCGCGCCGAATCATGATCCAGCTGCCCGAAGAAGATGATGCCGACCAGCGCCACACCCAATGCCAAACCCAGCTGCTGACCGGTATTGAGCAGCCCGGAGGCCGCGCCCGCCTCCTGCTCCGGAATCTGGCCGAGCAGCATGTCGATGGTCGGCGCGACCACGATGCCGAAACCGGTGCCGGTCACGATGAGCGGCAGCACCATCTGCCAGGACGCGAAATCACTGCCGTAGTGCGTGGCCAGCCAGCCGTACAGGCCGAAACCGCCCGCGGTGATCAGCCCGCCCGCCATCAGCACCCAGCGCCCGAACTTCGGGGCCAGCACACTCACCGAGGTGCCCGCGCCGATACCCGCGCCGACCGCGAAGAACACCGAGGTGAGCCCGGCCCGCATGGGCGACCAGCCCAGTCCGGCCTGCATGAACAGGGTCCAGATGAGGAAGAACCCGCCCATGCCGATCCAGAACAGCAGCCAGCTGGACAGGCCCACGGTGAACGGGCGGGACCGGAACAGATCGAGGTCGATCAGCGGTGAGCCGACCGTGCGCGCCCGCCGCCGTTCGTAGACCACGAAGGCCGCGAAGGTCACGGCGGCCGCCCCGATCATGATGAATGTCCAAGCGGGCCAATTCTTCTGGCGGCCCTCGGTGAGCGGGTAGACCAGCAGCACCACCGCGCCGATGGCCAGGATCATGCCGGCGATATCCAGGCGCGGCGCATGCGCGGACCGCGAATCCCGCATGACGATGCTCGCCGCGATCAACGCCGCGATGCCGACCGGGATATTCACCAGGAAGATCGGCCGCCAGCCCAGATCGAACAGATTCCACTGCACCAGCAGCCCGCCCAGCGACAGCCCGACCGCCGACGCGGAACCGCCGACACCGCTGTAGATGGCAATCGCCTTGGCGCGCTCATGCTTCGGGAAGGTGACGCGAATGATGGCCAGGATCTGCGGCACCATGAGCCCGGCCATCGCGCCCTGTACGAAGCGCGAGCCGATGAGCAGGGTGGGGTCCGAGGCCAGCCCGCAGGCCGCCGAGGCCAGGGTGAAACCGGCCATGCCGATGAGGAACAGGCGTTTGCGGCCGTAGATATCGCCGAGCCGGCCGCCGGTGATGAGCACCGCGGCGAACGACAGCACGTAGGCGGCGATGATCCATTCGATCTGCGAGTACTCGGCCTCGAGGTCTTTCTGAATGCTCGGGACGGCGACGTTCACGATCGTCACATCGAGCAGGTCCATGAACCCGGCGGCCAGAATGACGGCGAAGGCGATCCAGCGGCGCGGGTCGAGGGTACTTGGGGGATTTTCCAGGGTGGGGGTGTCGGAAGCCACGGCGAGCTCTCTTCGATTGGTGGGTGGTGCGACCCTTCAAACTATGCACATGAAGTGATTATCAAGCAAGAGGGCATTCATATTTTGTGCATTGCTGTATTCTGGCGAGGTGAGCGATGACGCCGGAACCCAGTACCCGCGGCTGTTCGATTCCCCCGCATTCCTGCTGGGGCAGTTGGGCTCCCACTCCGCGTACCGATTCGCCGAACTGCTGACCCCGCTCGGCATCAAACCCCCGCAGTTCGGCACGCTGCGGATTCTCGAGGCCAATGACGGGCGGTCGCAGCAGCAGCTGTGCGAGGCGCTCGGGATTCACCGCAATGTGATGGTCGGACTCGTCGACGACCTGGAGAAACGCGGGCTCGTCGAACGCCGCAGGCATCCCGCGGATCGGCGCGCGCACGCCGTGCACCTGCTTCCGGCGGCCCGGGAACTGCTCGCCGAGGCAACCGCGCTGGCGCGGGGACTGGACGCGGAAATCCTGTCGGCGCTCGATGAAGACGAACGGGCGGTCATGGTGAAGCTGTTACAGCGCGCGGCCGTCGGCAACGGACTGACCCCGGGTATCCACCCCGGTCTCACCGCCGCGCCCGGTACGGCCGCGGCCTGTGAGGTGGATCACTCGGCTCGGTAGTCACAGGCGGCGGCTGTGCGTGTCCAACCAGGTGAAGGCGAAAAACACTCGGAAGGACAACCCTCATGGCCACCGTCGACGTGCTCGACTCGTTCATCAACTACAGCGACACCGGCAGCGGGGCCATCCCCGTGGTGTTCCTGCATGGCAATCCCACCTCGAACTACATCTGGCGCAATGTGATTCCGCATGTCAGCGGCGAAAATCGCGCGCTGGCACCGGATCTCATCGGTATGGGCGCTTCCGGTAAGCCGGACAGCGACTATCGGTTCGCCGATCACGCCCGCTACCTCGACGCCTGGTTCGACGCGCTCGGGCTGGATCAGGTCGTCATCGTCGGCCACGACTGGGGTGGTGCGCTCGGAATGGATTGGGCTGCAAGGCATCCCGGCCGGGTGCGGGGCATCGCGGTGGTCGAGACCTTCCTGCGGCCCATGCTCTGGTCGGAGATGCCGCCCGCGGGCGCGGAACTGTTCCGGCGCTTCCGTTCGCCCGAGGGCGAGGAGATGGTCCTGGAACGCAATATGTTCATCGAATTCAACCTGCCCGCCTCCACCCGCTCGCTGACCCTGGAGGCCCTGGACGCCTACCGCGCGCCCTACCCGACCCCGGCCTCGCGCAAGCCGATGCTGGTGTGGCCGCGCGAATTCCCGCTCGACGGCGAACCCGCCGACGTCGTCGCCGCCATCGAGAACTACGACCGCTGGATGGCGGACACGCCTGCAGTGCCCAAACTCGTCATGGCCGTCCAGGACGGCGTCGGCCTCGGCTCACCCGAGATCATCGACTGGGCCGCAACCACATTCGCCGCCGCCGAGGTGGCGAATATCGGTCCCGCCGGACACCACTGCCCCGAGGACCAGCCCGACGCCATCGGCACGGCCGTCGCCGACTGGATCCGGCGGCACGCCCTCACCACCACCCCGGCGGTAGCCTGAATCCGCCGTGGCAGGGCTGATCACGGGGCGCGCACTCGGCACGCCCCGTGATCCCCACCGGCAACGCTTGCGCCGCGCCGCCGCCCGTTCCAGGCTGACGGTTATGGAGACCGACGAGAGTGCTGTCCAGCAGGGGCCGGATGCGGATGAGCTCGCACTGGTCGCGCGGGCCGTCGCCGGGGATCGGACCGCTGTCGGCGAAGTGGTGCTGCTGCTTCAGGATCCGATCTACCGGCTGGCGCTGCGCATGGTGTGGCGGCCCGCCGACGCCGAGGACGCCACCCAGGAGATCCTGTTGCGGGTGGTCGGGCACCTCGGCACCTGGCGGGGTGAGGCGAAGTTGTTCACGTGGGCGTATCGGATCGGCGTGAATTACCTGCTGAATCTCGAGCGCAAGACGGTCCAGGAGCAGCGACAGGTCAGCCTGGACGCGTTCGGTGAGGATCTGCGAGATGGCCTGTCGGAGGCGGATTACCGCGGCCCCGAGGGCGAATTGCTCACCCACGAGGTGCGGCTGAACTGCACCCAGGCCATGCTGCAATGCCTGGCGCGCGATGAGCGGATCGCCTTCGTACTCTCCGATATCTTCGCGCTGTCCTCCGCCGAGGCGGCCTGGATCACCGACTCCACCCCCGCCGCCTATCGAAAACGCCTGGAGCGAGCCAAGAAACGCATCGGCAACTTCCTCACCGACACCTGCGGCCTGGCCAATCCCCAAGCCCCCTGCCGGTGTTCACGTCGTGTCGACAAGGCTCTCGAACTCGGTCGTATAGATCCCCACCGCCCCGCATTCGCCGGACACCAGGTCACCCCCGGCGGCCGCGACGTGGCCGCCGCCGCCAAGCAGATGTCCACCCTCCGCGATGCCGCCGCCATCCTCGGCGCACACCCGGATTACGCCGCGCCACAGGCGAAGATCGACGCCATCGCCGGACTGATCGATTCGGGTCGCTTCCCCCTCCTGGACTGATCGGGAGGTTCAGGTGGCTGCCTCGAGCAGCTCTCGGGCGGCGGGGACGACCTGGCGGGCGAAGCGGTGGATTTGGTCCACGTCGAAGCCCGGGGGCCAGTAGATGAAGGTGTCGAAGCGGGCGTTCCTGTGCAGGGCCGCAATGATTTCCGCCCATTCGCGGGCGGAGCCCTGGATGGGGTCCCTACCGCGGGGGTGGGGGTTGAGGGAGCGGTCGCTGATGACGCCGGGGAGGGCGGCCATGCGGGTGATGGCGGCCGGATCGCGGTGTGCGGCGCGGGCGGCGGCGTCGATGCGGTCCTGGGCGGCGTGCCAGTGTTCCCAGGGGAGCCAATTGGGCAGCGGCGCAACCCATCCGTCGCCGGTGCGGCCGATCAGGTCGAGGGCGTGCGGGCCCATAGCGCCGATCCAGACGCCGATATCGTGCGCCGGGGCGGGTCCGCCCGCGATGCCCTGGACGGTGTATTCGTCACCTTGGACGGCGACCAGGCGGCCGGGCCGCCATTCCGCGCGGATGATCTCGATACCTTCTTCGAGGGCGCGCAGCGCCGCACGGCCCTTCAGCACCGGACCGCCCATGGCGACGATACCGTCCTCGAAAGCCCCCGCGCCGACGCCCAATTCGAAGCGCCCGCCACTGAGCAGGTCGAAAGTGGCGGCCTGTTTCGCGATCATGGACGGTCGCCGCAGCGGCATATTCGCCACCCCGGGATAGACGGTGATCCGCCTGGTCGAGCTCAGACAGGCCCCAACGACGGCGAAGGTATCGCCGAATTCCGGCGCGTACGGATGATCCTGAATACCGACCAGATCCAGCCCCTCATCCTCGGCAGCCTTGGTCATATCGAGAACGTCTTCCAGAGCCGCCGCGGTGGGCGGGATCGAAATGCCGAAACGCACATCCATCGGGCCTCCTCCGGTCGCAGCGGTCCAAACGTCTAGATCTTGCCCGCCAACCTGCGAAAACCGGGTATTTCGGACATAGCGCGTGTCCAGGTTGCCGCCCTATCCGCTGCCCGGGCGGATACGATCCGCGTGTGAGTGCGAGATCGTCCGATGCGTCGGGTTCCGCCAGCGCCGGGCGATTGCGGGCGCGCGATATCGACCGGGTGAACGCCCGGGCCCGGCTCGACGCCGCCTATGAGGAAGGGCAGCTGGGGGCTGATGAATACGAGCAGCGGTCGCAGCGGGCGCAGGCGGCGCAGACGCTGGAGCAGCTCGCGCGGCTGACGGGGGATCTGCAACCCACGAAGGGGGCGGCGGGGGTGACCGCGCCGCCGACCAAACCGGCCGAGACGAGCCGGTACCCCAACCGCACTCGGGCGCGGGACAGCGATCGTGCGGCAACCTGCCTTTTGCTCGACGCCGGACTCGCCGACGGGCAGCTGAACGAGGCCGACCATCGCGCCCTGACCGAACTGGCCGGGGAGGCAAGGACTCTGGGGGAACTGGCCGACCTCACCTCCGATCTGCAACGGGCCGCGAACGCGCCCGGTCCGGCGCAGCCGCCACGGTCGTATCGCGGGAAGCTGTTCGGGGTGGGCGTGCTCGCGGCCTGCGCGGCGCTGTTCATCGCGGGATTCGCGGCGGTGAATCGGCCCGCGCCGATTCCGGTCGCGCCGCCCGGGGTGAACCTCGGCGTGGTGGAGCCGGTCGTGGTCAAGATCCCGAATCTGCATACGGGAGAAGGGATCGCGGCGTTCTTCGCACTGTACAAGGCCAAGTTCGGTGATCTGTCCGTCGATGAGCTGAACCTGTATCCCGACTACGCGATCTTGAAGCGCATGGTGCCGGGGCAGTCGAATCGCCAGGCGGAGTACGACTATCGGGGCGGATTCCAGCAGCGCTCGACGCCGACCACCCGCAAATCCGACGCCCCGGTCTTCGACCTGGGTGCCGTCGATACGACGGCCATCGGCGCACTGGCCGCCCGGGCGCTCACCGACCTCAATGTCGCCCAGGGGACGATCAGCTATATCGGGTTCGAAACCGATTCGGTGTCCTCCCCGCGCGGGGTGCCGCCTGCCCCGATCATCCGAATCTACGTGGGTAACAAGGCGAGTGAGAGCGGCTTCCTCGAGGCCACCCCGGCGGGTGTGGTCACCCGCACTGCGCCGTTCAAGGGATAGGACGGACATGGCCGACTACCGGAACCAGAGCATGCGCGTCCGCGACGCCGACCGGGTCGACGCCTGCGCGCTGCTGGACAATGCCAAGGCCGAAGGCGAATTGACCGAGGCCGAGCACGCGTCACGCACCGCCGCCGCGATGCAGGCGCGCACCTTCGGCGATCTCGACAAGCTCATCGACGATCTCCAGATTCCGGCGAATCTCGTTGGCACCGCGCTGCTTCGGCCGCAACGCCGAGATGACCTGCGGCGCTGGAAGATCGCCATCGCCGCGCTCTGCGTCGCGACCGTGGTGGGCGCACTCGGCGGCTGCATCGCCCGCAATACCGTCTCGAAGCCCGAGATGCCCGACGCCACCACCGGTGCGGGCCTTGCGAGTTTCGTTGCGGCATACCGGGATCACTTCGGCGACACCACCGTCGATCGAGTGGTGCTCTACCCCGGCTATGTGTCGATTCAGCGACCTTCGGCAAAGGACGGTCGTGCGGACTACTACCGCTACGACGGCACTTTCCACAGCAGCAGTGATACCTCGCGCAGCTCCAGCGTCCAATCGCTGGATCTGTCCACCATCGATCTGCCGAAGCTGGCCGGTCTGATCGCGGGCGGCCCCGCCTCGGCCGGATTGCCCGGCGTTCCGATCTCGCACATCAGCATCGAGCGCAGGACCGGTGAGGATCCGGCCGTCTCCATCTATACGACGCAGGGTTCGCGCAGCGGCTACCTGGTGGTTTCGCCGCAGGGTGAACCGCTCATGGTCAACGTCGCGAAGTAACCTCACTTTCGGGAGATTTCTCCGCTCCCCGGGAATAGATGTCGTGAGTCGCCAGTTGGTGCTGTTCAGACAAGGTTGAGCGCGACGGACTCAAGTTCAACTTGCACCGATCGGATATCGGGTGCAGGATTGAGCCGACCACGCTCAGTGTTGCTGAAGATTCCTGCCCGCCGGACGGGCAGGGATCTCGCCGCTAAGACACATAGGTACGTCAACCAGGAGGAATCACCATGGCTCGTGCGGTCGGTATCGACCTCGGGACCACCAACTCGGTCATCGCCGTTCTCGAAGGCGGTGAGCCGGTAGTCGTCGCCAACTCGGAGGGGTCGCGCACCACTCCGTCCATCGTCGCTTTCGCGAAGAACGGCGAGGTACTCGTGGGTCAGCCCGCGAAGAACCAGGCCGTCACCAACGTCGATCGCACGATTCGGTCCGTCAAGCGCCACATGGGCGAGGACTGGTCCGTCGAGATCGATGGCAAGAAGTACACCCCGCAGGAGATTTCCGCGCGCACGCTCATGAAGCTCAAGCGCGACGCCGAGGCGTACCTCGGTGAGGAGATCACCGACGCGGTCATCACCGTCCCCGCCTACTTCGAGGACGCGCAGCGCCAGGCCACCAAGGAGGCCGGGCAGATCGCGGGCCTGAACGTGCTCCGTATCGTCAACGAGCCCACCGCGGCCGCACTGGCGTACGGCCTGGACAAGGGCGACAAGGAACAGACCATCCTGGTCTTCGACCTCGGTGGCGGCACCTTCGACGTCTCGCTGCTGGAGATCGGCGAGGGCGTCGTCGAGGTCCGCGCGACCTCCGGTGACAACCACCTCGGTGGCGACGACTGGGACGAGCGCGTCGTGACCTGGCTGGTCGACAAGTTCAAGGCGTCTTCGGGCATCGACCTGACCAAGGACAAGATGGCCCTGCAGCGGCTGCGTGAGGCCGCGGAGAAGGCCAAGATCGAACTGTCGTCCTCGCAGTCGACCTCGATCAACCTGCCCTACATCACCGTCGACGCGGACAAGAACCCGCTCTTCCTCGATGAGCAGCTCACCCGCGCCGAGTTCCAGAAGATCACCTCCGATCTGCTGGACCGCACCCGCAAGCCCTTCCAGTCCGTCATCAAGGACGCGGGCATCGCCGTCGGCGACATCGATCACGTTGTCCTCGTTGGTGGTTCGACCCGTATGCCCGCCGTCTCGGAACTGGTCAAGGAGCTGACCGGCGGCCGCGAGCCCAACAAGGGCGTGAACCCGGACGAGGTCGTCGCCGTCGGCGCCGCCCTGCAGGCCGGTGTGCTCAAGGGTGAGGTCAAGGACGTCCTGCTGCTCGATGTCACCCCGCTGTCGCTGGGTATCGAGACCAAGGGCGGCGTGATGACCAAGCTCATCGAGCGCAACACCACCATCCCCACCAAGCGGTCCGAGACCTTCACCACGGCCGACGACAACCAGCCGTCCGTGCAGATCCAGGTCTTCCAGGGTGAGCGCGAAATCGCTTCGCACAACAAGCTGCTCGGTTCCTTCGAGCTGACCGGCATCCCGCCGGCCCCGCGTGGCGTGCCGCAGATCGAGGTCACCTTCGACATCGACGCCAACGGCATCGTGCACGTGACCGCGAAGGACAAGGGCACCGGCAAGGAGAACACGATCAAGATCCAGGACGGCTCCGGCCTGTCCAAGGAGGAGATCGATCGCATGGTCAAGGACGCCGAGGCGCACGCCTCGGAGGACAAGGCCCGTCGCGAAGAGGCCGAGACCCGCAACCAGGCCGAATCGCTGGTGCACCAGACCGAGAAGTTCATCAAGGACAACGAGGACAAGGTCCCCGGCGACATCAAGGAAAAGGTCGAGGCCGCGATCGCCGAGGCGAACGAGGCGCTCAAGGGCACCGATATCGCGGTCATCAAGACCGCGGTGGAGAAGCTCGCGACCGAGTCGCAGGCGCTGGGCCAGGCCATCTACGATGCGAGCGCCGCGGATCAGGCCGCCTCGAGCAATGGCTCGAGCGCGCCGGACTCCGATGACACCGTCGTCGACGCCGAGGTCGTCGAGGAGCCGGAGAAGAAGTGACGAACCCGAACCCGGAACAGGAACCGGTCACGGGTGAGGTAGGCGATGTCGCGGCGGAGGATTTCGCCGCGGCTTCGGCCGCCGACGTGCTGAGCGAGGATTCCCTCGCCGACGCCATCAGCGCCGAACTCGCCGAGCGCACCTCGGATCTGCAGCGGCTCACCGCCGAATACGCCAACTATCGTCGCCGTGTCGAACGGGACCGCAAGGCCACCATCGACAATGCCAAGGCCACGGTCGTCAGCGAATTGCTCGGTGTGCTGGACGATCTGGACCGCGCGCGTGCACACGGCGATCTGGAGGGACCGCTCAAGGCGGTCGCCGACAAGCTCGCCACCGCCCTGCAGAAGCAGGGCCTGGAGGAATTCGGCGCGGCGGGCGATCCTTTCGACCCGACCCTGCACGAAGCCGTCCAGCACGAGGGCTCCGGCCATGAGCCGGTGATCGGCATGGTCATGCGCAAGGGTTACCGCTTCGGCGATCGGGTGCTGCGGCACGCGATGGTCGGGGTCACCGACGCGCCCGAGGATCTGAACGGCCCGGCCGCATCGGATACGACGAACGCCGGCCCCGATGCCGCTGGTACCGAGTAACACACCGATGGCCCCGGCCGGGGCCGTTCGGGCGGTCTCTCGCGAGACCGCGAAGCCGGTGGTCCCGAATGGGACCGCGGCGCCGAGGAATTCGAGAGGAGGAGATGCCCGGTGAACCGGGAGTGGCTCGAGAAGGACTTCTACAAGGAGCTGGGTATCGCCTCCGGCGCCAGCCAGGACGAGATCAAGAAGGCGTACCGCAAACTCGCCCGCGACCTGCATCCGGACAAGAACCCGGGTGACGCCAAGGCCGAGGAGCGGTTCAAGCTGGTCAGCGAGGCGCACGCCGTGCTGTCCGATCCGGAGAAGCGCGAGGAGTACGACGAAGCGCGAAAGCTTTTCGCGGGCGGCGGTTTCGGCCGCGGCGGCTTCACTCCGGGCGCCGGTTACGGTCAGCCCGGCGGCGGGTTCTCACAGGAATTCAACCTGGGTGACATCTTCGGCGGGCAGCAGGCCGGCGCCGGTGACGGCGGACTGGGCGATCTGCTCGGCGGACTGTTCAACCGGGGCGGCACCCGCACCTCATCGCGGCCGCGGCGCGGCAGCGATGTGGAAACCGAGACGACACTGGGCTTCCGCGAGGCCGCCCAGGGCGTGACGGTTCCGCTGCGCATGACCAGTCCGGCCGCCTGCACCACCTGCCACGGCAGCGGCGCCAAGCCGGGCACCAGCCCGCGCGTATGCCCGCACTGCAATGGCGCGGGTGTGGTCAGCCGCAATCAGGGCGCGTTCGGATTCAGCGAACCGTGCGAGGACTGCCGGGGCACCGGATCGATCATCGATGATCCGTGCGTCGACTGCCACGGCACCGGTATCCAGAATCGGACCCGCACCATCACCGTGCGCATTCCCCCGGGCGTGCGCGATGGGCAGCGGATTCGGCTGGCGGGTCAGGGTGAGGCGGGTCTGCGGGGCGCACCGCCCGGCGATCTGTTCGTCACCGTGCACGTCAGTCAGGACAAGGTCTTCGGCCGCAATGCCGACGATCTGACCCTGGTGCTGCCGGTCAGTTACAGCGAACTCGTTTTGGGTACAACGGTTTCCGTGCCAACACTGGAGGGACGCGTCGGCGTCAAGGTGCCCCCGGGCACCGCCGACGGCCGCACCCTGCGCGTACGCGGGCGGGGTGTGCCCAAGCGCGACGGCGGGGCGGGCGATCTGCTCGTCACCGTCAAGGTCGCCATCCCGCAGAAGCTGGACGACAATGCCGCCGAAGCGCTCCGGCGCTATGCGGAGGCGGAGAAGACCAGTGGATTCGATCCGCGTGCAGGCTGGGCAGGTGCGTGATGAGTTCCGATCCGAAGAAAGCCGCCGAGGCACAGTACTTCCTGATCTCGGTGGCGGCGCAGCTGGCGGGCATGCACGCCCAGACGCTGCGCACCTATGACCGACTGGGTTTGGTTTCGCCGCAACGTACTTCGGGCGGCGGGCGGCGCTACTCCGATCGGGATGTGCAGCTGCTCCGCGAGGTACAGCGCCTGTCCCAGGACGAGGGCGTGAATCTCGCGGGCATCAAACGGATCATCGAACTCACCAATCAGGTCGAGGAACTCCAGCAGCGCGTGGCCGAACTGAGCGGTGAGGTGGATCGGCTCCGTGCGGGATACCGCCCGGATCTGACTCCGCCGCAGCGCAGTACGGCGCTGGTGGTGTGGCAGCCGCGGCATCGCCGCACGCAG
This sequence comes from Nocardia sp. NPDC052001, assembly GCF_040680615.1. Classification (NCBI taxonomy): domain Bacteria; kingdom Bacillati; phylum Actinomycetota; class Actinomycetes; order Mycobacteriales; family Nocardiaceae; genus Nocardia; species Nocardia sp. NPDC052001. The sequence continues at coordinate 29,525 of NZ_JBFAXC010000003.1, read as the reverse complement.
TAGTCGGGCAACGCCGCACGCGATAGCCAGCGGGAAACGGGAAGCAGCGCTCCGAATGTCGGGGCGCTGCTTTTTTATTGCGTTGGCGGGCCGTGAAATTAATACAGACCGCTCGGTTGTATTGTTTGCTAAATGTATGTTTTGTCCAGCTGTGGCATGGGAATTCATCGCCTGTCATGGTTGCGGCAGGATCGCTCCCTTACTGAAGATTGCAAAACGAATCCCCCAAGATCGGTAGCCGAAAGCCGGTGTCCACCGGCGTTTCCCAGTTGAACAGTCTGTTTTCGTGCAGGTTTGGTTGCAGCAGGATCGTTTTCGGGGAATTACAGGCATGTTGTTGAAACGACTCATTCCGTTGCTGGCAAACCTCGCCTATAGTTGCTCAGCAACGGCTGCTGTCGAGTGTCCCGCAGCACTGCACTCACCGGCCCTGGCTTGTGTTCGAGTGCGAAATGGGGTTGTGACACAAATGGATTCGCGGACCGTCGCATTGATAAGAACGACGTTCAAGGCGGTAGCTGCGGAGGATGGTGGCCCCGAAAAACTCGCTCGATCGTTCTACGCCATCCTCTTCACGGAGTACCCCCAGGTTCGAGACTTCTTCCCGGCAGCGCTGGACGCCCAGCGCGATCGGCTGGTGAAGGCCATCGCCTATGTGGTGGACCGCCTGGAGGAACCCGATAAGCTGCTGCCCTTCCTGGCGCAGCTCGGCCGCGACCACCGCAAATACGGTGTGATCGGCGAACACTATGCGGCAGTGGGGAAGTCACTCAAGGCCGCACTCGAGTCGTACGCGGGCACCGAGCTGTGGACCGATGAGATCGGCCGGGCCTGGGACGAGGGTCTCACGGTCATCGCCTCCACCATGATGGAGGCCGCGGACCGGGAGACCACACCACCGGTCTGGACCGGCACCGTCATCGAACACCGTGAGGTACTGCGCAATCTCGCGATCGTGCGGCTCAAACTGGATCAGCCCATCCAATACGCGGCCGGTCAGTACATGAGCGTGCAGATCCCCTCGCGCCCCCGCATGTGGCGCTATCTCTCCCCGGCGATTCCCGCGAATCCCAGCGGCGAGATCGAATTCCACATTCGCGGCGTCACCGGCGGCTGGGTCAGCCCGGCCATGGTCGGGCACACCAAGGTCGGCGAGAAGTGGCTGATCGGCTCACCGCTCGGCGGTCTCGGCGTGCCCCGCAATACCCGGCGCAAGATGCTCATGATCGGCTGCGGCACCGGAATCGCCCCGCTGCGAGCACAACTCATGGCCATGACCCAGCGTCGCTCCAATCCCAAGGTCGATCTGTTCGTCGGCGGTCACTACCCGTGCGACCTCTACGATCTGGAAATCCTCGGACAGCTCGCGCAGTCCAATAAATGGCTCACCGTCACCCCGGTCACCGAGAGCGATGAGGATCCGTGGTGGCAGCTCTCCAATTCCAGTGAGCCCAAGGAACATCCGGGCCTGCAACCGCGCGTCGTCGGCCAAATCGGCAAGGTGGTCGCGAGTTTCGGCGCCTGGGACGACCGCGATGTGCAAATCGTCGGGTCGCCGTCGATGGTGCAGACCACCAAGTTCCGGCTGATGGCCGCGGGGACCTCCACCAAGAACATCCGCCACGATCCGCTCTTCTGACCCCTCCCGAAAAGACCCCCGCGCCGCTGCCTGTCGCTCGGCAGCGGCGCGGGGCACCACTCAACTCTCAGAACCCTTCGTAGCGAATGAGTTCGCGTGGGGTGCCGGTGGCGATGAGCATTTCCACCGTGGACTGCACCATGGCCGCGCCGCCGCAGACCAGGATCTGCTGGAGGTCCAGCGGGCCGAAGCGGTGGACCACCTCGGCGAGGGTGCCGGGGATCAGTTCCTCGGGCTGGAAGCCGATGTCAACGCGGCAGGATTCGTACCAGTCGTCGATCCACTCCGGATCCTGCTCGTCCAGCACCACGGGAATGATTGTCAGCCAGGGCAATTCGTTCGCGAGCAGAGCCAGCATATCGGCGGCGTAGAGATCGCGCGGGAAGCGGCCGCCGACGAACAGGTGGGTGCGCGGGGGCTGCTCGCGGCGTGAGATATCCAGCAGCAGCGCGCGGAACGGGGCCAGGCCCACACCGTCGGCGATCATGATCAGGTCGGTGGCATTGTCGGCCACCGCCAGCCAGCCCGCCGGATTGCGGATCTTCCACTCGTCGCCGGTACGGGTGTCGGCGACCATGGAACCGCTGCACCAGCCGCCGGGCACGGTGCGAATGTGGAACTCCAGCTTGCCGTCCAGCGACGGCGGCAGCGCGGGATACAGGCGGCGCACCATATTCGGATGCTGCGGGGTGCGCACCTCCACCGACTGGCCCGGCGCGAACGGCACGAACTCGCCGATCAGCCGGACCACCGTGAGGTCCTCGCGCAGGCGGTGCGCGCCGACCACGGTGGCGGGCCACTCGGTCGGGCCGTCGATCCGAATCGGGCCGGTCTGATCGGGGTCGAGGGTCACCGCACACTCCTGCTCATCGAAAAACCTTGCACCGCACTATCTCTCATACAGACCGCGAGACCATCATCCCGGCGCGCTCGCGGCCGGGATTCCGGTTCACACCGGATCGGAGTTGATCGCCGATTCGGGTGTGCCCACCGCCAGCAGGGCCCGTTTGGTGTCCGCGATCATGCGCGCCGACCCGGCGATCTGGATCTGCCGGTCCGCCCACGCGCCGAAACTGGCCACCACCGCGCCCAGGTTACCGATCAGCCGCCGGTGCATGCCGAACGGCGGATCCGCGGGCGGGTACGGATGCCACCACGGGTTGGTCTCGTTCTCGCACACCGGGATCACCGTGAGCCACGGATTGCTCTGCGAGAGCTGCCACATGTTCTCCACGTCGTACAGATCGCACGGGTAGCGCCCGCCCATGAACAGGTGCACGCGCGGATTGATACCGCGCCGCCCCATCTCGATCAGCTGGGCCCGGATCGGCGCGATCCCGGTGCCGGAGCTGATCATCAGCACATCGCGGCGGCTGCGCAGATCCACGTGCAGCCCGCCCAGCGGGGACGCGATCATCCAGCGGTCGCCGACCTTGGTCTCATTGATGATGGCCGGGCTCACCCACCCGGTGCGCACCTTGCGGACGTGGAATTCGATCTCGCCGTATTGATTGGCGGGAATCGCGGGCGAGAGATACCGCCACATCTTGGGCCGCTGCGGAATCGCCACCGGCACATACTGTCCCGCCTGATAGGGGATCGGCGTATCGGATTGCAGCCGCACGATGGCCAGATCGTCGACCACCCGCCGGTGCCCGACCACGGTCGCCTCCCAATACGGTTGTGACGTATCGGAATTCGCGCCGATGGCCATGGACGCCGAAATCAGGATGGTGATATCGCGCCACCCGGACTCCAGCTCCCTGCTCCAATTTCCGACCCCGTTATAGGAGCGGAACGCGGCGAGCAGCGCACGACCGGCAATGTCGTAATGCGCCGCCTCCACACCGTACTTGCGGTGATCGCGCGCGAGCTGCTCCAGGAATCGCTGCGCCCGGTCCCAATCCTCCAGATTGTCGAGCACGAACTGCACGGCCGTCACCAGCCGCTTGGGCTGCATATCCATGGCGGAGGGGAAGAGTTCCCGCAGGGCGGGGATCTCCGCGAATAGGTGACCGTAGAACGCGCTGATCAGTCGTTCGGGCCCGTGCGGGGCCTCGACGACTGTCCGGAAGTTTGCGCGGACCAGCGCTGCTGAACGCGCATCCACGACGTCGAGCTTTCCTTTCCTTGCTACTACCCCGGACGCGCCTGGTTCCAGGCGGTCCTCCGCGTCAAGTATCCCTGAAAAAACCGTGGTCGCACGGATATAGCCGAGGGTTGTGAATTTGCCGGTGATCGGACGGCGGCGACGCACCGGGGGTTCAGATAACCAACACCGTCTTGCCACGTGCGCCGGAGGCGCCGATAACTTCCGGGGCGGCGTCCAGGGGCGGGGTGTTGTCGATCGGGACCACCAGATCGCCATTGCCGACATCGCGCAGCAGTTCCCGCAATTCCGGTGCGCCGCCGCTGGATTCGAAGTTCCCGCCGGTGATGCCGCGCGCTTTGAGCGCTTCCTCGTCGGCGGACCAGACGGTGGTGTACGCCGCACCGCCGGACTTGACCACACTCGCGTTGTCGGCGAACAGCGGCGGCGGGCTCACCAGATCGAACAGCACGTCGACTCCGGCGGGCACTGTGATCCGCACCGAATCCGCGATCGAGAGCGGCGCGCCCTCGGCGTGGGTCGGCGAGTCGGTGACGGTGATCCGCCCGTAGTTGACCACCTCGGTCGCGCCCAGCCGGATCATCCGATCGGTGTCGTCGGGCCGCGCGGTCGCGATGACGTGCGCGCCCGCCAGTGCCGCGAGCTGCACCAGATAGGAGCCGACGCCGCCGGACGCGCCGACGATCAGCACGCTCTGCCCGGCCGCCACTTTCGCGGCGTGAATGAGATCGAGCGCGGTGATGCCCGCGGTGGGCAGGGCGGCGGCCTGGATGGAGGTCACCTCGTCCGGTATCCGGGCGATGATCGAGGTCGAGGGCACCACGATGTATTCGGCGAAGGTGCCGTGCCCGAGCGGCGGATTGAGCCATTTGCCGACCACGCGTTCGCCTATCTCGACATCGGTGACATCGGCGCCGATGCCGACCACCCGGCCCGCGCCGTCCACGCCGGGGATGAGCGGAAAGTCGTGCGGCAGTTTGCCGTCCAGGAAGCCGTCGATGATGCGCTGGTCGAAGGGGTTGACGCCCGCGGCCTCGATTTCGATCTTGAGTTCACCCGGTCCGGCTTCGGGGACGGGCATATCGGCGGTCTCGGGGCGGCCGCCGAATTCTCGAACCACGATCGCGCGCATTGCTGCTCCATTCGTCCGGATGTCCGAGCTTGGGATGAGCGGGTGATGCGTCAACGAACCCGGTTCATCGTAGGCAGGGTCACCGTGGAACCGGTGTGATTCAGGCCATTCGGTTTTGTTCGTGGCGAGTAGCCTAACGGGGACCTTCGGCACTGGTGGTCGCACCGGAAATTCGTCAGACTTGAGCGGAACAGACTCAACTCCTGTCGCGTTGGTTCGAGTAAGCGACTAGTAGGAAGGTGAACGTGGACTCGTTCAATCCCACCACCAAGACCCAGGCGGCCCTGACCGCCGCATTGCAGGCGGCCTCCGCCGCGGGCAACCCGGAAATCCGTCCGGCGCACTTGCTGGTGGCGTTGCTGGATCAAACCGACGGCATCGCCGCTCCCCTGTTGAAGGCCGTCGCCGTAGATCCGGCCACGGTCCGGCGCGAAGCGCAGGACATTGTCGACCGGCTGCCGCGCGCCACCGGCGCCACCACCCAACCGCAACTCGGGCGCGAGGCGCTCGCGGCCATCACCGCCTCGCAGCGGCTGGCCACCGAGATGGGCGACGAATACGTCTCCACCGAACACCTCATGGTCGGCCTGGCCGCCGGGGATTCGGACGTCTCGCAACTGCTGCTCAAATACGGCGCGACCGCGGACGCGCTGCGTGAGGCGTTCACCGCCGTGCGCGGCAACACCCGCGTCACCAGCCCCGATCCCGAGGGCAGCTACCAGGCGCTGGAGAAGTACTCCACCGACCTCACCGCCGCGGCCCGCGACGGCAAATTGGATCCGGTCATCGGGCGCGACACCGAGATTCGCCGCGTGGTGCAGGTGCTGTCCCGGCGTACCAAGAACAATCCGGTGCTCATCGGCGAACCCGGCGTCGGCAAGACCGCCATCGTCGAGGGACTGGCCCAGCGCATCATCGCGGGCGACGTCCCGGAATCGTTGCGCGGCAAGAAACTCGTCTCGCTCGACCTGGGCGCGATGGTCGCCGGAGCCAAGTACCGCGGTGAATTCGAGGAGCGGCTCAAGGCCGTGCTCGAGGAGATCAAATCCAGTGCGGGACAGATCATTACGTTCATCGACGAGCTGCACACCATTGTCGGCGCCGGCGCGACCGGCGAATCCGCCATGGACGCCGGGAACATGATCAAACCCATGCTGGCGCGCGGTGAACTGCGCCTGGTCGGTGCGACCACGCTCGACGAATACCGGCAGCACATCGAGAAGGATCCGGCCCTGGAGCGCCGTTTCCAGCAGGTGCTGGTCGGCGAGCCGTCGGTGGAGGACACCGTCGGCATCCTGCGTGGGCTCAAGGAGCGCTACGAGAACCACCATCACGTGCGCATCACCGATTCCGCGCTGGTCGCCGCCGCTACCCTGTCGGACCGGTACATCACCTCCCGGTTCCTGCCGGACAAGGCGATCGACCTGGTCGACGAGGCCTCGTCCCGGCTGCGCATGGAAATCGATTCCCGCCCCGTGGAAATCGATCAGGTGGAACGGGCCGTGCGCCGCCTCGAAATCGAGGAGGTGGCCCTGGCCAAGGAGACCGACGAAGCCTCCAAACAGCGTTTGGAGAAGCTGCGCTCCGAACTCGCCGACGACCGCGAGAAGCTCAATCAGCTGATGACCCGCTGGCAGAACGAGAAGCAGGCCATCGATTCGGTGAGCGCACTCAAGGAGCAGTTGGAGGATCTGCGCGGAGAGTCCGAGCGCGCCGAGCGCGACGGCGATCTGGGCAAGGCCGCCGAACTGCGGTACGGGCGAATCCCGAAGCTGGAGAAGGAGCTTGCCGAGGCCGAGTCCAAAGCCAAGGGCGCGTCCGACGGTGACGTCATGCTGAAGGAGGAGGTCGGCCCGGACGATATCGCCGAGGTCGTCTCGGCGTGGACCGGTGTTCCGGTCGGACGCATGCTCGAGGGCGAGACCCAGAAGCTGCTCCGGATGGAGGACGAACTGGGCCGCCGGGTCATCGGTCAGAAGGCGCCGGTGCAGGCGGTGTCCGATGCGGTGCGCCGGGCCCGGGCGGGCGTGGCCGATCCGAATCGGCCCACCGGTTCGTTCATGTTCGTCGGACCCACCGGCGTGGGTAAGACCGAGCTGGCAAAGGCGTTGGCGGACTTCCTGTTCGACGATGAGCGCGCCATGATCCGCATCGATATGAGCGAGTACAGCGAGAAGCATTCGGTGGCTCGCCTGGTCGGTGCGCCCCCGGGCTACGTCGGATACGACCAGGGCGGCCAGCTCACCGAGGCGGTGCGCAGGCGGCCGTACGCGGTGGTGCTGTTCGACGAGATCGAGAAGGCGCATCCGGATGTCTTCGACATCCTGTTGCAGGTGCTCGACGAGGGGCGGCTCACCGACAGTCAGGGCCGCACGGTCGACTTCCGCAACACCATCCTGATTCTCACCTCGAATCTGGGTGCGGGCGGGTCGAACGAGATGGTCATGAACGCGGTGCGCTCGGCCTTCAAACCCGAGTTCCTGAACCGGCTCGACGATGTGGTCATGTTCCATCCGCTCGATGAGGAGCAGTTGGAGGAGATCGTCGACATCCAGCTGAACCAGTTGCAGAAGCGGCTCGCCCAGCGTCGCCTGAAGCTGGACGTCTCGGATTCGGCCCGGTTCTGGCTCGCGGTGCGTGGCTACGATCCGGCTTACGGTGCGCGTCCGCTGCGCAGGTTGATCCAGCAGTCCATCGGCGACACCCTCGCCAAGGAGCTGTTGGCCGGTGAGGTGCAGGACGGGGACACCGTGAAGGTCAACGTCACCCCGGACGGCGACAGTCTGATCGTCGGCCGCTAGTCCGGAAAAACGGGAATGCCGCACTTTTCGCTGTGGAAAGTGCGGCATTTTCATTTGCCGGTAGATGGCCGATTCGGAACCGCTCGGTCGAGTTCAAGCCCCGCAGGAGTCCGGCAGCTTAGGCTGGAGGCCATGACAACTCCGAGCGATCCATGGTCGCGGCGGCCTGAACCTGGCCCGGGGGAGGAGCCGACCCAAAAGGTCGAGCACCCCGCCGAACAGGTCGGGCACTCCTCGGAAGTCGCGGACAACCACGGCGGCGGCGAGCACATCTCGCCCACCGAATACTTCGGGCAGCAGCAAGGACCGGAAGCCACCCGGGTGCTGCCGCCGTACGACGCCAGCTGGGGCGGATACGACAGCGGCGCGGGCTACGCCCCACCCACCGCCACCTATCCACCGGGCTACACCCCGAACCCGGCGGGTTACGACCCGAGCGGCGCGGCCGGATACGGCCAGATGCCGCCCGGCGAAGGCGGACTGAGCTACGGGCAGACCGGAGGATATCCGGGTGGGCCCGGCGGCTATCAGCCCGCGGGATTCCCGCAGCAGCCCGCCCCGCCGCAGCCGCCGCGCAAGACCGGCCTGTGGATAGGTGTGGGCATCGCCGCCTTCGTACTCGTCGCCATCGCCGGGGTACTGCTGGGAGCGCTTCTCGCGAACAAGGATTCATCCGATACCGCGGCCGCCACCACCACCCGCACCAGCGGTTTCCCGATGCCGAACCTGCCCGGGAACACCTCGTCGCAGCCGCTGCCCAGTGGTATTCCGCAGATTCCGGGCCTCGGCGATATCGACTCACTCGGCGCGAATATGGGCACCGTCGCGAGCAATGACGGCACCACCCTCACCATGACAACACTGTCCGGCACTACGGTGACCGTGCACACCGACGAACGGACGCAGGTCATTTCGCTCGGAAGTACGAAGGTGGCGGATATACCGGTGGGTGAAATGGTGATGGTGCAGGGCGATAAGGCCGCCGACGGAGCGATCCAGGCCAAGCTCATCATCAGCACGTCATTGCCCGGCGGAACCCGATGAGTGCAGGCATACCGGGCATACCCCCGCCCGGCTGGATAGGGTAGGCGGCGATGACGGCTATATGGTTCGGGTTGGCGGCGATCGCGCTGGTGGGTGCGATCGTGCTGCTCTATTTCGATCGGCTGCAACGGCAGCGCACCGGGCATGTGCGCCAGGTCTGGGCGAAATCCCAGGGGTACACCTATGTTTCGGTGGAACCGGCGCTGGCCTCCACCTGGCGGCGCGGCGCGCTGGCCAAACTCGGGTACCTGTCCGCGGTGGATGTGGTGTCCGGAAATCGCAAGGGCGAGAAGTTCGTGCTCTTCGATCTGGAGGACGCCGCCACCCTGGTCGCGGTGCGCCGGCAGATCGGCTCGGACATCGATATCGATCTGCGCATGAAGACCGCCGCCCCGCCCAAGGATCACGATCTGGAAATGCTTGGCGCCATTGGTGATCGGGTGGTCTTCGCGACCAATCCGGACATCGCCCGGCACGCGGTGGATCAGCGCATGGTGGCGTTCATCGAATCGCTGCCCGATACCGTGCAGCAGCTGTGGAGTGAGGGCAACTGGACCCTCGGCATGCTGCACGTGAGTTCGGTCGCCAAGGATTGGGAGATGGCGATCGACGCCGTGCTGCGCCTGTCCGGGCTGCTGCACGTGTTGCCGCCGGTGATCAACTCCGAACGCGGCCGCGATGAACTGCCCGAACCCGGTCGCTCGCACCCGGTTCCGGAGGACGAGAACTACGACGGCTACGACGAGGACGGCGATTTCGAGCGCGGCCGGGGACGCACCCGCCCGCCCGGCGCGGCCGAAATCGAGGCCGATGACGACGAACTCAGTCCCCTGCTCGGTGACATCGCCGGTGGCGAAGGTGAGGGCGAGCCCGAAAACTGGCGTCCCGCACTGAAAGTCGTGCCGGATCCGCGAAATCGCCCGCGCCGCAACTGGCCTCCCGCCGAAGAGGGCGACGACTGGGCCGACGCCGAGGACGCCCCGCGCCGCCCCGCCGCCGAGGACGACTGGCCCGAGGACGAAGCCGAGCCCCGCCGCGACGAGGAACCCGAAGAAGGCTGGCGCAAGGATCAGGGCCGCAGCGCCCCGCCCGGCGGCCCCTTCCACCCCGGCTTCCGCCCGTATCAGGGTCCGACGCCGAGGTGATGCGCGGCGGTCGATCGGTTCGATCCGCCGAAACCGTCGAGACGCGGCCAATTGCACGGGTACTGCCCTCGGGCCCGCGTGCGAGGGGCCAGAATGGTTGCGCTGTCCCGGTCATCGCCGACCGTTCACCAGTCGTGCGAATGATGGGTTGCCGATGACCGAGAGCTCTCCCGAGCTGTCCCCGAGCGCCGAGCTGCCGATGAGCGCCGCGCGCCTGCCCGGTGCGCATCGGCCGGTGGCCTTGATCACCGGGCCGACCTCCGGAATCGGTAAGGCGTACGCCACCCGGCTGGCCGCGCTCGGCTACGACCTGGTGCTGGTGGCGCGCGATGAGCAGCGGCTCGCCGCGCTGGCGCACGACTGCGAGGTGCGATTCGGGGCGCGGGCACAGGTGCTGCCCGCCGATCTGGCCGTGGCCGCCGACCGGGAGCGGGTGGCCGCCCGGCTGGCCGAAGGCGTCGAATTCCTGGTCAACAACGCGGGATTCGGGCTCTCCGGCGAGTTCTGGGAAGCCACGCCGGAGACATTGCGGTCGCAACTCGACGTGAACGTCACCGCGGTGGTCGAGCTCACCCGCGCGGCCGTGCCGCCCATGCTGCACGCCGCCAACGGAACCGTGGTGAATGTCGCCAGCATGGCCGGGCTGATACCCGGGAGGGGCTCGACCTATTCGGCCTCCAAGGCGTACGTCGTATCCTTCTCGCAAGGGCTGGCGAGCGGGCTGGCCGGGACCGGCGTCCGGGTGCAGGCTCTATGCCCGGGATTGGTCCACACCGAATTCCATGAACGTGCCGGTCTGCCGACCGAATCGTTTCCCCGGCCGCTCTGGCTGGAGGTGGATCAGGTGGTCGCCTGCTCACTGGCGGATCTGGAGAAGAACCGGGTGATCAGTGTGCCCGGCATGCAGTACAAAGCGATCGCCGCGGTCGCCGGACTGATCCCGCGGTCCCTGGTGACCCGCCTGAATCGGGCCTTTTTCAACGCACGCGGAAGGACATAGACACAGCAATGCAGGTAACGACGACCGACCGGGACAGACTGGCCGAACTGGTACGTGAACTCGCCGTCGTACACGGCAAGGTCACCCTGTCCTCGGGCAAGGAAGCCGACTACTACGTGGACCTGCGCCGGGCCACCCTGCAGCACGAGGCGGCGCCGCTCATCGGCAAACTGCTGCGGGAACTCGTGGCGGACTGGGATTTCGAATCCGTCGGCGGGCTCACCATGGGCGCGGACCCGGTCGCGGCCGCGGTCATGCACGCGCCCGGCCGTCCCATCAACGCCTTCGTGGTCCGCAAGGCCGCCAAGACGCACGGCATGCAGCGGCAGATCGAGGGCCCGGACATCGTCGGCAAGCGCGTACTGGTGGTGGAGGACACCACCACGACCGGAAACTCGCCGGTCACCGCCGTGCGAGCACTGCGTGACGCCGGAGCCATCGTGGTCGGCGTGGCCACCGTGGTGGATCGCGAAACCGGCGCCGACAACATCATCGCGGCCGAAGGTTTGGAGTACCGCTCGATTCTCGGGCTGAAGGATCTGGCGCTGGGCTGAACTGTCGCCCTGAGTTAGCCTGTTGTTGGTCTTATGTCCGACAACGTTGTCGAACTGCTGTTGTGAAGGGTCGTGTGAGTCACCTGTGGTGAGCATTGCAATCAACAAGGGTCCCCAGAATGTTGCGATGCTCGGCATCGGTGCTTACCGGCCCGAGCGCATCGTCAGTAACGCCGAGGTGTGCGAGACGCTCGACTCCACCCCCGAGTGGATCTTCGACCGCACCGGTATCCACAACCGGCGGTGGATCAGCGGCGACGAGACGATCCGATCGATGTCGGTGGCGGCGGGCGAACGCGCGCTGAAGAACACCGGCATCGATCGCTCCAAGATCGGCGCGCTGGTGCTGTGCACTTCCAGCTGGCTCAAGCTCACCCCGCACGGTGCGCCCAGTATTGCCGCGGACCTCGGCATGAACGGCATTCCGGCATTCGATCTGGTCTCGGGCTGCGGCGGCTTCTGCTACGGCCTCGGTGTGGCCACCGATATGATCCGCGCCGGTTCCGCCGAATACATCCTGGTCATCGGCGCGGAAACGATGACCGTCGGTCTGGACCCGACCGATCGCGGTACCGCCATGATCTTCGGTGACGGTGCGGGCGCGGTCGTGATCGGTCCTGCCGAGGAGAACGGCATCTCGCCGACGGTGTGGGGCAGCGACGGCGAGAACGCCGAAGCCATCGCGCAGGATGTGGATTTCCTCGCGTACATGAACAAGGCGCAGGCAATGCAGGGCACCGACCCGCAGGTCGAACCCATCGGCCGGATGTCGCTGCATATGGAGGGCCCCAAGGTTTTCCGGTGGGCCGCGGTCACGCTGCCGCGCGCGCTCTCCAGCGCCATCGAACTCTCGGGTGTGGCCAAGGAGGACATCGAGGTGTTCGTTCCGCATCAGGCCAATGCCCGCATCAACGAACTCATGAAGAAGAACCTCGGCCTCGCCGACGATCTGCCCATGGCCAACGACATCGAGAACACCGGCAACACCTCCGCGGCGTCGATTCCGCTCGCCATCGAGGAAATGCTGGTCACCGGTAAGGCCAAGGGCGGCCAGCTGGCCCTGCTGCTCGGCTTCGGCGCGGGCCTGTCGTACGCCGGTCAGGTGGCGGTGCTGCCCCCGGCCCCGGCCGAGCCCTCCTTCTGATGCCGCGGCCGTTCCGCGCCGCCTTCGTCGGCGCGGCGGCCGTGACAGTGTTCGGCGCTGTCACCGGCCGCCACAAATTGCAGTGGGCCGCAAAGCCTTTGCTCATGCCGCTGCTCGCGGTCGATATCGCCACCAATGACGACGGCATCGAATCCGCCGACCGCGCAGTACTTCTCGGCTCCCTGGCGGCCGCCACGGTCGGCGATATCCTGCTTATCGACCCGGACAACGATCGCCGGTTGATCGCGGGCGCTTCATCTTTCGCCCTCATGCAGACGGGCTACTCCCGCCTGTGGTGGCGGCGCGGCGGCCGCCCGCAACCCCAGATCGCCGCCCAGCGCCTGGTGGCCTGGCTCGGCGCGGCGGCCCTGATGCGGGCCAAGGCCCCGGCGGTGGCCCTGCCCCTCACCGCCTACGGCGCAACCCTGGGCACGGCCGCCACCCTGGCTTCCGATCCGGGTATCGCCCCCGGCGCGAAAGCCATTGCGGGCCTGAATATCCCGGGATCCGATCCGCGCACCCGCCTCGGCGTGGGAGCTCTGCTCTTCACGGTCTCCGACGGACTCATCGTGCTGCGCAAGATCTTCGCCCGCACCCCCCGCTCCCAGCGCATTACCGAGGGCGTCATCCTCACCACCTACGCCGCCGCCCAGTACCTGCTGGCAGACCCCCGCGCCCACCGCCCCTGAGCGACCGTACGAGGTCAGGGAAGCCGGGACAGTAGGGCGCGGCCTTCGGCTGCCCACCATGCGGTGTGGCCGAGAAAGTAATGGCGGTAGGCGATTTCGGCGTTCTCGGGGTTGCCGCCGGGTATTACGCCGAGGAAGTAGTCGATCTCGGACAGCTCGTATTCGGCGTGTACCAGCGGGAGCAGTTCGGGAAGGGCCGCGGCCTCGGTGGGACCGAGCGGGCGGACCGATCGGTAACCGTTCAGCAGGGCTTCGACCTGCTCGAACTGGATGTGGGCCGGGCCGCCGTCGCGCAGGGAGATCCAGTCGACGGCGCAGCGTTCGATGGCTATCGCCAGGTCGTGGATGGCGACGGTGCGGTCGCAGAGGCCGAAATCTATGACCGTGGAAGGGGATTCGACTCCGGGTCCGGTGGATTGCCAGAGCAGGTTGGTGCCGTGCCAGTCATTGTGCGTCCACTGGGGTTCCAGGTGGGGGAGCAGGCGGTGCAGGCGGGTGTGGAAGGGCAGGTGCAGGCGTTGCACCTCGGTGCGCCAGTCGCGGGTGGCGAGGAAGGCCGCCAGGGCCGGGCGAACGGCGGCGCGGGCCTCGATGGCGGCGATCGGGTCGGGTGCGGAGAAGATCGAGAAGCTCGCCAGTAGGGGGCGGGGTGGACGGGGTGGGGCGTCGTAATCCCTTGCGGCGAGATGCAATCGGGCCAGCATGCGGCCGGAGGTGCGGGCCTGGTCGGTCGAGAGGTAGGGGGACCATGAGAACGCGCCGCGGTAGAGATCCGCGCCGATGCCGAGTTCCTGTACCTCGTAGGTGAATTCGCCGATCTCGCGGGTGAGCGCGATGGCGGGGATGGGGATTCCCCTGTCGCACAGGTGATCCATGAACGCGTGCTCTTCGGCGAGGGCCGTCGCATCGCGCAGGGTGCGAGGGAGTCGTTTGACGATGACCGATGTGCCGTCCGCGGTGCGGACCCGGGCCGTCGCGGAAAGCGGCCGGGGACTGCGCCATTCGATGACGGCGTCGGGGCCGAGCAGGGCCGCGATCTCCGGCGGGGTCAGGGGTGGCCAGTCGGGGGCGACCAGCTCTTCCTGACCCATGCCGAAGACGCGGTCCCGGGTCATCGGGTCAGGCCCGCCGGCGCTGGACGACCACCAGGATGGCGGTGACGAAAGCCGCTGCGAGCCACGACAGCAGTGAAGCCGAAGACCACCATTGCGGGTGGAAGCCGATGGCGTCCTGGACCTTTGTCCACAGGTTCGCCCACCACGGCACCGAGCCCGGATTGCACAGCTGGTACACCACGAAGCCGATGATCCAGGGCAACAGCATGAATGGGCGAGGGGGCGCGGTTTGCGACAGATTCCAGCCTTGCCTGCTGGTGCCGAAGAAATAGTCGATGATCAGCACGGCACTCAATGGCACGAACACCGAGCCGATCAGATAGAGGAAATTGCCGTAGTCGGTGAAATCGCGCACCGGCAGAGCCAGCAGCGTGACCAGCACGCCGACGCCCAATGCCAGCAGTCGGCGATCCACGCGCGGCAGCAGATTCTGGATCGACATGGCCGTGGAGTAGACGTTCGCGAAGGACTGATCCGATTCGCGCAGCACCAGCACCGCGAAGAATGCCCAGCCCGCCGTCACGCCGAGCAGGGTGTCGAAGATATGGTTCACATCCCCGCCCGCCTGGAGTATCGCGAGGATGCCGAGCAGGTAGCACCAGAACTGCCCGATGGAATAGCCCAGCGTCGCCGCGCCCGCCGCGCCGCGTGCCGAACGCGAATGCCGGGTGTAGTCGGCGGCCAGCGGTACGAACGACACCGAGACGGCGAGGGTCGCGTCGACAGCGGGGAAGAATCCGCTCCAACTGGTGTTCGGAAGTTCCGGAACCGGTTGCCGCAGTAGCTGAATGGTGAAGTACACCAGCGCGATGCCGACCGCGATCGAGACGTACTTGCGCAGAATGTGCAGTACGCGCAGCGGCCAGATCGCCATGACTGTGCAGAGAATGCCCGCCGCGATGATGACCAACGCGTGCGGAGCGCGGTCATCGGTGAGCGCGGAGACACCGAGTGCGATGACGGTCAGTTCGAAAACGCCCCAGCCGATGCACTGCACGATGTTCGCGGCGGTGGGCAGATAGGAGAGCTTGGTGCCGAAGAGCCCGCGCAGGACCGCCATGGCGGGCGCACCCGTGCGGGTGCCGACGGCTCCGGTTCCGGCGACCATGGCGATACCGGCGACGGTGCCGACCAATGTGGCCAGCAACGCGCCCGCGATCGACAGCGGCGGGTGCCCGTTGGGTAGCAGCACCGTGGCCGCACCGCTGAACCCGATCAGACTGACGCCGAGATTCAGCCAGAAGGCCGCCTGGTCGCTGAAGCTCAGCGTGCGCGGCGGCTCGGTATCGAGCAGCAGCGGCGCTTCTCGGCGGTCGGGCGGTACAGCGGGTATAGCGGTGGTCATGACCAGTGATGCTACGGGTCATCCCGGGCAAATCGGGCGGCTGCCTGCGGCGACGGATTGCCCCGGCCCGCGCTGCCGCTACAGGCAGACCACTATCCGGTCGCGGTTGTGCGGGTCGACGCGGATCGAAAGTATGCCGCCCACAGTGATTCTCGGGCGGATGACCGGTTCCACATCGAAGACGATGCTGCCGCGATAGGTCTCGGATCCGGGCACCACCAGTTCCAGATCGAGTTCGGTGATCTCGGTGCAGTGGTCGGTGCGCATGAGCCGATGTACGCCCTCGATGGTGGCCCAGCCCTCCAGGCCGTGCCGCCGGAGTTGACGGTCGCTGTGCGAGGGGCGCTGTGCCAGCAGCATTCCGATGCCGAGGAAGGTGCCGAACATGCCGACCAGCACGACGATCTGGAGCGGCAGCGTGCCGGGCGGGGTGAGCGGCACCAGCCAGGCCAGCCAGACGCAGAGCGTGACGAGGTACGCGACGGTGACGCCGAGTACGGTGCGAGAAATACGCGCGTGGTCCATCGAGACCCTCCAACCACGGCTTGCGGAACTCCAGGATAGTCCGAATATTCCGTATGGGTGGGGGATCGGGCGAGGTCAGACTGTTGTGCGGACTCAGGCGGTGGTGCGCAGCGCGGTGAGCGCGTCGAGGTCGAGGGGCAGCGCCATGCCGTCCAGTTCGAGGGTTATCTGCCCGGTGTACGTGCCGGTCGTCTCGTAGCGCCCGTCGCGCAAGCCGAAGGTGGTCAACCGCACCGACCCGTCGG
Organism: Nocardia sp. NPDC052001; assembly: GCF_040680615.1. Lineage (NCBI taxonomy): Bacteria > Bacillati > Actinomycetota > Actinomycetes > Mycobacteriales > Nocardiaceae > Nocardia > Nocardia sp. NPDC052001. Next base: position 13,037 of record NZ_JBFAXC010000003.1, on the reverse strand, counting down.
TCTCCAGCAACCAGTAGTGCTCGATACCGCTCTCGGCGTACTCGGTGAACTTCATGATCCGATCGGTGCGCCGCGATCCGGGCGATACGATCTCGATGGCCGCCAACACATCCGGGGGATACACCCGGGTCGCGTGCGTCGCCCCCGCCGCACCGCCCACCACCAGCACATCCGGCACCCGCACCGTCGGCGGATGGGTCTCCTCGATCACCAATTCCACCCGGGCCAGCGCCGCCACCCGCCGCGGCAGCGCCGGTTCCAGCTGAGCGGCCAAGCGCCACACCGCGAGTTGATGCCGCGGCGGCTGCGGCGCCACCAGCAGCACCCCGTCCACCAGTTCGCGGCAGGAACCGCGCTCATTGGGTAGCGCCGACCACTCCGCCAGCGTCAATAGGTGATCGGGCCAGGACACAACGACTTTCACCGTCTCCGCGGAACTCGACCGAACCATGGAACCAGTGTTCCACGGTCGGCAACCGTACAGCGACGTTTCAACACCGCCGTCTAACCCTTGAGTCGCAGCACCGCCAGCACCCGCCGATGATGCAGATCCGACGGCGGCAACTCCAGCTTGGTGAAGATATTGCCGATATGCTTCTCCACCGCTCGCTCGGTCACCGTGAGCGCCTGCGCCAGCGCCGAATTCGACAGCCCCTGCGCCATCAACTCCAGCACCTCGCGCTCGCGCGGGGTGAGCCGGGCGAGCGAATCCTGTTGCCGGGCCGCACCCATGAGCTGACTCACCACTTCCGGATCGAGGGCGGTGCCGCCGGTCGCGACCCGCTGCAACGCGTCGACGAAATCGCCGATATCGGCCACCCGATCCTTGAGCAGATAGCCGACGCCACCCGCACCGGAGGCGAGAAGTTCGGTGGCATAACGGGTTTCGATCCACTGCGAGAACACCAGCACCCCCGTCTCGGGATGGCTGCGGCGCAATGCCAGCGCCGCCAGCAGGCCCTCATCGGTGAAGCTGGGCGGCATGCGCACATCCACCACCGCCACATCGGGCCGGTGCTCGGCCACCGCGGCGGACAGGCCGTCCGCCGCGCCGACCGTGGCCACCACCTCGTGACCGCGATCGGTGAGCAGCGCGGTCAGCCCGTCCCGCAGGATCGCGTTGTCCTCGGCGATCACCACGCGCAGTCGATCGGGGGTGCTCATGCTGTCCTCTCGATTGTCGTACGGGGCGGCCGGTTTTCGACGGGCACTACGGTCCCGCCACCGGCAACACCATGGTGACCACCGTGGGTCCGCCGACCGGGCTGTCCACGAGCAGCGACCCGTCGACCGAGCGGGCGCGCGCCGCCAATCCCGAAAGCCCGCCCGCCACAGCGGTTTCACCCGGGCGCTCCACCGGTTGCAGCGCACCGCCCTGTCCGTTGTCCCGCACGCTCACCGCCAGCGCGTCCGCGCCCTGCGGCAGCACCGCCACCCAGATGCGGTTCGCGCCAGCGTGTTTCACCACATTGGTGAGCAGTTCCGCGACCGAGAAATAGGCGATGGCCTCGATCGCCGGACTCGGCCGGATCGGCAGCAGCACCCGCAGTTCCACCGGAATGGCGCAGCGCGCGGCCAAGGTCTCCAGTGCCGGTTCCAGACCCAGATCCAAAGCGGGCGGATGGATACCGCGCACCAGTTCGCGCAGTTCGGTCAGGGCTTCCTTGGATCCGGTGCGGGCCTGCGCGATGAGTTCGGTGGCATCGCCGCCGCTCGCGAGGCGCTCCTCGGCGCGCCCCAGCATCATGGCGATACTGACCAGGCGTGCCTGGGTGCCATCGTGCAGATCCCGCTCCAGGCGGCGCAGCGTGGCGGTGGAATCGTCCACGGCGGCCCGGCGGCTCTCCTGCAATTCGAGCACCCGGCGATCCCCCGCCGTCGGCGCGAGCAGCCAGAGCGCGAACAAGCCGTGCAGCCAGCAGACGAATCGGAACAGCCACGGCAGCAGGAAACAGCCGAGCACACCCACCGCGGCGAAACCGAGTACGCGCGGCCAGGTATCGATGAAGTACTGGTTGAACTGGATCATCGAGTGATGCTCGACGCCGTTCTCATCCACATTGGTGGGATTGAGCAGGGCCCACAAAATGGGGGAGATGGCGGTGAATCCGACTATCGCCACGACGATCAGCAGCCCGTACCCCAGCACCATGCCGAACAGGCACTGGATGAGAAGGAAAAGCAGTGCGCGCCACGAGGTCCGGTCGGTGTAGGCGCTGCGGAACCAGCCCAGCACCCCCGGCCGGTAGGTGAACGGCTGCGGTTCCGGCATCGGATTGTTCAACAGCACCGCGTTCAGTACGCGATAGATCCGGCCCCAGACCCGGCCGCCGAGAATCACGCAGGCCAGTACGGGAATCCCGATCAATACGATGATCGAGTACACGCCGCCGGCGAAGCCGATGAAAAGGTATGCGGCCGCGATACATCCGAGTACGAAGGCGATGATCAGGTACGCGAATTCCTTCCACGCCCGCGCCTGGAACGGGGCCAGCAGAAAGGCGCGCAGCATTTCTCCGGGGCTCGCGGGTGGCGGTGCGGGTTCCGGGTCGGGCATGCCGAGCACGATAGTGGGGAGGGCGGCCGTCTCGTTCATACCTCTCATCGTGGCCGGTCAGCCGATTCGGAACGAGGGAGCAGGCCCGTAAATCCGGGGTGTGGCCAGCACGAAGACCTAGCATCATGTGCATGAGCTATCAACCGCCGCCGCCGGGGTATCAGCCCCCGCCCGGCTATTACGGCGCACCGCCGCCGGACCATCCGCAGGCCGTCACCGTGCTGGTGCTCGGCATTCTCAGCCTGGTGCTGTGCCAGGTCATCGGCCCCGTCGCCTGGGTCATGGGCCGCCGCGTCCGCGACGAGATCGACGCCTCCCGGGGCACCATCGGCGGTCGCGGCATGGTGAACGCCGGATACATCTGCGGCATCATCGCCACGGGTCTGCTGGTGTTCGTCGTGCTGATCGTGGTCCTGAGCATCGTGATCGGCGTCGTCGGCAGTACGACGAATTAGGCACGACCTCCGGACAGCGCGGGAAGGGCAGTGCTGACCTGCCATTACGATGGCGCGAGTGAGTTCCGCCAGTACCGACGATCCACTCGCCCCCGCAGCCGACGGCCCCGAGGGCGATCCGGCCGGTCCCACCGAATGGGGTGAGCATCCGCACGGCGTCGGCCCGTGGCGGGACGAATACGGCACCGAACCCCCGGACGATCCGCGCCTGGACCCGGAACTGCTCGCACACGGCGACCGCCGCAATGTGGTGGACGCGTACCGCTATTGGACCCGCGAGGCGATCGTCGCCGATATCGACAGCCGCAGGCATTCCTTCCACGTGGCCATCGAGAACTTCGGGCACGACGCGAATATCGGCACGGTGGTGCGCACCGCGAACGCCTTCGGCGCGGCGGCCGTGCACATCGTCGGGCGCAAACGCTGGAATCGGCGCGGGGCCATGGTCACCGACCGCTATCAGCACATTCACCATCACGCCGATACCGCCGAACTGCTGAAGTTCGCGATCGACCGTGACCTGACAGTCGTGGCCGTGGACAACGTCCCGGGTTCGGTTCCGCTGGAAACCGCCGACCTGCCCCGCGATTGCCTGCTGCTCTTCGGCCAGGAGGGCCCGGGCGTCACCGAGGCCGCCAAAGACGCCGCCCGGCTGACCGTTTCGATCGCGCAATTCGGTTCCACCCGCAGTATCAATGCGGGGGTCGCAGCCGGTATCGCGATGCACGCCTGGGTTCGGCAACACGCCGACCTGCGAACGGCGTGGAAGTGACTACCGCCACGGCAATTGGACAAGGTTGGTAACAAATCAGCCACGGGGTGGGGTGTGGCCCTGGCACGATATGTCCTATGACTTCGCGGACCGGGCGCAATATCGAGCCGACGGCCGCGCTCTGGGCGGAGCGCGCCGATCTGGCGGAGTCCGCGATCGTGTCTCGGCACCTGCGGACGCTGTGGGGTATGCCGGGTACGGCCCTGGGCGTGGTCGGCTGGCCCGCGACCAAGCGGGAACGCGGGTTCGCGAACTGGCACTACTGGTGGCAGGCGCATCTCATCGACTGTGCGGTGGACGCCGCCAATCGCGCGCCGACCCCGGTTCGGCAGAAGCGGATCTGGTCGATCGCGCACGCCATGCGGTTGCGCAATATCAGCGGGTGGACCAATAACTACTACGACGATATGGCCTGGCTGACAATCTCTTTGGAGCGGGCCGAGCGCACCCAGGGTGTCGAGGAGGTGCGCGGCGCGCTGCTGCAGTTGAGCAATGAGCTGTACACCGGATTCGAACCGCAGTTCGGCGCGGTGCCGTGGCGGAAGGGTTCGGACTTCTTCAATGCCCCCGCGAACGGTCCGGTCGGTATCGCGATGGCCCGGCTCGGCCGCTACCCGCGCGCCCAGGAAATCTCCGACTGGCTCGACGACAACCTGCGCGACAAGGACTCCGGGCTCATCTTCGACGGCATCCACCTGCCCTCCGGTGAGGTCGAACGCCCCACCTACAGCTACTGCCAGGGCGTGGTGCTCGGCCTGGAAACCGAACTGGCCGTGCACACCGGCGAACCCCGGCACGCCGATCGCGCGGTCCGCCTGATCGCCGCGATCGAGGAACATATGGTCGGCGGCGGCATCGTCATCGGCGGTGGTGGCGGCGACGGCGGGCTGTTCAACGGCATTCTCATCCGCTATCTGGCGCTGGCCGCGGTCATGCTGCCCGGCGATGAGACCGAACAGGTGAACGCGCGCCGCACCGCGGCCGCGATCGTGCGCAAATCGGCCACCGCGGCCTGGGAGAACCGTCTGGAAGTCGAGGGCGAACCGCTCTTCGGCCCGGATTGGCGATTACCCGCGCGACTACCCGGCGTTTCGGGTGCGGGCCGCTTCGAAGGCGGTTCGGTCTCGGCCTCGCGCACTCCGGAACGTGATCTGTCCGTACAGCTTTCGGGCTGGAAACTCATGGAGGCCGCGCACACGGTCACCGCCGCGGGACTCTGAGGTTCTCAGTCGTTGCGGCCGATGACATGCATCGGGACCGTCTCGCACTCCGCGTCGAGCTCGAAATCCTCAGCGGGCCGCGACATTTCCGCACGGTACTGGCGCACGCCCAGGATCGTGCCCAGGATCAGCCCGACCACCAGCGTGCCGATCACCGCGGGCATCAGCCAGGACACGTTCTCCAGGAAACTGCCCGCGTAATACCCGATCAGCAGCAGCACCGGGGCCCAGATGATCGCGCCCACCGTCGAGGCGATCGTGTACTTGCGATGGTCCATCCCGGCCGCACCCGCGACCAGCGGGCACAGCGTGCGCACCCACGGAATCCAGCGTGCCACCAGCACCGCCATGAATCCGTGGCGATGTAGTAGCTCGGCCACCCGGGCCAGATTCCGGGTGTTGATGTATTTACCGTTCTTGCGCGCCACCAGGTGATGTCCGGTGCGCTGCCCGATCACATAGCCGACCTGATTACCGGCGATGGCCGAGATCATGGTGCCGACCGCCAGCGCCCACACGTGCATCTCACCGGTGACCTGCGAGGCCAGTACGACACCGGCGGTGATGAGCATCGAATCACCGGGCAGGAACAGCCCGATGATCAGCGCGCATTCCAGGAAGACAAACGTGAGGACGACGGTCCACACGAGCACCGGCCCAGCTGTCTCGAGCGGCCCGAAGGCGCTCAGAGCGTGGGTTAGCGGGGTGGTCGACACCGATGGCTCTAGCGGTTCGGCTCGTTCGACGTGGCGGCCAGCTCCGCCTCGGCGCCGCGATTGCGCAGGTTCTTCACCACGGTGGCGATGCCCGGCAGGATCGACAGCAGCACGATGAGCAGGAAGATCGCCTCGACATTCTTACGAATGAATTCCACATTGCCGAGGAAGTAGCCGAGCACGGTGACGCCGCCGCCCCACAGGATCGCGCCGACGATGTCGAAGGTGACGAACTTGCGGTAGTCCATCTTCGACACGCCAGCCAGCACCGGCATGAACGTGCGCACGATGGGGACGAAGCGAGCCAGGATGATGGTCTTGGGACCGTGCTTCTCGAAGAATTCGTGCGTCTCGGTGACGTACTTCTTCTTGAAGAAGCGGCTGTCCTCCTTCTGGAACAGCGCGGGCCCGATGGCCCGGCCTATCCAATATCCGGACTGGTCACCGAGGAAAGCGATCAGCACGACCGCGGGCAGCAGCACCCAGATGGAGACCGGCGGATTCGCCTGGGCGCTCAGCAGACCGCCAGTGAACAGCAGCGAATCGCCCGGGAGAATCGGGAACAGCAGGCCCGTCTCGATGAAGACGATCACCAAGATCGCCGGGAGCACCGCGTTCTTCAGCCAGGTCTCCGTAAGGAGATGCATGGGATCGAGAATCGCGGGGAGCGCGACGTTGGTCGTCACGGCATCGGACACGGCCAGCAAGGTCACGGGCACCACCCTACCGGTGAATGCGGTCCATCACAGAATGTCTCACAGCGTCCGCTCAGGATGTTCGGTCCGAGGCCACCGACTGTGTCGAAACCACACTGCCTTAGGGTGTCGCCTGACAGAATTTGTTGTACACAGCACACCACTACGGAGGTCATTGTGCCCATCGCGACTCCGGAGATCTACGCCGAGATGATTGCTCGGGCCAAGGAGAACTCCTTCGCGTTCCCCGCGATCAATTGCACGTCGTCCGAGACGATCAACGCCGCGATCAAGGGCTTCGCCGACGCGGGCAGTGACGGCATCATCCAGTTCTCCACCGGCGGAGCCGAATTCGGCTCGGGCCTGGGCGTGAAGAGCATGGTGACCGGTTCGGTCGCGCTCGCCGAATTCGCGCACGTGGTGGCCGCCCAGTACGACATCACAATCGCGCTGCACACCGACCACTGCCCGAAAGACAAGCTGGACGGGTTCGTTCGCCCGCTGATCGCGATTTCGGCGGAGCGCGTGAAGTCCGGTCTGAACCCGCTGTTCCAGTCGCACATGTGGGACGGCTCCGCGATTCCGATCGACGAGAACCTGGAGATCGCCAAGGAACTGCTCAAGCAGTGCCATGCCGCGAACATCATTCTCGAGGTCGAGATCGGCGTCGTCGGCGGTGAAGAGGACGGTGTCGAGGCGGAGATCAACGACAAGCTCTACACCTCTCCCGAGGACTTCGAGAAGACCATCGACGCGCTCGGCGCGGGCGAGAACGGCAAGTACCTGCTCGCCGCCACCTTCGGCAATGTGCACGGTGTGTACAAGCCGGGCAATGTGGTGCTCAAGCCCGAGGTGCTCGCCGAGGGTCAGCGCGTGGCCGCCGCCAAGCTGGGCCTGGGCGCGGACGCGCAGCCGTTCGACTTCGTCTTCCACGGCGGTTCCGGCTCGCTCAAGTCCGAGATCGAGGACTCGCTGCGCTACGGCGTGGTGAAGATGAACGTCGACACCGACACCCAGTACGCGTTCACCCGCCCGGTCGCCGGTCATATGTTCGCCAATTACGACGGCGTGCTGAAGATCGACGGCGAGGTCGGCAACAAGAAGGTGTACGACCCGCGCAGCTACCTGAAGAAGGCCGAAACCTCCATGGCCGCGCGCGTGCAAGAGGCGTGCAACGACCTGAAGTCGGCTGGTCGCTCCATCAGCGCCAAGTAAGGTAGCTCCGAGGCCGGAAAACTCCGGCCCAGTGAGCAGAGCCCGCCGTGGTGGCCAGGTGCTGCCGCGGCGGTTCGCTTTTCTATACGAGGTGCAGCGCAATGACTCTCGATGTGCGGGTCCTCGGGCCTGTGCAAGTGCTGGTCGGCGGCCGTCCAGTGCTGGTCGGCGGCCCCAAGCCACGTGCACTGCTGGCCGCGTTGACGGTGAACCGGCGGCGTGCGGTGTCGTCGCAGGCGCTGGCGGACATCGTCTGGAATGACGAGCCGCCGGACTCCTATCAGGCCAGCCTGCAGGTGTTCGTCTCCAATATCCGCAAGACGCTGCGCAACGCGGGCGTCGATCCGGGCACGGTGCTGCGCACCGAATCGTCCGGATACCGGCTCGAAATCTCCGATGAGCATTGCGATCTCGGACGGTTCGAGAGCATCCGGCGTTCGGGTACCGAGGCCGCGAACCAGGGCGATCATGAGCGCGCCGCGCGGCTGTACGCGGATGCGCTGGCGCAGTGGACCGGTCGCGCCCTGGACGATCTGTCCGGGCTGTCGTTCGCCGAAAGTTTCGCCACCGCAATGGATGAGGAGCGGCTGCTGGTCGCCTCCGCGCGCGTGGACGCCGAAATCGCCTGCGGGCGTGCGTCCGCCGTGGTCGGCGAACTGGTCGCGATGACCAACGCGCATCCGCTGCGGGAACCGCTGTGGGCGCAGCTGATCACGGCGCTGTACCTGTCCGGGCGGCAGGCCGACGCGCTCGAGGCGTGCCGCCGGGTGCGCGGGGTGCTCTCCGATGAACTCGGCATCGATCCGGGTCCGGCGATCATCGCGCTGGAACAGCAGGTGCTGCGCCAGGAACCATTGCAGACCGGGCAGATCGCCGAGGTCGAGCGGATGGCCAAGGCCATGACCGAGACGGTCACCGAAATGCCGCGCGCGGTGCGGGCCGGGCAATTGCTGACCGCCGAGGGCCGGATGATTCCGATCGCGGTGGGCGGTATGAAGATCGGCCGCATGACCGATAACGATCTGGTGCTCGACGATCCCAAGGCCAGCCGGTACCACGCGCAGATCACGCCCAGCCGGGCCGGACTGCTGATCAAGGATCTCGGATCGGCGAACGGGGTCTACATCAACGAGCAGGCCATCGAGAGCGCCGCGGTGCTCGCCGACGGTGACGCCATTCGGATCGGGGCGACGGTGTTCGTGTTCCAGGCGGTGCGCTGAGGGTCGCTGCAGGTCAGGCTCCGGCCTTGGCCAGTAGCTCTACCGCCTCGCGCAGCGCCTGCCGGTCCTCGGTGTCGGGTGGTTTGTAGCCGCCGCTCACCGTGACGGTGACGATATCGCCCGCGCGTAGCTGGAGATCGTCCAGGCACATGGGTAGCAGGCCGACGAAGAGCCGGTGTTCCTTGCAGGTCAGGATGATGTGCGAGGTATGCCTGCTGGTGAGGTAGGCCAGCTCCTCGGCCAGTTCGGCGCTGATGGTCCCGGTCAGGGTCACGTCCTGCACGTACACCTCTCCACTGTATTACCCTGCTGCCCAGTTGGTTTCGGTTCGCGGAGATCCGGGCCGCGGCACGCCGGATATCGATTTCGGTTGATCTTGGGCGAGTGCCCGCTGTTCGCCGCCCGCCGCGGGTAGGGTCTCCTGCCGGATGTGTCCGATGAGCCCGAATGGCGAGAGGTTGGTGCATGGCCGAACGGCTGCTCGCCGCGGTGGGAGCAATGGTGTTCGGGGCCGGCGCGCTGGTCGGCGCGCACCCCGCGACCGCCCTGGCGGCCCCCGCGGAACACGGTGCGGTGGAAGGGATTCCGGGCACCGGACCCTGTCACACCGATCCCGCCCCGGTACACGAATCGCTGGTGCCGAAAACCGTCGAGGTGCCGATCACCTATCCGGTCGTCACCGTCGACCCCGGACCGCCGGTCGAGAACACCAAGCGGATCGATATGGAGCTGCCCAGCGATCCGTGCGTGAACCCCTGCCCGGATCTCACCGATCTGCCCGCCCCGCCGCCGAGTCTCAATGAGCAGCTGGGCATTCCGCGCCTCATCCTGCATCCGCAGCCGTTCAATTTCGCCTTCCCCAACCCGAATCCGCCCGCCGTGCCACCCGGACCCGAACCCGCGCACCCCGGCGTCGAAGCCGCGCCGCTGACGCCCGCCCGGGCCATGCCGCAGGTCACCGACGTCCGCGAGGTCGCCAAGCTGACCGGGGCCAATTCCATCAACCGCACCGATAAGCGCTGGCAGGTGCAGGGCACCGACCTGGGCATCATGTGGGAGAGCGCACCCGGCGAGATCGCCATGGCCTTCGGTGACACCGTCGGCCACGACTTCCATCCGCCCGGCGGTATGGGCGAGGACTGGCGCAGCAACCTGCTCGCCTTCAGCACCGACAAGAACCTCGCGGACGGCGTCACCTTCGACAGCATGGTCACCGACTCGCGCTGTCACGCCACCGAACTGCTGTCCAGCAAGAAGCTCGACAATATCGAGATCACCACCATCCCGACCTCCGGTTTCGCACTCGGCGACCGGCAGTACATGAGCTACATGTCCATTCGCACCTGGAACAGCATCCCGGGCACCTGGTACACCAACTACGGCGGCATCGCCTACTCCGACGATCACGGCCGTACCTGGACCAAGGACGCACACGCCAAGTGGGACAACATCTTCGGCGTCTCCAACTTCCAGGTCTCGGCCATGGTCCCGGCGGGCGACTACGTCTACATGTTCGGTACGCCCAATACCCGCCTGGCCTCGGTGGGCCTGGCGCGGGTGCCGAAGGATCAGGTGCTCAACACCACCGCGTACCAGTACTGGCGCGATGGTGAATGGACCCCGGTCGGCGGATACACCTCCGCCACACCGATTGTCGACGCTCCGGTGGCGGAACTGTCCGTGCGCTACGACGCCGTGCGCAAGATCTGGCAGATGAGCTACCTGGACACCGCGAAGGCGGCTCTCGTTGTGCGCGAATCGGATTCACCGCAGGGCGTCTGGTCCCCGGGCGCGGCGACGGTGAGCGCGATGCAATTCCCGGAACTCTACGGCGGTTTCATTCACCCCTGGTCGACCGGCAACGAGCTCTACTTCACCATGTCGACCTGGAGCGACTACAACGTCTACCTGATGCACGCCACCCTGAACTGACGCGAAAGGCGGCACCGCGATCCGATCGCGATGCCGCCCAAGCGGTTTCAGTGCGTCAGGAGAGCCGGACCTCGGCTACGGCGCGGCCGAAGAGCTTCTTGCCCTCCGAGGTCGCGCCGAGAACGATGGTGGCGGAACCGGTTTCGGCGTCCACCGACTTCACCTTGCCGGTGAAATCGACGAAGGTCGGCGCGGTCGGCTCCACCGGGACGAAACCGGAGAAGCGCACGCTGAACTTGCTCAGCGCGGCCGGATCGCCCAGCCAGTTCACCAGGTAGCTGGCGGTCAGGCCCATGGTGAGCATGCCGTGCGCGACCACGGTCGGCAGGCCGACCAGTTGGGCGGCGGCATCGCTGAAGTGGATCGGGTTCGGATCGCCCGAGACGCCCGCGTAATTCACCAGATCGCCGCGGGTGACGGGCACCTTGCCGGGCGGCAGTTCGGTGCCCGCGGCCAGCGTCGCGGCGGTCGGGGTGGTCTGCACCGGCAGCGCGGGGGCGGGATCGCGCAATTCCGCGACATCCTCCGGCGCGAGCAGGATGAGCCCGGTCGGATCGGTGGCCTGATCCTCGGGAACATGGCCGTGCATGAGCACGCCCGAAACGGTCTCCACGGCGGCCGGATCGATCTCGACACCCTTGCGGGCCACGATGGTGGTGGTCGCGACCAGCACCGGCAGCGCGTCGGCATCACTCATGGTCACCTTGACGGTGAGGAAGTCGTTATCGCCGTAGGAACGGATCTGCTCGATCAGCACATCGACCGACAGCAGGTCGTTGTCCAGGATCGGGCGGTGGTACTCGAAGATCTGATCGGTCTGCATGAACTGCGAGACGTCGTACTCGGTGAGCACGGAGCCGATCAGCGAACGGGTGGTGGCGGCGCCGATGACGGACGCGAAGGTCGGCGAGGCCAGCAGCCCGGCGTAACCGAGCGCGAGCGCATCGTCCTCGCGGTGGTGGGCGGGGTGGTGGTTGCGCACGGCGCGTGCGAACTCGCGGATCTTCTCCCGGCCGACGTCGTAATGGTCACGTACGCGAAAATGCCGACCGACCAGATCGGTGGCGGTGGTGGCGGCAATCGCCTCGGCCGTCTCCGGCATGGTTCAGCTCCCTGCACAATCGAAACCCGGTAGGACCGTGCCCGATCGGTGTCAGCACAAAACCACGGCTTACCGCCGGTGGAGGCGCCGACACCCCATCGTGGCTGGCCCAGACAATCTGCGCCATATTACTGGCGAGTCGGACTGTTGACCAGGTGTATGTGATGTTCGTCGCGGGCAGGGGCGCTAATGCGCCACCCGCCCGATCAGAACATCTGCGCGAGGGTCCGATCCGTTAGTCGAGATCCGCTATCCGTTGGCCGGATCACAGACCTTCCACCCATCGGAGGTGCGCTGCAGGTCGAACGTGCGCGCCGACTGCTTGGACGGATCCGCCTCGGTGTAGACGGTCGCCTGCGCCAGCGCGGCATCACCGGTGATCCGGATGGCATCCACACTCTTCACCACCGGAATGCTCTTCTGCTCCTTGGAAGTTCGATACACACCGGCGAACTGATCAGCCGAGATCTTCTGATAGAAGTCATGCTGCGCACCGCAGGTGATCCCGCGCAACTTCTCCAGATCCCCGGTCGCCAGCCCATCGGTGTACGTCGAAATAGCGCTCTTCACCTGCGTCTCCGGCGAATTGTCCGACCCTCCGGCCACCATCACCACGATGCCGATGATCACCGCGATCACCACCGCCGCCGCGATCCCCGCCAGCAACAACACCCGATTCTTGCTTCCCGCACCGGCTTTCGCGGGCGCGGCATCGCTCTCACCGGCCGCGGGCACCCGCTGCGGCGTGGCAATCGGCCGCGGCGCCCCCTGCCCATCCTGGGGCCGCTGCGATTCCTGAGCCCACTGAGCATCCTGAGGCCGCTGTCCAACCCCCTGAACACCCGCCACTCCCTGCGCACCACCGGCTGCACCCGCTGCGGCTCCGGCCAACCCCGGCGCCCCCACCCCACCCGGCTTGGTCATCGGCACGCCGCCCGGACCACCCTGGGCAGGTCCACCCTTACCCTGTGGCCCAACCTGCCCGGGTGCACCTTGGCCTTGCGGTCCACCCTGTCCGGGTCCGCTTTGGCTCTGCTGCCCGCCTTGTCCCTGTCCGCCCGGCGCCGATGCGACCCTGCTGGGCCGGATCGGCGCCGCCATTGAGCTCGTCGGCCAGTTTCGAGACGGCGGAGAAGGTTTGGCTGAGGCTCTT